>DKUJ01000041.1:0-65848 GCA_002490635.1 Porphyromonadaceae bacterium UBA7207
GTAGTGGTATGATACAACACAACGGGCTTGCCGCAAAAGCGGCAAGCCCGTTGTGTTGTTGTGGTTAATGAACGGTTATTGGGCTGGAGTGGCAGGCTGGGTCACGCATGCGGGAGTTGTCTGGCACCTTTGCCCCTGGCGTTGATGGCGGCCGGCGGCGACACGGCCGTTGCGGAAGCCGGCACCCTGGCCGCGGCGGTTATTGTTCAGGAAATGGTTTTCCAGAAACTGTATATACTGCTCGGGGGTGAGGATGGTTTTTACGCGGTTGAGGAAGTCGCGGCGGTTGTCGTTGTTCTGGCAGGTGCGGGCTTCGCGGTTCTGGCGTGTCTGCTGGCGGCATTCGTTGCGCAGATTGTTGATGGCGGTCTGCTGCTGCTCGGTGAGTTCGATGCCGGCGAATGCGGGGCATTCGCGCACATTCGCGCACGGCTGGCCGTTGCATACGGTATTGCAGTTGGCGGGCGCGCACTGCGTGTTTTTGCAGTCAGGTGTTGCGCAGTTGGTGGTGGCGGGATTCTGAGCTATGCCGGTGAGTCCGAAACCGGCGGCCACGAGAGTGGCGAGGATAAATTTTTTCATGCTGTTCTGTTAGATGGTTGTATTGGTTGCGAACCGGACATCCGGTAAATGCTTACAACTATCAGACAACGCGGACAGCCGATAGTTTAGAGGCTTTTTGCCAATATATGTTAAAGCAAGCGGTCAGAGCCGTCGGTAAATGTTTTCCAATGCCTT
This sequence comes from Porphyromonadaceae bacterium UBA7207, assembly GCA_002490635.1. Taxonomy (GTDB): domain Bacteria; phylum Bacteroidota; class Bacteroidia; order Bacteroidales; family Muribaculaceae; genus CAG-873. The sequence continues at coordinate 739 of DKUJ01000041.1, forward strand.
GGCCACACCGTGCGGAAGATGCGACTCGATGCGTCGACGGGCTTCGTCGCCATGGCGACGGCGGAGTGCAGGGTCGGAAAGATAGCGGTCAATGGCGGCGGCAAGGGCCTGGCGGTCGCCGGCGTCAATCAGAATTCCGTTTGCGTTGTCTTCAATCAGCTCGGTTATTGCACCTGCGCGCGAGGCAATCGAGGGCAGTGCGTAGGCTCCGGCTTCGAGCAGGGTTATGGGCATGCCTTCCACATATGAGGGCAGAACCATTACTCCGCCTTCCTGAAGCAGTCGCCGTTTGGCTTCACTGCCTATCCAGCCGAGTTTCCGGACCATGGAGCCAAGTCCCAGACGCTCTGTCTCCGCATCGAAAAGGGCATCGTCGCCGGCTCCGCCAACGTTGAGCACAAGGCGTCCGCTGTAGCGGCCGCGGCCGGCTGAAAGCGTTTCCAGAAGGTCGAAAATCCCTTTGTCGCGGCATATTTTGCCAAGGAATATCAGTTGCAGAGGCCCGTTGCTGTTCTGTTTTGCAGGAGGTGTATCAGGGGCCTCAACGATGTTGGGGATAACGTCGACGGTCGCGCAACCGAGGCTTGTGCTTATGCCGTCTGCCATCGCCGGCGACAGTGCGGCCACGGCATCGTAGTTTCTCAGGATTGCTCCGATCTTTTCCAGCCCCTCTTTGCGGGCATAGCCGGCGAAATAGCCGCTGTGGATGTGAAAAACAGTACGGTAGCCCAGAGCGCGTGCCCATGCAAGGATGATGCGCTTGCGCACGAACGACTTTCCGGCAGCGCTGTGGGCATGCAGTATGCGGTATCCCGACAGCCGGAAGAAAGGCAGGCGCACCAGCAGCCATGCAAGCACGAAAGCACCTGCTATGGTGCCGTGGCGCGAGTTGGTGGCGGCGAAGGCAAAGTCGGGAAAATTGCGGCGATAGGCCGACAGAACCGATGATATTCCGCCTCGGTCGCCCAGCGCCGGACCTACGGTGAGTACCTTGTATTCAGAGAACATCCTCTTATATAATATACATCGGAAGCCACCGCATATGCGGCGGCTTCCGTAGGTGGATGATATGAATGGTGGTTGTCAGTTTGCGGCCTGGGTGCTGCTGTCGCTCATGCGGGCGTTGAGGGCGGTGATGATAATGTCGGTCACATCGAGTTCGGGGTTGAAGTAAACACCCGATTCACGGAACAGGATTGCATCGTAGCCCATAACGGCATTGAGGTCGCGCACGCAGTTCATCACCGAGTCATTGAGACGCTGCTGGCTGGCGGCCATGGCTGCCTGCAGCTGGGCCTGCTGTGCGCCAAGGCTGCGTTCGGCTTCTTCCTGGGCGCGCTGTAGTGCCATCACATCGTTCTGGAACGATGCGTCCGAAAGGTAGATGTTGTTCTGGCGTTTGTTCTCTATGTTCTGAGCCTTTGCTTCGAGTTCGCGCTGTTTCTGTGCGCCTTGCTGTTGCAGGCGGTTCATCATGCGCTGGCCTTCTTCAGTGAGCTGCTGGGCGAGAACGTAGGCACGCATAACTGAATCGGCATCGAAATAGGCTATGCGGCAGCCTGCAGGAGCCTCTTCGACAGGGGCGGCTGCTGGTGCCGGGGTGTTAGCTTTGTCGCCGCACGAAGCGACAAGCGCTACAAGGGCGCTGGCGAGGATGCTCTTTACGGCGAGGCTTGTTCGTTTCATCTAATATATGATGGTATTAATGTGACTTTTTCGGTTTTTCAGGTTCTGCGTCGGTTCCATGTGCGCATCCTATTCCGCGGCTGCGGAAAGCGGCCGAATGGGTATGCCCGGATGGAAAACGCCCGCCGCGTACAAAAAGCACTTTCACGCCAAGAAGTAAGAAGCATATCGCAACAATTATTATGGCCAGAATTACTACTTTCATTGCCGTTTTTGAGCGTTTGACGCTGCAAATATAGAAAAAGTAAGCCATTGGTTTGGTACGGGTCGGATTTATTTTGTAATTTAGGGGTCGTGGAAGGTTGAATTTGACATTCTTTCACACGGCACAATTTTTTTTATAACCAGGCAGCCCGCCCAACGGTGCAGCCAGCACCATAACGCAGAGTCTGCCACAATAGCCCCTTCAGGCCCAGCCATGACTATCAAAGACCTCAAGCCGGCTCTGGTGTTCTCGATTTTCGACCAGATCAACCAGGTGCCACGTCCTTCCAAAAAGGAAGAAAAAATCCGCCAGTACCTGCTCGACTTCGCCGCCGAGCACAATATCGCCGTCCGCACCGACGCAGTAGGCAACGTGGCGATGACTGTGCCTGCGACTCCCGGTTGCGAAAACGCTCCCATGGTGGTGATGCAGTCGCATATGGATATGGTATGCGAAAGCAACGACAAGAACTTCGACTTCAACACCCAGCCCATCCGCACAATCATCGACGGCGAATGGCTCCGCGCCGACGGCACGACTCTCGGTGCCGACAACGGCATAGGCATGGCAGCCTCGCTGGCCGCGCTAATCGACAAGGATCTGGTGCATGGCCCTCTCGAAGCGCTCTTCACCGTCGACGAAGAGACAGGCCTCACCGGCGCCAACAACCTCGGAGAAGGAATGATCGAAGGTTCCATACTGCTGAACCTCGATTCCGAAGACGATGCCGAGATATTCGTGGGATGCGCCGGCGGTGTGGACACCACCTGCACATTCAACTACAAACGCTCCTTCGCCCCCACCGATTTCCATTTCTTCCGTCTTGAAATCAGCGGCGGCCTCGGAGGACACTCCGGAGGCGATATCCACCTCGGCCGTGCCAATGCCAACAAACTGCTGGCCAGGTTCCTCTACACTCTCAGCCTCGAGCACGAAGTGTCGCTGGCCGAAATCGACGGAGGCAACCTCCGCAATGCCATTCCCCGCGCCGCACATGCCGTGTTCGGTGTGGATACCGCACGCAAGGAATCCGTCCGCGTGGCTTTCAACAAGTTCGTAGCCGATATCGAGGTAGAGTACAAGGGCATCGAACCCACTCTCCACTTCGAACTCTCCACCGAGGAACGCCCCGAATATGCAATCGACCTTGACACCACAATGCGCCTGCTCGAAGCGCTCTACAGCGCTCCCCACGGTGTGGTTTCGATGAGCCGCGACCTCGAAGGACTTGTGGAGACATCCACCAACCTCGCGTCTGTGAAAATGCTTCCCGACAGCAAGGTGCTGGTCACCACCTCTCAGCGTTCCAGTGTGGAAAGCCGCAAATGGGATATCGCCCGCCAGGTGGAGGCTCTCTTCCGTCTTGCCGGAGCAGAAGTGACACACGGCGACGGATATCCCGGATGGGCTCCCGACATGAACAGCCGCATAATGCGTATAGCTTCCGATGCATACGAGGAACTCTACGGAGTGAAACCCGCAATCAAAGCCATCCACGCCGGTCTTGAATGCGGCCTCTTCCGTGCAAAATATCCCCATCTCGACATGGTGTCGTTCGGTCCTACGCTGCGCGACGTGCATTCGCCCAGCGAGCGCATGCACATTCCGGCTGTGGAACGTTTCTGGGGGCAGCTCACCCGTACGCTCGAAAAAGTGGCCAAAGAATGATCCGTAGGCCCGCGCCTGCCAAAGTTACCGCGGTTTCCGCCATCCTGACACTTGCAGTCGGGATGGCGGAGACATCTTGCGGCTCGGCGAAGCATGCCAACGACAGCGTACCGCTGATGTTCGGGCAGGAAGAGCCTTCGTTCTATATTGTCGACGGCGACACGCTGTTCTCGGCATTCATTCCGGCGATAAAGCTGCCGCACTGCGGGCCGCTCACCTCCGACGACTATAAAGAAATGGCCGACAGTCTTGGAGTGGAAACAGAAGCTCTGCGTGCCGTTGTGGAAATTGAAACCGGAGCCACACATGTAGGTTTCCATTCCGACGGTCAGCCGTTGATCAACTTCGACCTGTCGCAGTTCCGCCGCCTCGCCGCACGCCGCGGAATCAACCTCGGCAGATACCGCTCCGATTATCCTCAACTGTTCTCTCCCCTCAATATAAGGCGGTACGGCTCCCATCAGGCTGCCCATAGGGCAAGGTTCGACGCAGCCAGACAAATCGATTCGGTGGCAGCTGTCGAAGCCACTTTCTGGGGCATGTTCCAGATTGGAGGTTTCAACTGGAGGCTTGCCGGAGCATCCGACCTTGACGACTTTGTGCGCCGTATGTCAACATCGGAGTACGACCAGCTCCTTTTGTTCGCAAATTTTATCCGCAACACCGGCATGGTCAAGCATCTGCGCACAAAAAACTGGGCTTCTTTCGCCAAGCTCTACAACGGTCCGGGATATGCCAAGCGCGGATACCACACAAGGATGGCCGCCGCCTATCGCCGGATGAAAAGAGAAGGCTGCGACTGATTGTTTATTTGCGGCTGATTCCTGATTGCAATATGTGACAAAAGAAAAAGAGGTGCTCTCACGAGTACCTCCCTTTCCATTCATCACATTATGCTATAATTTAAAGTGCTTCTGTCGGCTACGGTCGATGAACCACAGGTGCCTGTATATTTTCAGTATCTGTTCTCCACCACTTCCCAGTCGACAATGTCCCACAGCTGGCGAAGAGCGTCGGCACGGCGGTTCTGGTAGTCCAGATAGTAGGCGTGCTCCCAGACATCGAATGTGAGCAGCGGAGTAAGGCCTTCCGTGATGGGATTGCCGGCGTTAGGCCCCTGGGTTATGAGTAGTTTGCCTTGCTGGTCGCGGGAGAGCCATACCCATCCCGAGCCGAACAGGCCCACGCCTGCATCGACAAATGCTTCCTTGAACTTTTCGAACGAACCGAAGTCGCGGTCGATTGCCTTGCGCAGATCGCCTTGGGGTTCGCGGCGTCCTTCGGGAGAGAACGAGAAGAAGTAGAATATATGGTTCCATGCCTGGGACGCGTTGTTGAACAGCGGGCCTTTGGCATGTGCTATCACCTCTTCGAGTTCCATATCCTCGAATTCTGTGCCCTTGATCAGGCGGTTGAGGTTGTCGATATATGCTTTCTCGTGCTTTCCGTAATGGAATTCGATGGTGCGGGCGCTTATGGCAGGCTCCAGGGCATCGATTGCATAGGGTAGTTCGGGTTGGTTGTAATTCATTGTGTCGTTTTTGTTATTTGAAATTCTATTAGATAAACGTCCAGACTCATCCAAGGTTCATCCTGGGGTGGGTTTTGACAATTGTTAATGCATAAGACAATGCGTTGTTTGTATCACTCTATGGCATTGGCGAGCGCATCCCGAGCGCTGTCATGGTGCTTTTTCGCTGACTTAAGGAAGTTTAACGTCGCTGCATATTTCAAATTCACATATGTTTGTTAATTTTGGGCGCAAATGTTAAAGCTGCGGTTTCGTTTACACATAGCGTATTTTCACCGGCTCGCGTCAACATTTCAGATAAGTTAATTGTTAACAAAACATAGGTTAAAGAGAACTCTCTCCAATGAAAAAATCTACAATATGGATTCTGGCCGTGGTGATGGCGATTGCCTTCGTCGGGCTTCTCTGTATTCAGATATTCTACATGCGAAATATCGTGCAGATACGGTATGAGCAATTCGCCCAGGGCGTCCGGCAAAGCCTTGTGGCTGTGTCGATGCGTCTGGAGCAGGACGAGACACGCCATTACCTGCAGGAAGAAGTGGCGCAGGTGCAGGCTTCGTCGCTCTCGGAGCAGCTGCTGGGCGAGACAATGCCCCGCCAGGAAGGCGTGAAGTATTCCTTCACAACATCGACAGGGCTCGAAGCCGACCTGACAATAAAGGGCAACGTAAGCGAGATAACCCAGCTCAGGCGTGCCGGAGGTGGCTTGTCGGCACACTACCTGAGTGCCCAGGAAGCATACAGGAACCGGTATCTGTACCAGCGGGGACTCCTTGACGACGTGATTCTGAATATAATCACCAAGGCATCGACAAGGCCTGTCTCCGAGCGTGCCGACTCGGCAACCGTGGCCCGATATCTGCGCAGCGAACTCGACACACTGGGACTTAATGTCCCGTTCGAATTCGCCGTGGCCAACTATGCCGGAACCATACTATACAAGAGTCCCGGTTTTCTTGCCATCCCGAGCGACCGCGGCAACATGTTCGTGCAGACGCTGTTCCCCAACGACAGCAACGGCCCGGCCAACTACCTAAAAGTGTATTTTCCCACCAAGCAGGACTATATATTCTCATCAATATCCTTCATGGTGCCGGCGTTCGCCTTCACATTCATTCTGTTGATAATATTCGTCTACACCATTATCGTGGCCTTCAGGCAGAAGAAACTGACCGAGATGAAGAACGATTTCATCAACAACATGACACACGAATTCAAAACGCCCATATCCTCCATAAGCCTGGCGGCACAGATGCTCAACGACCAGAGCGTGCGCAAGAGTCCCACCATGCTCCAGCAGATATCCACCGTGATAAACGATGAGACAAAACGCCTGCGTTTCCAGGTGGAGAAGGTGCTCCAGATGTCGATGTTCGACCGCGGACGCTCGTCGCTGAAAATCGAGGATGTCGATGCCAATGCCGCCATATTCAATATCGTGAACACCTTCAAGCTCAAGGTCGAGAAGTACGGCGGTTCCATCGAGGCAAATCTCGATGCCATGAACGCTATCGTGGAAGTCGACGAGATGCATTTCACGAATGTGATATTCAATCTTCTGGACAACGCAGTCAAGTACCGCTCGCAGGAACGCCCCCTGCGCCTGCAGGTCAACTCGCGCGATATCGGCGAGGACAGCCTCGAAGTCACCGTGGCCGACAACGGCATAGGCATCCGCCGCGACGACCTCAAGAAGATATTCGAGAAATTCTATCGCGTGAACACCGGCAACCGCCACGACGTGAAAGGATTCGGCCTCGGACTGGCTTACGTCCGCAAGATGGTCGACGAACTCGGCGGCACCATCAATGTGGAAAGCGAAATCAATGTAGGAACAAAATTTATAATCATACTCCCACTCTCTAAAAACTGAAAACTATGGAAGACCGCATGAGAATCCTCCTGTGCGAAGACGACGAGAACCTCGGCATGCTTCTGCGCGAGTACCTTCAGGCAAAAGGCTACAACGCCGACCTCTTCGTCGACGGTGAAAGCGGATACAAGGCTTTCCTTAAAGGAAAATACGACATCTGCGTCCTTGATGTCATGATGCCGAAGAAGGACGGTTTCACGCTCGCCTCGGAAATCCGCAACGTGAACTCCGAGATACCCATTGTATTCCTTACCGCCAAATCCCTTAAAGACGATATCTTCGAAGGCTTCAAAATCGGCGCCGACGACTACATCACCAAACCGTTCTCGATGGAAGAGCTCGTGTTCCGTATCGAAGCCATTCTCCGTCGCGTGAAAGGAAAACGCGGCAAGGAGATAACGATGTACAAAATCGGCAAATTCACCTTCGACACCCAGAAGCAGACTCTGATTATCGGTGACAAAATCACCAAACTCACCACCAAGGAAAGCGAGCTGCTGAGCCTCCTGTGCGCACACGTGAACGAAATTCTCGAACGCAACTATGCGCTGAAGACAATCTGGATCGACGACAACTATTTCAACGCCCGCTCAATGGACGTGTACATCACCAAACTGCGCAAGCATCTCAAGGAAGACCCCGCTATCGAAATCATCAATATCCACGGCAAAGGCTATAAGCTCATCGCCCCGGAGAACGAACGGTAACGCAGCGGCGGAAACGCCTTCAGCGACCCGGCTGCCGGACTACCGGCTGCCGGGCCGTTTATTATTGTCCTTGTCGTTGTACATGGGAATGGGCGGAGTGCCCAGCAGTGCCGCCAGGTCGTCGTGGTCGGCGCCGGCGTAGCGGCTTGCGGGAGTTAGAAGCTTCATCACCAGATAGCTCGTGAGCGACACCATGGCAAGCGGAAGAATAAAGCCGTAGCCGTTGCCTACAATCTCCGCGGCGAGGAATATGGCCATCAGCGGAGCGTGGATAATGCCGGCGAATGCACCGGCGGCGCCGTAGAGACAGAAAAGCCCCACGGGAAGTTCCACGCCGAACAGTGCCGACACGCAGCGGGCGAACACGAATCCCGCGAACGCACCGGCGAATACGGTAGGTGCGAAGTCGCCGGCGACGCCGCCGCTGCTGTTGCTGGCTATGGTGGCGAATACTTTAAGGAGCATGATGGCCGAGGCAAGCGATACAAGCAGCCATACATCGCCATCGTGGCCGGTCCAGAGGCTGCCGGCAAGAATGCCGGCGTCGTTGCCGTTCACAAGCGCGGTGATGGTGCCGTAGCCTTCGCCGTACATGCACGGGAACAGCAACAGTGCGATTCCTGCCATGGCGGAACCTGCCGCCGCGCGGAGCCATACATTGCCTATGCGGTTGAAAAACTTTCCCAGCATGGCCGCCACGCGGTTGTAATACACCGAATACAGGCCGCAGAAAACGCCCAAGGCTATAACCCATCCCGAGGTGCGCCAGTCGAAGAACGCCGATGGCATGAAGCGTATGTCGAAGCTGAAGCCTGTTAGCGCATAGCATGTGAGTGCGCCGCAGAGCGAGGCGAGAGTTAGAGCCATCACCGACATGGTGCCTATGCGCACTTTCATGACCTCGAGGGTGAACATCATGCCCGCCACCGGTGCCTTGAATATGCCGGCGATGCCAGCGCCGGCGCCGCATCCCATCATCACCCGCACTATCTCCGGAGCCATGCCCAGCTTGCGCGAAAGGTTGCTGCCCAGGGCCGCACCTACCGTGGCACATGGCCCTTCGGCTCCGGCCGAGCCGCCGAAGCCGAGAGTGAGGATGCTGGCTATGAAAGGCTGGTAGCAAAGGCCGCGACGCATGTAGAACCGGCGTTCCTGAAGGTCGCGGCGTACCTGGTCGGAGCCGTGCTCCAGCGATGCATGCACCACAAACCGCTGGTAGGCCACTGCCAGAAAGATGCCGGCGAAAGGCAACGCGCCGATATACCAGTTGATGCCGCCGTCGTCGCGCATCCATGAAAGGAACAGCGATGCCATATGGCCGATGGACACTTTTATTATCCACGAGCCGAAGCCGGCCATAATGCCTACGGCCGAAGCCAGAAGCATCAGGCCTATGCCCAGCGGCAGGCGCCCTTGTGAACTGGAGGTATCCATTTGCGGTGTTTTATAGGGCAAATGTAGCTCCTTTTGCCGGTATGTCAAAGTTTTGGCTTCGTTTTCGAAGCTCCTCAGGCTTTGGCTGCGTTAATTGTGTCGGCAAGCCGGTTAGCCATGCTCACGGCGCCGCTAATGTGGTCGCAGATATGATCCGAGCCGATAAGTTTGTCGATGCCGGCATGCTCAAGCGACTCGCGTACATTCTGCCGCACGCCCGAAAGGACAACATGTATGCCCTCGTTGTGCGACGACTTTATAAGGATTTCGAGGTTGTGGATGGCGGTGGCATCGATAAAGGCCACTTTGCGCATTCTGATGATGCGTACCAGCGGTTTGCTTGCCATCGCGGAGCGCATTATCTCGTCGAACTTGGTGGCGACGCCGAAGAAGAACGGGCCGTCGATCTCATACACCGAAACGCCGGGAGCCACGTTGAGAACCTCATGCTTGTCGAGGTCGAGATCGGTGTCCTCTGCCACATCAAGCTGGTCGGAGTACACTTTTATCTGGGTGTTTTCCATCACGCGGCGCAGGAACAGCACTATTGCCAGCAGCAGGCCGATTTCAATTGCGATGGTGAGGTCGAAAATCACAGTGAGCAGAAAAGTGACCACCAGCACGGATGTGTCGCTGCGTGGAGAGTGGAATATCGCGCGGACAGTACGCCAGCCGCTCATGTTGTATGCAACCACCATAAGCACTGCCGACAGTGTAGCCAGAGGCACGTAGTTGATAAGAGGCATGGCGAACAGGAAAATCAGCATAAGCACCAGCGCGTGCACGATGCCGGCCACGGGTGTGCGGCCGCCGTTTGAGATGTTGGTCATGGTGCGGGCTATGGCTCCTGTCACGGGTATGCCGCCGAAGAACGGAACGGTTATGTTGGCTATTCCCTGGCCTATCAGCTCGGTGTTGCTGTTGGTTCGCGAGCCGGTGACGCCGTCGGCAACGGTTGCCGAAAGCAGGCTTTCGATGGCTCCGAGCACTGCTATGGTGAATGCCGAAGGCAGCAGCATGTTCACTGTCGCCATGTCCAGAACAAAGCCGTGTGGTGCTGGAATGTCGGTGCTCATGGTGCCGAAGCGGTCGCCGATGGTCTCTACCGAGTACCATGGGAACAGTTCGCCCAGCAGCCAGGCGAGGGCGGTGACCGCGATTATGGCTATCAGTGCGCCGGGCAGCTTTTTGGAAATGCGCGGAGTGGCGATGATGATGGCCAGCGATACAAGTGCCGTGGCTACAGTTGGCAGGGAGATGGCGCTCAGGTTGGTGAGGTACATGCCCCATTTGGGAATGAAGGATGCGGGAATCTCACGCAGGCCAAGCCCCAGAAAGTCGTTGACCTGGGTGGAAAATATGGTGAGCGCTATACCTGCGGTGAAACCCACAACGACAGGGTAGGGGATGAATTTGATAACAGTGCCAAGCCTGAAGATGCCCATAAGCACCAGAATGAGGCCTGCCATGAATGTGGCTATCGCAAGACCCTGAAGCCCGAACTGGGCGATTATGCCGTACACAATCACTATGAAAGCGCCTGTGGGGCCGCCTATCTGCACGGAATTGCCCCCGAAGAACGAAACCATGAATCCGCCTATGATGGCGGTTATGAGGCCTATGGTGGGACTGACTCCGCTGGCTATGCCGAAGGCGATGGCAAGAGGTAGTGCGACAATGCCCACCACCACGCCGGCGATGAGGTCGGATTTCAGACGGGATGCGTTGTAGTTGCGCAGGCAGCCCATGATTTTGGGCCGGAAGTCGATTAGCGAGGCAGCTTTGCGCAATGGTGCTGCCGATTGGTTGGCGGTCAGTGACATAGGATTGGGAACCTTAAAATACAATGGTGCGGGCCTGAGGCTCCGCTTGCAAACCGGCCGCAAAGTTAGCATTTTTTTACAAATCTGCCAACCGTCGCGCTGCAATGGAATATTATATCGCAGGTTTGCCGAGATTTTGCACTCGCTGTGCGAATTCCTTGTGCGGAACGGCTGATTTGTTGCGTGTGCGTTGTCTGGTGTTGTAGACGGTCTGCACCGAACAGTGCAGGAAGCGTGCTATTTTTACGCTGTCGTTGAGGCCGAGGCGCACAAGGGCATAGATGCGCAGCTCGGTGTTGAGGCTTTCGCCCTTTCGGGGTTCTATCTGCCACTCGGGCAGGAGAAGGGTGTTGAAATCAGCCACGAAGTCGGGATAGATCTGCAGGAAAATTCTGTCGAAGATGGAATAGAGTTCCTTTAGCTCGCTGTGGCTGAGCTCGGGAGACTTGGTCAGGCTGTGCACCTCGTCGAAACGGCCTGCAATTATCAGGCGGTTCACTTTTTTCCGGAATTCGTCGAGTTTGTCGATATATCCCGAGCATATGGCGAATACATCGGCGATATAGCGTTCCTTGTCCTCTGTGGTACGGGCTATCTCCTGGGCGTTCTCTTTGGATTCTGCATACAGGAGGGAGAGGCTTCGGTTGGCGGCTTGGAGTTGTTCGCGGGCATCCTGCAGTTCGTCGACACGCTTGCTGAGGTCGTCGCGGGCGATGGCCAGCTGCCTCTCGCGGCGGCGGATTCTCACCACTTGCGACATGATAACCCCTAATGTCGCCGTGAGAAGCAGAAGAATGACAATCAGCCCTGCGAGATAGCGGTTGATCTGGCGTTGCTGCGCCTGCGATTGTTTTTGATAGGCCTCGGAAATCCTGAACTGAAGTTCAGCCAGCCTGCCTACACGGATACGGCTCTTGTAGTCGTTGGCGCAGCGTATGGCTGCGTTGATGTATGTGTTGGCATGGTCGAGGTCGCCTACATCGTACATGTGTTCGGCCAGTTCTTCCAGCGAAGCTATTTCCTTTACCGACGAGCGGGCGTCGGCAATAGCCGACAGTATGAGGTTGCGCAGCCATAGCTCCTGCTCGCCTGTGGCTTTGTACATGGCGCCGAGCAGCCAGGCCAGTTTGGCATCCTGGCGGGTATTGTATTGCGAGTTTTCCAGAAAGCGCTCCAGCTGTGGAATCTTGGCGCGGGCGCTGTCGGGGTGGTGCAGCGATCGCCAGCCTGTTATCCAGTAGTAATCGGGGTCGTCCTGGGGCATCCCTTTGCAGTACAGGCCAAGCAGGCTGTCGGTAGCCTGGGTGTACTGCATTATTTCCGATGTAGCGCCCATGTAGAGGTCGGAATGCGTCTGGATAAACAGTTTCGTTTCCGCGCATTGCAGGAACTGGCGGGGAGGTAGAGTGGCCATGTCGATATCGCTCAGGCATTGCCATGCTTCGGACAGCAGGCCTGTGGCGGAAAGCACATATGCACGCTGTATCATCATGTCGGTTTTCCAGTCGTTGCGTCCGAGTCTGTCGGCAAGGTCGATGGCGCGGCATGAGTACACAAGGGCCGAATCGGAGTCGTAGTAGGAATAATCCAGCAGGATGTTACGTATGGCCCAGAATTTTTCTTCCGGTTCTGTTATTGCCGCGGCATGCCGGGTTGCTCTTTCAAGTTGCGCGGCTTTTGCGGCTTCGTATTGCCCGGATTGTTCAAGTGCTGTGTCGAGGCTGTCAAGCAAGGCCAGGTTCGCTTGCGATATCTGCGCGGCGGCTATTGAGGCGCATATGAGCAATATCAAGGTTGTGATTGGTTTTTTCATAGTATTTCTGGCGCCGGGGCGCCGGCAGGAGGTTTGGCTGCGCAAAGGTAAGTAGAAAATTCCGAACGGTAGGCATCGGAGTGTCGTTTCCTTCAATAAATCAATGCTCAAGCGGTCGTGGGCGGTAAGGGTGGCCGTAACATGAAATCGCCCCTTGCCGGAGGTTGCGGCAAGGGGCGATACATGTTGTTTGGTGGGGGCGGTGTTATTTGACCTGAATCTTACGGGCGGTGCCGTCGGTATAGCGGACGATGTACACGCCGCTGTCGAGGCCTTCGGGTCCGGCGAGCCGTACGCCTGCGAGAGTGTACACGCCTTCGATTTCAGCACCGGGGGTAACTATGGATTCAACACCGGCGTTGTCGCCCTTGATGCGGATTTCCAGTTTATGGCCGGGAGCTGAAACCACGAGAGTGCCGTTGGCTACGGTCTCGCCTTTGGGGGCGATGGAGAGCACGGTCTCGCCGTAGCGGCCGGTGGCGGTGGCGGTTATGCCGTCGTGGCCGCTGAAGGAGAGCTCTTCGCCCGGGCGGTAGCTGTCGAGAGCGATCTGCACGGGCTTGCCGGAGGTGAGGTCGGCTTCCTCGGTTTCTGTGCGCAGCCAGCCGTATGAGGCGTCGAGGTTGATGCAGAATGCATTGTAGCAGGGTCCCTCGGGGCCGGTGATGTTGGCAAGCGGGGAGAAGCTTGCACGATATTCATCGCTGTCGTATTTGATTTTCTTGTACAGATAGCCGTGACAGAGGGTTTCGTGGGGTTTGAGCGACTGCATGGGCGCGAAGTACTCGACTTTGTCGGAGTGGAAGCCGGTAAGCAGTACGATATAGCCTGGTACGCTGTTGTCGAGTACGGCCGGGGTGTCGAACTTGAATGGTACGGTGATGAAGTCGAGAGAGAATTCTACGGGGTTGTATTTCACCATCTGTGCCCCGGAGCATGTGGCAGTGGCCAGAGGGGAGTCCATTATCGGCATATATTCCTCGGTCAGGGGATAGATAGTCAGAGTCAGAAGGGCGTCGTCGGATACAAGGCCGCGGGCAAGCACATTGGCACCTTCCACAACCAGAGGAACGTCGGTCGGATACACAAAGTTTAGGATACCGTCTACATAGGCATCGTAGGCGGGGTTGGTCTCTCCTGGGAAGGTCTGTGAATACCAGAACTTGTCGGTGTTCTTGTCGTAGCCGGTGATGGGGGTGGACAGTTCTCCGAAATCGGCTTCGGCGCTGAGGAAGGTGATTTCGTCGGAGTTTTGTTCGAAAGGCAGCAGGCCGCCGTTCCATAGTCCGTCGGAGAGCATTATCTCAGCCTTTCCGCCGGCCTGGAAGTACTGGTAGGGGGCCTGGTATTCGCCGGGAGTGGCGCCTTCCTTGCTGCCGTTGAGGATGGGAGGGTAGAAGAGGTTGTTGCGGGTGGAGGATTCAGTAGAGTAGTCAGGGACATAGGTTACGGTGAGTTCTTCGTCGGTACTTTCTGTCCAGGCTCCGGAGGCGGGGTCGCAGTAGCTCCACGAGTATGTTGCATTGCTGTAGGGAGAGTCGTTTGTCCAGGTTATGGGTGCGAACACGGGATAGAGAGCCAGCGGCAGGTTGAGAGCGTCCCAGCCGGGAGCGGATCCGTAGCCGAAATAGAGGGTAGAGATGGGACCGGAGTAGTGTAGTTCGTCAAGAGCGGGCAGACCCACACTGGTGGCGTCGAGGTACATGGTGTTGCCGTCGATGCCTACATAGCGGAATGCCAGCTTGACCTTTTTGCCGGCATATTCGGAGAGAGAGATTGTGTAGTTGCGCCAGGCCGCGGGATGGTTGTACAGGAGCTCGTCAAGCCCCATGTTGAGGTATGGAGTCACGGCATCCCACAGTTCGGTCCACTGTCCGCCCTCGGGCTGAACCATTACTTTGAGCGTGGCGGCGATGGTTGGCTCGCCGATGAACGCCATGTTGTCCCAGTCTACATTGTCGAGGCAGAACAGGAATGAGGGATCAATGAAGGCGCTGAACTTTAGTTCATAGTTAGGAGCAATCTCGATAGTAGGAGTCTCGAGCCATTCGTCCTGTTCGTTGGTGGCGAAGCTGATACCCATCATATACTGGCCTTCTGGAGCGGAGATGCCGAAGGTGGCGTTGCTTCCGCTGATTCCCCAGCTTTCCAGGTCGGTGAGTTCGGGAGAGCCTTCGCTGCGCAGAGTCCAGCCTTCGGGCAGCCAGCCTGAGGTCTGTCCGTCCCAGCCTTCGAAGCTCTCGATGAGCGAGAAGCCTTCGGGGAGAGTGGTGCTCGCATGCAAGGATGGAGCCTGGAAGCGGGGAGTGACTGCCGCTGTGCCTGTGGCCACAGGTGCCTGTTTCATGGTGCGGACGGCGCCGAGGGCTTTCTGTGCCCCGCCTGCGACAATGATGTGTGTCTCGCCACTCTTGGCGGCTCCGAGCACTTTCTCGGCTCCGGGCTGTGCGGCAAGGGGAAGAGCAAGCGCGAGGCCTGCTCCGAGGAGTAAAACTTTCTTCATCTGTCTATGATTGGTTTGGGAGATTTGAGCCGCAAATTTAATGATTTAAACCTAATGCTTGCCAAACCTTATGTACTGGAATTCGGAATAAAGATGTTTTTAGGGTTCTTTATGAATTCCTCGAAGAAAGTTATGAAATTATGGCATTACCATCCGCCGCTTGCGCCGCCGCCGCCGGTCGAGCCGCCTCCGAAACCACCGCCGAAACTGCCTCCTCCGAAGCCTCCTCCGCGCCTGCCGGAGGCAAGGCCTATCGCTGTGGCTGCAAGCAGGGCGCTGTCGTCGGTTTTGCGTGGTATGGTGTAATGTTCGTCGTGGTCGTATCCGCAGGCGAAGCAATGCATCTGGCGCACACCGCGGCCTTCGCTGCGTGTGGTGGGTTCCGCAAGAATGCGCTTGGCACGCAGTCCGTAGGCACGGACGCCGCAGCGGGGACATTGCTTATAGGCCGACGAGTGGTTGAGATACGGTTCTATATCCGTTTCGCCGCATTTGGAGCAAAGCCATACGTCGTAGTCCACCGACCCGAGCTGTTCTTCGATGTCCTGTCCGGCGTTCAGGTACAGGTTGTCGGTGGCTTCGTCGAGTTTGTTCATCTTTGTTCCGCAACGCTGGCAGCGGCGCGGTGAGTTCCGCCAGTGCTGCAGCAACAGAATCAGTGGCAGCGATGCCGCCAGCGGAATGCCGAGGCCGATGAATGTGAGTGCGAGATAGAGCGGTTTAAGGCGCACGAGAGCGACATACCGTTCGTGGCGACCGCGCCCGCGGGTGTGCCACAGCATGTACAGCAGCACCAGCAACATGATGGCACCCATAAAGGCGGCGCAACGTATATATAAAGAGAACACACCGTCGGTGTCGAGCCCCGGGCGCCGGTTGTCGGCATCGGCCTGGCTGCTGAAAATTTCGGCGGCGGCGTCGGGATCGGTGAGCACGCTTTCTATGGCTGTGGCGGCGTTGAGCAGCCCGTTGTCATAGTCGCCGCGTGCGAAAGCCGGGAACATCAGTTCGCGGAGCAGTTGTCCGCAGCGCATGTCGGTGAGCACGCCTTCGAGTCCGTAGCCGGGACGTATTACCGCTTTCCTGCGGTCTTTGGCTACCAGAATCAATAGTCCGTTGTCCATGTCCTCCTTGCCAAGCCCCCATGATTCGAAGAGTCCGGTGGCGAAATCGTCGATATCATCGCCTTCGAAGTCATCGATAACCACTATCACCGGTTCGGCGGTTGTGGCGCGTCTTATGTGGCTCATGATTCGGTCGAGCCAGCGTTCGGTGGCAGTGCTGATGATTCCGTCGGGGTTGGTTACAAATCTGGCAGTGTCGGCAAGGTGCACATTAGGCACGCTCTCCAGGGTGTATGTGGCGGCCCTTAGCGTATGAAAGGATGCGACGGCAAGGATTGCTATTGCGAGAATACGGAAAAAGACTCTTGTTTTCATAATGCGAAATTACTCAAAAAAATCGGAGAGCGGCAAAACGCAGAGCCTCGTATGCAGGGCCAAGACATCGCCGGAAGGCCTGGAAAGGCATCGTCTGAGCTTAAAGCGGTCGGCGGGATGCCTTACCATTTTGTTACTCTACGGTTGTGTTAATGATAGTAATAATAACGTATTAGAGTTTTAGAATGTTTACCAAGCCCTATTACCGGATGTTGTGGGCGGTACAAATGTTAATTAATTTTGCAATCAGAATCAACCTTATCTAATCCATTAAAACAGCAATGAGAAACTTGGTAATCCCAGTGCGAAACCTGGCGGTTTTCGTTGTTCTGCTTCTTGCGGGTGTTTCCGCGGCGATTGCACAGACATCGATTTCCGGCACGGTGAAAGACCTTCAAGGCGAACCGCTGATAGGTGTATCGGTGGTTGAAAAAGGACATCAGAACGGTGCCACTACCGATATCGACGGTAATTTCGTTATAAGGGTGGCCGAGAATGCCACTCTACAGTTTTCATATGTCGGATACAAGCCGGTTGAGCTTCCGGCAGTAAACGGCATGACAGTGACAATGGACGAGGACAACAATCTCCTCTCCGAAGTTGTGGTTGTAGGTTACGGTGTTCAGAAAAAGAGCGTGGTAACAGCGGCAATCTCCAAAGTGAGCGGTTCCGATCTGGAATCCACCGCACCCCTGCGTATGGATAACGCCCTCAAAGGCCTGGCCTCGGGTGTTACTGTGACTTCCTCGTCGGGGCAGCCCGGCGCTGCCGCCCGTGTGCGCGTTCGCGGTATAGGCACAATCAACAATTCCGATCCTCTTTATATAGTGGACGGCATGCCTATCGAAGGCGGTCTCGACTATCTTAATCCCAACGATATCGCCTCCATAGAGGTGCTCAAGGATGCTGCTTCGGGTGCTGTCTACGGTGCGCGCGCGGCCAACGGTGTAATTCTGGTGACAACCCGACAGGGCTCCGACCAGAAGCCCCGCCTGAGCTATGATTTCAGCTACGGCTGGCAGTCCAAGGCGAAGAAACGCGACATGCTCAACGCAAGCCAGTATGCCATGATGATGAACGAGGGTGCCGTGAACGCCGGCATCGCTCCCACATTCGCCGACCCCGCATCCTATGGTGTGGGCACCGACTGGCAGGACGAGGTGTTCAACGACAACGCTCCGGTGATGAACCACCAGTTCAGCCTCACCGGCGGAAGCGAACGCGTGAACTACTTCATGTCGCTGGGATACTATACCCAGGAAGGTATCGTGGGCGGTAACTTCGACCGTTCCAACTATCAGCGTCTTACAATGCGCAGCAACCTGGGCATTACCGTGTTCGACTCCTCCAAGGAACGCACATGGCTCAATAAATTCACTGTCAACACCAACCTCAGCTACGCCCGCATCAAAAGCCGCGGAATAGAGGTCAACTCCACATGGGGTTCACCGCTGGGTTCGGCGCTTTCCATGAGTCCCATCCTGACTCCCTATCTTGAGAAAGGCAGTGCCGAAGAGGCTCATCAGCTCAGCTACCTTGCAGGCCAGGCCGACTATGTGCCCATGTACGGTCCCGACGGTCGTCTCGTTATGGTTCCCACCGCATTCGGCAACTATCAGGAAATGAGCAACCCGATTGCCAATCTGAGCCTCCCCGGCGAAAAAGGCCACAGCCACAAGTTCGTGGGTAACTTCATCGGCGAGCTTCAGATCTGGGACAATATCAAATACCGTATCAGCTACGGCGCCGACCTCTCTTTCTGGGGCAACGACGGCTACAATCCAAAATATTACCTCCGCAACGGCCAGGGCCAGACTTTCTCCAGTGTGTGGTCCAGCAAGAACGAAGGTCTGGTGTGGCAGCTCGAAAATGTGCTCAGCTACGACAAGACCATCGGCGAGCACTCCTTCAGCATAATCCTCGGCACATCCGCCAAGCAGAGCAGCGGCTCCTACGTGGGCGGTTCGCGAAATCATATCATCAACTATAACCGGCCCTACATCGACGCCTCCACCGGCCAGGCCGCCAACGGCGACATGACCAGCAGCGGCGCACCCTCCGTGAAGAACAAGCTCGCCTCCTACTTCGGCCGTGTGAGCTACAACTTCGCCGAGCGCTACATGCTCCAGGCCACTCTGCGCCGCGACGGCTCCAGCCGCTTCGGTTCCAACAACCACTGGGCGACTTTCCCCTCGGTATCGGTGGGCTGGAACATCATGAACGAGCCTTTCCTCCGCGGAAAAGCCAACTGGCTCAACAACGCCAAGCTGCGCGCATCGTGGGGTAAGAACGGTAACGAGAACATAGGCGATTTCCAGTACATCGCTCTTGCCTCCTCCGGCAACAACTACATCTTCGGCAAGGAAGGCCAGGTGGTAATAGGCACCAAGCCCACACAGCTCCCCAACCCCGACCTCCGCTGGGAAGAATCCAGGCAGACCGACATAGGCCTCGACCTCGGCTTCCTCAGCAACCGCTTCACTCTCTCGGTCGACTACTTTGTAAAGGATACCGACGGCATGCTCATGACTCTCTCCCTGCCACAGTATGTCGGCGAGGCCATCCCCGTGGGCAACGTGGGCAAGATGCGCAACTCCGGTGTGGAAATGGACTTCGGCTACCGCCAGAACTTCGGCGAACTCAGTATCCGTCTGGGTGCCAACGCTTCCTGGCTGAAGAACAAACTCATCAGCTACGGCAACGACCAGGGCTGGGCCAATCTGGACAGCTTCCAGGGCACAGGCACAATCACCCGCGCCGAAAACGGACTGCCTTTCCCGTACTTCTACGGCTACCGTACCGATGGCATTATCCAGAACCTTGCCGAAGCCAACGCATATAACAGCAAGTACGGAACTTCGCTGGTGCCCGGCGACGTGCGCTATGTCGACGTCGATCAGAACGGAACCATCGATGAAAACGACCGCACAAAAATCGGTAAAGGCATGCCCGACTGGACATATGGTGTGAACCTCACCGCAACATGGCGTGGATTCGACTTCTATATCTTCTTCCAGGGCGCTGCCGGCAACGATATCTTCGACGCCACACGCCGCATCGATGCACTGGCCTCCAACCTTCCCTCCTACATGCTCAACCGCTGGACCGGCGAAGGAACCTCCAACACCATGCCGCGTTTCGTGCAGGCCGACCCATACAACTGGCAGAGCTCGGATCTGATGGTCTACGACGGTAGCTACTTCCGTCTGAAGAACATCCAGCTGGGTTACACTCTTCCCGAGAAGATTACCCGCAAGGCATTCATTTCCAAATTCCGCGTCTACGTGGCTGCCGAGAACCTCAAGACCTGGACCAAGTACCACGGCTTCGACCCCGAAATCTCTTCCGGCGGCACATCTCTGGGCATCGACTACGGTGTATATCCCCAGGCCCGCGTGTGGACTGTGGGCTGCAACCTCTCCTTCTAATTCTTTAATACGACAATTCCATGAACAAGATATATAGATTCCTGGGGGCCGGCCTGGCCGCGCTGGCAATGGGTGCATGCACCGACTCGTTCCTTGAAGTAGAGTCGCCCACCCAGACTCCATCCGACGAATACTTCTCCACCAAAGAACACCTCGAAGAGTCCGTAGTGGCCGCCTACGACCCTCTGCAGTGGACCGACTGGGCCTGCGGCGAATACGCGCCCTTCACCCTCATGTCCGACATTATGGCCGACGACCTCTGGGTGGGCGGCTCCAATGCCACCGACAACCAGAACTGGCACCTGATGGCCAACTATTCGGCCACTCCTCTCAAGGTAATCACAAGCCTGTGGGTGGAAGCGTTCAGCGGAATCAAGCGCTGCAACGACGTTCTCGAGAACATCGAGCGAGGCATCGACGATGCAACCGACGCCGACATCGCTTCCTGGACCGCGCAGGTGCGTGTGCTGCGTGCCTTCTACGCGAACTGGCTTTGGAAGTTCTACGGCAGTGTGCCTTACTACGAACGCAATCTCACCATGCCCTACACATCGCCCCAGATTTCGGCCGACGAACTCTATGCGCATATGGTAGGTGATATCGAAGCAGCTATCGCTCTCAACGCACTGCCTTTCCGCGCTTCCGACGAAGAGGCCGGACGCGTTACCACCGCCATGGCATACATGCTCTACGCCGAGATAGTAATGTACCAGCGCGACACAGCCCGCTATGCCAAAGCTCTGCAATACATGAAAGAAATCATCAATTCGCCGGAATATGATCTTGTCGATGACTATTCGACCATATTCACCGAAGCAGGCGAATGGAGCAAGGAATCCATCTGGGAAATCAACTACATATCCCAGAACGCCATCCGCGACTGGGATACTCCCATGGCTGCCGGCGGTACTGTGCTTCCCACTCTGATCAGCCCCAACAACTGGCCCACCGGCGCCGACGGCCACAACGGCGGCTGGGGATTCGCTCCCGTGCGCCTGGAAACCTATGAGCACTTCTCGCCGGACGATGCGCGCCGCGATGCCACTATCTGGAATGTAGGAGCCAGCGGTGTGGACTACAACAAGCGCTATCAGGACTTCGGTTTCTTCCTGGAGAAATATTCCGCCAAAGCCGACGGCAACGCCGGACAGAAAGCCTCGGGAGAACTAAACTACAATAACAACTGGCGTATCTACCGCTACTCCGAAACCCTGCTCAACGCCGCCGAGCTCATCGTGGCCACCGGCGGAAGCGCAACCGAGGCCAAAGGATATCTGGCGGCAGTGCGCAACCGCGCAGGCCTGCAGCAGGTTCCCGAAGCGACAATCGACAACATCATCGAGGAACGTCGCCTCGAGTTCGTGGGCGAGGGCAAGCGCTACTGGGATCTTATCCGCACCGACAAGGCCGCCACAGTACTCGTCCCCGACCAGTACGGCTACCGCACCAACACATGGTCGCCCAACAAGAAGCATCTTCCAATTCCCCAGAGTGAAATCGACAAAGCTCAGGGCACTCTCACTCAAAATCCATACTAATAAGCCCGCATCATGAACAAATATATCAAACTTGCCGCTGTCGCACTTGGCGCGCTCGCACTGGGCGCCTGCACCGAAGACAAGATAAACGACATCGACGTGGCCGACCTTCCCACCGTGAGCCAGTATGCCGATAACTTCGTAATCACAGTCGACCAGGCCACCAATACCGCCAACTTCGAATTCAATGGCGTGGGCGTGTATCCGGTGTGGATAATCGACGGGAAATCCTATTCCTCGCAGTATTCCTTCTCCCGGTTCTACCGCAAGGCCGGCGAATACAAGGTGGAAGTGAAAGTTGGCAACGCCAACGGCATCAGCCTCGGTGCTGTGGAAAAGGTTTTCACAATCGACAAAACCCAGATGACCGGTTTCGGAGGCTTCAACTATGAATACGAGCATAACCTCTGGCGGCCTGCCACCAAGAAAGCGCCCACATTCTTCTATGCTCCCGGATGGTCGCAGATTGCCGACCCCGCCTACAGCTTCGACGGCGACGCATACACTGTAACCCTTCCGGAGGCCACAACCGACCAGTGGCAGGCACAGATGCATATCGGCACCGACATATGCCTTGCTGAAGGCAACCATTACGACGGTTCGGTGATATTCACTTCCAATGTCGATATCAAGAGCGCCACACTCAAGATTCACCCCGACGGCGACGACGACGATGCCCACAGTTTCTTCCCCGCCGAGAAAATCACTCTCACAGCCGGTGAGCCCCGCTGCTTCTGGTTCAGCGACCTGCCTGCAGCCGTGGACATGAACAATGTAGTGTTCACCCTCGATTTCGGCGGCAACCCCGCCGGTGCCGAGATCATTATCGAGAATGTCGTGCTCAAGGACCACCAGTACGACGACGGCACCGTTCTTCCCGAACTTCTGGGCGAGCCCGTGTGGGTGGATGCACAGAGCGCCGACAATCTCTGGCATGGCCTTAATCCTACAATCGGCTTCTATTACGCTCCCGGCTGGGCCCAGATTCCCGACCCCGAACTCACTGTCGATGGCGAGTCCTATTCCATCGTGCTGCCGGCAGCCACTACCGACCAATGGCAGGCACAGATGTTCATGGCCTCCACTTTAAGCCTTCCCGACTCTGATTCCGCAGGCTATGACTTCTGCGTAAGCTTCGACTCCAACATCGATATCCCCGGCGTTACTGTGAAACTGACCGCCGGCGACAGCGACGACAATTTCTTCTTCGCCGAACGCGTGGCCGTTACAGGCGGAGTCACAAAGAAATTCTGGATAGCCGACGTGAAATCGCCATCTCCCATGCCTGACGTGAAACTCGTGCTCGACTTCGGCGGCAACGCCGACGGCACCGAGGTGACCATAAGCAATATCATTCTCCAGAAACACCACGACTAACATCTTCTGCCGGGAGCCGGAGGCATATGCTGTGCCAGGTTCCCGGCATTTTTTCATATGACATGAAAAAGTACCTTTTTCCCCTGCTTGCAACAGTGGCTTGCTCGGCTGTGGCCTGTGGCGGCGACGAACCCGCACCTGCGCCCGAAGCATCGTCAGTGAAGCCTTCGGTTGAATCCATATCCTTCGAATACGGCGGCGGAAGCAGCTCTTTCACCGTCGAAACTTCCGGCGAATGGGATGCTGCGACTTCCGATGCCTGGCTGTCGCTTTCCAAAACCGGAACTGCCTCCAAAACCGGTTCTGTAACAGTTACCGCTACCGAAAATACAGCACGGACAGAACGCACCGGCAAGATAACCATTATCAGCGGCCGTGCGCGCGCCGAGGTGGCAGTGACACAGCAGCCGCGCCCCGCGCAGCCTGTCGACCCTTCAATAGAAGTGCCGGAAGGATATGAGCTTGTCTGGAACGACGAGTTCAACAGCGGCAGTGTGCCCGATCCTGCAAAGTGGCGGCACGAAGTGCAGGGTCCGGGTTGGGTCAACAATGAACTGCAGACCTATGTCAACGGAGCCTACGACGGACGCCGCGTAACCGAGATTGCCGACGGCATTCTCTCCATTACCGCTTTCAAGAGTGGCAATGCCGTATATTCCGGCCGCATCTACGGCAATGAGACCCAGGGCTGGAAATACGGTATCTTCGAAGCCCGCCTCAAGCTTCCCAAAGGAAAAGGCACATGGCCGGCTTTCTGGATGATGCCCTCCAACAACGACTTCAACACTACGCCCTGGCCTCTGTGCGGCGAAATAGATATCATGGAGGAAGTGGGATATCATCCCGACTACACTTCATCGAGCATCCACACCTCGGCATACAATCATGTGCAGGGAACACAGCGCACCGCCGAACGGCTTACAGCCGGAGCGCAGGACGATTTCCATGTGTACCGTCTCGTATGGACTCCCGAGGCCATCAAGACATATGTCGACGGCACTCCGCTGCTCACATTCACCAACGACGGCAAAGGCGACGTGCGCACATGGCCCTTCAACCGTCCGTTCTACATAATCCTGAACCTCGCCTGGGGTGGCGACTGGGGCGGAGCCCAGGGCGTCGACGAATCGGCGCTCCCCGCAACCATGCAGGTGGACTATGTGCGTGTATTCCAAAAAATCGACTGATTATGAAACTGAGCATTCTTTTCTCCACTGTGGCGCTTGCGCTTGCCGCTTCTCCGGTGTCGCTTGGTGCCGATACTCCGGTGTACAAGGACCAGACCGCACCTCTGGAAGCAAGGGTCGACGATGCTCTCTCGCGGATGACTCTGCGTGAGAAAATCGATATTATACATGCCCAGAGCAAGTTCTGTTCGCCTGGAGTGCCGCGCCTGGGAATTCCCGAACTATGGACCACCGACGGGCCTCATGGAATACGCGCCGAGGTGCTGTGGGATGAATGGGACCAGGCCGGATGGACCAACGATTCCTGTGTGGCTTTCCCCGCCCTTACATGCCTTGCAGCCACCTGGAATCCCGACATGGCCGCACTGTATGGCCGCTCGCTTGCCGAGGAGGCACGCTACCGCGGCAAGGATGTAGTGCTTGGCCCCGGTGTGAATATGTACCGCACCCCCCTCAATGGCCGAAATTTCGAGTATATGGGCGAGGATCCCTATCTCGCCTCAGTGATGGTTGTTCCCTATGTAAAAGCCCTGCAGAACGAGGGCGTGGCCGCATGTGTGAAGCACTATGCCCTTAATAACCAGGAAATCAACCGCCACACGACAAATGTTATTGTCGACGACCGCGCTCTCTACGAAATCTATCTTCCAGCCTTCAAAGCCGCCGTCGTCGATGGCGGGGCCTGGAGCATAATGGGTTCCTACAACAGGTACCTCGATGAGCACTGCTGCCACAACAACCGCCTGCTGATGCAGATTCTCAAAGGGGAATGGGGCTTCGACGGCGCCGTTATCAGCGATTGGGGCGGTGCGCACGATACTCCCCAGGCCATCGCCAACGGTCTCGATATCGAATTCGGAACATGGACCGACGGTCTGCAGGACGGACGTTCAAAGGCTTACGACAACTATTTCCTGGCCGATCCCTACCTCGCGGCCATCGAAAGCGGCCAGGTGGGAACCGATGAACTCGACGACAAGGCGCGCCGCGTGCTGCGTCTGCTGTTCCGCACATCCATGGCAAGCGGCTACGGCCATGGAAGCCTCTGCAGCGACGAACACTATGCAGCCGCAAGGCGCATAGGCGCCGACGGCATTGTGCTGCTTGCAAACCGCGACAACACACTGCCGATGAATCTGAGCGATGGAGCCAGGGTGCTTGTGGTGGGCGAGAACGCCATAAAGATGATGACTGTAGGCGGTGGCTCGTCGTCGCTGAAAGTGCAACGGGAGCTTACTCCCCTCGACGGCCTGCGTGAGGCCCTGAAAGGCAAGGCCACAGTGGATTACGCCCGCGGATATGTAGGCGATATAACCGGCGAATACAACGGCGTTACATCCGGACAGAATCTTGCCGACAGCCGCACTCCGGCCGAGCTTATCGAGGAAGCGGTGGGCAAAGCCCGTGGCGCCGACTATGTGGTGTTCGTCGGTGGTCTTAACAAAAGCCCCGGACAGGATTGCGAGGATGCCGACCGCAGCGGGCTGGAGCTTCCCTATGCGCAGGACGATGTTATCCGTGCTTTGGCCGCTGTGAATCCGCGGCTGATAATTGTCAATGTCAGCGGCAATGCCGTGGCAATGCCGTGGGTCGACTCTGTCGGCGCCGTGGTGCAGGCCTGGTTCCTTGGCAGCGAGTGCGGCAATTCCTTGGCCGATGTGCTCACAGGAGCGGTGAATCCCTCGGGCAAGCTGCCCTTCACTTTCCCGCGCCGCCTCTCCGATGTGGCGGCACATGCGGTAGGGCAGTATCCGGGCGTGAAACGTGCCGACTCGCCCATTCACGACGAACGCTACGACGAAGGAATCTTCACCGGCTACCGCTGGCACGACAGCCGGAACATCGAGCCGCTGTTCGCCTTCGGACACGGGCTTAGCTATACCACATTCGAGTATGGACAGCTGACTGCCGACAATTCCGAAATGAATCCCGGGAGCACCATCACACTGTCCATGCCTGTGAAAAACACCGGCAGCCGCGCCGGTGCCGAGGTGGTGCAGCTATACATAGCCGATAACGAGTCGTCGCTGCCGCGTCCACAGAAGGAACTCAAAGGTTTCTCCAAGGTGTATCTTCAGCCGGGCGAGACTGCTACAGTGACATTCACCGTAGACAAGACCGCTCTCAGTTTCTACGACCCCGCCCGCGGCTGGGTGGCAGAGGACGGCGACTTCAAAGCTCTCGTCGGCGCAGCCAGCGACGACATACGTGCAACCTTACCTTTCACATACCGAAATGAAACTGCGCAAAACAGCAACAACAATAGCTCTGAGCCTGTCTCTGGCGCTCTCGGCTGCCGATAACGCCGGCCGGGAGTTTATCGACAGCCTGCTGGCCAGGATGACCCTCGACGAGAAAATCGGACAGATGAATCTACCCGTAGGCGCCGACATCGTTACAGGCGATATCATGAACTCCGACATCGGAGCCGACATAGCCGCCGGACGGGTAGGAGGCGTGTTCAACATGAAAGGCTGTGGCAAAATCCGCGAATACCAGCGTATCGCCGTGGAGAACAGCCGCCTTGGCATACCTCTTATTTTCGGCATGGATGTGGTGCACGGCTATGAGACCGTATTCCCCATTCCTCTGGCGCTTTCCTGCTCATGGGATATGGACGCCATCGAGGAGAGTGCCAGGATAGCGGCTTCCGAGGCTTCCGCAGCAGGCATATGCTGGACATTCAGCCCCATGGTCGACATAAGCCGCGAACCACGTTGGGGGCGTGTCGCCGAGGGTGCCGGCGAGGACCCGCGCCTTGGTGCGGAGATCGCCCGCGCCATGGTGCGCGGATACCAGGGGCGCAATATGGAGGCCGACGACGAGATAATGGCCTGTGTGAAGCATTTCGCACTGTACGGCGCTCCAGAAGGTGGCCGCGACTACAACACCGTGGACATGAGCCGGCAGAGAATGTTCAACGAATATTTCGAGCCTTACAAGGCTGCTGCTGAAGAAGGTGCTGGCAGCTTCATGACATCTTTCAATGTTGTAGACGGCATTCCCGCCAGCGGAAACCGCTGGCTGTTCACCGATGTGCTCCGCGACCTCTGGGGCTTCGACGGTTTCGTAGTCACCGACTATGCCGCAATCAACGAGATGATGGTACACGGCCTGGGCGGACCCGACGATGTGTCGAAAATGGCCGTCGACGCCGGTGTGGACATGGACATGGCCGGTGGTTCCTATCTGGCTACATTGAAGAATCTTGTAGCCTCCGGAAAAGTCAGCGAGGAGCAGATCGACACCGCCGTTCGCCGCATTCTCGAGGCGAAATACCGTCTGGGGCTTTTCGACAATCCATATAAATATATAAATCCCGAACGCGAGGCCACCCAAATCTACACTCAGGCCAACCGTGAGGCAGCACGCCGTATCGCCGCCGAGACATTCGTTCTGCTTAAGAACAACGGCAATCTGCTACCCTTGTCGGCCGACGGTAAAATCGCTCTGATAGGTCCTCTGGCCGATGCCGCCACCCATATGCAGGGTATGTGGAGTGTAGCTGCCGTTCCTGGCCGCAACCGTAGCCTCCGCACGGCATTTGCCGAAGCCATGGCCGACAGCAGCAGGCTTTTCTATGCCAAAGGCGCCAATCTCTACGGCGATGCTGAGATGGAGGCAGGTGCAAGCATGGCCAACTGCATCCGCGACCCGCGTCCGGCCGGCGAGCTTGTGGCCGAGGCTCTGGCGGTGGCCGAAAAGGCCGATGTGATTGTGGCTGCACTTGGCGAAGGAGCCGAGAGCAGTGGCGAAAGCGCCTCGCGTGCGTTTCTCCAGCTTCCCGGGAACCAGATGGAGCTTCTCAAGGCTCTGGTGGCCACCGGAAAGCCCGTGGTGCTGCTGAACTTCTCCGGTCGCCCCACGGTGATGACCTATGAGGCCGAGAACGTTCCTGCCGTGATGAACGTGTGGTATGCCGGCAGCGAAGGTGCCGATGCTATTGCCGATGTGGTTTTCGGCAAGGTGTCGCCTTCGGGCAAACTCACCGCGTCGATGCCACGAAGTGTGGGGCAGATTCCGCTGTACTACAACCATCTCAATACCGGACGGCCACGTTCCGACGGCCCTGCCGTGTTCGAAAAATACCGTAGCAACTATCTCGACAGCCCGGTGACTCCTCTTTTCCCGTTCGGATACGGCCTGAGCTACACGACTTTCGCCTATGGTCCGATGAAACTGTCGTCGGCGGCAATGGCTCCCGATGGCAGCGTGGTGGTGAGTGTGCCTGTTGCCAATAACGGCAGCAGGGCGGCCGCCGAGGTGGTGCAGCTCTATGTCCGCGACCTTGTGGCATCCATGTCCCGACCGGTGAAAGAACTAAAGCATTTCGAGAGGGTGGAGCTGCAGCCGGGGGAGACGAAGACTGTATCGTTCACCATCACACCCGCCGACCTCAGCTTCTACAATTCCAATCTTGAGTTTGTGCTCGAGCCCGGAGAGTTCGACATAATGGTCGGCCCGTCGAGTGCTGAAGTGCAGACGGCAAGACTCACCGTGCGATAGCACCGGGACTCGTAATATATAGTCGGTCCCGCTCCACACCGGCAGCGCAGGCACAGGAGGTTCGCATATCAGCCAGCGCAGCAAGTGTGGAGCGGGATTGATTTTACATCTGCAATAATCACATAATCAGAAGTATATGCCGATGACGAAATTTTTTTTGAAATTTTGTTTGCACGGCTGAAGTTTTGTTAGTAATTTTGCACCTGCAAACGGCGGGATAGCTCAGTTGGTTAGAGCGTCGGATTCATAACCCGGAGGTCACGAGTTCAATTCTCGTTCCCGCCACCACTATTACTTCTGCTGCAAAGCTTAAAGCCGATTAGCATATGCTTTTCGGCTTTTTTCTTATTTCCGTTATGCCAAAGAAAGAGATACTCCACCTACAGGTCGATGCCAACGAACGGTTGCGCGCCGACCTGCATCTGCTGCGTATGCGCCGCACAGATGGCCAGCCCATGCCGCCTATGCCTGCCGGCAACTTCGTGCAAGTGCGTCCGCCGCAGAATGCCACCACTCTTAACCGCCCCATATCGGTGTGCGACTGCTATGCCGACAATCTCGAACTGCTCGTGCGCCGTGCGGGAGCCGGCACCGATGCCATGTGCGATGCTCAGAGCGGCACGATGATTACTGTTATCGGCCCCATGGGCAACACTTTCTCCACCACAGCCACGGCACCACTGCTCGTTGGCGGTGGCGTGGGAATAGCCCCGATTTTCGCACTGGCCAAGGCTTATGCCGGAAAAGGCATATGCCCTGAGGTGGTGTTCGGGGAACGTACGGCACCGGCACAACAGATTGTGACGAAGCTGGAAAAGGTGGCGCGTGTGCACATCTGCACCGACGACGGAAGTGAAGGCTTCCATGGCCTGGTTACGGATTCGCCTGCATGGAACGGCAGTTTCGACATGGTGCATACCTGCGGCCCGCTGCCCATGATGAAAGCAGTGGCGGCAAAGGCTGCCGCAGCAGGCATTTCCTGCGAGGTGTCGTTGGAAAATAGAATGGCTTGCGGCATAGGTGCTTGTCTGTGCTGCGTGGAGGATACAACCGACGGTCGCCGATGCGTTTGCACCCATGGCCCCGTGTTTAATACCAAAGAACTGACATGGTGAATCTTACTACCGACCTCGGGGCAGGGCTCGTGCTTGCCAACCCTGTTCTCACAGCTTCCGGAACCTTCGGCTACGGCAGCGAATACGCCGATTTTGTCGAACTTGACCGGCTGGGCGGAATTATCGTAAAAGGCACTACTCTCGAGCCACGCGAAGGCAATCCCGGACCGCGAATGGCGGAAACCCCAGGCGGCATGCTGAACGCCGTAGGACTGCAGAACAAGGGAGTTGACTATTTCGTGGAACATATTTATCCGCAGACATCCTCTTTCGGCACGCAGGTTATCGTGAACGTGTCGGGCGCCTCTGTGGATGCCTATGTCGAAGCCGCCAGCCGCCTGGTGCCGCTGGAAGATATCAAGGCCATAGAACTGAATATATCCTGCCCGAACGTGAAGCAGGGCGGTATGGCCTTCGGCACCACATGTGAGGGCGCGGCGCAGGTAACTGCCGCCGTGCGCAAGGTCTGGCCCCGACATCTGATGGTCAAGCTTTCGCCAAACGTGACATCCATAGCCGACATCGCCCGTGCCGTTGAGGAACAGGGCGCCGACAGTGTGTCGCTCATCAACACTCTGCTTGGCATGGCCGTGGATGTGGAACACCGCAGGGCAGCCCTTTCCACCATAACAGGTGGACTTTCGGGTCCGGCAGTGCGGCCGGTGGCAGTGCGCATGGTGTGGCAGGTGGCAAAAGCCGTGGGCATTCCCGTTGTGGGACTCGGAGGAATCGCCTGCGTGCGCGATGCCCTGGAATTCATCATGGCAGGCGCATCGGCAGTGCAGATCGGCACGGCAAACTTTATCGACCCCGCAGTGTCGCAGAAGGTTGTGGAAGGTCTGGAAGCCTATTGCCGCGACCACGGGCTTGCATCCCTGGAGCCGATCCGCGGCATTATCTGATTATTTTGTTAACTTTGCGGATTGGAAACCAAACAAAACAACATATGGCAATAACCCAGCAAATAGATGCCGACATCAAGTCGGCGATGCTCGCCAAAGACCGCCTGCGCCTCCAGGCTCTCAGAGGTATCAAAAAGGAATTTCTCGAAGCGAAGTCCGCTCCGGGAAGCAATGGCGAACTTTCCGACGCCGACGCCATGAAAATTCTCACCAAGATGGCGAAACAGCGCCGAGAGAGCGCACGTATCTACAGTGAACAGCAGCGCCCCGAACTGGCCGACACCGAACTGGCCGAACTGGGAGTGATAGAGACATATCTGCCCAAAGCACTTTCCGACGAGGAGCTGACCGCCGAGATAGAGAAAATTATCGCAGCCACAGGCGCTGCTTCAATGGCCGACATGGGCAAGGTTATGGGGGCTGCCGCCAAAGCCCTCGCCGGACGTGCCGAAGGAAAAGCCATTTCCGACAAAGTGCGTGCGATGCTCGCCAAATAATATCCACTATAATGCTAACACTGCAACAGATCAAAGCCGACCCCCATTTCGTTGTGGAGCGTCTGGCTGTAAAAGGATTCGATGGCGCGAAACCGGTGGCAAGAGTGATTGCCCTGGACGATATGCGGCGCCAGCTCCAGCTTAAGACCGACAACGCAGCCGCCGAGTTGCGCAAAATGGCCGACAGCATAGGCAAAGCCATGAAAGAAGGTCGCAAGGACGATGCCCAGAAGGCAAAGGACGAAGTGGCCGTTCTCAAAGAGGAGCAGAAAGCACTCGCCGAGGAACTTGCACGCACGGAAGAGGCAATCCGAAACGAACTTCTCAACATACCCAATATCCCCTACAGCGGTGTTCCTGAAGGAAAGACCGCTGCCGACAACGTGGAGGAAGCACACGGCGGCGCTATGCCCCAGCTTCCTGCCGATGCCATGCCCCATTGGGATCTGGCGAAGAAATACAACCTTATCGATTTCGATTTAGGTGTTAAAATCACCGGTGCCGGATTCCCTGTCTATGTAGGCAAGGGAGCCAAGCTGCAGCGTGCATTGATTCAGTTCTTCCTCGATCAGGCATCGGAAGCGGGTTATACCGAAATCCAGCCTCCCTATGTCGTTAACGAGGCTTCGGGCTACGGCACAGGTCAGCTTCCCGACAAGGAAGGACAGATGTATTTTGTCGGCGCCGACAAGCTGTATCTCATCCCAACCGCCGAGGTGCCTGTAACCAACCTCTACCGCGATGTGATTATTCCGTCCGAGCGTCTGCCAATCATGAACTGCGCATACAGCGCATGCTTCCGACGCGAAGCCGGAAGCTATGGCAAGGATGTGCGCGGCCTCAACCGCCTTCACCAGTTCGACAAGGTCGAGATTGTACGCATCGAGAAGCCCGAGAACAGCTATGCCGCGCTTGAGGAAATGAAAGCCCATGTGCAGGGCCTTCTGGAGAAACTCGGACTTCCCTGGCATATCCTGCGTCTTTGCGGTGGCGACATGAGCTTCACCTCGGCCATAACATTCGATTTCGAGGTGTATTCGGCAGCCCAGCAGCGCTGGCTGGAAGTATCCAGTGTGTCCAATTTCGAGACATACCAGGCCAACCGCCTCAAATGCCGCTATCGTGGCGATGACAAGAAGACTCATCTGTGCCATACACTGAACGGGTCGGCACTCGCTCTGCCTCGCATCATGGCCGCCTTGCTGGAGAACAACCAGACTACGGAAGGAATAGTGGTGCCCGAATGCCTGCGGCGCTACACCGGCTTCGACATCATAGACTGACAACAGTCACCCGGAACGACAAAAAATCGGACGGAGCCACGCAGGCTCCGTCCGATTTTTTGTCGTATCCAGTTATTGGTATCCTTATTCAACGTAGAGTACAAGACCTTTCAGGTATTCGCCTTCGGGATGGTAAATGTTCACCGGATGGTCGGCAGGCTGGGTGAGCTGGTGGAGCACACGCACACGGCGGCCTGTAGAGGCGGCGGCGCTGAACACCGCCAGCCGGAACTGTTCGCGGCTCACCGCCTGGGAGCATGAGAAGGTGAACAGGATTCCGCCGGGGGCTATCTTGGCTATTGCGCGCGCATTGAGCCTCCGGTAGCCCTGAAGGGCATTGTGGAGTGCGCTGCGGTGCTTGGCGAATGCCGGGGGATCCAGCAGGATAAGGTCGTAGCTGCCGGTTTCCATATTGTCGAGGAAACGGAACGCGTCCTCGGCGCTGCTGCGATGTGCTGCGCCTTCTGGGAAGTTGAGAGCCACGTTGGCGTCGGTGAGTGTGATGGCCTTGGCCGAGGAATCCACACTGGTCACTTCTTTGGCACCGCCTGCGAGGGCATACACCGAGAATCCGCCTGTGTAGCAGAACATGTTCAGTACCTTGCGGTCGCGGCTGTAGTGTTTGAGAAGCTGTCTGTTGTCGCGCTGGTCCACGAAGAAGCCCGTTTTCTGGCCGCGTAGCCAGTCGATACGGAACGATAGTCCGTTCTCACGCGCGGTATCACCGTTGAAGCCGCCGATTATGTAGTCGTTCTGCGGGTCGAGGTGAGCTTTGTATGGCAGGGTGGTTTCCGATTTGTAGTACACGCTTGTCAATCCGAGTTCTTTGAGCGCGATGAGTTCGGAGGCGATGATGTCGCGTGCGAAGTGCATGCCCGGTGAGTGTGCCTGGACAACGGCTGTGGAACAGTACACGTCCACCACCAGTCCCGGCAGGAAATCGCCTTCGCCATGTACCAGACGGAATGCGTCGGTCTGGGCCGATGGTAGCCCGAGAGCGCGGCGTAGGCTGTAAGCGGTGGCTATGCGGTTTCGGAAAAAGGTTTCGTCGATGTTTTCTGTGGCATCGAAAGTGAGCATGCGCACGGCAATGCTGCCTATCTGGAAGTGTCCAAGACCGATGGGGCGGCCGTCGGCGGCTTCCACAGCCACCACTTCGCCCTCGTCGATTCCTTCGCCCTGCGAGGGCATTTGGCGCAGGGCGCCAGAAAAGACCCAGGGATGAAAGCGGTCCAGTGATTCTTCTTTTCCGCGTTTGAGAGAGAGGACGGCCAGGCCGTCGGCACGGCGTTCGATTTTGTGGGTCATGGTGTTATTTCAATAGGTAGCGGTAGATGTCGTTGCCGTTGGCATAGATAAGCAGCAGCAGCAACAGGAAAAATCCGCAGGTGTTCACAATTTCAAGAAAGCGGTCAGAAGGCTTGCGTCGGGTGACCATTTCAACCAGAAGGAAGAGAGTATGGCCGCCGTCGAGCCCTGGAATCGGGATTATGTTCATGAACGCGAGTATCACCGAAAGGAAGGCGGCTATCTGCCAGAAGCTGTACCAGTTCCACTGGTTCGGGAATAAGTCGCCAAGGGTTCCGAAGCCGCCAAGGCTCTGTGCGCCCTCTTTGGTGAACACCTGTCTGAGCGACTGCACGTAGGTTACCAGGCGGTCGACTCCCAGTTCTATGCCGCGGGGTATGCTGCCGGCAAAGCTGTAGTGTATGGTGCTGCGGTCGAAGATTTCCAAAGGCGAGAGCAGTCTGATGCCTATTTTGCCGTTGTCGTTCACGGCGACCTCGCTTGTATGCAAAGTGCTGTCGGTACCTAAGATAAGCATGGGCACTGTGCTGCCCTTGACTTTATCAAGAGCCGGGAAAAACTCGGTAAGGGACGGCACAGTGTCGTTGCCTACTTTCAGAATGCGTTCACCGGGAAGGAGTCCCGCTGCGGAAGCCCCTTCGCCTGGCATTGTCTGAGCCACGTAGACGGGAATTCGCATGCTCATAGGCATAAAGTCCTTGCCTTTGGTGGTGAGCTGGCCAATCAGATTGTCGGGGATGGTGACAACGGCACTGTCGCCGCCGCGGCGCACGCCCACGCGTGTTCCAGGCTGAATCATGTCCCAGAGAGTGGAATAGTCGTGGGCATCGATGGCGCGGCCGTCGATGGAGGCCAGGATGTCGCCGCTGCGGAAGCCTGCCGACTCTAGTTCGGGTGCGAAATCCATGCCTTCGGTCATGGCCTGGAAGGGAATCACATCGTCGCCCCAATGGAAAGTTATGCCTATGTAGATGCAGATTGCGAGCACGAAGTTGAAGACTACGCCGGCCACCATCACGCACAGGCGTTTCCAGGCGGCTTTGGAGCGGAACTCCCAGGGCTGTGGCTCGGAAGCGAGGTCGGAGGCGCTTTTGGTTTCATCGATCATGCCGGCAATGTCGCAGTAGCCGCCGAGTGGAATCCAGCCAAGGCCGTAGATGGTGTCGCGCCATGTGGGTTTGCCGTCGGGGCGTGGCTGGTGTGGCTTGCCCACGCGGAATGTAGCGGCGGCTTTCGGCGTGCCGTCGGCCTTGTTCCATCCTATGAGTTCCAGGGTGCCGGCCATGGGGTTGTAGCGCAGCAGCGAGAACTTGTAGTTGAAGAAAAGATAGAAGCGGTTTACCTTCACTCCGAAGATGCGGGCGAATATGTAATGGCCGAACTCATGCACTGTCACAAGAATCAGCAGTGCGAGGATGAGTTGGAGAGCTTTGACGAGTATTTCCAATTTATTGCTGTTTGAGTGGTTATCGGGAGGTGGATGCCTCGAGGCGGGCGATATGTTCAGCGGCCAGGCGACGGCTCTGGTCGTTCACGGCCACATAGTCGGCATAGTCTGGCGATGCCACGTGTTCCGTGGTGGCAAGTGTGTGGGCAATGGTGTCGTAGATGTCGTTGAAGCCTATGCGGTCGGCAAGAAAAGCGGCAACGGCCACTTCGTTGGCCGCATTGATTGTACATGCCGCAGTACCGCCGCTTTTCATGGCGGTGTGGGCAAGACCGAAGCAGGGGAAGCGTTGTACGTCCGGTCGTTCGAAAGTGAGTGTGGCGATGTCGGAGAGCGATAGAGGCCGGCTCGTTCCTGCCAGGCGGGTGTTCTCGCCCAGGGCATAGGCAATGGGAAGTTTCATGTCGGGCACTCCCAGCTGGGCTTTGATGGCCCCGTCGGTGAACTGTACCATGGAGTGGATTATGCTCTGCGGGTGCACTATGGCTTCTATTCGGTCAGGCGCTATGCCGAAAAGGTAATGGGCCTCGATGAGTTCGAAAGCCTTGTTCATCATCGTGGCCGAATCGATAGTGATTTTGGCACCCATGCTCCAGTTCGGATGGCGTAGGGCATCGGAGGCTTTCGCACGGGAAATCAGGCTTTGTGGCCAGGTGCGGAACGGGCCGCCGCTGGCGGTTACGATGAGGCGGTCGACGGCTGCCATGTCCTCGCCGGCAAGGCATTGGGCAATGGCCGAATGCTCGGAGTCGACGGGATAGATGCGGGAAGGCGATTCTGCCAGCAGTCGGTTCACCAGATTCCCGGCCACCACAAGTGTCTCTTTGTTGGCAAGGGCAATGTCTTTGCCGGCTTTTATGGCTGCTATGGTAGGAGCAAGGCCACTGTAGCCCACAGTGGCGGTTACAACGGTGTCTACATCGTCGGCGGCAACACATTGTTCGAGAGCGGCTTCGCCTCCGGCACATTCGATGCCGAGCGGCTCCAGATGTCCGCGCAGGCGTGGCAGCAGGCTGCTGTCGGCAATTATGGCCAGGCGTGGCCGGTGCCGCGCAGCCAGTGCTGCGAGCTCGTCGACACGCTTGCCGGCGGCCAGCACCGTGGCCCGGTAGCGTTCTGGGTGGTTTCCTATTATTTCTAATGCCTGTGTGCCAATGGAGCCGGTGGCTCCCAGTACGGCTATCCTTTTGGGTGTATCCATTGCTGAGAACGATTGCGAATACAAAATTAGCAATTTTTTCGCTTTCTCAGAAGAATAAGGCACGTGGCTGAGGTGAGTGGCAGTGCTATGCACAGACAGAATACCGGAGCGGCATATGCTCCGGCAATGACAGCCCCTATGGTGGCGAGAGAGACCGCTGTGAGTCGCCAGATTTTCGGTGAGAGCCCTATGCCATAGCGTTTTCTCAGCACATATCCGGCAATAGCTGTGTCGAGGGCATACATGGCGCCCATTGCGGCACCGGCGCCGGCGAAACCGCAGGTGCTGAACAGAACGAGGTTCATGCACAGATAGAAAACAGCGCTTGCCGTCTCGATTGCGAGATAGGCGCCGCCGGCGCCGCGTGCGAGTATGGCGAAAGTCATGTTCCACGAGAGCGCCCTCAGTGGCATGCCCAGCATGGCCACGCATATAAACGGCACCGCGGGGACGAACGGTTCGGAATACAGTATGCGCACCACAATGCCGCAGCCGCAGATCAGGAGCGTGCTCAGCGGCAGCAGCAGCGACTGAAGCACCCATGCCTGGTGCGATATCATTGTCGAGGTGCGCCATGGCGACGCCACGGCCGACGAAATGCGTGGATAGAACTCCTGCGATGATGCCGTGAACAGGATTCCGACATAGGAGTTGGCCACTGTGTAGCCTGCCTGGAAGATACCCACGGTTTCCGTGCTGTAGCTTCGGTTGAGGAACGTCGAGAACACATAAGCCGCCACAGTGGCGACGATGGAGCCGCCGGTCATGTATAGCCCCAGCGAGAGCATTCCGCGTCCGTGGCGCCATGTTTCGGCGATGGTAGGCCGTCGGCCTGCCGGCAGCCGTACTGCCCAGCGAAGGGCAGCCGCGTAGCTTGTGCAGCCGTAGATAATTATTATGGGCACAACGGCATCGAGCCGGAAGAAATACAGCAACGGGACTGTGAGTATCACCCCGGCGACAGCACCTGTGGCTCCCGACCTGGCCAGATCGGCAAGCCGTCCGAACGACTGCATGATTGCATGCTCCCCGGCAGTGAGCACCGAAAGCAGAACCACCGGAGCCAAGGCCGCCATGGAGGCCGTCTGGCTGAAATCGCCGAACGTCCACTGGCTGAGAAGCGGAGCCAGAACAGCGGTGGCCAGCATTCCCGCCATGCCTAAAAGCAGAGCCATGGAACGCACCAGCCTGGCGGTAGCTGCTCGGGATTCGTTGTCGGGAGTGATGGATATTTCTCTTACGGCAGTGGAGGATATTCCCAACTGCGATGTGCTCTGCATCATCGACAGTGTGCTGTTGAACAGCGATATAAGACCTGTACCGGAGGTGCCTATCCAGATTGCCCCCAGTTTGGCCCTCACCACAGCGCATACGATGCTCAGGCTCTGTACCGACCCGAACACGCCTATGGCGCCGAAGATGCGGCGGGTGAGGGCGGTGTGTGTTCGCGGGGTTCTCAGCGTAGCCACTTGCGCGGATCGAGTTTTTCTTTTTCGTGACGCACTTCGAAATGGAGGCGCGAGGTGTTTTCACCGGCTTCTGTGAACAGGGTTCCAAGGCTTTCTCCGGCGCCTACGCGCTGCCCCTTGCGGACATCAAGGGTTGCAAGGCCTGCATAGACCGTAAGATATTCGCCATGGCGCAGGAGAACCACATTATGGAAGCCGTCCATGAGTATTACCATGGATACCGTGCCGGGGAACACCGACAGGACGTGTGCGCCGGATGGTGCCTCGATGTCGATGCCGTTGTTCTGAATCTCGACACGGG
The DNA here is from genome assembly GCA_002490635.1 of Porphyromonadaceae bacterium UBA7207. Classification (GTDB taxonomy): domain Bacteria; phylum Bacteroidota; class Bacteroidia; order Bacteroidales; family Muribaculaceae; genus CAG-873. Next base: position 38,983 of record DKUJ01000041.1, read on the forward strand.
AATACTCCGTGTGGCTGCGACGGCCGAAATTGCTCACTATGGTGGCCTGGCCCCGGACGGGCATCGGCAGACGGCCTTCGGCGGCGGCAAAGCTTGCGGTGAGGTCGGCATCGGGTGCCGGAGGAGGAGTGGTCGGTGTCGGCGTCGGAGTGGTGTTTTGCTGGTTCTGAGCCGGAGAGGACGTCTGTTGTTGCTGCTGTTGTTGGCGCTGTTGCTCTTCGCGCAGGCGTGCTTCCTCTGCGGCTCGCCTTGCCGCTTCTTCGGCAGCGCGTCTTTCGGCCTCTTCGGCAGCGAGAACGCGGTCGAGTTCTTCGTCGAGTTGCCGCTGTTGTGCCTGCTGTCGGCTCAGCACACGGTTGAGCGCTCCCGCCTGCGACCTCAGAGAGTCTGCAAGGCGTCGGCTGTGGTCGCGGTCGGCGGCAAGCCGGCGGCCTATCCGCTGTTGCTCTGCCATGGCTATCTGCAGTCGTGAGCGCATGGAGTCGAGACGGGATGCCGAACTGCGTAGAAGCTCGCGTTCGCTTGCCAGCCGTCGGCCCTGCTGCCGGTTCCAGTCGGCAAGCTGGCCAAGGTATCTCATCCTGCGCATTGCCTGGGCGAACGATTCAGAGGCGAAAATATATGCTATCGGCGATGCCGAACGGCGCTGATTTCTAATGGCTACGAGCGAAATGCGGTACATGCTGTCCAGATGCGCCACTTTTGCGCTTATCCGCGCTACGCTGTCCTCCAGCGCGCGTGCCGCCGCTGTCGCCGAATCCACGCTCCTTCGGAGCCTGCGTTCGCGCGTGGCGGTTATTGCAATGTCGGCCTCGAGCCTTTCGATGCGGCGCAGCTGTTTTGCAGCCAGTGCTGTAGCCTGCTCTAAGTCGCGACCGGTCTGGCGGGCCTGGCGTTCAAGACGCTGCCGTTCCTGGCGCACGGTGCGCGAGTTGCGTCGTGCGTCGGCAGGCAATACCACTGTCAGAAGTGTCACGCATGCGGTCAGTACTATCGGCAGCAGCTTTCTCATCACCAATCAGAGACCACCTAAAATTTTGAGCAGGGTGGAATTGTCGACCCGCCGGTACGATGCGGGAATGCGGGGGCGTTCTATTCTCGGGTAACGGTTCCAGCGTGCATCTCCTGCATTCCAGCGCAGAGATGCCTGCAGGCGACGGTTCCGCAGGGTTGTGGACACGTCCACACAGCTTGCCATGGTGCCGGCTTCCGTGGCGGCGGGGTCGGTATATTCAAAATTGAGGCTGTGTCCGCTGGCGTCGACGGTTATGCCGCTCAGCACCGGTGCGCCGTCGCATCCTGCATTGATGGGTCCTTGGGCAGTGAACGATATGTTACCGCGGCGGCTGTTGAACACCCGGGTATATGTCTCGGCAGTGGTATCGTCGGAACTGCCGGTGCTGAAATCTCCGAAATTGCCGGTTGTCACAGTGCCTTTGCCGGGCGAGAACATCTGCCCCATCAGAGCGCTTTGCAGGTCGCCGAATGTCAGGCCGGCGGCTTTCAGCAATTTTGAGGTATTCTGTGCATAGGCCAGTTTGTTGGGCTTTACAATGGCAATCACCGAATCTTTGTCGGCATAGAGTGAGCCGACCTCGAAGCCGAATACGCGGATAGATATCGAGACGGCGCTGTCGCGCACCATCACAGCCCGTGCCGACAGTGAGATTTTCGACGGCTGGCGCATTTCCAGTTTGATCGGTGCGGAAATGTCGTGCCAGGGTGCATATGAGGCTGCCAGCATGTCGAAAGTGCCGCGTGCGGCCGGCACGGTGCTGTCGGCTACAGCTTCCTGAGTTGCCGGGCCGGTTGTCTTTTTGCTGCACGACCAGCACATCGCCAGAAGAACCAGCGATACGAAGATAGTGGCCAGCGGGAGGAGTATGCCGCCGGTAGTGCGAACCTGGTGTGCAGTAGTTTTTATATTCTTATTCATAGAAATAAGCGCGGTTGGTATGTTTGCGGCGTATTCTTTCATTGTCGGGGTCCAGTTCGAGTGCTTTGCCCCAGAACTCCACGGCTTCGGCAGGGTTGCCGCTCATAAAGTATATGTCGCCGGCGTGATCGTAGATTTCGGCGGAAATGGCGTTCTCTGATTCCACCGCATTCTCGTCGGTTACGGATTCTTCTTCGTCTTCATTGCGTAGGCATATCGACAGGGCCTGGTCGATCAGTTCCTTGGCACGCTGGTAGTCGCGTTTTTTGAACATCACCCAGGCATAGGTGTCGAGAAAGGTTGAGTTCTCCGGCTCGGCCGCCACGGCGATGGATGCATACAGTTCGGCGCGTCCCAGAGTCCTGTCTTCCTCGGCCATGAAATATGCGGCGTTGTTGAGCGCCATATAGTTGTCGGCGTTGAAGGAAATAGCCTTGTCGTAGGCCGCCAGGGCACTGTCGACGTTCTCCGCCTTGTATAGCAGGTCGCCTTTTATGAGGAAGAGATGCGAGAGAATGCGGGGCTCCTGGCCGAATTCGATATCCAGGCTGTCTATCATCCCGAGTGCCATTGATTCCTTGTTCTGAACAACCAGTGCGGTGGCTCCCATAAGTGCGGCGTAGGCGTCGGAAGGAAAGCGCCTGAGTGTCTCTTTCGATGCTTCCGCGATACGCTCGGTATCGTTGCACTTGCCAAGCGCATATAGCAGGCGATCCCACACTTCCTGGTCGGAAGGCTCGAGATCTACGCTGTAGCGGAAATGTTCGGCGGCGGCTTCGTTGTTGTCTTTCTCCAGCTGGTATTCTGCGTAGAAAGTGTGCAGCGATGCCTCTCCGGGGTTCACCTCCTGGAGCACGCCGAACATGTGCTCGATCTGGCTGTGCCGTGAGGTGTCGGCAAACAGGGTGCTCACAGTGCCGCGTAGAATATCGAACTTCATGGCATACTCCATGGATGGGCTTTCCATTGCTTTCAGGACTTCGCTGATGAAAGTGGCGCTGTCGCCGCGGTTCAGAAAATAGTTTGCCCGTGCCAGACGCAGGGCGCCGTTTTCGGAATCGATCTGTTCGGCGAAATCGAGGTAGCGGCTGGCGGAGTCGGCCATGCCGAGTTTTTCGAATGTGGATGATATGAACAGCATAGCCTGCATGTCGGCGGGAGCCTCGCGGTGGAATCTGGCGAGTTCGCTCACCATGGCGGCGGTGTCGGCCATGAGATTGAGCACCGCGATTTTGTGTGATGCCAGGGTGGGGTTGCCAGGCTGGGTCTGCTGAAGACGTCCGATTATGTCAACAGCTCGTCGGAGTGCCTCCTGGTCGCCGGAAGTGGCGCCCTTGTTCACAAGTACGGTTGCCAGGTTCATTGCCGGATCGGTGCGGCTTGGCTGGAGGGAATCGAGAAGTTCCCAAGCGGAGATTACGTCGTCGTACCGGCGCAGGCGTGTGGCGATGTCGATGTATCGTTCGGCATTTGGCTCCGACAGCGGATCGGCGAGGAAGCGGCGGCAGAGATCGGCATAGGCCGCCTCTGTGCCCGAGGAGTCTACGGTAGGAAGCAGGATGTCCACCTCTGCCAACGCACCGCGGATATAGGGGTCTTCGGGGTCGAGGCTCGCAGCGCGGCGCAGCATCATGTAATAGTCGTCCAGACTGTGGCTGTTGCGTGCGTTGGCGGCTTCGAGGAATATGTATTCCGCTTTTATCTGGTCGGCGCCGCGACCCGAAGGGCGCGATGCATATCCTGCGAAGAAAGCGCAGGCAAAAGCCAGTAGCAGAAGTGTTGCAGAGAGTCTACTCATTAATGGAGTTTGTGTGTTTGGGAGAGTGTGCCTGAATTTCCAGGATAGGATTTGAAACGATTCAAGACCGCAATCCTAATTCTTGCCGGTGTGTCCGAAGCCTCCGTTGCCGCGGTCGGTGTCGGAGAGCGTTTCGGCAGGTATCCATTCCACGGTCGCATATCGTGCCACCACCATTTGTGCGATGCGGTCGCCGTCGGCCACGATGAACGGTTCGGCGGATAGATTGGCAAGAATCACTCCGATTTCGCCGCGGTAGTCGCTGTCGATTGTTCCGGGGCTGTTCAGCAGGGTTATGCCGCTGCGCAGTGCCAGGCCGCTGCGCGGCCGCAGCTGCATTTCGTATCCTGCGGGCAGTTCCACCCGCAGGCCGGTGGGTATGAGCGCCCGTCCGCCGGGATGTATTGTCACAGGGCTGTCGAGCATGGCGCGCACGTCCATTCCCGCCGCTCCGGGAGTGGCATATTCGGGAAGTCGTCCGCTGCGGTCGATAACTGGTATTTTAACTGAATCTGTCATAAGTTTATTCGTCGGGTGGCTCCGCCTGCCTTGAGAATGAATATTCCGCGGGTATCCATGTGGAGCCGCACTTTGCCGGCGGCAATCTGTTTCTGCGTAATCAGCTGTCCGAGGATGGAGAAAACCTTCACGGTGGTGGGGCGATCCACAGTTATTGTCACCGTGCCTGTGGCAGTTACCTCAACGTTGATTTCGGGAGTATCCGAATTCCGGTGTGTGGCTGGTTCGGCAGTGCATATCACTTCCCATACCGGTGGCTGCGCGGGTGTTTGCGCAGGCAATGCTGTCGGCAAAACCATGCATGCGGCGAGAATGGCGGCGCGGATAAGGGAAATGACGGTATGTTTCATTTGGAATGTTTGGTGACTGTGATTTCACCGGAAATAGGCCGCGAGAAGCGCTTGCGCACTTCGGCGGGCGTGAAGCCCCTGCCGAAGAGGTGCATGAGTTTTGCTATCGCGGCCTCGAAAGTGATGTCGTGACCGGATACCACGCCAGTGGAGGCTATCTTGTCGCCGGTAAGGTATCGGCGCGGGTACACGCCGCCGTTGACACATTGGGTTACGTTCACTATCACTATGCCATTTGCCACCGCCTGGGTGAGAGCGTCGAGGAACCACTTCTCGGAAGGGCCGTTGCCGGCTCCATATGTGCGCAGCACGACTCCTTTTATGCCCGGTGCGGCAAGCATGTGCTCCACCACGCAGCGGCTGAGGCCGGGGAAGAGGTCGATGGCCATCACATTGGTGTCCATCTCGGGGTAGATTTCCAGTCCTCCGCCTTTGTCGGTATGGGTGAGAGAGGTGCGGCGGAAATGTATTCCCAGTCCGATTTTTGCCAGTTCGGGATAGTTGTTGCTGCGGAAAGCGTTGAAGTTGTCGGCGCTCCGTTTTGTCGACCTGTTGCCTCTCCACAGATAGTTCTCGAACAGTATGGCAACCTCTCGCACGGTAGGCTTGCCGTCGGCGTCGCGGCTGGCGGCAATCTGCAGTGCGGTGATGAGATTTTCCTCACCGTCGGTGCGGACTTCCCCAATCGGCAGTTGCGAACCTGTGATTATCACCGGTTTGCGCAGGTTCTGTAGCATGAACGAGAGAGCCGAAGCCGTATAGGCCATTGTGTCGGTGCCGTGAAGCACCACGAACCCGTCGTAGTTGTCGTAGTTGTCGGCAATGCTTCTGACAATGCTCTGCCAATGTGTAATATCCATGTCCGACGAGTCTATCGGTGTCTGGAACTGGATGTTATCTATCACATAGTCGAGCTTCTTCACCTTGGGCACATTCTCCATAAGGTGCGAGAAGTCGAATGGACGCAGCGCCTTTGTCGCGGCATCCTCGATCATCCCTATGGTGCCTCCGGTGTAGACTATCAGAATCCGGGGTTTCATGGTGTGTTCTATGGCATGGTTATTTTATTTGTGCGCCGTTGGTAGCCACGGCGGCTGGAGCTGTGAGGACGATGGAGCCATCGGCATTGGTGGCGCAAAGCACCATTCCCTGCGATTCCACTCCACGGAGTTTTACAGTCGGAAGATTTGCCACGAACACTACCTGGCGGCCTACAAGTTCAGCCGGGGTGTAGCTCTTGGCGATGCCTGATACTATAGTGCGTCCGCCCATACCGTCGTCGACGGTGAGTTTTAGCAGTTTGTCGCTTTTTTTGACAGCTTCGCACGCCGTTATGGTGCCTACGCGCAGGTCAATGGCTCCGAAGGCGTCGATGCTCACCGGAGCCTGCTGCGGGGCGGGTTTGAAATTTTCTATGGCGTTGGTGCGCTTGGCCTGTTCGAGCTTGTCGAGCTGGGCCTGGATGGCCTCGTCGTCGATTTTGTCGAACAGCAGTTCGGGCTGGCCTATGGTGTGCCCGGAGGCAATTATGTCGCGGCGTCCTATGTCGCTCCAGCGCATCTGCTCCAGCGACAGTATTCCACGCAGTTTCTCGCCCATGAACGGCATGAACGGGTCGAGTGCTATGGCCAGCGATGCCACTAACTGCAGGTTCACATACATCACAGTGGCCACGCGGTCGGGGTCGGTCTTCACCGTTTTCCAGGGCTCGGTTTCCTGGAGATAGCGGTTGCCGAGACGTGCTATGCCCATGGCATCGCGCAAGGCGTCGCGGAAATGGAAGTTCTCCAGTTTGTCACTCAGGCTTCGGGTAAGGCTTTCCACTTCGGCGAATGCGGCCAGATCGGCTTGCGTGAATTCGCCGGGGGCGGGAACCGTTCCACCGTAGTATTTGTGGGTGAGCACAAGGACTCGGTTCACGTAGTTGCCCAGAATGGCCACCAGCTCGCTGTTGTTGCGACTCTGGAAGTCGCGCCAGGTGAAGTCGTTGTCTTTGGTCTCCGGAGCGTTGGCCGTGAGCACATAGCGCAGCACATCCTGTTTTCCGGGGAAGTCGGCGAGATATTCGTGGAGCCACACCGCCCAGTTGCGGGATGTGGAAATCTTGTCGCCTTCGAGGTTCAGGAACTCATTGGCGGGTACGTTGTCGGGCAGCTGGAAACCGTCGCCATAGGCACTGAGCATCGCAGGGAACACAATGCAGTGGAACACGATGTTGTCTTTTCCTATGAAGTTCACGATGCGGGTCTCGGGGCTTTTCCACCACTGTTCCCATGTGTCGGGAAAAATCTCCTTGGTGTTGGAGATGTAGCCTATAGGGGCGTCGAACCACACATAAAGCACCTTGCCTTCGGCGCCTTCCACAGGCACGGGAACACCCCACGACAGGTCGCGGCTTACGGCGCGTGGCTGCAGCCCCATGTCGAGCCAGCTTTTGCACTGGCCGTACACGTTGGGGCGCCATTCCTGGTGCTCGTCGAGAATCCAGTGGCGTAGGGTGGGTTCCCAGCGGTCCAGCGGCAGATACCAGTGGCGTGTGGGCCTCAGCTCGGGCACAGCGCCGGAAATCGCCGACTTTGGGTTTATCAGCTCGGTAGCCGCCAGCGCAGTGCCGCAGGCTTCGCACTGGTCGCCGTAGGCACGCGGATTGTGGCAATGGGGGCATTCGCCGGTAACGTAGCGGTCGGCAAGGAACTGGCCGGCCTCGGGGTCGAAAAGCTGCATGCTTTCCTTTTCGATGAACTCGCCCTTGTCGTAGAGGTGGCGGAAGAACTCGGAGGCTGTCTTGTGGTGTATATCCGATGTGGTTCGGGAATATACATCGAACGAGATACCCAGGCCCTGGAATGATTCCTTGATGAGCTTGTGGTAGCGGTCGACGATGTCCTGGGGTGTAACCCCTTCCTTGCGGGCCTTCAGAGTGATGGGAACTCCGTGCTCGTCGCTGCCGCCGATCAGAGCGACTTCGCGGCCGTTGAGACGAAGGTAACGTGCATATATGTCGGCAGGCACATACACACCGGCCAGATGGCCGATATGGACGGGCCCGTTGGTGTAGGGCAGAGCTGTTGTGATGAGGGTTCTTTTATGTTCCATCAGTTATATGTTGTTCGGGGCGTCGTTGGCCTCCGGAGTTTCAAAGGGCAAATTTAGCTAATTCCCGCCAATTAATCAACAGTGCTTTCAAAGCACTTCGAAGCGCACAGTCAGCGGGTAGTGGTCGGAACACTTCTCTGTTCCTTTGTGGATGTTGAGCGGCACCAGGTCGCCACGGTAAAGTACGTGGTCGATGCAGAAATAGAAACGGTCGGCGTTGAAGGTGATTATAGGGCCGAAACCTATCTTGGGGTATACGCTCTGGAAGCCTGCATCGGCGAAGCTGCGCACGGGGTAGCTGCCGGGAACATCGTTGAAGTCGCCGCAGACAATCACGTTGGGCCCTCCGTAGTGGCGTATGAGTCCGAGAAGTATCTGGGTCTGTCGTGCACGCTGGACGTTGGCGGCCGAAACCTTGCCCAGAAGGTCGCGGCGTATCTGGCCGAGGTCCTCCGTTTTAAGTTCTGTAAGGTCCACATAGAGGTTTTTGTCGCTCTCGCGAAGTCCCAGCGACTGCAGGTGCACGTTGAAGAGGGTGAGCAGTTTGCCTCCCGGCAGTGTTACGCGGTACATGCCCACGTCGGCGGCTCCGAACACCGTGGAGTCCATGCTGGTGTGCAGCGGCTGTATCGGGTATTTTGAGAGTGTGCATTGGGCGCGGCCGCTAAGAATTATGTGCGGGTACCGGCGCTGCAGGCTGTCGTATTGCACGGGTGTGATATTCAGCCGTTCGCTCACGCTTAGGTAGCGGCTCTCGGAGAGGCACACTATGTCGGCGTCGTGGGCCAGAATCTGACTCACTATGGCGTTGTATCCCATGGGCTGCTCGGTTATAGGCCTTTGGTCGATGAGATTGGCCACATTGTAGCTCATGAGTGTGAATGTGCTGTCGCCGGGTGAGGGCTGTCTGTCGCCGAAATGTATGTTCAGAGGAAAATATGTGAGCAGCGGTCCGCCGCTTAGCACCATGCCGCAGGCGAGCACCGCGGCGCCGCGGCGGCATGTGAAGAGCTGCACAATGAGCATCAGTGCCACAATGGCGAGGACGCCGGGAAATGCCAGGTGCAACACCCCCCAGGCTCCGCCGTATTTCAGCGGCGATATGTTGCCGGCATAGCCGCACAGGATAAGGGCGGATGCAGCCAGCACGTCGGCGCAGACGGTGATGAAACGGCCTATACGGGGTCGCCGGTTCTTGGCTTTCCGGTTCTTGTCCGCATGCTTTTCGGCAGCGGAGGCTTTGGAGTTCATCCGTTTTTTTTGCATTTCAGAAGAACCAGTTGCGGTTGAAGACTCCTTTCTTTTTCCAGTATATGAGCAGCAGGAAACCGAAGATCATGCCTCCGAGATGTGCGAAGTGTGCCACGCCGTCGGCAGAACCTCCGATGCCGTATAATAGTTCGAGAACGAAATAGCCTATTATAAGCCATTTGGCTTTTATGGGTATGGGAACGAAGAAAATATACACCGGAGTGTTCGGGAAAAGGAATCCGAAAGCAAGCAACACACCGTAGATGGCACCGGAAGCGCCTACCATGGGCGTGTTCACCAGAGAGTTGAGGGTTATAGCCTCGGGAATGCCGAAGCGGATGCCGTACCAGCCTTCGTTTATTATGTAGCGGCAGGTCTCGGCATCGCCTATAAGGCTCTGTACATCATGTATCAGCCATGCGAAAACGCCCTGCTGCACCAGCGCGGCGCAGATGCCGCAGGTGAAGTAGTAGAACAGGAAACGTGCCGACCCCATGACCTGTTCGATGGTGCGCCCGAAGATAAAAAGGGCGAACATGTTGAAAAACAGGTGGCCGAAGCTGCCATGGAGGAACATGTAGGTGATAAGCTGGTATGGCTCGAAGCCCGGAGAGGTGAAGTAGTATAGGGCAAGATGGCGTGTGAGTGTGTAGTCGGCAGCAGGCAAAAGTGCCATCACAAGCCATATGAGTGTGTTGATTATCACCAGATTCAGTACTACCGGTGGTATGTTGCGAAAGATTGACGGTGTTTGCTGATACATTTGTGGCTGTTGTTATGCGTCTGATAGAAGCAGCAAAATTACAAAAAATTGCACTATGTCAAAAAACGGCGTTTCCACGTGCTGGGAAACGCCGTTTTCGCTGCTGTTATATCTGGCGTGAATCAGATCAGGTGGATTTCGGCACGACGGTCCTGCATGTCGTTGCCGTAGTTGTCCGTAGGGCCTTCGCCATGGTATGTCACTTTTGAGGCGTCCACGCCGTGGGCAACAAGGTAGTCGGCGACAGCGCGGGCGCGGCGCTGGCTGAGTCGTTGGTTGTAGGCTGTGTTGCCGTTGCTGTCGGTATATGCTGCCACATCCACTTTGCGGCCGTTTCTTGCCGCCTGCTTTGCTATTGCCGACAGTTGGGGAGTCTCGGGGATGTCCGATGAATCGTAGGCGAAGAGATACACCAGAGTCGTGCCGGCACCTGTTGCCTCCGTGGCTGTCTGCCGTTGTGTTTCCGCCATGGCGTACTCTGTTTTATGTGCCTTGTTCCTGGCCGGTGTATTTTCGGCGACAGGAGCGCTTTGCATTCTGTAATCTCCAGTTGGGGCGAAATCGGGTTCGAAAGGCGATACAAAAGGATTCGGAATCGGAGTATCGCTTGCTCCGATGGCATCGCCGGCTCCATCCTGGTTGAAGAATTCTGCTGTCGGAGCAACCTTGGGTCCGGCCTGGGCAATGGCGGCCGGAGCGTCGTTTCCGCCGTCGGCCCATACGTAGCATCCGACACCAAATGCAAGGCCGAGTATTATGGCGGCGCTATACTGTATATATCTCGGAGTCTCGTCCACATCGGCAGTTGTTGCCGGTACGGGGTCGTCGGACTCATCGTGAGCCTTCAGCTGTTGTGGCTCTTTATGTGCTGTCAGGCGCCCGGATTCGGGATGGGCCGACAGTTTCTGCTGTTTGCTGATGCTGTCGTTGTTATCAGCCATAGTTATATGAATTTTGGTAAGTTGAACACGTTGTTTTATAAAAAAAGAACACCGGTCGTATGCCGATGTTCTATTTTGTGCTGTTAAAAAATGTGCGTCTGTCATGCTCCGGGAAGTTTGGCGCGTACGTCGGAGATAAAGGCTGAAAGATGTCGGTCGGTATCGGCTACATACAGTCGCAGGCGACGGCAGTACCTCTCGAGGTTGTCGATGGGTCTGCGGGCGATGCCCGAGGTGGCGGCCGCCTTAGCCACTGCAGGGGGCACCGAGCACAGCAGGCGTCGGTCGAATGGTTTAGGCAGAATATACTCGGGTCCGAATACCAGATGTTCGTCGGGATAGAGCGCCGCGACAGCATGTGTTACCGGTTCGCGGGCGACGGCCGCTATTGCGTGGGCTGCGGCAAGCTTCATGTCCATATTCACATCCGGGGCACGGCAGTCGAGCGCACCACGGAAGATATACGGGAAGCCCAGTACGTTGTTGATCTGGTTGGGATAGTCGGAGCGGCCCGTGGCGTAGATGATATCGGGGGCGCTTGCCAAGGCTCTTTCGCGCGATATTTCAGGATTGGGGTTGGCGAGCGCGAAGACAATGGGCCGCGGAGCCATGGTGCGCACCATTTCCGGGGTGAGGACATCGGCTACCGACAGGCCTATGAATACATCGGCGTCCACCATTGCCTGGGCGAGAGTGGTGATGTCGGTACGGCTGGTGGCAAACTCCTGTTTCTGTGGGCTCAGGTTTGAGCGATGAGGCCCGATTACACCTTTGCTGTCGGCCATCACTGTGTTTTCAGGACTCACGCCCAAGGCGAAAAGCAGCCGTGTGCATGCCATGGCGGCGGCGCCCGCGCCGTTTACCACCACTTTCGCCTGCGATATCTGTTTGTTCTGTATCTCCAATGCGTTAAGCATTGCCGCACCGACCACAACGGCGGTGCCGTGCTGGTCGTCGTGCATCACGGGAATGTCGCATAGCCTTTTCAGCTCGTTTTCTATGTGGAAGCATTCGGGAGCCTTTATGTCTTCGAGATTTATGCCGCCGTAGCTTAAGGATATGGCGCGCACCGTTTCCACGAATTTTTCTGGATCGGTCTGGTCCACTTCCACATCCGTGGCATCGAGTCCGGCGAAAATCTTGAAAAGCATGGCCTTCCCTTCCATTACGGGCTTGGCCGCGGCAGCGCCTATGTTGCCCAGCCCGAGTACGGCTGTGCCATTACTTATTACTGCTACGGTGTTTCCGCGATTGGTATACAGGTATGAGTCGTCCGGCTTTTCTGCTATCTCAAGGCATGGGAATGCCACACCGGGAGAATATGCCAGCGCAAGGTCGTCGGGGGTGGAGAACGGTTTGGTGGGTACAGTTTCTGTTTTACCAGGACGTGGATAGCGGTGATAGGCGAGTGCCCTCTCTTTGTCGGAATGTATTTTTGAGTTCATCGTAAGTGTCTTTTACATAAAACACCTGCCGATGTCTCTTGGTTTTAAATGCTGAGTCCGGAGAATCCCATGAATGCCATCGCGAGTATGCCGGCTGTTATCAGGGCAATCGGCACTCCTTTCATCGGTGCGGGCACGTCGCTAAGTTCGAGCTGCATGCGTATGGCGGCGAAGAGAGTCAGTGCCAGTCCGAAACCGGCAGCGGTGGAGAGGGCATAAACCAGCGAATGCACAAGTCCGAAGTCGCGCTGCGCAGCCAGAATGGCCACGCCGAGCACGGCGCAGTTGGTGGTAATCAGTGGCAGATACACTCCGAGAGCCGCATATAGTCCCGGCGAAGTCTTTTTAATCACAATCTCGAGCATCTGGACGAGAATTGCGATTACCAGTATGAAAACTATGGTCTGCACATATCCCAGGTCGAGAGGTATCAGAATACTGTGCTGCAGCACCCATGTGATTGCCGTGGCAACCACCATCACAAAAGCCACGGCCATTGTCATGCCGTATGCGGCGCCGAGATTTTTGGAAACGCCCACAAAGGGGCATATGCCGAGGAACTGGGAGAACACGATATTGTTCACCAGTATGGCTGTAAGAACAATCGACAGGTATTCAAGCATGTTTTCCGGCAGTGAGGTGATTGAACAGAGCGATCATGAATCCCAGGGCAATGAAGGCGCCGGGAGCGAGCACCATCAGCAGGGCGCCGTAGTCGGCGCCGTATAGCTGGTAGCCGAATATGCTTCCTTTTCCCAGAAGCTCCCGCACACTGCCCAGCAGAGTGAGAGCGCCGGCGAATCCGATTCCCACGCCGAGGCCGTCGGCCAGAGAAAGCACCACATTGTTGCGCGCGGCGAACGACTCGGCGCGGCCCAGCAGGATGCAGTTTACCACGATGAGAGGGATGAAGATGCCCAGAGATGAATACAGCGAGGGTACAAAAGCCTGCATGAGCATCTGCAGGATGGTTACGAACGAGGCTATCACAACGATGAACGCCGGAATGCGCACTTCGCCGGGGATAGCCCTGCGGAGTGCCGAGATGGCGCCGTTGGAGCATACAAGCACGAAAAGTGTGGCAATCCCCATGGATAGACCGGTGATGGCCGTGGATGTGGTGCCCAAAGTGGGGCACATGCCCAGAATGAGCACGAATGTAGGGTTGCGACGTATTATTCCGTCGAAAATAACCCGCGATGCTTTCATCGTTCGTCGCCGATAGCTGTTCTGGCTTTATTGATGGCTTCCATGAATGCCCGCGATGTTATGGTCGCGCCTGTGATTGCGTCGATTTCGCCGCCGTCGGCCTTGACAGCAAGCGGAGCATTGCTGCCAACCACCATGCCATGTCCGGCATCGGGCATGAACCAGGTGTCCATCTGCGCTCCCAGACCGGGAGTCTCCTGATGTTGCAGTACGCGGTATCCCGTGAGGGTGCCGGCATTGTCGAAGCCTGCAAGTATTGTTATGCGTCCTGAGAATCCGTTGTCGGAGAATGTTTCCACGGCAGTCCCGGCCGGGGTGTCTCCGAGAGTCAGGTTATAGACGGTGAGTCCGTCGGCACCGGTAGTGGTGTTGTGACTGTCGAACTCGGGCGACACTGCGCGGAGGGCTTCCATGCGTGCGGTGTCGGCACCTTCGGAGATTTTGCTTTTTGTGCAGGAGTTCACTGCTGCCAGCGCGGCGGCGGCGACAATTGCTATTCCTGCGAGGGAAAGAACCATGTTGGGCAGAGTCGATTTCATTGTGGTGTTGCTTGATGTATGCTGAAACGTTCGGGCTTGAAGTATCGGTTTATGAGAGGCGTGGCGCCATTCATGAGCAGGATGGCGAACGACATTCCTTCGGGGTATGCTCCCCACCGGCGTATGCAGGCTGTTATGGCACCTATGGCAAGGCCGTAGACGAGCATACCCATGCGGGTCATCGGAGATGTGCTGTAGTCGGTGGCCATGAATATGGCACCGAGCAGAAGGCCACCGCTGAGAATATCCACTTCCGCAGGATAGCCCGCCAGGAAATCCACTATGATAAGTCCTGCTATTACCGCAAAGGGTATGTCGGCTCTGATTACTTTGGTTACAAGCAGGTAGGCGAAACCGAGCAGCAGGGCCACCGCGCTGACTTCGCCCATGGAACCGGGCATATTTCCCAGGGCAAGGTCGGATTGTGCGAATGCGTGCGGGTCGGCGCCGGCTGTCTTCACCAGGGTGAGGATGGTGGCTCCGGTGGCTCCGTCGGCGCCGGCCTCGCCGGGAAGAGGCCATGTGGCCATGGCTGCCGGGAAAGAAATCAGCAGGAACACACGCCCCGTAAGCGCCGGGTTGAATATGTTGCAGCCAAGTCCGCCGAAAGCCATCTTGGCAACGCCTATGGCCATTACCGAGCCGGCAACTGCCATCCACCATGGCAGCGAGGAGGGCAGATTGAGTGCCAGCAGAACGCCCGTGACTACAGCCGAGAGGTCGCCGATGCTGTTCGGTCGCTTGAGCATCCAGCGGTTGACTGAGTATTCGATAGCCACACATGCCGCCACCGATACCAGAAGGACCTTTAGAGCCGGCAGGCGGAAGAAGTACAGCGCGCACACTACGGCAGGAATAAGGGCCACCAGCACATGGGCCATGGTGGAACGGACGGTCCTTCGGGTGTGTATGTGTGGCGGAGGCGAAAGGGTGAGTTTCATAGGCGCGTTTTTTTGCTTCGTTGCTTGGCGAGCCGGATATAGTCCAGCAGAGGGCGGCACGACGGGCAGGAATAGCTGCACGAGCCGCACTCTATGCAGTCGGCCACATAGTTTGCGGCGGCATCGTCCCAGCGGCGCAGACGCCCGTAGGAGGCCAGCAGGTAAGGTTCCAGCCCCATGGGGCAGGCTTCCAGGCAGGCACCGCAGCGCATGCATGGCTGCACGGGACCGCGGGCTTTGCCTTCGAGCAGGGTCAGCCCTGAGGTGCCTTTGGTTACGGGCGCGTCGAGCCGCACGGCGGCATGTCCCATCATGGGGCCACCCACGATAACCTTGGCATGTTCCGGCAGGCTGAAAGGAAATTCGCTCAGTGGCGTGCCTATGGCCGCGATGTAGTCGCGGCGTTGTCCTGCGGGGATGTCGCCGGAAACTGTTACTATACGTTCGATAAGGGGTATGCCGTCGGCCACTGCCTGCCACACGGCGAAAGCGGTGGCAACGTTGTGCACAATAGCTCCCACGGAGGCCGGAAGTGCTCCGGAAGGAATCCTGCGGCCAGTCACGGCCTCGACGAGCTGTTTCTCGCCTCCCTGTGGATAGCATGTGCGCAGCACCTCGAGGGTGATGGCATGGCGGTTGTCGATGGCCGCTGATATGGCTGCCGCGGCTGCTGGTTTATTGTCTTCGATGGCTATTACAGTCCGTGGAATGGACGCGCTTTTCATCATCAGTTCCGTGCCTTCGACTACCTGTTCGGCGAAGGTTTGCATGAGGGCGTCGTCGCACATCAGATATGGCTCGCATTCGCAGCCGTTGATAATGAGCACTTCCGGAGCCTTGCTCACTGTGAGTTTTACATGAGAGGGGAAGGTGGCTCCTCCAAGTCCCACTATTCCGGCCCCGGCTATCAGGCGCCGGATATCGCCGGCATCGACGCTTTCGCTGAGGTCGCGGTCGGGGCGGCGCAGGCGAAGTGTGCTCCAATATTGCTCACGCCCCATGGTATCGGCGGTGTGGTCGTCTTCCGATGCCTTTATAACCATTGCACGCGCGGGCTTTCCGTTGAAATGAGGAATATCGCCGATGGATACCACAGTTCCACTTATGGGTGCATGCAGTCCTGCGGATATGAAGGAGGCATTGTGGGCAATCTCCTGTCCGCGTTCCACGTGTTCCCCGACGCACACGCACGGAACCGCAGGCGCGCCTATGTGCTGGGAAAGCATTATGGTGGCTGTGATAGGCAGAGGCAGGAGTGTCGGGTCGGCCGACGATTCCTTGTGAGGGGCGGGATGTATGCCGCCGATGCTGAAACTATGCTTGCTTGTCTGTGGCATGGAGGCTGTAGTTTGTAAGAATGGCTCCTGTGGGACACACCCCGACGCATTTGCTGCAACCTTGGCAATTATCCGGGTCGATATAGGACAGATTGTCGCTTACCGATATGGCGCCGAATGCACATTCCTTAAGGCACTTGCCGCAGCCAATGCACGCTCCGGCACAGATTTTGCGCGCGATGGCGCCACGGTCGCGGCTGGCGCATGCCACCCACACCATGCCGCAGTCGGCTTCGGGACGCAGTTCCAGAAGGTTGCGCGGGCATTCTGTCGTGCATTTGCCGCAGCCTGTGCATATGCTGTGATCGATTACCGGCAACCCGTATTTTCCGATGGCTATGGCGCCGAACGGGCACACACTCACACAGTCGCCGCACCCGAGGCAGCCATAGCTGCATCCGCTGGTTCCCACACCTGTGGCATCGAGAACCGCGCAGTTGCCGGCGCCTTCGTAGTTGTAGAGCTGCGTGCGGTTGTTGCAGTTGCCGTTGCAGCGCAACACGGCTACCGAGCGGCTTTCCGCAGATGATTCGCAGCCAAGAATTGCGGCTATTTTGTCCAGAGTCCCTTCCGGAGAGCCAGGGCAATGCAGGCCCTCGAGGTTGCCTTGTTCGACGCATTTGCAGGCAAAGGCATGGCAGCCGCTGAGGCCGCATCCGCCGCAGTTGGCACCGGCGAGGTGGCTCTCTATTTGGGCCACCCGCGAATCTTCCGGTACGTGGAATTTTTTTGATGTGTAGTAGAGCATCACAGCTCCGGCGATTGCCAGAGAGCCGAGTACAGCCACGGAGACAAGAATGGGAATCATTGCCGGCCGGCCTCCTGCTCCGGCTCCAGAGTCCATATGTCGGCACGGCGGTTGGCGAAATGGACGGCACATAGGGCGGCTGCCGATGCCAGACAGCCTCCCAGGACAGCCAGCGAATGGTCGATGCCCACAATGGAGAGGACTACTGTTGCAGCTACAAATGCTACCAGCGGGAACGTCATAAGCAGTGTGGCCGCGTTTTGCGGGCCGGCGTTTGCCGCCACAGTCACTTCCTGATTCATTTGAGGAATTGCGCAGGCATCACGTACCGGCACCTGCACAAGCTGCCGGCTACGGCTGTTGCAGCTTCCGCGGAGTGTGCATCCGACGCAATCGGATTCATCCGGATTGATTTCGACATATACTGTGTCGCCGGAGATTTTCACCACTCTCCCGCGATGTAGAACTTTGGCATGATTGGCTTGAGACATCTTTTTTGAGTTTCGCGGCAAAATTAAGGAAATAATTTCTGTAATTAACCGGTGTGTGTGAAAAAAATTACAGAAAAAATCAAGGGGCGGAACCGAAGCGGCTCCGCCCCTTGATTCAGGGTATGTTGTCATATCAGTAGTTCCACTGGCAGGCAATCTGGTTGAGGTTGGGGCAGGCTACGGTTCGCATGTCGGTAATCATGTTGTAGCGGCAGTTGATGTAGGTCAAAGCCTGGTCGAAGGACACGTCGAGCATGGTAAGCTCGTTGTTGTTGCACAGCAGACGCTGGAGGAAAGTCTGGTTGGTGAGGGATAGCTGGGTGAGGTCGTTGTAGGAGCAGTCGACGAACACAAGGTTGGGGCAGTTGCTCACTTCAAAGTTGGTGAGGTTGTTGTAGGAGCATACGATGTCCATCAGTGCATTGCATTCGCGCACACCCAGGGTTTTCATGTTGTTGTCGGAGCAGATGAACGATGCCAGGGTGGGGAGTCCGCTGACAATCATGTTGGTCACCTGGTTGTCGTCCATGTTCAGGTTTGCGAGGTTGGTCACACCCACAAGGTTGAGCTGTGTGAGCTTGTTGTAGCCGCAGTAGAGGTTTTTAAGCGCAGTACAGTCGGTCACGCTCAGGTTCTCCAGGTGGTTGCTCTGGCAGTTCAGTGTCTCGAGTGTGGGCGAAGACGACAGGTCGAGTTCGGCCAGCAGGTTGGAGCTTACGTTGAGATTCTTGAGCAGAGGAACGTTATCGAGGGTGAATTCGGTGATGCGGTTGTTGTTGATGCTCACTTTGGAGAGCCGGGGGCATCCGGAAAAGTCGATTTTTGTAATCCTGTTGCGGGAGGCGTTCAGTTCGGTCAGCACGGGGTCGCCGCTTACGGTGAGTTCGTTGATGCGGTTGCGGGATACATCCACGGTGGTGAGGGCAGAGAATCCGCTGAGGTCGAGTGTGCCGGAGAGCTTTTTGTCTTTCCACTTGATTTCAGTGATATTGTTGCCCACCACGGTAATGCCTTCCCAGGTTGTGGGATCGTTCAGGTTGGTGATGTTCAGTGCCTGTGCGTTGGTGGCGGCGTGTTCGGCTGGCTGGTTCAGGAAGTTCTGAAGCTGCCGCAGCTCACTACGGTTTACGCCGGCGCTTGCGGCTGCGCCGACAAGTGCGAGTGCCATGAATAATGCGACTTTTTTCATAACGGTCTTAAATAATAGATTGTGAGTTTCTGTTTCTTTGATTTTCTAACAATCCATGAGCCGCAAAAGTTTAAGAAAATTTTTTACAGGTGTTAAAAAAAGCGCCGGATTCCCTTGGCAGGTCCGGCGCTTGTGTTTTTGTATGTCTGAAACTTAGAGGTAAGTCTTGCGCTTCTTCACGTCGTTGAGTTTGTTTTCGTCGCGGAGGTTGTAGTACACGTTCTCGAGATAGTTGAGAATGTCGCCTGTGATGGTGCTTTCAGGATTTGCATTGGCGGATTCGTAAGCGCGCTCGAGCACATCGGCAGCCTGGGTGAAGAAAGGAAGGATGTTCTCTTCGGCATATGTGGTATATGCGTTGGCATCGGTGGGAGCGGCGTCGGCTGCAGCAAAGGCTTTGTCGCAGAGCATGCGGCCGTAGTTGAACAGACCGTCGGCGCTGTTGGCGTCGAGTTCGGTGGCTTTCTTATAGGCTTCGATGGCCTGGTCTTTCTGCTCGTTGTTCTCGAAAAGGACACCCTGAATCACGTAGTACTGGGCATTGTTGGGCTCGGCTTCGAGTGCCTTGTTGATTATTTCGAAAGCGCGGTCGAAGTTTCGGGCCTGCAGATAGTAGTTGATAATCTGGCGGATGTAGAGGTCGGACTCGTTGCCGTAGAGCGGCAGGGCTTCTTCAGCGAGCGCGAGTACGGTGTCGTTGCGGCCGATCTGGGATGCGATGGAGATGGCGTAGTCGTAGAGGCTCTTCTTGCTGTAGCCTTTGCTCTTTGCATTCATGAATGCGTTGAGGGCGTTCTCGAGGTTTTCGCCCTGCCATGCGGCGATGCCCTGGTTGAAGTAGATTTCGCCGAATACGCTGTCGGGCTGGGCGTTTATGCGGCTTGCCAGCTCGGGATTTTCGGGCATGGAGGTGAAGATGCCCCATGCGCGGTATGCTCCGTTGTAGTCATGCGCGTTGTAGAGGTCGGCACCGGCATTGACATAGTCGGAGAAGTGGCCGGCGATGATGCCGAGCATTTCCTTGCTGTATTTGGGCTTCACTTTGCCTTTCTCGTTGGGAACGCTGTCGAGCGGAAAGGCTTTCATGAAGTAGTCGTAGCCGTCGATGAGAAGGTGTCCCATTTTGGACTCGCCGCCTTCGGGGAGGCGGTTGAAGGAGCGCAGACCCAGCAGTTTGTCGTATTCGGCGAAGGAAGCCTTGCCGGGAATGAACCATGTCTGGGCCATCTGCGAGGTGGCGGGGTCGGTGAAAGCGGGAGTGATGATTTCCACTACCTTTGCGGCTTCCTGACCTTCTTTGAGTGCGCGTTCGCCGGCTTTTACCACATCGGCTTGCGCATAGGCGCCGGCAGCGACTGCCAGACCGGCGAGAGCTAAAATTATTTTCTTCATAACAGAAGGGGGTTAGTGTAGTTATTTTAGTCTTCGTTTGCGGATTCGTCGATGATTTCGTCGTCGTCGGCAACGGTGTCCTCATCGTCGTCGGGGAGTTCGTCTTCGATTTCTTCGTCGAGCTGCGGGTCGATTTCTTCTCCGGCGAGCTGCTCGGCGTCGGGAGCTACAGCCACGACTTCCTGTTCGGGGTCGGCAGGCACACAGCATGCCGAGGCAATGGTGTCGCCGCGTTTGTCGAGGTTTATGATTCTCACACCCTGGGTGGCACGGCTCATCACGCGGATGTCGGCCACGTGCACGCGGAGGGTTATGCCGGATTTGTTGATGATTACCATGTCCATATCGTCATCAACGCTCTTGAAAGCCACGAGTTCGCCGGTGCGTTCGGTGATTTTCATTGTCTTTACACCCTTTGCTCCGCGGCGTGTGATGCGATATGCCTCGAGCGGTGTGCGCTTGCCGGAACCGGTCTGCGAAAGCACCATTATAGTGGTGTCGGAATCGTTTTTCACAGCCACCAGACCCACTACGGAATCGCCCTCCTCGAGGGTCATGCCGCGGACACCGGAGCTGACACGGCCCATCGAGCGCAGGTCGCTTTCGTGGAAGCGGACAGCACGGCCGGTGCGGTTGGCAAGGAGAATCTCGGAGTCGCCGTCGGTGAGTTCGACACCCACCAGAGTGTCGCCGGGACGCATGAGAATGGCCTTTTTGCCTTTGGCCATCACACGGGCGTATTCGGTTAGCGATGTTTTCTTTACCAGGCCGTTGGCGGTGGCGAACACAAGATAGTGTTCGGCGGTGAACACGGGATCGTCCAGCTGCTTGCAGCGCAGGGTAGTGCGCACGCTGTCGCCCGGCTCGATGTTGAGCAGGTTCTGCAGGGCGCGGCCTTTGCTGTTGCGGTTGCCTTCGGGCAGTTCGTAGACTCGCATCTTGTACACCAGACCACGGTCGGTGAAGAAGAGCATGGTGGCGTGCATCGATGCCGTGTAGACGTGCTCGATAAAGTCGGCGTCGCGTTTCTGCGAGCCTCGCGAGCCCACACCGCCGCGGTTCTGGGCGCGGAATTCGGCAAGGGGAGTACGTTTTATATATCCCAGATGCGAGATGGTGATAATCATCTCGTCGTCGGCATAGAAGTCTTCGGCGTTGAAGTTGCCGGCGGCGTAGTTGATGTCGGTGCGGCGGGGATTGCCGTATTTCTCGCTGACTTCAAGGAGTTCCTTTTTCATGAGCTCGCGCAGTACGTGGTCGTCGGCGAGAATGAGCTCAAGCTCTTTGATGCGTGCGTGGATTTCGTCGATGTCCTTCTGCAGCTCGCTGATGGCCAGGCCGGTGAGGGCGCGCAGGCGCATGTCCACGATTGCCTGGGTCTGAATCTCGCTCAGGCCGAACCGTTCCGACAGGCTGGCGCGCGCGGCTTCGGTGGTAGGGCTGTTCTTGATGATGGCGATCACTTCGTCGATGTTGTTCACGGCAATCATCAGTCCTTCCAGAATGTGGGCGCGCTCGCGGGCCTTGCGGAGTTCGAACTGTGTGCGTCGCACCACCACTTCGCGGCGGTGGGCAACGAATGCTTCGAGTATCTCTTTGAGGTTTAATGTCTTGGGACGCCCGCCGACGAGCGCTACATTGTTCACGCTGAACGAGCTCTGCATGGCTGTGAGCTTGAAGAGCTTGTTGAGCACCACCTGGGCGTTGGCATCGGAGCGCAGGTGGATCACTATTCGCATGCCGTCGCGGTCGGACTCGTCGTTGATGTTGGATATTCCCTCGATGCGCTTGTCGATTACAAGGTCGGCTATGCTCTTGATAAGCTCGGCGCGGTTTACACCATAGGGAATCTCGCGCACCACTATGAGTTCGTGTTCGCCTTTGGTCTCGATTTCGGCTTTGGCGCGGATGAGAATGCGTCCGCGGCCGGTTGTATATGCCTCCATCACGCCGTCGTAGCCGTAGATGGTGCCGCCGGTGGGGAAGTCGGGAGCCACGATTATTTTTGCCAGTTCCTCTACGCTCAGGTCGGGATTGTCGATCAGAGCCACCGATGCGTTGATGGAGTCGGTCAGATTGTGTGTGGGCATGTTTGTGGCCATGCCCACGGCGATGCCCGAAGCACCGTTCACCAGCAGGTTGGGGAAGCGTGTGGGAAGCACCACAGGCTCGCGCCTGGAGTTGTCGTAGTTCGGCTGGAAGTCGACGGTATCGGCATCGATGTCGCGGAGCATTTCCTCGCCGAGCTGCGCAAGGCGCACCTCGGTGTATCGCATGGCCGCAGGTCCGTCGCCGTCGATGCTGCCGAAGTTGCCGTGGCCGTCCACCAGCATGTGCCTCATGCTCCACCACTGTGCCATGCGGGCTATGGTTCCGTAGATGGATGAGTCGCCATGCGGGTGATACTTACCCATGACTTCACCCACGGCATTGGCGGATTTCTTGCGAGGCTTGTTGCTGTTGTTTCCCATCTCGTTCATGCCGTACAGCACACGGCGGTGAACGGGCTTCATGCCGTCGCGGACGTCAGGCAAGGCGCGCGACACTATCACCGACATAGAATAGTCGATGTAGGCCGTCTTCATTTCGTTTTCGATATTGATCTTAAAGATGCGATCTTCTTCCAACATTCGATATAGTAGTGTAGTTTAATCACTTATAGCCTCCTTGGCACAAAACATAGCACCGGGAGGCTTTCCAGTGGTTCAAAAATCATACAAAGATAACGGTTTTTTCGGAATTATTCGCTATCTTTGACTACGACTTGGATACTCTCGTGATTCACCCGTCGGCGAGTTTATTTGTTTAAGAATATGCATAGGCTAAATTCGAGCATACTCTGAGTCATCGAGCCGGTATCCGTGCTTCTTTTTTGGCACGATAATTGCACAACAGGTACAAAACAAAAGGATAGAATGGAAAATAACAGATACACCGACGCTGCCCTGAAGCTTATCGAAAACCTCAGGAACCAGTGCGTGAGTCACAACAACGAAACCATCATGCCCGCCCATCTGCTGCTGGAACTCTCTGCGGCAGGCACACATTCGGCCGAGCTGATGGAGCGTGTGGTGGGAACCGACCGCCTTGCCGACCTTCGGGCGGCACTCGACAACTCTCTGTATGAAGGTGATGCCGCCGAAGGCCGCGATGCCACTTTCTACAACCGCCTGGTGTCGCTCATCGTGAAACTCGCGATTCTCGAGGCTCGCTATCTCAAGGCACCTCTTGTCGATGTGGAGCACCTGCTGCTCTCGTTGTTCCACAACAGGGAGGTGCGCCAGATGGCATTCATGGCGCCATATATAAATGCAGGAATCGACTACGACGGTCTCAGGCGACTCGCCATGTCCGATGCCGGAGCCGACGCCGTTCCCGAGGCTGCCGGCGATTCCGACATCTCCGACGACGGCATGGCCACGGCCGGGACCCCTGACTCGCCGCGGCCGGAGTCCGCATCCCGCGGCGCGCGCCCGGGACGCAAGGCCGACACGCCTATGCTCGACAAGTTCGGCAACGACATGACCCGCGCCGCCGCCGAAGGCCGCCTCGACCCCGTGGTGGGAAGGGAAACGGAGATAGAGCGTCTTGCACAGATTCTTTCGCGCCGCAAGAAGAACAATCCCGTGCTCATAGGCGAGCCGGGTGTGGGAAAGAGCGCTATCGTGGAAGGCCTCGCCCTGCGCATAAACCAGCGCAAGGTCTCGCGGATTCTTTTCGACAAGCGCGTGGTTTCCCTCGACATGGCCTCGATTGTGGCGGGAACGAAATACCGCGGCGAATTCGAGGAGCGTATAAAGGCCATCCTTTCCGAGCTCACCAAGAATCCCGACGTGATACTGTTCATCGACGAGATTCACACCATCGTTGGCGCAGGCAACGCGCAGGGCAGCATGGACGCGGCAAACATGCTCAAGCCGGCGCTCGCACGCGGCGAAATACAATGCATCGGAGCCACTACCCTCGATGAATACCGCGTAAACATCGAGAAGGACGGCGCCTTGGAACGCCGTTTCCAGAAAGTGATGGTGGAGCCGACCTCTGCCGAAGAGACTCTTGTGATTCTCAACAATATAAAAGGAAAGTACGAGGCGCACCACGGTGTAACATACACCGATGCCGCCCTCGAGGCTTGCGTGAAGCTGACCGACCGCTACATATCCGACCGTAATTTCCCCGACAAGGCAATCGACGCTCTCGACGAAGCCGGTTCGCGCATGCGGATAACCCATGTGAGGGTACCCGAAGAACTCGAGAAAACCGAAGCCGAACTTGCCCAGACCAATGCCGACAAGCTTGCCGCCGCGAAACGCCACGATTTCGCCGAGGCTACACGCCTGCGCGACTATGCCGCCTCTCTGACAGAGAAACTTGCCGCACAGCGGAAACAGTGGGAAGAGGAGCTTGCCAATAACCGCGAGACTGTCGATGCCGACATGGTGGCACAGGTGGTGGCCATGATGACTGGCGTTCCCGTGCAGCGCATCGCCCAGGCAGAGGGCATAAGGCTGCTGCAGATGAAGCCCGAACTCGAGAAGGCTGTCATCGGGCAGAACGATGCCATTGCCAAGGTGGTGAAGGCCATCCAGAGGAATCGTCTCGGCCTGAAGGACCCCGCAAAACCAATAGGCACGTTCATGTTCCTCGGCCCCACAGGCGTAGGCAAGACTCATCTTGCCAAGAAACTCGCCGAGTATCTCTTCGACAGTGCCGACACGCTGATCCGCATCGACATGAGCGAGTACATGGAGAAATTCAGCGTAAGCCGTCTTATCGGCGCGCCTCCAGGATACGTGGGCTACGAGGAAGGCGGCCAGCTTACCGAACGTGTCCGCAGACACCCGTATTCGGTGATTCTTCTCGACGAAATCGAGAAGGCCCACCCCGATGTGTTCAATCTCCTGCTTCAGGTAATGGACGAAGGACGGCTCACCGACAGCCTCGGGCGGAAAATCGACTTCAAGAACACAATCCTGATAATGACTTCCAACATAGGCACACGCCAGCTCAAGGAATTCGGCAGCGGTGTGGGATTCGCCACACGCGAAGTCGACCGCGAATACAGCCACAGCGTGCTTTCCAAAGCATTGAACAAGGCTTTCGCGCCGGAATTCCTCAACAGAATCGACGATGTGATAATCTTCGACAGCCTCGACCGCGATGCCATTTTCAGAATCATCGATATCGAGCTGGCGGGATTCTTCCGCCGCACCGCCGACATGGGATACATCATCACCCTCACCGACAGCGCCCGCAACTTCATTGCCTCCAAGGGCTGCGACGTACAGTTCGGTGCCCGTCCTCTGAAACGCGCCATACAGAAGTATCTCGAGGACGAGCTGGCAGAGCTTATGCTTTCGGCGACACTGAAGAACGGCGACGAAATTCTTGTGGACTACGACGAGATGGGACAACGCATAGTCACTCAGGTGATAACGCCTTCGGCACAGCCCCAGATAGGCGACTGACAGCATTCGGACAACAATAAAAAATGCCGCCGGCTGTAATTTTTTGCAGCCGGCGGCGTCTATATAGTACAATGCAAGCCTCGGAATGCGCACAAAGCCGCGAAGAATGTTTCCGCGAAATCACCGACAGCTATAAGGAGCTGGTGGCCAAAGTGTGCTATCTCTACTCCGGCCCCGGGGCGGCATTCGACGATCTCTTTCAGGAGGTGCTCATAAATCTCTGGACCGGCATGGATTCTTTCCGTGGCGAGGCAAAGATGAGCACCTGGATTTACCGCACCGCAATCAACACATGCCTTACATGGCACCGGCGCAACGGCAGGCACAGCCGTTCCACTGTGCCACTGGAGGAAATGTTCGCCGAACCTGCCGACGACGGCTCTCTTGCCGTGAAACTCGAAGAACTCAGAATCCTGCAAGGTCTGATATCAAAACTCCTTCCATTGGAAAAAGCAATGATAACACTCTGGCTCGACGAACGTTCCTACGACGAAATCGCCGCTATCACAGGATTGTCGCGGGCGAACGTTGCCGTGAAACTGCATCGTGTGAAAGATAAACTCGCAAAAATGGCCAAAGAACTATGAATATAGATAAACTTAAAGCGAACTGGCTGGCTCTAAGCGTGCAGGAAAGCGCTGTGGAGAGTAACTGCAAGGCTGTCGCCGACAAGATAGCAGCAGGGAAAGCAACCGGCATGCAACGGAAGCTTGCGGCATACTACAAGCGCACGGTTATCTGTGGTCTGATGTTGCCGGCGATGGCGCCCTTCCTCGTTTTCTCATTGGATTTGTCGGTGTTTGTGGCTGTGCTCTACGGCCTTTTCGGAATACTGATGGCTATCGGTAATCTGTGGCTGTACAGATATATCGTTAGTTGCAATTTCATTACCAATACCATTGCCCAGTCGCTAAGGCATTCGCTGAACATCGGAAAATGGCGTGCGCGCCTGTTTATCGTCGGCATTGTGCTGGGCTGCGCCATTCTGGCAGTTATGTTCGCGGAACTGATCGGCAAGAGTTCCGATTCCGTTTTGGCCGGCGCCGTGTGCGGTCTTGTGATAGGCGTGGCGGTAGCTCTTGTCAAATACCGCAGAATGCGCAAGGTGTACCGGCAGATGCTTGCCGAACTGAATGCGGCTATGGATTGAGCACAGCACCACAAATATAGAAATACCACGCGGAGCCATTCCTTATTTCGGGAATGGCTCCGCGTGGTATCTGGTTGCCGGTATAAAAACAAAGAGGCAACCGATGTGGCTGTCTCTTTATTATGAGGAACGCACGACTCTGCCTGTCGGCGAGCCGGCGATGTCGTTGTTTGCAGATTACTGAGCGGGAGCTTCTTCGGGAGCTACTACTTCGCCTTCGGCAACAGCAACTTCACCTTCGGCAACTACGGAGTCACCTTCTACTACTTCTACGGGAACAGCAGCTTCAGCAGCTTCTACAGT
>DKUJ01000041.1:66180-66419 GCA_002490635.1 Porphyromonadaceae bacterium UBA7207
AGTAGTCTGAGCAGCTTCAGCAGCGTCGGCAGCTTTCTCGGCGGTGTTGCCGCAGGAGAACATTGTCATGCTGAAGGCAACAGCGAGCATAAGAACTAATTTTTTCATCTTGGTGTATGATTAGTGATAAAACATTTGCGTTTCAAAATCGATGCAAAGTTATGTAGTTTTTACATTTCCACAAAATTTTATACCAAAAAAGATAAAAAAAACGGTGCGGACCGTTTGCGGACCGTTTG
>DKUJ01000049.1:0-13124 GCA_002490635.1 Porphyromonadaceae bacterium UBA7207
TTCGAATCTCATCTCGGACACCTTGAAAACCCAGGTAATTACATTCAATTACCTGGGTTTTTATTTTATGTATGTTCCGGTTTCGATTACGCTTTTTCGGAGTCAAACAGTTTTCATTTTGGCAAGTTTCAGCACTTTATATCGGGAAACTCATTCTATGCGGAAAAAATGCGATTTGTCCGCGCAGCAGAGAGGGCATTCGTAGTCGTCGGGCAGCTCGCCATCGACTTCTGCCACGTAGCCGCATATGTCGCACTCGTAGCGGTTGAGAGTCTTGGCAGTTGTATCAGCGACCTTGGTCTCTTCTTTGCGGTATGTGGGAGCGTTCTTCGGGGCTTTACCCTTCACTGTGCTGTGGTAGTAGCTGTATGTCATCGGAGTGCCGGTTCCTTTCACTGTATCTTTCAGCCGTGCCACCACAAGCACATGCGTGTCGCAGTCGATGAACTGTTCCGCTTCCAGAATCAGCCGTCCGGCAAAGCTTCCTTTCACGCAAGGAGTGCAGCCCAATACTTCATAACCGAAATCGTGGTATTTGTCGTTGTCGCGGCTGCTGGAGAACCCGAATTTGCCGATAATCCCGGGGGCGGTGTCCTCGGCGACTATGCTTAGCGAGAAGCGTTTGAATTCCTTGATTGCATCCAGGGTGTAGTTGTTTTTGTTAAGCGACACTGTGAGCAGCGGGTTCTCGCTCGTTACCTGAAAGCATGTGTTCACGATGCAACCGACGGGGCGGCCGTCTTTGAATGCTCCTAATACGTACATTCCGTATGTGAGTTTGTAAAGTACTGTCAAGTCCATAATTGCTTTATATATTGATTATTGATTATCGTAGTCGGGCAGTGCAACGGCTTCCGCACACGCCAAATCCCCGGCGGGATGGTTCGCCGGGGGATTTGGGCGGTTACGGAAGCTTGAGTGATATTATTCTTCTGCGGCATATTCGTTTACCGACTCTACTGCGAGTACGGTAAGTTCCTTGTCGGAAGCCTTTTCGCTGCGGAGAATCGAGCGCAGCAGTTTGG
This sequence comes from Porphyromonadaceae bacterium UBA7207, assembly GCA_002490635.1. Lineage (GTDB taxonomy): Bacteria > Bacteroidota > Bacteroidia > Bacteroidales > Muribaculaceae > CAG-873. Next base: position 1,026 of record DKUJ01000049.1, read on the forward strand.
CAATCTTAGGTTCTTCCATGGCGTCGGCGAGTGCCGCAAGTGTTCCGTAGGTGGCAATCTCGTAGTGCTTGGCCTTCTGTGCGGCAAGAATCAGACCGGCGTCGCGGATTGCCGTCCCTTTTTCGGTGTCGGATATTATACTGTCGGCCTCGGAGAGCAGTCCTTCCATGGCATCGCATTTCTTTGTCGCCGGCTTTTTACCCATGAGTTCGAACACCTGGTTCAGAGTGTCGATCTGCTTTTCGGCGTCGGCCATGTGTTCGTCGAACGATGCTGCGAGTTCTTTGCCTGTTGCCGCCTTGCGCATTTTAGGTAGAGCTTTAAGCAGAGCCTTTTCTGCCCACAGGATGTCCTTTAGTTCATCGGTGAAGAATTCGCGGAATTCCTGGCCTGAGTTGTCGCTCTTAGTATCCTTGGATGTTGTTTTGGTCTTTTGTGTTGCGTCGGACTTGGAGTCGGCTACATCTTTTTTCTTTGTGTCCGCCTTCGCTTTCGTTTCGCTCTTGGAGGAAGGAGTGTTTTTGTTAGCTTTGGTTTCCATAAATATTTTAGTTTTGGTAAGTAAACACTGTTGCTGTGCAAATGTCTCTTTTGTAAGGATAAGAACGATCAGGCTGCCGCTTCGGTTTTGTTAAGGACGCCTAAGACTACATAAAATGTATGTCGTTTTTATGTATGCTGTAGCTCGGCAGTCGTTATGTGTTATGGGAGATTTCGTAACTTTCCGACTCCAGATCTGTTGTGTCGGCCCAGACTTCTTTGGCTATCCGGAACGCAGCCCATGCGTTCGGCCATCCGGCTTAGAAAGCCCCCTGGGTGATTAATGCTGCAATTTCATTGCGGGTTATTTGTCGTTATAGTGATTGCTGCTGCCAGAATTGTCAGGAGTTTCCTCATTGCTGTTTTCTATAGACTGACTGTTACAATATTACAATCACCGGAGTATAGGCCATGTACCGCAATCGCGGATAGTATTGCCAATTTTACGGAAAGAGGCAGGTCCGGCATGCGCTGAATAAAGACGGCGGGCAATCCGTTGCCGGACTGCCCGCCTAAGAGAAAGATGTGTTTATGTAAGGAGGAGGGAAATTCCTTTACTTAACAATTTCTTTGTAAACCTTGTCGCCCTGGCGAACGATGTAGAGGCCGGCGGCAGGAGTTTCAACGCGTACGCCCTGGAGGTTGAAGTATTCTTTTGCGGCGTTGTTCTCGATGCTTACATTGCCCACGCCGGCACCTTTGGGGAAGAAGGTTACCTCTGCGGGATCTTTGGCTTTGGCGGGGAGGACTAATTTAATATGGCCGTCGTAGTCTTCGGCCATGATGGCATCGTTGGCGTTGTAGTTCCACATAACAGGGAATTCGTCGGCGATAACTTCGCCGCCGGCTCCGTAGTTCACATTGCCCCAGTCGGCATCGGCGATTTTGAAGGTTACACCCATGGCGATGTTGTGGGGGGCGGTGCAGTCGAAATAGTAGGTAACACCATCTTCGGTGGTGAACATCCAGTCTTCGGGTGCGCCCCATTCGTTCATCCCGCCACGGAGATAGATTTTGGTGAAGCCTTCGGGTTTGGGAGTAGTGGTGGTGGCGGTAAGAGTCTTGAGGTCGCCGGATACTGTGATTGTGTAGTTGCCTACCCAGGGAGTGCCGATGTTGCCATCGCCGGCCACGAGTTCCACGGGAGTGCCCAGATTCTCTTCGGTGAGTTCGCAGGTGAGTGCGCCCACATTGTAGTCATCCCAGGAGGTGCCCTTGGTGGTGGATACCTTGAACTGGTTGAGGTTTTCCACGGCGAAAGTGTAGTTGCCGTCGGTAAGGGCTACTTCCATAGGAGTCTCGGGAGTCCAGTCCAGACCGACGCCGCTACCTACGATATAGATCTGGGCGTTGGCGCTCAGAGCAAGGGCGGCGATAGCCGCTACGGAGTAAAGTTTTTTCATGTAGTGTTTTTAGTAAGATGATATGAATCCGTTAGGTTTAAAACCGCGGCAAAGATAGTCATTTTTGTGATTGGGCTGCAACTTTTTATCAAAAAAGAACATATGTTTTACAACATGTCGCTGTGCTGTGCGCAGGATTGTGAAGGGTTGGCACGGTCTGGCACCTCCAGTGGAATAGAGTTTCCTACTTTTCCTGGATTAACAGCAGGGCATCGCCGGGGAGTAGCCGGCGCTTGCCGTCGGGGATTATGTATTTGCCGTTTCTGCGAATCATCATCACCAGGGTGCCTTCGGGCAGCTGCATGTCGCGGAGAGTGTTGCCATTTTCCAGGTCGTGTTCCGAAAGCACTATTGTGTGGAGCGATGCCGGATGTTCGTCGGCAAGTTCGACACCGAACGAATGGTCGTCGTGCGTGTCGTCTTCAACGAGCTGCAGCTTTTTTGCGGCTGAAATCACGGTTGTGCCCTGTACCATGAGGGATACGATTGTCACAAAAAACACGATGTTGAAAATCTGCGACGCTCCTGGAATACCGGCAACCACAGGATAAGTGGCGAATATGATTGGAACAGCGCCTCTCAGTCCCACCCAGGACACGAATGCCTTGGATTTCGCCGTTATTCCGCGGAAAGGCGCAAGACTAATGAAAACTGCCAGCGGACGGCCTGCCACAATCATGAAAGCACCGATAAGTATCGACACGGGAGCAACCGTAAGCATTTCATGCGGGTTCACAAGCAGTCCGAGCATTATGAACATCACAATCTGTGCAAGCCATGTTATGCCGTCCATAAATTTCGACACTCCTTTCCTGAAAGGAATTTTTGAGTTGCCGATTACGATGCCGCAGAGATACACCGCCAGGTAGCCGTTGCCTTTCAGCATGCTTGTAAGTGTGAAAGTGAGGAACACGAGAGCGAAGAGCAGTATCGATATCATGGCTGTTGCCTGGCCGTCGTCCTCGCTGCCGTTTTTCCCCAACCGGCGATATATATGCGTAAGGCGCACACCGAGCCAGCCGAGCAGCAGTCCGAGACCGCCGCCGACGGCGAACTGCAAGCCGAGAAGCAGCAGGACAGTCCCCGCCGAGAGTGTGCCGCCGTTGGAAAGCATGGCAATGAGTATGATTGTGAGCATATATGCCATGGGATCGTTGGAGCCGCTTTCAAGTTCCAGCACCGGGCGCAGATTGTTGCGCAGGCACACGTTGCGGCCTCCCAGGATGCCGAATACCGATGCCGAATCGGTCGACGACATTGTGGCTGCCAGCAGAATGGCTACCGGCAGGGTGAAATGGATGTTTGTCCATTCCGCGCGGGATAGCAGATAGATGAACACTCCAGATAGGACGGCTGTGAGCAGCACTCCGGCGGTGGCAAGGGTGAGACCGGGACCTATTACAGGACGTATTGCCTTGAAACTGGTGTTCAGGCCGCCACTGAAAAGAATGATGCACAGTCCCACCATTCCTATGAACTGGGCGGTGTGCATGTCGTTGAACTGCACTCCAAGCCCGTCGACTCCGAACAGCATACCCACAAAGAGGAATACCAGAAGGAGCGGCAGCCCTGTGCGGTAGCTCGATTTTCCGATTATCACACCGAATATGAGGAGGATGGAGCTGACAAGCAATATATTTTCAGCCGTTATCTGCATAATGTGTTTTATATGTTGTCGCTATAAGTATGCTTTGGTAATTATGTCGGTTGTTCCAGTGAAGCCTGTTAGTCCAGCGAGCGCACATCCACAATCTGTATCTCGCCCATATTCAGGCGTGCCCGAAGATATTCGGCGAGTTTCCGGCGTTCGCTGCTGCGGATGTTTTTCGAGGTGTTCACAAGGGCTACGTTGACAGTATCCACTCTTGTGGTATCCGACGGGCGCGCCACCAGTGTTGTGCTTACCGCTATCTGGCGGATTTCGGGAAACAGCACTTTTATTTCGGGGGCCACCATGGCCGCCGCTGTGCCGTTGGTGTGGTCGGCTGCAAGAAGCTGGCGGAGACTGTCGATAGAGTGCTGCTGCCGGGTTATCGTGGTCTGTGCCAGAGAATACACTTCGGCCAACGACGGTGCCATGCCGATGTTGCGTTCGCTCTCTTCTCCTCCCTGATATATGATAAGGCGGGTGTCGTTGAGTCCGTAATATTTCATCCTTTCCGACAGTGCCACCTGCAGGGAATCGGCGGGAAGAATCTGTCCGATCAGGGTGAGGGACAGCGTACGCTGTCCGTTGTCGATGCCTGTGCGGGCGCTGAGCACCTGTGTCTGTGGAAAATGGCATTCTTCGGACACGAACTGTTCCACGCGGGTGTTGAACTTGTTTGTCTGGAGCATGCGGTATGTGAGGTAGATGCTCGGGAGCATTGTCAGCACGGCCACGACATATACCACACGCATCACTCTCTGCGAGCGATCGGGGTCGGCGGCGGACACAGGCTTATACTTCATCAGTTTCACTCCGATATATGTGGCGAAGGCGATGTATATGGAGTTGATTACAAAAAGGTATGTAGCTCCCAGGAAATACTGCATCTGCCAGGTGGCAAGTCCGTATCCTGCGGTACACAGCGGAGGCATGAGAGCGGTGGCTATCGCCACGCCGGTAATCACATTTCCTTTGTTGGTGCTTCCCAGAGCGATTATGCCTGCGCCGCCTCCGAAGAAACCGATGAGTACATCGTAGATTGTCGGCGAGGTTCTGGCAAGCAGTTCGCTGTGTTCTTCGTTCACCGGAGATATGAGGAAATAGAGAGTGGCGGTAATCACCGAGAATCCCGCGGCCATGAGCAGGTTGCGGAGGCATCGTTTTATAAGTTCGAAATCATGCACGCCTATTCCAAGCCCCAGGCCGATGATCGGGCCCATGAGCGGAGATATCAGCATGGCGCCGATGATTACGGCTGTCGAGTTGGTGTTGAGGCCCAGCGAGGCTATGAATATTGCCAGAATCAAAATCAGTATGCTGGTGCCTTTGAACGACACGCTTTCGCGGATGGCAGCTTCGGCCTCGGCCTGGCTCACGAGCTGGCCGTTGAGGCTGAAATAATTTACAAAGAAGTTGCTGATTCGTGTAGCGGGATTGGCTTTCATGGGAGCTTGTAAAAGAATACAGGCCGCGCCGTTTTCTGTCGGCGCGGCCTGCTTGTTGTTTATCAGTCAATGAATGTGGAGGCTTAGCGCACCACAGCCTTGATTGTGCCCTGGGGTGTTGCTACAAGATATACACCTGCGGCAGGAATTTCAACAGTGGCGTTGCCGGAAGCGTCGGCAGTGGTTTCGGCAATGGTGGCGCCGGAAATGCTTACCAGACGGACGGCTGCGCCGGGAGTGCCTGCATATGTGGCTGTGCGGCCGTTTACAGCTACGTTCCACTGGCTTTCGGCAATCACATTCTCCACTCCGGAAACGAACTGGCTAAGGTCGACTGTGATGGTGTTGCTGGCTTTGGTAGTGTAGTTGTCGCTGTCGACGGCTTTTACAAAGTAGGAGTATATGCCGGTTCCTTCGGGAGCGATGGCAACGTTGTGACTTACTGCGTCGCCTACATCTTTGCCGTCGTAGTTTTCGACAACGGCGCTGTAGTTGCCGGCCAGTTCGACCACGATATCGTCAAGAGCCATTTTGCCGGAGGCGGCATAGAACACGAAGCGAATCTGGCGCACGTGTTTTTCGGTGAGGTCGCATTCGACGTTGGTTCCACGTGTGTTGTACTGCGAGAGGTTCGACACGCGGTCCAGGGAAATCCAGTTCTCGGCCTCGCTGTTGCGCCCCTGGATATCGAGAGCGCTCGAAGCGGAAGCATTGGCGGCACGCAGGAAGAAGGATACCTTGCCTACTTCGCCGTTGTAGAGAGGCGATGTGAGGGTAGTGGCGTTTTTCTCGAATTTCAGCGAAGGTCTGCTGGCCCCGCAGAACGAAGAGGCTGTGTAGATATCGGTTTCGGCGCCGCTGAAAGTCCATCCTTCGGGGAGTACCACGCGGGTGTCGGCGGGCTGTCCGAAATCGAGTGTGTGACCTTCGCCTTCGAGAAGGTGTCCGCCGATTACTGTGAGAAGGTACTTGGAAGCACCTTCCACGGCATTCCATGTTGCGGTGAAGCCGTTGGCGCCGATGCCGGTGGCGTCTGTGGCTACGGGTGTTTCCAGAGCCGCTATACCACCGTCAACCTCGAAAGTAATGTCGTTGCTCTCCTGCACGCTGACTTCGTTGATCTTGGTGATGTACATATCGATTGCCGGGCCAATCCACGGCTGGAGGCAGGGAGTAGTCTTGGGTGTGATGGATTTTTTGAGTTTGTTGGGGCCCGGGAATGTGTAGCGGCTCTGAGCATATGAGCTTGAGGAGTTGGGCGCGTTGCTCGCTTCCACGATGTCGACATACTGGTGCGTCTCGTCGTTGTTCACGTTGTTGAGGTTGAACACGGTCTTGTCGAAATCGATATGCCATACAAGAAGGCCATGACCGGGCACGTCGGTGTCCCATCCGCGTTGCTGGCGGTTCTCCAGCAGGAAGAATTCCGTGTCGATCATTGTGGGTATTATGTATGCCTCGTTGTTGGAGATGTCGGGCAGGGTCACGTTGGAGGGGGAGTCCAATACCTTGAGGTCAATCCAGCCGAGGGCGTTGCGCTCGAATGCGGTATAATAGGCCGGGCGGCAGCCGTCGCCGTTGTAGGGTCCCTGGTCCATGGTAGACCATGCGCCGGGTGTCACAGAGTTGGCATAGGCGGTGGAGTAGAGGTCGGGCAGACCCATCACATGGGAAAATTCATGTACGAAGGTGCCGATACCATCGGGGCGCTGATATTCCCATTCATTGGAAGTCGCATAGCGTCCTACTCGTACGCCGTCGTATACCGGGCCGTTGCTTATGGTCGCCGAGTGGGGCCACACGGTGTCGGAGCCGCCGTAGGTTGCCTGTCCCTGGCCGGCGTAGATTACATAGATATTGTCGATCATGCCGTCGCCGTCGAGGTCGTACTGCGAGAAGTCCACGGTGGCGTCCAGCTGCTTGCAGGCCTCCAGCACCATGGCCGATGGATTGCTGTCGTGGCGGTTGCCGACCTGGGCACCGTAATAGGAGCGTTTGTACTGGGTGGTGATTGGTCCATAGACATCGAACTGTGGTCTGAACTGGCCGGCACTGTTCTCGACAAAGAAGTCACGGGCCGATCCGACGCCGCCATATTGGTCGAAGCCTTCCTGGTTGAGCATGTTCTTGTAGTACTCGGTCGGGTTCTTTACGGTAAAGGACACGTCTTTATACTGTACCAGAATAACGATGCTCTTGATATCGCCCTGGGTGGGGAAGTTCTGGCGCCCCATCAGTCCCATGCCTTTTTGAGGCAATGCGTCGTCGTCGCCTTCCGCGGCACGCACCACGGCACGTGCGGCGTCGGCAACGGTGGCGCGGTCGGGATCCATGCGGAGGCGTTCGGCTTTGCCGATGCGTGCGAAGGCGCTCATGGCGGCATCCACGTTCACTGAGGCGGCGTTGTCGCTGAGGGTTATGGTGCCTTCACTGTCGGCAACCACGTAGCGCAGATAACCCTGGGCGTCCATCTGCATTGGCAGGCCCTCGGGGGTCATGTAAAAACTGCAGAATTCATCACCGCGTAGTTCGGCCACCACGGTGCTTCCGTCCGGTTGCACGATAGTGCGGAGTCCGGGCTTTGCCGGTACGGCATTGGCGGCCATGCAGCCTAATGCCACAGCGGCGAGGAGGGTAAAACCTTTATTCATATTTCTGACTTTGATTGGTTTCTATGAGTGATGATATGTTTGCTGGAGTGGAGGTCGCGCGCAAAGATACGAATAAGTCGAGCGCAAAGCCAAATTTATTTGAGCTTTGCCGAGCGGGAGTATCCAAGACATCGGTCAAAGATACGAATAAGTCGAGTGCAAAGCAAATATTTGAGTATTTGCCTTGCACAAGTTCCTATTCCTGCTCCTGGCTCCGGTTTCTCATGGTCTGGAGTTCGCCGGGGTGTTTCAGGAAATATTGCTTCAGCATTTCGCCGATATTGAAAAAATAGCCTTCGCAGTCGCTGTCGTTGCGCTGTTCCACCATTATGTAGTCGTAGTGTGGCGGCTCGAAATGCTGGCCGGTGGCTGTTATGCCCGAAAGATTCAGAAAGTCGTATTCCTGCTGGGGGTAGACCACAGTCCATGCATTTTCGGCATCGGAACCTGTGCCCGAAGCGGCAATCACCAGCAGCAGGTGGTTGAGCTTGTACTGCCATATCTTTGCAAGGTCGAACTTGGCATTCTGCTCGTACACATAGATGCGGTTTGTGAGCTGGCGGAGGTCCACGGGATTGTCGTTGAGCACCTGCATGGCATAGTCGAGCATCTTCTCGCGGTCGGCGCGGCTGCGCCGCTCCTTGGCATATATGGGCGTGAGTTCCTCGAGAAGCGCTGGATTAGGCGATGCGCGGTAGGGGTCGTAATCTTCCTGGAACAGGGTTCCGTAGTAGAAGTACTGGAATTCTTCGGCGCTCATGGTAGTGTCGTTGGCCATGAACGCGCGCAGCAGTCGGGGATAGTAGTAGGGAGAGCTTTCGTCGGTGGTGGCGGCGGATATCTTTTCCAGGTCGGGGCGGCCGAGTTCGCTGCGTGCATCGGTGCGCCCCCACGCCGCGGAAGCGCAGAACACAAGAAGTGCGGCCAGTGTTATATTCGTCCTCATCGCACAACTGCAACTGTGGTTATAGCCACCATAGAGCACGCGATTATCGCGGGCAGGCTTTTGGCGGCGAGGTATTCTACAAACACGCGGGAGCCGACCGGAACATGTGGCGACGATGGGGTGCGCATGTAGGCCAGTGCTCCCAGAAAGGAACCCAGTGCCGAGCCTGCTATGATTGCGGATTGTGTTGGAGCCACGACTGCGCCGAGAAATGCACCGACGGCAGCTCCTCCAGCGGTATATGCCAGGGCGGCTCTCCGCCAGTGGTCGCCGTCGCGGAGCCAGCGCAGGCCAAGGATAATTGCTGTGGCAATGCCCCAGAACACGAGTTCGTAGGTGCCGATGGCGGCGGCATGCGCGCAGTGTGCGCACACCATGGCGCCGTAGGCTATAAGAGATGCCGACACCCTGCGGACAAAGCACGACGCAAGTGCGAGCACACAGAGCACAAGTGTGAGTATTACAAGTGCTGAGATATTCATTTCATCTGTTGTTGTGAACGACAAAGTTAGCTAAAAAAATACTCGAATATGTGTTTTTAGCATTTTTTTTGCTCGATGGCTTTCGTGTTTCTGTTGTCGGGTCTATGGCTGGTTGGCCTCTGCGGGAAGAGCACGGCTCATGTATGCCGCTATCAGTGTTATCGCTGCCAGAACACCGAATACAATCGCCGACGAGTGCATTATATTGCCAACACCTACCATTGGCGATGACACAGCGCCGAACATATAGCCTCCTATGCCGAGGATGGCGGAGGCAGTGCCGGCTTTGTCGCGGCCTTCATTCATGGCAAGCGCGTTGCCGGAGGTGAAGAGCATGCCAAGAAAGAAGAGGATGGGAATGAGCGCAAGCTCGTATATCAGGAAATGGTCGAAGACAAACATCGCTGCCGCTTCAATCGCAACAGCTATGGCAAGGCCCCAGGCGCCGGCAAAGGCCGCCTGTTTGAGAAGGCGGAATTTCAGCGCCAGCATTGAGCCTGCGGCGGTGAACATGGCGTTCAGGCCCATGATGAGTCCGAAATGGGTCTGACTGAATCCGTAGTGGTCTTCGAATATGAAGGGCGAAGAGGATATATAGGCGAACAGCAGACCCAGCGCGGCTCCTTTCAGCAGCACATGAATCATGAACGGCTTGTAGTGGAGCAGAATCCCGTAGTCGGCGAATCCGCTCCACACGCTGCCGTGTGTGCGCTTCGACGGCGGAAGAGTCTCTTTCAGCCAGTAGGAGAATGCCAGCAGCAGCAACGCGAAAGCTACCAGAGCCACAAATACCCCTTGCCAGTTGAAATGGTCGGCCACGATGCCACCGAGCACAGGGGCGCTTGCGGGTGCGAAGCCGTTGATTGCGCCCACAAGAGCCATGACTTTGGCCAGCTGCCGGCCGCCATAGAGGTCGGCGGGTATGGTGCGTGCCAGAAAATAGGCTCCGGCGGCTCCGACGCCTTGCACAAAACGGCACAGGAGAAAGAAATGGATGTTCCTGGCGAACACGCTGGCGTCTGCCGCCACGCAGAATACCAGCAGGGAGCCCACAAGCACAGGCTTGCGCCCCACTTTGTCGCTTACCGGCCCCAGCAGGAACTGCCCCAGGGCAAGGCCGAGCATGCCCATGGCCAGACCCATCTGCACCATGGGGATGGAGCAGTGGAAGAAGCGTGTCATCGCCGGCAGGGTAGGCTGGTACATGTCGTTGACAAACGACCCGAAGGCGCTTAGCCCTACCAGATAGGCGATAAGTACCGCATATCCCGATTTCTTCCCACCGGATTTTGGGGTTCCGCTGCCGGTTGGCGCCGGAGATGAATTGTTTTGCTGTGTCATAATATTTTGAACTTCCGCTGTAGCAAAAAGTTCAAATTGTGCTATCTTTGCGTTATGACTAAGCTTACTATGGAATGGCCGCGCCTGATCAACGACATGCGCTTCGGCCTCGAGCACTACCACGACCCCAGGAAAAGCGCCACGCGCTCCGATTTCCGCCGCGACTACGACCGCCTTGTCTTTTCTTCGCCCTTCCGCCGGCTGCAGAACAAGACCCAGGTGTTTCCGCTGCCCGGCAGCATATTCGTGCACAACCGCCTCACACATTCCCTGGAGGTGTCGTGTGTGGGTAAATCGATGGCCGACACTATCGCCATCGCCCTCCGCCGCAGGCATGGTGCCGACAGCGGCTGTTTCGACCATCTCGGCGACATTGTGGCCGCGGCATGTCTTGCCCACGACCTGGGCAATCCGCCTTTCGGCCACAGCGGCGAGCGCGCTATAGCCACATTCTTCAGCGAGGGCCCGGGGAGCGCGTTGCGTTCAATGCTGCCGGAGCACCTGTGGACCGACCTGATACACTTCGAGGGCAATGCCAACGCTCTCCGGGTGCTCACGCACCGTTTCAACGGCCGACGAGAGGGCGGCTTCGCTATGACATACTCCACACTTGCATCCATCGTGAAATATCCTCACGAAAGCTCTCTGGCAGGCAAAGGGAAATTTGGCTTCTTCAGTTCCGAGCGCGCCACCTACGTGCGCGTGGCCGAGGCTCTGGGTATTTTGCGGCTGTCGGCCGAAGGTGAGCCGTTGCGCTATGCGCGCCATCCGCTGGTCTACATTGTAGAGGCCGCCGACGACATATGTTATGAAGTGATGGACATCGAGGATGCCCACAAGCTCAAAATCCTTTCCACAGAAGAGGTGGTGGCGGCTTTCATGGGCTTCTTCGAGCAGGAGGAGCACAGCCACATGTGCAGAGTGATGGAGGCCGTCGACGATCCTAACGAGAAAATAGCATATCTCCGCTCCTGTGTTGTGGGACGGCTTGTCGACAAATGCGCCGAAGCATTCATCGCCAACGAGGATTCCATTCTCGACGGCACATTCGAGGGTTCGCTACTGCAAGCCATTCCCGAGCTCCAGCGCAACGGTTACGCGCATTGCAATGCCATTTCCTGGGATAAGATCTACAGAGCGCCGGAGGTGGTGGACATAGAACTTGCCGGCAACAGAATCATCTCCGAGCTTATGGAACGGCTCGTGGGGGCTGTCACACATCCCGAACTGAACTATTCCCGGTTGCTGCTTTCCAAATTCCCGCAGCAGTACGACGTGTGCGCGCCCACACTCTATGGAAAGCTGCAGGCAGTGCTGGACCACATATCGGCCATGACCGATGTGTACGCCCTCGACCTTTACAGGAAACTCAACGGCATGTCGCTTCCCGCGGTGTGACCGCACTATAGCAATGAATGCAGGCCGGAGGCTGCCGGAACAAATGTTCTTCGCAGCCTCCGGCCTTTTCTTTGTAGCCCCGCGGGGAATCGAACCCCGATCTAAGGTTTAGGAAACCTCCGTTCTATCCGTTGAACTACAGGGCTGAAAAGCATCGATAGCTAAAAAAGAATGAGAAACGAAATCCGAAGATTAGCATTTCTCATTCTCCTCTCTCCTCTTGCGGTATGGACGGGACTCGAACC
>DKUJ01000049.1:13455-20277 GCA_002490635.1 Porphyromonadaceae bacterium UBA7207
TCTAACCAGCTGAACTACCACACCGTTTGTTTTCTCGGTAGGAGAGGCATCAGCTCTTTTGCTTTTGCGCTGCAAAGTTAAGCACATTCTCGACTCTGTGCAAATATTTCGGCAAAAAAATTGCAGAAAAATTGAAAATAGTCTCTTTTGGCGAATTTGTTGGTTGAATGGGGCACGGAATTCCCGGTTTTCGGGGCTTCGAGGGCTGTCGCGAGCGGTATGGAAAATGAAAAATTCATGAAGCCGTCGGATGAAATTTTTTCCGTGTGGATGCAAAAAAAGAACGCCCCGTAAGATTCGGAGCGTTCTTTTATCGATTTTAAATCGTGGTGTTCTTATTTCAGAACAGCTTTGGCAGAGGGAGGCACGGTGGTAAAGTCGAGAGTGATGTCGTAGGTGCCGGCGACATCGAGGGTGAGGTTGCCGCCGTTTTCTACGATATTGTCCATTTTGCCGCCGAAGCTGATTGTCCAGGCATGGTTGGCGCAGAACTTGAATTCGCCGGCGGGCATCTCTACACCGTTGATGGTGTACACAACGCCGTTGCGGTCGGGAGTCATGGTGGCGGCTTCGTCTTCCACATTCCAGTCGTTGAAGGCACCCACGATGCTGATGCTGCTGAGTTCGGCAGCGCTCCATTTCAGGTTCTTCAGGTTGGCTTTCACATAGTAGGTGGCGCGTGCGGGAACTTCCATGTTTCGGGCGTCCTTGGCTTCGGTGAAGCGTTCCATTGTGCCGGAGGTCACACCGTCCTTGGTTGTGGTTTCGGAATCACTGGCTACGCCGTAGAACACGCCGGTGTTTAGGTCGGGCTGGCAGAGGAACTTGAAGCCTTTGGCACAGCGCATCACGCCGCCGTAGTTCACATAGTCGGAAGTGTACAGGCGAAGCATCTTGTCAACGGTCTGGTAGTAGCCGGTGGCCTGGATCCAGAGGTGTTCGTAGGCGAGGCTTACTTTGTAGGTGTCCTCGTACATGTTCACGGAAATCTGGTATTTGCCGGCATCGGCAATCACACCGGCATTCACCTCGGCTTCGGGCGACTCGACCAGGCGACCGCTTTCGCTGTCGGTGGCTACGACACCGAAGGCGCCTTCCCAGTTGCCGGCCTTGTAGGCGCTTTCGGGAATGATTTTCCACGACAGACCTCCGTTGGCGGCCATGTCGGCTGTCACTTCCACGAAGGTGTGGAAGTCGGGATAGTCGTAGGGATTGCCTTCCTCATCCTTCTGCATGAGCTGTGCCGACGCGATCTGCCATCCGTTGAAGCTGCCCACCAGGTAGTAGGCGTTTTCCACGGTGTGTTTCAGCAGCACGGGAGTGAAGGCGAGGGTTGTGGCGCCCAGATAGTAGTCGGGGCCGCCCACACGCACGTTCTCGGTGCCGGCTGTGTTGCTCACGTATGCGGCATAGCGGGTATAGAGAGTCACAGCTTCGGGGCTGCGGGAGAATGTTGTGGAGTAGGCGGTCTCGATGTCGTAGACGGAAGCCCTTACCACGCTGTCCTCGCCGCTGGTTGTTGCCACTTCGGCGGATTTGGCGAAATCTTCGGTGTCGGAGATTTCCATCACGAACTTCAGGGCACGTCCTTCGGGAACGTTGCTCACGCTGTAGCGGAGCAGCTCTGGCTGTGTGTTGTTCTGGCTGAATGTCACCAGGTCGAGCTTGCCGTCGGTGAGGTCGGTCACGGACAGTCCGCTGGTCTCGAAAACGGGCTCTTGGTTATTGGACTGTGCGGGAGGATTGGGGAGTGTGTATTCATCGCACGCCGCCATCAGAGCCGCAACAGCCACCATGGCTATATATGATATCTTTTTCATGTCGTATGCTATGGTTTATCGCGCTTTATTTGGCGGTGAAGTGTGCTACGGGAGCATCGTGGTTGGAGAGGTCGATGGTCATTTCAATCACGCCGCTGCAGTTGGGGAAGCTGAAAGAGTCTTTGGTCTCGGCAAGCTTGTGGGTGAGCTGTTCACCGGCCTTGAAATCGGGGAATTCCACGGGAGTGTCGGAATTGGTGCCACCGGCTGCGCCGAGGGTGAAGAACTGGTTTTCGGGGAGGTCGGCAGGACGGTCCCAGCCGTCGAGTCCCATGTAGAAGCGGAAGATGGGCGCGTTCTCCTGGAAGTCGATGGTCGCGTGGAAAATGTTGGAATCGATTTCATCGTCGTTCTCTGTCACGCGGTAGGGGATAAGCTTCTCGGCGTTGGCGGCATCAGGGCCGATCCAGTCCTTGAGATAGTTGCCGATGCAGAAGATATACTTGGGAAGTTTCAGGGCGAAGTAACCCTGGACTTTGTTCAGCGAAACCACGTTGGATGTGAGCACTTCGGTTTCCTCGATACCGGATATGAAGGCCTGGCCGCGGAAGTACACCTTCTGGATGCCCTTGTCCTCATAGTTCGATTCGTCGGTTACTCCGTGGAGCTCGCACAGAGCCACGGCAAGGTCGGCATCCTTCAGTGTCATTCGCGACAGGGTGCCGGTGCCGGTGGGGGTGAGGGTGCGGAAGTCGGCGAAGTCTTCGGTGAGCGACACCTGTGCGCGGTAGCTTGTGATGGCCGAGAAGCCATAGGAAGGCTGGCCGTTGGCTACGATTTCGAAGGTGCCGTTTTCGCTCAGCTGGTAGTACTGGTCCTGCAGCGGCGGAATGTTGAGTGTGAATGTCTGCGGATCGGGTTTCTGAAGTACAGGCTCGGTGACGTCGGAGCACGCTCCGGCCATCAGAGCCATGGCGGCAAGAATCCCGGCAGTATATATGTGTGAGATTTTCATACTTGTTGCGATGTTAGGAATGTCACAGAATTAGTATCCGGGATTCTGGCCCACGGTAGCCACATACTGGGTGGGGATGGGGAAGAGTGCGCGGTACTCGGGGATGGAGGCACCTTCGTAGACGCCGTTTTTCCACGACCACACGTAGTTGTTGCCGATATAGCGTCCGAAACGGATGAGGTCGCTGCGGCGGTGTCCTTCGAGATAGAGTTCGCACATGCGTTCCTTAAGCAGGCTCTCGGCGGTGATGGTCTGCACGGGATCGAGGCCAACGCGGGCGCGTACCATGTTGAGGTACTTAAGACCGTCGCAGTCGACGCCGCGGAGCTGGCATTCGGCGAGCATCAGATATGTGTCGGCGAGGCGGAATATGGGGTAGTCGGTGTTCGACATAGCCACGGCGTTGTTGTTGTCGCCGGCGGTGTTCTCGTAGTCTTCCTCAGGGCTGTTGGAATACTTGATGATCATGTATCCGCAGGAGTTCACGTCGAATGCGACCAGGTCGGGAATGTCTTCCTGGAAAGTGCCTTCGTAGATCATGCGGCGGGGATCGTCTTTAAGCGCGCGCGACAACTCGGGGCGGATGCGGAGTCCCGACCATGCGTCGCCGCTATAGTTCAGGCGGGTGAGCACGTCCTTGGGCACGGTCTCGATCCATGCGCCGGCGGTGAGGTAGGTTGTGCCGCCCCAAGTTTCCATGCGGCCCTGTTCCTGGGGTGCGGCCCAGAGAATCTCGCCGTTGCCGACATAGCGGTCGTTGGTGGCGCAGAAGAGATACTTGTAGGTGGGAGCCAGCTGGATGCCGGTTTTCACTACTTCCTTGCAGGCAGCGGCGCATTCATTCCACATGGGAGTGCCGGTGTACACTTCGGCGTTGAGGTACAGCTTGGCCAGGAGCATGTAGCCTGCCTCGCGGCTGATACGGCCATAGCTCTGCTGTGCTGCGGGCTTGAGGTCGGGGATGGAGTTGCGGAGCTCTTCGGTGATGGCATCGAAAAGTTGCTTGCGGTCGTAGGTGGGGGGGATGTCGCCGGTGATGGAGTTCTCGTCCACCCAGGGGCCGCGGCCGAACAGGTCGATCATCTGGTAGTACGACAGACCGCGGATGGCGCGTGCTTCGGCAATGCGTGCCTTGGCTTCATCCTCGCCTAGGATGGCTATGCCTCCGGCATTCTGCATCTGGTGGATGAATTCGGCAGCCATCTTGGCGTTGAAGAACTCGCGGGCGAAGGCGGCGTAGATCCATTCGTTGTCGGAGCTCCAGGTGTTCTTGTTGAGAGGCTGGTAGCCGGGGTCGTTCCACTTTTCGGAGATGAAGCACTCATCGGCGGTGATTTCGTTGAGGTTGAAATGCGTGCGGGTGAATGTGCCGGCGCCGCCGTCGGAAGTGGAAATTACGTCGTCGCGGAATAGGTTGCCGTAGAGGCGGGCCAGGAAGCCGTCCCATTCCGCCTTGTCGGTGATTTCGAGTTTGGTGTTGGGGTCGTTGGGTTTGAGGTCGAGGTCGCCTACGCAGGAGGAGAGCGACATCACGGCCATAAAGCCAGCAACTATATATTTGGAAAATTTCATATACTCGTTGTTTAACTAAGCGTTAGACCATGATTAGAAGTTGGCCACCACACCGAGGGTGAAGGTGACAGGACGCGGATAGGCGTTGTTGTCCAGGCCCTGCTGGAAGGTGAGTTCGGGGTCGAGACCCTTGTAGGAGGTGATTACGAAGGGGTTCTGAACGGCACCGTAGAGACGCAGGCGCAGGCGGTTGCGCATCAGGCTGTCCCAGGTATATCCCAGGGTGATGTTGTCGCAACGTACGAACGAGGCGTTCTGCACCCAGTGGGAGCTGAGCTGGAGCATTTCGCTCTTGGCGCTCTCGAACAGGTAGGTGTTCGACATGATGTTGCTCAGAGGTGCCGAATTGGTGGCGGAAATGAAGGAGTTGTTCATCGTGTTGGCATTGTAGGCCCAGTTGCCGAATGCGCCGCGGAGCACGAAACCGAAGTCCCAGTTTTTCCAGTTGAAGGTGTTGTGCCAGCTTACGGTGATGTCGGGATGAACGTGGTGGTAGAAAATCTTGTCGTCGGCGTTGATCACACCGTCGCCGTTCTGGTCCACATACACGCCTTCGAGAGGATTGCCTGTGGCGTCGTAGGCCTGCTGGTACACATAGAAGCTGTAGGCGCTCTGTCCCACTTCATGCTTCTGCACATTGCCGGCGGTGCCGATGTTGCCGGTCATGGTGTCGGCGCCTTCGGCGAGGCGGGTGATTTTGTTGCGGTTCCAGGCCAGGTTGAGGTTGGAGTTCCACACGAAATCGTTGGTCACCACGGGGCGGGTGTTGATGTTGAACTCGATGCCGGTGTTCTTGAGGTCGCCGAGGTTGATTTGGCCCACATTGGAGAGGTTGGAGCCTGCGGGATAGTTGGCGGTCACCAGAAGGTCTTTGGTCTTGCGGATATAGAATTCAAGAGAACCGTTGATGCGGTTGTTGAGGAATCCGTAGTCGATACCCACGTTCCAGGTGCTGGTCTCTTCCCATTTGAGGGCGGCGTTGTATTTCTGGGGATATGTGATCTGCACATATTCGCCGTCGATGGGGTAAGTGTTGTTGTTGCCGGTGGTGACGTCGTAGATTGGCAGGTAGGGGAACACGTCGTTGAGTTTTGTGCCGAGGTCCTGCTGGCCGGTGACACCGAATTCGGCGCGCAGCTTGAGTTCGCTCATCACGCCGCGGGCGCCTTCCATGAAGTTTTCGTCGAGAAGTTTCCAGCCCAGAGCCACCGATGGGAAGTTACCCCAGCGGTTTTCCTTGCCGAAACGCGAAGTTCCGTCGCGGCGCATTGTGGCGGTGAGCAGGTAGCGGTCCTTGAAGGTGTAGTTCAGACGGCCGAAGAACGATACCAGCTGGTAGCGCACGCTGTAGTAGTAGGTGGGGGAGTACTGGTAGCCTGCGAATTCGGCTGCGGGGGTGGGCTTGCCGCCGTTGATGGCGGGGTTGGTGATGATGTAGTCGCTGTTCGCGATGTCGTTGACCACGGTGCTGAAGTTGTGGCCCTTGTCGTTGAAGCGCTGCCAGGAGTAGCCGGCGGTGAGGTCGAGGTCGGAGCTGATGGCCTCGAAGTGCTTGTTGTAGTTCAGGTAGAAGTCGAGCAGCAGGGTATAGCGTTCCTGAAGCTCTTTGTTGCGGTTGCCGTAGCCGTTCTGGATATACACGGTGGAGCCGTCGCTGCCGTGGATGGCGAAGTTGCCGTCCCATGCTGCGGGTGCGTTGGGGTTCACCCACGTTGCTACCTCGCCGTGGCTGTAGTCGTAGCCGAGGTTGAGGTTGGCGCGGAGTTCGCGGAGGAAGGGCATCTTGAGGTCGAGCTGGAGGTTGCCCACGCTCTGGTAAACCTTGGAGTGGCTGTTGTTCTCCTTGAACAGAGATACGGGGTTCTTGGAGTAGAGGTTGTTGATGTCGGAGCCTGGAGTGGTGGCGTCGGCAATCATGCCGCCGTTGATATAGGTGGTGTAGTTGTTGAATACGCTCGGGGTGTACACGGGCAGGGTGGGGTTGAAGCCTACGGCCGAACCAAGGGCGCCGTTGCCGCTGTATTCGTTGGTGATGTACGAGCCTTTTACGTTGGCGTTCACGCTCAGCAGGTCGTCGAAGAACTTGGGTGTCAGGTTCACGCTGGCTCCCAGACGCTGGTTGTCTGTCTCGCGTACCACACCGTCGGTGCCGGTATAGTTCACGGCAACGCGGTAGGGCAGCACGCCGGCGGTACCGCCTACGCTGAGGCTGTAGTCATGGCTGAAGGTGGTGCGGAGCACTTCTTTCTGCCAGTTGGTGTTGGCGGTGCCGAGCTGGGCGGCCTGCATGGAGTCCTCTCCGTAGCGGTTGCGGATGAAGCTGGCGAACTCCGACGCGTTCATCATGTTGAGATAGTTGCGGGGGGTGGCCACATAAAAGTTGGCGGCGAAGTTCACCTGCGGACGACCGCTCTTGCCGCTCTTGGTGGTGATGATGATCACACCGTTGGAGGCGCGCGAACCGTAGATGGCTGT
>DKUJ01000049.1:20512-35711 GCA_002490635.1 Porphyromonadaceae bacterium UBA7207
CTTGGTGGTGATGATGATCACACCGTTGGAGGCGCGCGAACCGTAGATGGCTGTTGCCGACGGGCCTTTGAGGATGGTCATGTTTTCCACGTTCTCGGGGCTTACGAGCGACAGGGGGTTGCTGGAGCCTTTAACCGAGTTGCCGTCCATGGGCACACCGTCGATTACCATAAGGGGAGCGTTGGATGCCGACAGTGAGGCACCACCGCGAATCTGGATGGATGCGCCGCCAGCAGGGTCGCCGCCGGCGGTCGATACCACAACACCGGGGCTTGCGCCTACCAGCAGGTCCTGGGCGGTTGTCGCCAGACCGGCTTCAATCTCAGAGGGCTTTACAACGCCTACCGAACCGGTGGCGTCGCTTTTCTTTACCGTACCGTAGCCCACAACGACGAGTTCGTTCATGGCCACTGTGTTGGTTGCGAGGTTCACGTTGATGGTAGTGCGTCCGTCAACAGGAACCTCCTGGGTGTTGCAGCCTACATAGGAGAATACCAGAGTCGCGTTCGGCTCCGCCTGGATGCTGTAGTTGCCGTCGTAGTCGGTGGCGACGCCGTAGTTGGCGATACCTCTCACTTCAACGCTGGCGCCGATGGCTGGTTCGCCTTCGGGGTCGTACACGGTACCTTTCACCGTGATTTTTTGCGCTAAAGCCGGCATGGCAGCCATCAGCAGCATCACTACCGCAAGGAATGCCTTCCGCGTCATTTGAAAACAAATGTTCTTCATGCAAGGATTTAGTTAGTTAACTATTATTTGAATTTGATTTAGATATTCGGTGTATGGGCACGGTTATGCGCGGTGGCGCATCGCGCTCCGTAACGGCGGAGGTAATAGGATGTGTGGAATACGTTTTTCATGGTGTGGCAACGTGTTCCGACTACAGAACTGAAACCATCTCAGTGGTAAGAGATTGTGAGTAAATAATCCTAAAAATTAATAATCTCAGTAAACAGCGTTGTCCGGAATGCCCCAGACAGTCTGCAAAGTAAGTAATTTTCGCCGAGGATAGTCCAAACCGCTCCGTCTAATTATATTTTTTTAACATTGGACTCTGACTGCGATTTTTTTCGGCTCAATGAGCGTCGGATTCGGTCCGGCATTTGCCGTCGGAGACTCCGTTACAAACAAAAAGCCGGCATAGTAAGCCGGCTTTGTAAAGTGTGCTTTATATGTAGGGTATTTTACCCCGCCACGGTGTTGCGCCGCTCTCCGCGCAGGAATGCGTGGAAATTTTCGGCGGCTTCCTCGGTAAGTCTCTGCCGCGCTTCTGCCGACGACCACGCCATGTGTGGTGTGACTATGCAGTGCGGAGCCGAGAGAAGAGGGTTGTCGGCCTGGGGAGGTTCCTGGCAGAGGACATCCAGTCCTGCACCTGCGATACGGCCTTCGTTGAGCGCTGCCGCCAGTGCCTGCTCGTCGACCAGTTGGCCGCGAGCGGTGTTGATAAGCATCGCCCCGGGGCGCATGGTGGCCAGACGGCTGGCGTCTACCATGGAGGCGGTGTCGGGGGTGAGGGGGCAATGGAGGCTTATAACATCGCATGTGGCGAACAGTTCGTCGACATCGGTCTTGCGGTATCCTTCGGGAAGGCTCGCGGCATCTTTGGAAGTGGCCACAGCCACTTTCATGCCGAGCGCTGCCGCTATTGCGGCGGTGGCGCGGCCTGTATTGCCGAAGCCTACTACTCCGAAAGTCTTTCCTGCCAGTTCGTGCCACGACGACAGGCGGTAGTGGAAGTCAGGGCAGGCGCTCCAGCGTCCCTGGCTGTCGAGTCTGCCATAGGTTTCAACCTGCTGGGCGAGGGCGAGCAGCAGGGCTATGGCGGTCTGGGCGACGCTCGATGTGCTGTATGCCGGAACATTGGTTACTGCCACACCGGCCGCGGCAGCAGCGGATGTGTCCACGATGTTGTAGCCTGTGGCCAGCACTCCTATATATTTCAGCCCCGGGCAGGCGGCTATTGTCGCCGCGGTTATTGGCGTTTTGTTGGTGAGCGCGTAGTCGGCGCCGGCGAGCCTTGCTGCGACTTCTCCGGGAGGCGTACGGTCGTAGACCACGATTTCGATGCCCTCGGCGGCGAAGGCCTCCCATGCCTGGTCGACGGCGCCATAGAGTGTGGCGCCGTCGAGGCATATGAGTTTTCGGGCAGCGTTCATTTATTTAATGAGGTACTGCGAGGATATGGACTGGTGGTTGTGCACACGGCGGATGGTGTCGGCGAAAAGCCTTGCCACCGAAAGGATTGTGCACTTGCGGCAGTCTTTGCGGTAGGGGATGGAGTTGGTGAAAATCATTTCCACGAGCGAGCAGGCATCCACGCGTTCGCTGGCGGGATCGCTCATGATTGCATGCGAGCAGAGGGCGCGCACGCTCTTTGCGCCGTTTTCCATCATCAGGTCGGCGGCTTTTGTAATGGTTCCGGCAGTGTCAACCATGTCGTCCACCAGAATCACATTCTTGTCCTTGACATCTCCGATTACAGTCATCTTGGCCACGACATTGGCTTTCGCACGCTGTTTGTGGCACAGAACCAGAGGCACATCGAGGTATTTGGCATAGCTGTTGGCGCGTTTGGCTCCGCCGACGTCGGGAGTGGCTATCACCAGGTCGGGAAGTTTGAGGCTCTGGATGTAGGGGATGAACACCGAGGAGGCATACAGGTGGTCGACGGGGATGTTGAAGAAGCCCTGTATCTGGTCGGCGTGCAGGTCCATGGTGATTACGCGGTCGGCGCCGGCGGCAACCAGCATGTCGGCCACCAGTTTGGCGGCGATGGATACACGCGGTTTGTCCTTGCGGTCCTGGCGGGCCCAGCCGAAGTAGGGGATTACAGCGGCTACGGTGCTTGCTGATGCGCGTTTGGCGGCGTCAATCATCAACAGGAGCTCCATCAGGTTGTCGCTGTTGGGGAAAGTGCTCTGCACAAGATATACTTCGCATCCGCGGACGGATTCTTCAAAGCATACTTCGAATTCGCCGTCGGCGAAATGTTCGATTTTCATCTTTCCCAGCTCTACGCCGAGTTCTTTGCAGATTTCCTCGGCCATATACTTCGATTTGGAGCCGGAGAAAATCTTGAAAGTGGATAATGAGGTGTCCATTGTTGGAAATATGGAAGATGTTGTAGTTTGGTCGGGGATTGGAGAATCAGGATTCGGAGCCGGTCCGCGCGGGACGTCGCACGGCAGAGGCCGCGCCGCGCTGTAATTTCCACACGGCGGCACCGTGGGCGGGAACGTCGATTTCCAGTGGTGCGTCGGCGGTGAAACGCTTGGTGGCGCTGGCGCCGGAAAGCAGCTCGCGGCAGTCGGCGTAGTCGCCCTGCGGGAAGTCGAGGGTGTTGAAGGCGTGCAGGGGCACGTTCACCTGCATGTTTGCGTCGCTGTCGGAGAAGTTCACGGCTATCGCCAGAAGTTCGTCGGCAGTGGCGCGCAGGAATGTGTAGTGGCGGTGCGGATCCACGGATGCGTTGTCGTAGTTCACATACATCAGGTCGAAGAATGCTCCAAGGGATACGGCTTTTTCGGCGTTGGCGATGTTTAGTATGCGGCGGTAGTGTTCGCGCAGTTTCTTCTGGCCGGCGGTGATGGCGCCTGTGCCGTTGCCCTTTCCGAGCCAGCGGCGCACGCTTGCAACGCTCCAGTAATCGAAGATGGTGGTGCGGCCGTCGGTGCCGCTGTAGCCTTCGGCATCCATGCCGGACTCGCCGAGCTCTTGCCCGAAGTAAACCATCATGGGGCCGCGGCCCATCATGGTGGCCACTACCAGCGAGGGTGTCACGCGCCAGGGGTCGCCGGCGTAGAATGATGAGGCGAAGCGTTGTTCGTCGTGGTTCTCGAGGAAGTTGAGCATGTGGTCGCCGATACCTTCCACGGTCTGCCAGCAGTTGGTGAGTGTCGCCGCCGAGTGGTTGCGGGTTTCTATGTCGCGCAGGGTGTCGTAGAGATTCACCTTGTCGTAGAGATAGTCGAAGCCGGCGTCGATGTAAGGCCGGTAGAGGTTTATATCGTAGATTTCGGCGATGAACACAATGCCGGGGTAGTGGCGGCGCACCTGCGGTATGGCCCATGCCCAGAACTCCACGGGCACCATATGCACCATGTCGCAGCGGAAGCCGTCGATGCCTTTGGAGGCCCAGAAGCGCAGTATGTGCAGCATTTTCAGCCAGGTGTCGGGCGTAGGGTCGAAGTGCCGGGTGTTGTCGCCGGGGTCCCAGCCGTAGTTCAGCTTCACGGTGTCGTACCAGTCGTATTCTCCCGGAAAAGCGGTGAAGCAGTCGTTGCCCGATGCTTTTGCGGGGAATTCCACGTATGCGCCGGTGCCGCTGCCCATGTCGACGTGCGGGGCGAACTGCTGGCGGGTGATGTAGTAGAAATTGTTGTCGCGGGCGAAGAACATGTCCTTGTTGTCGCCGGCGCCGAGATCGTCGATTCCGGCAGGCCGGGCATCGGAGCGGTACTGGCGGGCCACATGGTTGGGCACGAAGTCTATTATCACTCCCATGCCTGCGGCGTGTGTGCGCGCTACGAGCGCTTCGAATTCGTCCATGCGGCGTGGAACGTCGACTGCCAGGTCGGGGTCGATGTCGTAGTAGTCGGTGATGGCATAGGGGCTGCCGGCTTTGCCTTTCACTATGTGGCAGTTGTCAGGTCGGATGCCGTATTCGCTGTAGTCGGTGCAGTGTGCGTGTTCAATCACCCCTGTGTACCACACGTGCGTGGCTCCCAGTTCGCGGATTTTACCCAGCACATGGGAGTTTATGTCGTTGAGCTTTCCGGCGCCGTTCCGCTCCATGGTGCCGCCGGGAACAGGGTCGGGGCAGCGGTTGGCAAATAGCCGCGGGAGCATCTGGTAGATCACGGGCTTGGGAGTGGGGCTGGTGGTCTGGTCGGCGTCGGGGGTGTTCATATTGGCGGTCGAGCTATTCGTTTCGTGCGGTTTTCCACATTCCGGCATCCTTGAGCGCCTTTCGTGTGTGCATGTAGCCGCTTATAAATACGGTTTTGATATTCTTGAGATTGAACACGGCATAGTGCGCCAGCTCGGGCGTTACCACCGAGACGTCGCACAGGTCCATGTCCTCTTTCTGGTTTGCTTTGGCCATGAGGTTGTAGGTGCGCATCGCCACATCGATGAGGCTGTTGTAGCGCTGTGGTGTGGCCAGCGGACTCACGTTGACACCTATAAGCCGGCGGCACATCGGCCGGATAATCCACGCCGGATGGTTGCGCAGCACGCCACCGTCGACGTAATGGGTTCCGTCGATTTCCACAGGCCGGAAGACAATGGGTATGGAACATGAAGCCACCATGCGCGGGCCGATTTCGCCGCTGTCGAAGTAGGTGGCGGTGCCGTGGTCGAGGTCGGTGACTCCTATGTAAGTGGGTATTTTCAGCTGTTCCAGGTGTGTGATGTCGCCGATTGACTTCTGGATGAATTTCTTGAAGCGGTCGATTCGCAGAAGTCCTCCGTTGCCGAAGCTCAGCTCGGCGAAGTCGCGGATATTGCTGCCGGCGAACAGCTGTGCCATCTCGAGGGGCTTTATGCCTGCGGCATATAGCACGGCTATTACCGAGCCGGCGCTCACGCCTGCAAGTACATCGGGGCGAAGGCCGGCCTCTTCAATCGCCATGAGGGCGCCGCAATGGGCGAAGCCGCGGGCGCCGCCGCCGCTGAGAGCCACTCCAAGGCTGTAGGGAGGTGTATCGGGCAAGGTGTCCGTTGCCGGAACATTCCTGCAAATAATATGGGAACTGCCGTGGTCCATTTTTCAGCTGCAAAAGTACTCAATATTTTTGGGGCGCACAATTGTGCAGTGCCGCAAAAAAACTAAACTTGCAGCCTGCTATAATCTGTCTGTGAGATTGAAATCGTCGGCGTCGGCACTCACGGGAAATGCCGAGCGGAATTTTTCCTGCTGTAGCCTGCTGAGGTCGGCGGTAAGCCACGGGGTGTCGCCGGCAGGCGTCCCGGCGCTATAGCCGCGGCAGTCGAATATGAAGGAAAGACCGGAGTAGTCGCCATATGCATCGGAGCCGCCGCGGTTGGCGCCCACCACGGCGCATTGGTTTTCGATAGCGCGGGCTATGAGCAGATGCTCGAAGGCGTAGCCGCGGGCCTTCGGCCAGTTGGCGACCACAAGCAAAAGGTCGTAGGAGTTGTGGCGCGAGCGGCACCACACCGGAAATCTGAGGTCGTAGCACACTATCAGCGATATGTTCCAGCCGCGGAAACGCACCACCGGAGGAGGCGTGGTTCCGGGAGCGAACATGCGTGCCTCGTTGCTTAGCGAGAACAGATGCCGCTTGTCGTAGAATGTTTCGTCGCCGTTTGGCTCGATAATGAAACCGCGGTTGTAGTAGTGCGGAGGTGTGCTGGCAAGGAAACTGCCGGCAAAGGCGCATCCGTAGCGTGAGGCCCACCGGCGCAGGGTGTTCACAGTGTCGCCGGTGTTGCGCTCGGCGAGTTCGGCCATCGTTTCCGGGTCGTCGGAATAGCCTGTGGTGAACAGTTCGGGGAGCACTACGATGTCGGTTTTCTCCGGCAGGCTGGAAAGAGCCTGCTCCACAAAGGCGATATTGGCATTCCTGTCGCCCCAGGCTATGGGCATTGGCAGCGTGGCTATGCGCAAAAAGTCGGTGTAACGGTTCATTCGGCGGTGAATTTTTCGGGATATAGCCCTTTGAAAGGCCGGTAGTAGTCCTTGATTGCCCTGAGGTCGGCTTCGATGGAATCGCCGGGGGTGAAGGTTCGTTCAAGCAGCACTTTTCTGTTCTCGAAATCAAGGACTCCGAGAACTACGGGCACCTGTGCTTCACGGGCTATGCGCAGGAAGCCGGTGTGCCATGCGCTGGTGCGCGAGCGTGTGCCTTCGGGGGTTATGGCCAGTGTAAGGCGCCGGCTCTGGCGGAAACGTTCGGTGAGCAGCGCTATGAGTGAGCCGCCGCGTTGCTTCCCGCGGGGCACGGGAACACCGCCGATTGCGCGCCACAGGCATCCCAGAGGCCAGAAGAACCACGACTGCTTCATCAGGAAACCTGCTTTGCGGCCAAGGGAGGCATAGGCGAGCTTGCCGACGATGAAGTCCCAGTTGCTGGTGTGCGGGGCTACACATATTATGCATTTGGGATAGTCGGGCACAGAGCAGTGCACCGACCATCCCGCCATGCGTAGTATTATTCGTGCCGGATTCATTCGGCTGCGGCCTCCTTGAGAACCTGGCGTACGTTCTCGGGCAGGGCGGCATTCATTTTCTTGACGATTTCGAGTACAGAGTTGTCGAATTCTTCCATCAGTTTGCTGAATGCTGTGCGGAAGTAGCGGCGACGATCCTTGCGGTAGAGGTGAAGGTCTTCGAAGGCGTCGGGGGTCTTGTCGAAGGTCACACCCACTTTGGCCAGAGCCGATGTCTGCAGTGTGGCGATGTCGGTTATTATTTCGTATGTTTCCTTACGGTCGATTTCGGGGAATGCGGCGCGAGCCAGAAGCATTTCTGCAGCGAGGGCTCCGCAGGTGTTGCGGATGAATTTCTTGATTTCTCTTTTGTTTGCCATAATGGTGGGTGGGTTAGTATGTGCGGCAGTTGTCGGCGGCCGTGGGCCGGCCTATATTGCCGATATATTTCCTTAGTGCCGCAAGGGTGGGAGGAATGGTGTTGAAGCGCCGGCGCGATGCCATGAAGCGTGTGAGCTGCACCGGCAGCTCTATTGTGGAACCCGTTATGCGGGTCATGATATCGAGATTCTTTGCAGGATGCCCTGTGGCGAAAACCAGTTTCGGCGCTTCTGCCGGCGCTGTGGCCAGAGCCGCCGCCAGGGCGGTGGCGCCATGGGTGTCGATGGTGTAGCCATTGTCGGCTTTCAGCCGCAGGACTGTGGATGCTATGGTGCGGTCATCAATACCGGGAGGCACAAGCACAGGGCACGGAGCTTTGGAGAGGTCTTTTCCGCACATATATGTCAGGCGGCTCAGGCCTGCTGGCAGGGAGATGTCCAGCGAGGGCGCTACTGTGGGTACCGGCCTGTGTGTTGTGTCGCCGGTGAGCGAACGGCGAAGGCTGTCGTTGGTGTTGGTGGCCGCCACAACGGCTTTGGCAGGGAGTCCCATTTTCACCGCCATAAGTGTTGCCACAAGATTGCTCAGGTTGCCGCTGGGGATGGCATAGACGGCTTCCGACGCGTGCGGCACACCGGCGGCCATCATGCGGGCATAGGCATGGAGAGAGAATACAATCTGTGGAATCATCCGCCCTATGTTCAGCGAGTTGGCGCTGGTGGCTCCTGCATATTCAAGCTCTTTGTCGGCGATGGCTTCGGCCACCAGTCGCTTGCAGTCCTCGATGGTGCCGTCGACTTCCAGAGGATGCACGTTTCTTCCGAGGGTGGAGAACTGGGATTTCTGGGTGCGGCTCAACGCGCCTTTCGGATACAGCACCAGCACGTCGGTGCCATTCTGCCCGAGCATGCCGTTGGCGGTGGCCGCGCCGCTGTTGCCCGTGGTGGCTACAAGTACTGTGCGGCGTTGACGGCCTGCCTGGCGGTCGGCGGCGGCCAGCAGGCGGGCTACGAAGCGTGCGCCGTAATCCTTGAAGGTGAGAGTAGGGCCGTGGAAAAGTTCGAGAGCATAGCTGTTGCCTCCGAGGTGCACCAGGGGCGCGTCGGCAGCAAAAGCATAATCGACTGTCTGCTTGATTTCTCCGGCAGGTATCTCATTTCCCAGAAACGAGCTCGCCACCACATAGGCGATGTCGCGCAGGCTCATTTCGGCAATATTATTGAAAAGAGCCACAGGTATGGCCGGAATCTGCTGTGGCATGTACAGTCCGCCGCCGGGTGGAATACACCGCTCGACGGCTTCAAGGCATCGTACTGCAGTTGTGTCGGATTCTGTGCTTGTGTATAGCATCATTCATTTGGCCTATGACAGTGCAAACATAGCAAAAATGATTCATAACGCAAAGCGCCGGAAGGCTGTTGTGCAACATCGTGCCGGCTTATCGGCGTCGGCGAAGCAGACGGCCCATGATCCACATTGCCGCAGCGGCGAGGAATACGGCGCCCATCACCGAGATGAGAAAGCGCTGCACCGGACTGTCGCCCGCGAAATGAATCGAGAAATAACCGCCGAGCACGCCGGCGATTACACCGGTGACAAGGTCGGCGACCAGATTGCGTTTCTGCGACATGCGTGCCGCCAGCAAGGCCTCGAACGCGCCGATGAGCGCCCATAGCAGCCACACAAGCATGCCTATGCCGTTCTGGCTTATTCCAAACAGTGTTTCCATGTCTATGCAGTTTTCAGAGTGAGGGGTGGCTTGCGATATAGGGCGAGAGGAATGCTGCCACATCGGTGTTGCCGGTCAGGTCGGCGAAGGTGAGCCAGATAATCAGAAGTATAATCAGGATAATGGCTCCGATGGCTACCCACACGTTTATGCGGTTGCGGCGTGATGTTTTGCTTTTGGTCATAGAATGAGGTTTTTTTGAAATGGTTGAAAACGGTTGTTCTACTTTATAAATAACAAAGGCGTCCGCCCGAGGGTTCATTCCTCTGGCGGACGCCAATTGGTTTGTATACGGCCTTCATAAAACTTGCCGGCAAGTTTTATGAGGGCAAGGGGTGTCGGCTATAGTTTCAGTTTGAAACCGAACTGGAAAATGCCCTGTGCTCCGAATCCCGCTTCGGCGAACATTGCCCATGAGCGGTCGATATCGAACTGCGCGCCTATGGGAACGAGCTGGAAAGCACAGTATGCCTTGGTGTAGTTGTCGTGTTTGCGAGGTTGCATATAGGAGAAGTTCACGCCGAGGCCTGCTTTGCCGTAGAGGGTTACGATGTTGTTGCGGTAGTAGTGGTAGCGCCCGTTGAACATGATTGCATGGTAGGCGATATGGCTGGAGTTGGGGCCTCCTTTGGTGGTGGTGCTGGAGAAGGTATATGAAGGGCCGATCCATATTTTGGGATGCACACGGAAGTTGACTCCCAGGTTGAGAGCGCCCCAGGCGGTGTTTACATGATGCCAGCCGTCGTGCATGTCTGTGGCGTCCATCTGAGTGTATGCACCGTAGGATGCGGTTATTTCGGTGCGCTGGGCATTGGCGGTGCCTGCCAGGCACAACAAGGCAACGATGCAGAGAGCGAGTTTTTTCAGCATATGTGTGGTGTTTTAGTTAGAAATGGCTGAAATAGTGTTTTTACAAAGAAACAACACCCCGACTGTGATTTGGTTCATCCTCCGCGTGTTTTAACGGGATGGGTTTGTGGATGTTCAGTCTTTGTCGGAGGCGTGGTATTCTACCAGCCCAGGCATTGAGTAGCGTGTGATTTTGGCGATGGTGATGCCGAAATCGGCTGCAGCCTGCCGCAGGATGTCACTGTAGGTCATGCATGTGCTGCCCACGAAGCATACGGGTTCGTTGTGGTAGTCGTAGGCCACGATATTGCGTGTGAAGAAGCTCATGAATGCTGAATACACAAGCCGGTAGGCATACGGATGGTCGATGTGTTCGGCCAGGAACGTGGAGTACTGCGACAGGGTGCGCGAAGGCAATGTCTTGGTGTAGATGTTGTCCATGAGCACATTGGGGGTGATCATGAACTTTTCGAAGAATGCCTGTGTGAGGTCCTTGGGGGCAAGTCCTTTGAGCATGTCGGCAATCATGAGTTTTCCCAGATGCGCGCCGGAGCCTTCATCGCCCAGCACGTATCCCAGCGCCGATACCGTGTGCACAATCTCGCTGCCGTTGTAGAGGCATGAGTTGGAGCCTGTGCCCAGGATGCATGCCAGACCGGACTGGCGCACCAGCAGTCCGCGGGCGGCTCCGAGCAGGTCGGATTCCACGGTTACGGGTGTTTTGAACTGTGCTACCAGCGAGCTTTCTATTATGGCTTTCTTCTCCTTGTTCGAGCACCCCGCGCCATAGAAATATACATGGCGCCACCTGCGGCGGAAGAATGTTTCGGGCAATTCCAGGCGCACGCTGTGGGATATCTCGCGGCGAGTCTGGAAGTAGGGGTTGAGGCCGGTGGTGAATGCATGCTCGATAATTCTGTCGCCGTCGACCAGTACCCATTCGGTGCGTGTGCTGCTGCTTTCTCCAATTATCTTCATTTTGCGTCGATTTGTTTTAGAAGTTCCTCAACGGCTACGCGCAGCTGGTTGTCGATGCCGGCGGCCACTTCTTCGGGGGTGTTGTCGGCACGGACATCGGGTTCGAGCTGCTGGTTCTCGAGAATGGAGCCGTCGGCGAGGCGGTAGGCTATCACGGGAACGCCGAACACCAGGGTCGGGTCCTGCATGGTAATCCAGTTCACCGAACTCATGGTGCCTGGGACGGGCATGCCGACGGTGCGTCCGATGCCCTGGTGGGAGTACACCCAAGGTGTTCCGTGGGCGTTGGAGTAGCAGGCCTCGCTCATGAGCATGATGGAGGGCTTGTTCCAGCGGCGGGAAGGCATGTCGCAGGATTTCTTACCACGGATTTCCTGGATGAAATACTGCTTGCCGCTGAGGAGTACTTCGATGTCTTCGTGGAGGCGTCCGCCGCCGTTCCAGCGGATGTCCACAACCACACCTTCGCGGTCGTTGTAGCGTCCGAGCAGGTCGGAATATGCCTTGCGGAAGTTCTCGTCGTCCATGCCGTCGAGGTGCACATAGCCGAGACGTCCGTTGCTGAGACTGTCCACAGCTGCCGCGCGGCTTTTCACCCAGCGTTTGTAGAGCATGGCGTTCTGGCGTCCGGCGCTTACGGGGCGCACAACAATCTGGCGGGTGTTTCCGTCGGCGCTTTTGATGTCGACGAGGGTGCGTTTGCCGCTTTTCTCGTTGAGGAGTGTTTCAAGCGGGGTTTCGGTAGTCACGGGGGTGCCGTCGATGGCGGTTACGATGTCGCCTGCCGCAATTGCCGGGTTGAGTCCGTATAGCGGCCCCTGCGGGAGCACTTCGGATATGCGGCGCCCCTGGCCGGTATAAGCCATGTCGTAGAGCACGCCAAGGCTGGCGGTGCGGTCGTCTACGCGGGTTTCGGAGCCGCCCCGGTAGCGTGCGCCGGTGTGGCTCACGTTGAGTTCGCCGAGGAGCTCGCTGAGTAGTTCTGCGAAATCGTAGTTGTTGGCCACCGAAGGCAGAAAGCGGCGGTAGTCGCGGCAGAGGCCTTGCCAGTCCACACCGTTCATGTCGGCAACCTGGAAGCGTTCGCGGACTTCGCGCTCCATGTTATCGAACATGAACGCGCGTTCGGCCTGCGGGTCGAGTCGTTTTGAGGCGCGGTAGCTTATGTTGCGGTCCTTGCCGTCGAGCTTCTGCATGCTCTGTCCGAAGATGAATATCGACTTGCCGTCGGGGGTGGCGTCGAAGGCGGCCATGGGGTCGGAAAGACGGCGTTTCATCTCCAGGTCTCCCTCGTCGAGGTCGAGTTCCCAGAGGAAGCAGCCGTCGTCGGCTTCGGAGATGTAATACAGTGTGCGGCCATCGTCGGAAAGGATTCCGTCGTGCAGCTCGGTGGAGAAAGGCGTGAGGCGCACCTGACGGTCGTGGATTCCTTCGGGTTCCACGTTGATGTCGCCTTCCGGCCGGCCTTGCGGCAGCCCGTCGGCTTTGGCGATTTCACGTTCCTCTTCGTCGCGCTTGAACCTGTCGTAGGCGTCCTGGTTGAGGAATACAATCATCACGTCGGTCTGCGAACCCCACGAGGCGTGGTTGCGCATGCCGTATCGTTCGGAAATGAAGGTTATAGCCTCGCCGTCGGCTGTCCAGCGTGGCTCGGAATCGAAATATCCGCTGCGGGTGATGTTGGTTATGCTGCCGTCGGCTACTTTGAGAATGGCGACGTCGGTGTACGGGTCGCGGCCGTCGATTATCTCCAGGGCAATCCATTTGCTGTCGGGGCTCCAGCGGTAATGGAAGCTGCCGTTGCGGTGCAGATAGGTGGAGCCGTCGGTGAGAGTACGCACGTGTCGGCTTTCGAGGTCCATCACGGCAAGTTTGTTGCGGTCGAGGATGAATGCCAGCTGCTTGCCGTCGGGCGATAGGCGCGGGACGGTGCGCTCGTGGCTGTCGGCGGGGAACATGCGTTCGGTGTCGATAACGGTGGCGTGCACGAACTCGTTTTCAGAACCGCGGCGGCCGGGTGTGGCCCGGTAGATGTTGTAGCGTCCGTCGCGTTCCGAAGTGAAATAGAGAGTGCTGTCGTTGCCCCAGGAGATGTGGCCTTCGGCTTCCGGGGTGTCGGTAACCTGTTTGGTTGTGCTGTAGTCGGTGGCTGTCACATACACGTCGCCGCGGTATATGAAAGCCACGTTCTTGCCGTTGGGCGATACCACCGCTCCGCGGGCTCCGCGTGTCGCCGATATGCTTTCTGTCTGGTCGGGGAAGTCGGCGTTGATGTTCACATTCACTTTTGCCGGACGTCCTCCGGAACGGAGTGTGTAGATGTCGCCGTTCTGCATGAAGGCGAGGGTGCCGTCGGCGGCACGGCTTAGGAAACGCACCGGATGGCGGCGGAAATTTGTGACGGCCACTGCCTGTGCCGGATTGCCTGCAGGAGCCATGTATACGTTGAGGCTTGTCTGCGGAGCGCGCTCGCTCAGGAAGAAGAGGGTATCTCCGGCAAGAACAGGGTCGAGGTCCTCGCCTGCGGCGTCGACCAGTTTCTGATGCCGGCCGGTGGCCGGGGTATAGCGCCATATGTCGCGGGTCACCGACGATGTATGGTGTTTGCGCCATATGTCCTCGAAGCCTTTGACATCCTGGTACACCATCGAACGGCCGTCGGCGGCCCATGATATGCGCTGGGCCGGTGTGGCCAGGAATTGTACGGGAGCCCCGCCGTTGAGCGGAACACTGTAGACCTCGCTGAGCCGTCCCGACGGATACTGGCAGCTGGAAGCCGGATCCTGGATGGCAGCGCTGAAAAGCACCGATTTTCCGTCCGGGGTGAACGCTTCGGGAGTCTCGTTGGCGGAATTGAATGTCAGTCGCTTCCATGCGGCGTCGCTTCCGTCGGCGGCAACGGTGAATACATCGAAGTTGCCGTAGGCGTCGCTGGCGAATGCTATGGTTTTTCCGTCGGGGCTCCATACCGGCGCAGTCTCGTATGTCGGTTGTGAGGTTAGCCGTGTGGCTGTGCCTCCAGCCACAGGAACGGTGAAGATGTCGCCTTTGTAGGTGAATGCGATGCGGTCGCCGGTTGGCGAAATCGCGGCATCGCGAATCCACAGGTTCGTCTCGGTGGCACCTGCGGCGGTGGCGCCAAGAACCAGGGCTGCTAATAATGTGCTTTTCGTAGGCATTATATTGAGGTGTTTATGTTTCTTGTGTGGTAATCGATTGGTTGGGTGATGGATATGCGCGTCCGTGCAAAGTTAACAAATTTTTATAACTTCGCCAAAACGGATTCAGACAAAGAACTGATAAATATCGAATCTATCGGGATTTGCATCCAAGGATTCGACGTTTGGTCGTATCGTTCTCTCTCTCGTGCGCGCGATTCTACTGTCCAGTTGATGCCAGGCCTAACTCCTCTTCAAGGAATTCCGCGGCATCTGCCACGCAGTCATGGCATGCGCGTCGCGGGCATCCCGATTGCACGCCTTTGAGTTCGTGGCATACAGTTGTGCCGTTGCGTTCGGCGAAGCGGGTCATAATCCGCCTCATGGCTTTCATTGAGGCGGTGCGGTCGGCGAGCTTCAGACCCAGAACCACACCTGCGCCTACAAGTGCGCCGCAGGTGCCTTCCATATTTCCCATTCCCACACCGAATGCATTGGTGGTGTCGTACATCCGGTCGTGAGCGCATCCGGCCTCGTAGCAGTAGGTGCAAGCCACAGCCTGGGCGCAGTTGTACCGGCCTGTCGCTTTAAGAGCAACGGCCGCGTTTACTTTTGATTTACACATGATGAAACATAAATTGGATGTCAGTGAAAATTGAAAGTGCGTTACTTCACAGCAACGCACCTCCCTCATAACCAAAATTCAAGTATATTGTGAGTCTAACAAAACGTTATTCAAGCAAGCAGAAGGATTTAACCTTCATAAACGATGCAAAGGTATGCATTAAATCCGAAGGTGCAATATTTATTTGTATAAAATAATGTGAATAAAACTAAATGAAGTCGTGGCGGCCTATGAATCTGCAGAGAGTAGGCTGATAGTAGGGGAGGCTGATAGTATACTGAACACGGCTCTTTCATTTAAGAT
>DKUJ01000019.1:0-264 GCA_002490635.1 Porphyromonadaceae bacterium UBA7207
CCAACTGAGCTATGGCACCTTGCAGAGCGGTGTCTTACCGCTTTTGCGATGCAAAGGTAGATACTTTTTTTGAACCGGCCAAATTTTTTTTCTCTTTTTCAAATTTTTCTACTCTCTAAGCCAATATTGTCCTAAATAAAATTGCGAAAAAAGAAAAGGAAAGTAGTAACTAAGGGTCAATAAATCCTCAGAAATCGGTTGCTTGAAAATTATCCAAACCTCAAAGTCCCCAAAAAACAGGGCTGCGCCGTAAACCTTAATTAC
>DKUJ01000019.1:551-4943 GCA_002490635.1 Porphyromonadaceae bacterium UBA7207
GCTGCGCCGTAAACCTTAATTACGACACAGCCCCGTAACAAGTACCCCCGTAGGGAATCGAACCCTAAACTGAAGAACCGGAATCTTCTATTTTATCCATTAAACTACAGGGGCATGGCGTGCGGCGGCAATAGCCGCACGGATTCCGATACCGCAAAATTACGCCTTTTTTCGTAGCTTTGCAAAAAAAAGACATGGTAAGAATAGAAGACGGTTGGCATAAGGCTCTCATGCAGCAGTGGGAGCAGCCATATTTTCTACGGCTCACGGAGTTTGTGCGCGCCCGTTACCGGCAGACGCCGGTGTTCCCGCCTCCGGCACGCATTTTTGCCGCTTTCGACGCATGCCCTTTCGAGCAAGTCAAGGTCGTGATTCTCGGACAGGACCCCTACCATGGTCCGGGGCAGGCCAACGGCTTGTGTTTCTCCGTGGCCGACGGTGTGGCAATGCCTCCGTCGCTGGTCAATATTTTCAAGGAGATTGTCGACGATATCGGCGGCACGATGCCTGCCAGCGGAAATCTCGAATACCTCGCCCGCCAGGGTGTGCTGCTGCTCAACGCCACACTTACGGTGGACGCCCATCAGCCGGCATCGCACCGCGGCATTGGATGGGAGCAGTTCACCGATGCCGCCATAGAGGCGCTGCAGGCCCGCTCGGGGATTGTGTACATGCTGTGGGGTTCCAGTGCCGGGGCAAAGTCGTCGCTGATAGATTCTTCGCGCAATCTGGTTCTCAAGGCTCCGCATCCGTCGCCGCTGAGTGCCTATCGGGGGTTTCTGGGCTGCCGGCATTTTTCGAAAGCCAACCAGTATCTGTGTTCCATAGGCAAGACCCCGGTGGAATGGCTTCCCTGAGGACTGCTTTCGCGATAGCCGCGACCGCGGTTGCCATCGTTGCCGCTGCCGCCGACACCATGACAGGGGTGTTCAACGACCGCATACGCACCCTGCAGGTTTTCGCCGGCTGCGACCCTCTGTCGATGCCCGTGGCTGTGCTCGGCGATCCAGAAGGGATAACAATGGAGTTCGACCACCTTGCCGACGACCGTGAGTACTTCCGCTACTCTCTGGAATACTGCGACGCCCGCTGGCAGCCGTCCGGGCTGGTGGACAGTGAATTCCTCGACGGATTCAACGAAGGCACGGTCGACGACTACGCGTTTTCCGAGGCTACGTCCACGCACTATGTCCATTACTCTCTGAAAATCCCCAACGAGCAGATTCAGCTGAAACTGTCGGGCAACTATCTGCTTAAGGTCTATCCCGAGAGCGAGCCGGACTCCATCGTTCTGCAGTGCCGTTTCATGGTGAGCGAGCAGACCGCGCCGGTGCACATTACTGCAAGTCCCATCACCGACATTGACTACATGGCCGCTCATCAGCAGCTCGAGATAGCCATAGACACCGAAGGCGCCATGGTGGAAGACCCGTTCAACGACCTTCTGGTGGTCGTTGGCCAGAACGGGCGACTCGACAGCGAGATAGCGCTTTCCCATCCGCTGCGCATGAGCGGCACTACAGCTATATTCGCCCACAACCCGGCGCTCATCTTCGAAGCGGGAAACGAATACCGCCGCTTCGAGACAGTTACCGACCACTACCCGGGAATGGGTGTGGAACGAATCGACTTCTACGATCCCTACTACCACTACACACTTGCCGGTGACACCGAGAGGGCATCGCAGCAGTATGTCTACGACCAGACGCAGGCCGGAAAATTCCTCGTCCGTCGCCAGGGCATGTCCGACAGTGCCACCGGAGCCGACTATGGTGTGGTACACTTCTCGCTCGACATACCGGAGATGCCGGGTGCCATGGTGTTTCTCGACGGCGACTTCACACTGCGCCGGTTCGACGAAAACGCACGCATGCAATTCAACCACGCCACCGGCCGCTACGAGCGGGCGATGCTCCTGAAGCAGGGTTCCTACAACTATCAGTACCTCACCGTCCCGCCCGGCGCACGCCGTGGATACACCGCCACCATAGAAGGCGACAAATACCAGAGCGCCAACACCTATACTGTCCGCGTCTACCATCGGCGCCGCGGCGAACGTCACCACCGCCTCATAGGCGTTGGCTTGACCTCACTCCATAACCCCCAATGACTTCAAACAAGCAATGCTACAGATACAGAACACACTGGTGAGCCTCGACCTTGTCGAACGCTTCTTCTGCTGCGACCTCGCTGCCTGCAAAGGGCAATGCTGCCTCGAAGGCGACGCCGGAGCACCGGTTACGCCTCAGGAAGATGCCAGAATCAAAGAGCTTTTGCCACTCATCGACGACCTGCTGCTGCCGGCTGCGAAAAGGCAGATTGCCGAATGCGGAACCAGCTACCGCGACCCCGAGGGCGAGCTGGTGACACAGCTGGTAGAGAACCGCAACTGTGTATTCGCCACTCTCGACGAGGACGGCACCTGGATATGTGCTCTCGAGAAAGCATGTCGCCAGGGGCGCACCGATTTCCTCAAGCCGGTTTCATGCCATCTGTATCCCGTAAGGATAAAGGAATTCCCCACATTCACCGCCGTGAACTACGACCGCTGGAAAATATGCCATGGGGCGGAAGTGATGGGGCGCGCCCGCGGAATCCGCGCCTACCGGTTTCTCGAAGGGCCTCTGCGCCGCCGTTTCGGCGATGAATGGTACGACGAACTGGCGCTCACCTGCGAGGAATACCTCCGCCAATATCCTTCGGAACCATGAAGCACAACATAGCATTCGACCCCGCGATTGCCGTTGCCGCACCGTCCCTTGAAGTGGCGCTCATCGAATGCGACATTGTCAACGCGCCGACTTCCGACGCACTATGGGCCGAAGTGGAGGCAGCCTCTGCGCGGATTGCCACCGGATACACCATCGAACAGATTCGCCATCGTCCGGCCATCAATGCCACGCGGGCGGCATACAAGGCTCTGGGCAAAGAGCCCAACCGCTACCGCCCCAGCGCCGAAGCCCTTTGCCGGCGCGCAGTGCAGGGCAAAGGCCTCTACCGCACACTGACGGTTATCGACATCGTGAATATAGTGTCCATGCTCAGCGGGCATTCCATAGGAGCCTTCGATGCCGACCGCATCGAGGGCGCATCGCTAACCCTTGGTGTGGGGCGCGCCGGCGAGCCTTACGAGGCCATCGGCCGCGGGCTGCTGAATATCGAGTCGCTGCCCGTCTACCGCGACGCATGCGGCGGCATCGGAACTCCGACATCTGACAACGAGCGCACCGCACTGCGCCCCGATACGTGCCACCTGCTTGTTACCTTCAACATGTACGGCGAATCCGAATGCGGCAACCGGGAGGCCGTGGCCATGCTTGCCGACCTTCTGGTGCGCCATGCCGCCGCCACCGACCTGCACACAGAATACTACCGCATATGAAAACAATGGAGACCCGCTGCGGCGACACTCCCGACAGCCGCATCATCGACGCCGCTGCCGCAGCCATAGGCGAGGGCGGAATAGTGATAATCCCCACCGACACTCTCTATGCTTTCGCCTGTGATGCCCTCGACCGCCGCGCCATTGAGCGCCTTTGCCGCATCAAAGGTCTCAATCCGGCAAAGAACACCCTTTCCATACTTTGCGCCGACCTGAGCCAGGCATCGGCATTCGTGCGCATCGACAACAGCGCATACCGGCTGCTGCGCCAGTATCTTCCAGGTCCCTTCACCTTTGTGTTGCCGGTGGCGCCTACGCTCCCGAAGGCATTCAAGGAGCGCCGCAGCGTTGGTGTCCGCATTCCCTCCAGCCCCATTGCCAAGGCTCTGGCTTCGGCGCTGGAGCATCCGCTGCTGGTGACATCTGTCCCTGCCGACGACAACGACACCGAGGCCGACATGCAGGAGCCTGCGCTTTTCGCCGAACGCTACGCCTCCGACGGCATAGCATTGGCCATCGACGCCGGCGCCGTGCCGCTGCAGCCGTCGACC
This sequence comes from Porphyromonadaceae bacterium UBA7207, assembly GCA_002490635.1. Lineage (GTDB taxonomy): Bacteria > Bacteroidota > Bacteroidia > Bacteroidales > Muribaculaceae > CAG-873. Next base: position 4,485 of record DKUJ01000019.1, read on the forward strand.
GTCGTCGACCTCACCGACGCATCCGCTCCCGCCGTCCTGCGCCAGGGCGCCGGCACCTTTCAAGAGAACTGAGCATCGCAGGCGTATCAGCTGAATTTTGCGCACGAACTTTGCCGCATGCTTATGGCATGCCAGAGTCATGCAGCCACGTTCGTGTGGAGGTCGGAGGCTGTTTTTTTCATTGTTTTTCGAAATCGGGACTAAAATGCGACATTATATTTTGCAAGTTTTATAATTTATTTATAATTTCGCCGACGCAGACCGCCTGTAGAGTCCGGTTAGGGCATGTGGGTGGGTCGGCAGCAACCGCGGAGCGTTTTGCTCTGCAAAGACATTTAGGAAAGCGTTTATCAGCGCTTGTTCTTGACCTTTAAGAATCTCGCAAATTCCCAAATCGTAGTCAGGAACGTAGCAGCGGTAGATGCGCGTGGATATGTAATTATTGCTGTCCGATAAAAC
>DKUJ01000051.1 GCA_002490635.1 Porphyromonadaceae bacterium UBA7207
GCGCGTCCGCTGAATAGTTACACACAAACCGCAATATACATATCAACAGATGATTATTCAGCCGGAGATATTAAAAATTACGGTTTTACGGATTCATGGTTCCAGGCGCACATACACCAAGCCGAGGTCATTCCGAGGCCAACGACACCCTGCAGGAGTTCAATGTGTCAGCCCTTGTTTCAGCTCTTCAAGCAGAGCATTTATCTGACCGAGCAGCGAAACACACTCGTCGTTCACGATTTCCGACACCGGAGGACGCGGTTCGTCTACGGGCAGTGCATATACCTGGCTCTTAATCCTTGCGGCGACCTCAGCGGCCGTAAGGCCGCTGCGCCTCATCACCCTTGCCACACGCATGGGCATGGGACTTTCCACACGCCATTCGGCATCGGCTACTCGGTTGAGACGGCTTTGATAGAATATCGCCGTCTCCACAAACAGCAGGCCGTCCTTACCCGGCGTTTCCGCGGCAAGAGAGTTCACCACCGCAGGGTGTACAATGGCGTTGAGGCGCCCCAGAAGCCCTGCATCGGAAAAAACGGCAGCAGCGAGCCTGCGGCGGTCGATATTTCCATCCACAATGGCCTCGCAGCAAATCTCGCCGGCAATACGCGCCTTGATGCCGGCGTCGGCATCCATGATGCGCCGGGCATGGATGTCGCTGTCCAGCACCTTGTAACCTTTCAGGCGCAATACTTCGCTCACCACACTTTTGCCGGAGCCTATGCCGCCGGTAATGGCAATGAGAATCATAACTGTTCGATTATATACTCGGCGCTGTCGGCACTCAGCTGCACATTCTGCAGATTCTGAGGCACATCGGTGAGCCGCAGACGTATTTTGCTGCGTTTGCGGGAAATACGCCTGTAGTCGGCTATAACGCGGAAATGCGGGTCGGAATTGGTGTAGGCGCTCATGGGCACCATATACATCACCTCAATCTGCGCCGGGAAAGTGATGAGTTTTATATTCGCCGGCACGTTCACGGGTTCGATTACCACGCGCCGACGCTTCATGATAAGAGGCTCTGCCTCTATGGTGACGTCCACACTGTCGGGAATCGCACGTGTTCCCGGAGGCGGAAGCAGGCGCAGACGCCGTGTCTGCTGGCCTTCCACAGCCTCGAGACTCAGGGCCTCGGTGTTTATGTAGTCAACCCCCGAAGGCAGATGTCCACCGAGAGCATACAGCTTCACACTGTCGGGCGCAACCCTCGGCCGGCCGCTGAGCGATGCCCTGGGTCCGGGAGTCGCCTGCACATTGGCTCGCACCGGAAGTTTGAAACCTGGATGTGTGGTAAATGGAATCGATATGGAGTCGGGATAGAGAACGCTGACCTGAGAGCCTCCCGAGGCGTTTCTTGCAAGCGCCTTAAGCTCGGCATTGCTGAGGTGCATGTATTCACCGGAGCGGTACACGCGAAAGTCGATGTTCACTCCCGGAGTATCGCCGAGGGACATCTTCAACAGCTGCGTTCCACGGGCGCGGAGATTCACGGTGAGCGCATCTGGACCTTTGGAAAGGAGCGTAACCGAGTCGGGGACATGGGTTATGCGCACAGGCATCCGCAGATCGTACTGTTCTTCCTCGTTAAGGGCAAGGACGCCCCATAGAACCGCCGAGATAAACAGAAAGAGCATGAACATGAGCACATCGCGCCCGCGAGGCGAACGGATTGCCTCGCCGGCGCGGCGCAGTAGCTCTTTGAGTCTATCCATAATTCCACGGACCTTCCGGTCCGTCGTCGGGCATTACTTGCCCTGGTTGTTCTGGTTCTGTTCGGCAGCTGCGGCAGCATCCTCGGAGGACACATACACGCTGGTCTTGTCGATGCGCAGGCTCACGCCGTTGCTCACTTCCACCACGAAGTAGGTGGGTTTCACATCGCGGATGATGCCGTGGATGCCTCCTGCGGTGACAATCTTGTCGCCTTTGCCAAGAGCATCACGCATTTTCTGAACTTCTTTCTGGCGTTTCTGCTGGGGTCGGATCATGAAGAAGTAGAACACCACGAAGATTGCCACTATCATCAGCAGCGAACCCATTCCACCGCCGAGGAATCCACCTTCAGCAGGCTGTGCTGCAGCGGGTGCTGCGTCGCAAAGAATCGTAAACATAGTATATCGTATTTGTTATTTGCTTATTATGCCGTCGTCGTTGAGTTTGCGCACCACCGAGAAGAGTATGCCGTTGATAAACTGGCCGCTCTTGGGTGTGCTGTAGTCGTTGGCGATTTCGATGTATTCGTTCATAGTCACCGGCACGGGGATACTGGGGAAGTTTATTATTTCGGCAATCGCCGTCATCATAACCACAATATCCATGAATGCCAGACGCTCGGAATCCCACTGTTCGGAGTTGATGAAGCTGTCGATCAGAGCGCGGTATTTCTCCCTGTTTTCCACCACCAGCTCGAAGAGACATGCCCCGAAGCGCTCGTCGTCGGTGTTCATGAACATCGGCAGCAGTTCGATCTGTCCGGCGGAAGTCTCCGCGTCATCGGCATCTTCACCCTCTGCCTTCGGCGCAGCGTAGCTCCGGCGGATTGTCTTGAGGGCGAAAGTGCTCATTATGGCCAGGTCGTCGTTCCAGTACACGCTCTTTGTCTCCATCAGTTCGGCGAAATCGTCGGACGGCAGCACGATGGAGCGGAGCACCTCGCGCCAGAAAGCGGCATCGGTGGCGAAATCGCCGGCCGGGCTATCCATGTATTCGGCGTAGAGCTTCGACTTTATTATGCTGTCGAGAATCCGCGTGGCGGCGATATCGAAGTCGCGCCATGTGGCTGGATCGGCCTCGGGATGCTCCACGGTGTAGTCGGTGAGCGCGGTGCAGTTGCGCAGTGCTTGCACAAGCAGGTTGCCGGTGAACCTGCTGCTGGGGTTGAGCTCCTCCTCTTTTGGAAGATATTTTTTCTTGGCTGCCTCCTGGCGTTCGAGCTGAAGTTCGGTGAGCGCTATCGGGAGCACCAGCAGGGCATGATAGAGATCGTAGGCGCGACGCAGACTCTCGTCGAGGTCGTTGCGTGCCTTGTCGTAGCTTGCCCTTGTGTCGTCGAAACCGCCGAGAGTCGTCGCGAGCAGCTTAAGTCCCTGGTCGAAACCCACATGCGAGAAATTCTCATCGCGGCGCAGGACGCGCTCAACACCTTTGTGCTTGCGCACCACTTCGGTGAAAATCGAATTCCAGAAATCGACATCGTCGGCCATGGTGAGCTTGCGCTTGCGGCGATAGGCTGCATACAGCGGATGGCGACCGATGGTTTCCATAAGATCTTCCAGACAGGAATCGAATATCGTGAAGCGGTCGCGGTTGGCGGCCAGCATGGCCTGCACGGCATTGTTGGCAGCAAGCGCACGCCCTACCCTGTTCTTCTTTATGCCCTGGTCGGGAAGAAGAGTCATGCCGTTGCCGACGCCAACAGGAATCGACGACAGTTTGAGCAGCAGTATTATGAAATCCTGATGTACCGAATAGGCGAAACGGCGGTCGCGCGAGGCTTCGGCATCGGGAGCTGGGGCAAGGCGGAAATCGCTCCGGGTCAGCAGATATGAATAGAGTATCTGAACGGTTTTAATGCGTATCAGGCTGCGATTGATCATACGGGAATGTACCTTTCTGTTTTTTGCAGATGCAAAATTACGATTTTTTTAGCAACCCTCAAACTATTCTCCCGGGAACATTTCGCGCAACATGCGCGCCAGAGCATGCAGAGGCAGCCCCATCACATTGTAATAGCAGCCTTCGATGCCGGAAATTCCCACGGCTCCTATCCATTCCTGGATTCCATAGGCTCCGGCCTTGTCGTAGGGTCTGTAGGTGTCGACATAATCCTCGATTATGCTCTGCTCCAGATGGTCGAATGTCACACATGTGTGCACACCTATTGTCCGTGATGCCTCGGCGGAAGTCACCGTAACCCCGGTCACCACGGTGTGAGTGCGTCCCGAAAGGCTACGCAACATCTCTATGGCATCGTGTCGGTCGTGCGGCTTGCCGAGGATTTTTCCGTCGAGTATCACAACGGTATCGGCTGTAATCACTATCCCTTTGTCGCCGAGCAGGTCGCGGTAGGCGCCTGCCTTGAGCCGCGACAGATACTGCGGCACTTCCTCAGCCAGGATATCCGACGGATACACCTCTTCTACCTCTCTGCCGTCGGCAATATCGAAATCACCCACAATCATTCCAAGCAGTTCGCGCCGGCGAGGCGATTTCGAGGCCAGCATAACATGCCGGCCGTTAAGTCCCGGAACAAGCTGCGGTGGAATCAACTCCGGGGCGGTGCTGTTGTCGGCCGATGTATTCACCATCCGAAAGCTTTTATGTCGTCGAGCCAGTGGCCGTTGATTTTCAGCAGTTCTTCCAGAAGCTCGCGCGCCACACCCATTCCTCCTGCAGCACCGGTTATATATGTGGCCACGGCTTTCACATCGGCGGCAGCGTCGCGCGGCGCCACGGCCAGTCCCACGAAATCCATGGGAGGAATATCGGGGATGTCATCGCCGACAAAAGCCACCTCTTCGGGATTGAGCCCTTTTGCGGCCATCCAATCCTTAAGCACCGGCAATTTGTGCGAAGCGCCGAGATAGATATCCTCAATGCCGAGCATACGGTAGCGTTCGCGGATGTTTTCGGTGCGGGCGCCGGAAATAATGGCTATATGCAGGCCGCTGCGCACTGCCAACTGCAGGGCATAGCCATCCTTTATGTTCACCATGCGCTGCGGCTCGCCGTTGTCGGCCATGGGCACGGTGGATGGAGAAAGCACGCCGTCGACATCGAAGGCAACGGCGCGGATACGGGAAATATCGTAATTTATTCGACTCATCTATGATAGGTTTCAATCAATGTTGTCAGCGAACGGTACACGTCCTTGAGTTCGGCAGGCAGAGAGTCGAGCTGCAACTCGATGGTAGCTCTGTCGCCACGCACGGCAGGGCCGGTCTGCGAATCGTGCGGCCCACTGGCGACGGCATTCGCCACCGTGGCCTCAAGAAGAGGGCGCACGCATTCCAGTGTGAGACCGTCGGCGGCAAGAATCCGCTCGGTGCTTTCGAGTAGCACGTTCACAAAATTATTGGTGAACACTCCCGCCAGATGGAGGGTGCGGCGGACTGCTGTATCGGCATGGCGCGGTGCGATGGCCGAGAACATAGCCGCCAGCGCATCGACCCGCTCAAGAACTGCGGAGTCGCAGGCCTCGGTGAAAAACGGCACATCGGCACAGGTGACAGGTGTGCTGCGGTTGAAAGTCATCAGCGGATAAAGCACACCTATACGGCTGCTCATCGGAGCCATAACGCCCATGTCGACGGACCCCGAAGTGTGCACACACAAAGGATTTCCCTCCAGCCGTCCCAGCTGCTCCGCCACAGCGGCCACGGCCGAGTCGGCCACAGCCACCACCACAGCGTCGAGGCCGTCGGAGGCATCATGTGCGAGCTGCCCGAGCGGTAGCACATCGCCACTGCGGCCATACTGTCTCAAACGGCAAAAACCGCCCTCGGAGATAGTTCTCACAAGTGCCGAGGCAACGCGCCCTGTGCCCACAACGGCTATCGCCGGACTGTCCGAAGCAGATTCCACGGCGCTCACTCTGCCGCAGGTGTTGTCCACTTGCCGATATGCACTTTCTCCCAAAGCAGTTTAGCCGGATCCACCGGACGCCGGTTCTCGGCGGAATATCCGAAGGTGACTATGCATTCCACGGCCATGTGGGAAGGAATGTCAAGCAGTTCACGCACCACCTGCTCGGAGTCTTCTCCGGTGGCATCGCTGCGGCCACGCACCTGAATCCAGCACGAGCCTATTCCAAGGTCGGCAGCCTGCAGATGCATCATGATGGCGGCTACGGTAGAGTCTTCGACATACACATCGGAGCGGCCGGGGTCGGCGGTAACCACCACTGCGAAAGCACATCCTTTCACGGGCACGGTGCCGTGAGTCTTGCACTGCGACAGCTGCTCGAGGGTGTTCTTGTCTTCCACCACCACAAACTGCCAGGGGCGTGCGCTTTTGGAACTGGGCGACAACAGTGCCGCCTCTATAATGGTCTTGACATCATCGGCAGCTACAGGCTGGTCGGTGTAGCGGCGGATGCTATGGCGAATCAGAAATAACTGATGCAGAGATTCCATAAAAATCGTATTACGGGGGTTATGAAATTTTTGTCCGGTTTTCGCACCGGAAGGTTTCCCACAGGAAGAGCCTTTGTCAGCGGCGGCAGACCCAGGCAGAAGGGAAAATATCGTACAGACCGGCCTCGCGGGCTTTCGAGGTCACTTCCGCCGCTCCGTTTCCACTGACGGCATACACGCGGTAGCGGCCGTCGTTGTCGAGCACGGCCAGCGGCGTGTCTGTCGAGGAATATTGTGCGGCGAAAGCATCGGCATCGCTTCTCGAGGCCAGAGAGGCCACTACAAGACAATAGGGACCGTCGCCTACGGGATCCGGCATGGGAACCGGCCTGCGCCTCGCTTCCGAAGCACCGTCGGCGGGGGTATTCATAATCAGCACCAGAGGTGCTCCGGCAACACCGACGTTTGCAATGTCGGCCACAGGGGTGGCTGCCTCCACTGTCATGGATGCCTGATTGGCATCGCCGGCAGTCATGCCGGAGAAACGGTTGATGATTCCGACAAGCGCCACCACAACAGCGAACCCCACCACAGCAGCGGCCGCTCTGGCCGCCATACGCAGCCCGCGGGGCCGGTGTCCCATGGCATGGGAAATGCTGTCGACGGCAGGAGCCTCAGCCTCGGCAACCAGCGGCTTCAGCGACATTGCCGGCAAGCATCCGTAGCCGAGGTTGTCAGTAAAATTCCGCTCCTGTTCAAAGGATATGCCGCCTGTCGAAGTCGCCATAAGCGAACCTATGCCGGGCAGGACATAGCTGCCGTTGAGGCATATGCCATCGCGAATCTCGGCAACATCGCGGACAATGATTTCCCGGGCGTGTACGGTGTCGACTCTTTCTGCACGCGCTATGCTGAGGGCTATTTCCTCACCTACGGCATCATCGTCGTGCTCGAACATAAGGGCAGGACATGGAGGCTCTATATTCATGCCATCGGCCGCAAGCCTCGCAGGGAGCAGGACACGCTCGAACACACCCAGGCCGTCGACTTTCAAAAGCCGGCGGCGGGGCATAAGATAGGCTATATGTCGCGCCGTGATATTCACAACGCAAAATTAGCTATTTTTTCGCTCACTTCAAAGAAGCGGCGAAAAATAATTCATTGTCACTTAAGCACCGACAGAGCGCCTTCGTAGTCGGGTTCGTTGGTTATTTCCTCCACAAGATCGGAGAATATAACCTTCTGATTCTCATCAATTACTATTACGGCTCTCGCCAGGAGGCCGGCCAAGGGGCCGTCGACAATCTGCAGGCCGTACTGCTGCGCGAAAGTGGGCGAGCGGAAAGCCGATGCCACTTCCACGTTATCGATACCTTCGGTGGTGCAGAAGCGTTTCCCGGCAAAGGGAAGGTCCATCGACACGCACACAACCGCTGTATTGTCCATCGCGGCTGCCATCTGGTTGAACTTGCGCACACTGGTGGCGCACACGGGAGTGTCGAGACTGGGGAATACATTGAGCACCACACGTTTTCCCGTGTAGTCGGAGCAGCTTATTTCCGCCAGATCCTTATTGACAAGGTTGAAACACGGCGCTTTTGTGCCCACGGCGGGGATGTTCCCGTAGGTGTGGCAGGGAGTTCCTTTGAAATAGATTGTTTCCATCTGCGAATATTGAATTATCCCGCACTTGCGAGAGTTACTTTCTGTATAACATCCGCACGCAGGTCGCGGTTCGCTCCGCGAATGAAATCACATACTTTTCCGTCGGCGCCAACAAAGATAATCACAGGCATCACCTGCCCTACCCCACAATCACGCAGAGCCTCGCCGCTGTTCAGCACGGTGGTCTCTCCTGGCAGCTCACGGCCCACCAGCGGGGCCACATCGTCGACACGACGGTCGGAAAACAGCCATACCACCTCGGCTGCCGAAGGCACCATAGCGATTGCATCCCGCACTGCCTGCACCACCTCCGATGCCGAGCCAAGCCCGCTTTCCAGAAAAACAAGGACAGTCGTGGCCGGCATGGCCTCGCCGCGATGATGCACATAATGGCCACCGTTGCCAGTAGGCAACGCTATTTCCGGCAATGGCTCGCCCACAAGCTCCTCAAGCGAGAAGCTGCTGTCGCGGAATTTCTCGAATGCCTCGGACTGTCGCTTCATCAGTGCCTCGAGGGTGAAATCGCAGTCGGCGGCCGTATCCGACATTGAGAACCGGACTGTAACCGTCTGCTCTCCCACCTGCCCGGGGTTGTTTTCAAGTTCCATTTCCATGGGCGCATAGGTATCGGCTGCCAGCACATAGCTGAATTCCTGCGCATCGTAGCCTGCCACACGCCTGACACCCTTTATGCGCAGGCAATCGCGCCCGGCGCTTCTCACCGGCGATACATCATATGAATAAGCGCTGTCGCCGCTCATGGCCACAAAAAGCCTGCCAAGATTCTGCGGCAGCAGATCCACGAACTGCGCCTGATTCTGCACACCCCGGTAAGAATCGCCGCCGGGAGCCATCGATTGCATGTCGCGGTCGCTGTGGTACTCCTGCAGGCGTCTGCCGGAAAAGCGGTAGTGGTCGCCGCCGAAATAGGCCGAGAAACCTTCCGATACTCCCGCCGGTGAAGGCAGTTTCCACTCTATGATATAATCGCAGACACTAAGTGTGTCGTTGTCAGTTGCGCGGCTGCGGAAACCGACAGTATATTCCACCGGGTCGGGAAGGGTCGGCAGCAAAACCTCATATGTGCATTTACCGGCAATGCATTCCCCGGCAAGCAGTTCCTGACCTATATGCCGCAAATCGGCGGCTGCGGCTGCGGCTGCAAAGCCGCAAGCCCACAAGAAAATCCACAATCTCATTTGTTCTTCGCCTTGGGAAGTTTGAAACGGAAACACAGTCCTCCTTCGGGGCGGTTCTCCACAGTTATTGTACCTCCATGGGCAATCACAGTGCTCTGCACGATAGGAAGCCCGAGGCCGGTGCCCCCGGCCTTGCGTGCCCGACCAGAATCCACACGATAGAAACGGTCGAACAGATGAGGAATATGCTCCTCTCCCACTCCCTTTCCGTTGTCGCGGAAAGCAAAAGAATAGAAAGCCTTGTCCTCGCCGGTGCATATAAGCTCGCACATGTCGCCCTTCGAGTAGGCCGCGGCGTTGCGTGCGAGATTCATAAGCATGCCGGTGAGCAGGTTGTAATTGCCATTGATCTTGCAGTCGAGGGGCACATCGAAGTTGAAGGACATTGAACCGAGAACGCCCGACTCCTCGATATCGTTGGATATTGTGAAAGCTACATCATGAAAATCCAGTTCCTCGGTGCTTATCAGCTCGCCGCCCTCTTCCAGACGCGTTATGGCAGACACATCGGCGATAAGAGTGACAAGACGGTTGGCGTGTTCCTGTGCTTTCTTTATAAAATGCGTGCGAGTGTTCCCGTCCATGTCGGGATTCTCGATTATGGTGTCGAGATACCCCTTTATCACTCCTATGGGCGTTCGCAGCTCATGGTTTATATTGTTGCTCAGCTGTCTTTTCGCACGGGATTTTTCTTCTATGGCATGCATTGCCACGGCATGTTCGCGCTTCTGCTTCTGCACGGCCTTGCTGCGCTCGTTGTACATGTGCACAATCTGGCGGTTTATGTCGCCCAGCTCGTCGTGCGGGAAGTCGGTGGCCGGAAGAAAGTTAGGGTCGGAAGCCGCCTTCTCGGCGAAACTGCGCAGCAACTTGATGTTCTTCCCGAAATGGCGTGTGAAGAAAAAGGCTATTATGGTAATTGTCAGCGCTACCAGAAAAAGCCCCACGAACACGCCGATGGCCGGTCTTATGGCTTCGGACACATCGCCATCCATAGGCAGGACAGTGATTACAGTGGCCCTGCCGTCGCTGGAGGTGTTGGCTTTATAATAGAAATTGCGGCTGTTGTCGCTGTCAATCTCAATCATTGGCGAAGTGGTCACTCCCGGGCTGCTGGTAATACCGCTCTCGCTGTCGAGTTCTTCACTGGTCAATTCTATAGGTTCTCCATAGGCCTGAACCAGCTTATGATCTTCGTACACACTGATACGGATGCGGTCGTACAGAGGACTGCTGTAGTAGTAGTCATATACAAAACGGAGATATGGCCGTATGTTGCTCTCGCCGCTCTCGTCGTCATAGAAAGCCAGCACACGGGAGTTGACCAGATCGAGCTGCTCGCGGATGCGCGCTTCCTTGTAATTGCGGTTATTGTAGAATGTCCATAAGCCCATGCATATCAGCATCAGCCATAAAGCCGACACCAGAGGCAGGAACATCCGCCACTGATAGCTAATTCTTCTCCTTAAAACCATATCCGAAGCCTTGACGAGTGATTATATACTTGTCGTAATCGCCCAGCTTCTTTCGCAGTCGAGTAATGTTTGTGTCAATGGTACGCTGCGACACCACTACTTCGTCGCCCCATACGTTGCGTATAATCTCCTCGCGGCTGTAGATACGGTTGCGGTGGGTGAGGAAGAACAACAGGATGTCGAACTCGGTACGTGTCAGTGTCACCGGCTCGTTGTCGAGATAACATTCCTTGTCGTTGCGGTCGATTCGCAGCCCCTTGAAAGTGATGTCGGTCTCGTAAATCCCCTGTTCGGCTTCTATGTCGGCGGTAGTGCGCTTGAACTGCGCTCCGGTGCGGCGAAGGATGGCGCGCACGCGGGCAAGCACCTCGCCGATGACAAAAGGCTTGGTCACATAGTCGTCGGCGCCGATATTGAGTCCCTTCACAACGGCATCCTCGTCGGTGAGCGCCGAACAGAAAAGTATGGGAGTCTGCTCTGTCTCGGTTACATTGCGCACACGTTTTGCAAAATCGTAACCTGAGAGCTGATCCATCATTATGTCCACCATGAACAGTTGATACAGCCCCAAATCCATGTCCAAAGCCTCTTCGGCACTATAGGCACAGTCGACATCATAGCCCTCTTTTTCAAGGTTGAACTTAAGAATTTCGGTAACGGCCTCTTCGTCGTCTATTACTAATATCCTTGTACTCATATATTTGAACAACCACCAAAACTGATTCAGCAGCCCCGGTGCAATGATTGGTTCGGTTTGACAGGCTAAAATTACAAAATTTTAGGCCTGCCTTTGTGTTATTGTTTGTTAATTCACATGTTTGCCACAGTTGTGACATGAACCTTTAACGGGCCCTGGCTGTTTGTAAGAAACAAAGGCAATTATTTGCACTGTGTTTTTCATGGTATTAGATTTAAGGTTTAAGACTGTCGGGTGTCGTGAGACAACCGATTTTTTTTGGCCTTATTCCAACACCGGGAAATTTGCGGTGACGACTGTGGCAATAGTGTCGCCGGAGCTGACAATGAGCATGCCAGGGGTCTCGCAGGCTTCCAGCATGGAAATGGCGTCGGCGGCAGGCATGGTCATGCAGGCTGTAGCGAGAGCATCGGCAAATCCGCAGTCTGTTTCCACAACAGTGGCCGCCAGAACGTCGGTCTGCACAGGCATGCCACTCACAGGGTCGATGGTGTGGCCGTAGACATTCCCCGCCGAGTCGGTTCTTACATTGCGGTAGTTTCCCGAGGAAGCCACAGCTGTCCTTTCCGGCCCGAGCGCAAGTACCGAATGCCTTTGATGGGTATTGCCACCCACGGGGGCATCCACCTGGATACGCCAGCGGTCGCCACGCGGATTCTTACCCTGGAGCTCCACTTCACCGCCGACTTCCACCATGAAATCGGTGCATCCGTTGCGGGCGAGCATGTCGGCAATCGCCTTCACTCCGTAGCCCTTGGCCACGGAAGAGAAATCGAAACATGTCGAGGCCCGCTTCTTGTGCACTATGCCACCGGCGATGCTGCAGCTGCCGAGCCCCACGGCATCCAGCGCCTCCGCAATGGCGGCGGAATCGGGTCTGCCCTGCTCTCCTGAAGGGCCAAAGCCCCAAAGTGCGGCCAGAGGACCGACACTGACATCGTAGCTGCCTCCCGAGAGCCGGTGCACCTCCCTGGCTATGGCGAACACATTGCGGAAGTGCAAGCCCACACTGTCGCTGGTGCATGCGTTCACAGCACTGACCTCCGACATGGGATTGAAAATCGATAATTCGTTATCGATTTGCCGCATTATACCGGCAATCGAATCATCGAGCGGACGGTCGCCTGAATACACAATATGATAGCTTGTACCCCAGATTACCCCATCAGAAGAAAAATATTTTCGCTCACAACTTGCAAAAATCAAAATTAATGCCGATATTAGCGGCATCGAAACAACACGGCATAATTTTACCATAGCGCATTTTTTATACAAAGATAAGGACAAGTAGAGAGTCGTGCCAAATTTATCTGAACGTTGCCGAATGTCCGGCTTTTTGGATTTTGCCAAATATAGTCAAAAAAAACATCGCCACGGTGAACAATCCGCCACGCCGCTTGTTTTATCAACTGATACACCAAAGAATGACCAACCAATAAACAACCCTGAAACCTATGCATCGTTCGTTCATCTTTCTTGCCGAAGGCTTCGAGGAAATCGAGGCGCTGACAGTTATCGATGTGATGCGCCGTGCCGGAATGGACATAAAAAGCGTGTCGATAACCGACAGCAAGCTTGTCGCCGGCGCCCACGGCATCACTGTAGAAACCGACCTTACTTTCAAGGAGGCCGATTTCTCCGATTCCGAATGGCTGATCTGCCCCGGCGGCATGCCGGGAGCCTCAAACCTCCACTCGTTCAACGCCCTCTCCGACCTGCTCAGAGTTCACAAGGGTAAAATCGCGGCCATCTGCGCCGCCCCCGGCGTGGTACTCGCACCTCTGGGACTGCTCAATGGCAAGGAAGCCACCTGCTATCCTGGATTCGAAGGACCGTGCAAGGAAAACGGAGCAATCATGAGAGATGTACCCGTGATGTCGACCGAAAACCTCATCACCGGCAACGGCCCCAGCGCCGCCCTGCGTTTCGCTCTGGCGATAGTAGCCAACAGCATGGGCGAAAACGCAGCCCAGGAGGTAGGCGCAGCCATGCTTTTCTATCCCAAAAGCATGAGCTTCTACTTCTGATAAACCGCTTAAAATCCCGTCGTTCTAATACACAAAATCTGTCAAGCCAACGAAAAAAGAATCGGCCCCGTCCGGGGCCGATTCTTTTTTCGTTATAGTCAAATTTTTCAGAACAATGTTGTCTGCGCATCACTATCCGGCTGGCGCGGACGGCGTGGCGGCTCCACATAGCCGAAGTCGGGATTCTCCGGGCGACGTGGTGTTAGCTCCGGCGAAGGATCGCATGCGAACCAGCCTGGAGTCTCGAAATCTTCCTCGGCACTATCCATCTCCTCCTTGCCGATTGCAAAAAGACTTCCGGAATCGTTGTGCCGCAGGTCGTCGAGTTCTTTCATTGCCACGGAAAGACTATCCTTCAGCTTCTTGTTGCTGGTTTTAAGCCTGGCTATGCGTTCGTCGCGCTTGGCGATAACGGACTGCACCTGCTCCATCGCCTTCTGGACCTCCTGCACGGAGTTCACAATCTGGAGACTTTCGGCAAGGTCGGTCTCGGCTTTGCGCCGGCGCTCCCGTTCGCCGGTGAGTTCTTCCTGCAACTGGCTATACATCTGCTTTGCCATTTCCTGAGCCTGTTCGAGCTCCGCAACCCGAGTGGCTCCCTGCGCACACTCGGCGGCGAGGCGTTCGAGTTCTTCGGCACTGTCGGCCGGCGCTCCTTTCAGCCGCTCTATCTCTGCTTTAAGTTCGTCGATGATTCCGGGTTGAACGTCGGCAAGTTTCACTTTGTTGAGCAGACTTCGGTTTTCAAGCTCGAACTGCTCACGCTCCGATTCGAGTCGTGCGACCTGTGCTTCCAGATCGTTCACGCGGTCGGACAGCGCTCTGCGGCGACGGTCGGCACTCAGCTGCTGCTCGCGAAGGGTGTTTTTCTGCTGCTCCACCCGCTCCATCTCCTTGCGCAGGCGGTCGCTCTCGTCAACAGCGGCATCGGCTGAGGCTTTGAGTCTCTGTTCGGCGAACTTCAATGCCTGTGCCTCGAGTTCCTTGAGATAATCCGCCACCGACTGGTCGAGGCGGCGTGCCAATGCCTGGCGCTGGCGTTCGCCGTCGATGCTTTCGCCGACAAAGGCCGGCAGAGATTCGTTGAAAACAGCCAGCATGCCATCCAGCAGCAACTCCTGCATGGCAGGCTCGAACTGTATGGAGTCAGGTATCCTGGCACTTTCGCCACCTGCCGGGCAAGCTCCGTCGTGAGGGGCGGCTTCGTCATCGTCGGTGGAAACGATGCTGTAATCTATATCGTCGTCGTCGTCACCGCCGAAGCCTAAGGCGCGGCGCATGCTGCTGAAGAAACTCATGGAATCGGATTGGATGGTTTTTCAATTATGCCACGGCCGCTGCGGCCGTCGATGGCTATGGACAATGATCCGGCAAATTCTATCACTCTCACATATTTGTCGTCGAACACGGCATCGAGACCGTCGAGCCACGAGCTGTCGTAGAAGCCGCTGTCCGCCCCAGGGTCGACCGTGAGATAGCCTACGCCAAGGGAGGTAAGATTCTGGAAGAAATGAGTACCCTGGCTGGGTTCCACGCGGAAGTTGCCGGTGGCGGCTTCCACAACCACACGGGCCTGGGAAATATCGGCCCAACGCACAGGGATGCCGAGGGCAGGGTCGCTCGAGCCCCATCGTCCGGGACCTATGAGGACGTAGTTCTTTTCACGAAGGCGCATGTCCTCGTTGATTTTCTGCAGCACCGGCACAATCTCGGCGGTGTGAAGCGAATCGAAAGAGGCCGGCTTCACATAAACTATAGTGCTTACGCCTTCTGCCATCCCGTTTCCGAGCGCATGCCCGCTGCGCACAATAAGGCGGCTGTCGGGCAGCTCAAGCACCTGGTCGCTCACCAGATTGCGCTTGTCGATTATAGGCCGTATCTGCAGCCAGTAGAGGTTTCCGCGGATACCGTCGCCGTTGGCTACGGGAAAAACATTGCCGGCGAACTCGATCTCCACCGGGCGCTGCATCGCGTTTTGTCCCTGCCTGAGCATGAAATCGATGGCCGGGGCAAGCGGCACCACCTTGTCGCGCAGTATATTGGCGAAAGTAATCACCCTTCTGCCGCGACCAAAGTCGCTGTCGCGAAGCATGTTGTCAGCAGCGTCGTAGGTGCTGGCGGTGTAACGCAAGGCGCCTTTGCCTGCAAAATCCTGCACATCCTTCTCCTCCAGCGAAGCGCCCTCATCGACCTTTGCTGCAAATTCGGCACCCTCGCCGTTGGGTAGGGCGAACAGCCGCCGCTGTGTGTCGCGGAGGGCAAGATCGAGTGTCGAGGTCTGAAGTGCATGGGCGGGATACCGCGGCGAGAAGCGTAGTCCGCGTCCGCCGTCGACTATGTATTTTCCGAGCCCGACAGCCACTTCGGCAACTCCGTCGTCGGGCTTTTCGTCGCCCAGCGGATAATAGTTGAGCGAGCGCCCCACGCCGGAGAAGGTCGGGAAATAGAGACCGTCATAATCCTCGCCCACAACCTCCTGGATAATC
Source organism: Porphyromonadaceae bacterium UBA7207 (assembly GCA_002490635.1). GTDB lineage: Bacteria > Bacteroidota > Bacteroidia > Bacteroidales > Muribaculaceae > CAG-873. The sequence goes on from DKUJ01000051.1 coordinate 15,630, forward strand.
ACCGCCATCTTCTCCTGGTCGATAACGTTGCTGGTGGCGGTCATATAGTTTTTCGAAGCCTTGAAGAACACCGACGCATACACACCTTTTATGGCATCCTCGAGCCACGAAAGGCGCTGCACGGGATCTGCGGTCCAAGGCACCATATATGTGGCGTATATGCCTGCGAACGGCTGGTAGTGCGAATCTTCCAGCAGGCTGGAACTGCGCACGGCAAACGGCCTGCCAACAACCTCGAAAAGAGCGAGGAAATCCTCTGCCAGCCTCGAGGGCAGCTCTGCGGCGAGAAAAGCCTCCAGAATGTTTTCGTCGGAAGCATCGCTCAGGGCCAGCGGATAGAGGTCGTTGGAAGCCATGAACTCATCGAAAATGTCGGTGCACAGAACCACGGTGCGCGGAATGGAAATCGACAGGCCTTCGAAATTGTCGCACACGGGATTCTTCTTGATTATGGAATCCACGAACGCCAGGCCGCGCCCTTTGCCGCCAAGACTGCCCTGGCCTATGCGCGCGAAGTTGGAATAGTGGTCGAAACGGTCTTTCTCGAACACGGCCACCACGCCGCGGTTCTTCATCTTGCGGTACTTCACGATAAGGTCGAAGAACAGCCGCTTCACTGCAGGCGCCTCCTCTATTCTGTCGAACTTGTGGCGCCTCACCACATCGGCTATCGGGAAGAGCGCACGGCTGTAGAGCCAGCGGGAGATATCGTTACGTGAGGCATGTGCAAGGAGTGCCGCGGCAGGAATATCGAACACGGCCTTCTGCATCTCCTTTAGGTTGCGGATGGTCATTATGGGCTGTCCGTCGGCGGGGTCGCGCACCACAAAATTGCCGAAGCCGAAGTTGTCCATGATGGCGCGCCCGAGGTCCACACCCAGCTTCTTGGAATTCTTGTCCACGAACACGCCTCCGAAATCGCCAACTTTTGCTGCATTGGCGCTCTCGCTGCTCTCTATTATTATGGGCAAGTAGGGATCCTGCCGGCGAATCCACCGCGCCAGGTCCAGACCGGCCTCGCTGTCCTTGCGGCCACCGTGCATGAACGACACATCGCTGATTACCCCGAGCATGTTGCTGCCATAGCGGCGATAGAGAGCCGTGGCCTCTTCGTAGTTTCGGGCGAGCATCACCTTGGGGCGCCCGCGCATGCGCAGCATACGCTCATGCTGGTTGAGCGCCTCGGTGGAGAACAGCACACTCTGGGTAAGCAGGAAGCGGTAGATATGGGGCAGTACGGCAGAATAAAAGCGCACCGAATCCTCCACCACCATAATCATCTGCACGCCCACTTCTGTTATGTCGTCGGCGTTCAGGCTGTCCTCCATAAGCTTTATTATGGCCAGCAGGAGATCCATGTTTCCCAGCCAGCTGAACACGAAGTCCACCTTGCTCATATCCTGTTCCTTCAGCCTGCGCGACACTTCTTTCGAAAATGCGGTTAACACGACTATGGGAACTGCCGGAAATTCGTTCTTGAGGGCTGCGGCTCCGTCGAAAGTCTCGCCTATATCGCCGCCGGGCATGGCAATAACTATATCGAAACTCTTCGCACGCATAGCCAGAAGCGCCTCGCCAATTGTGGACACTCGGGTTACACGTGGCGGCGAGCTGAGATTCAGAGCGACATACTCGTTGTAGAGCTGTTCCTCCACCCTGCCGTCTTCTTCCATCATGAAAGCATCGTAGCGGGAAGCCACAAGCAGTACGTTGAACACACGACGGCGCATCAAGGAACCGAACGATGTTTCCTTGAGGTACATGCGGCTTAAGGCTTCCTCATTCATGATTCTTCGTATGTAGCTGCAGGATTAAAATCACTATAGTTTTACAAAATTAATAAATTTCCTCCAATGGCCGGCGAAAAAAACCAAAAAAGAGCCGCTCCTGCTGGCAGGCGCGGCTCCTGAATCAGTTAAGCGGTCGGCTATATCACATTCCCGGCCCCCTGAGTTGTTCCATAGCGCCTGTCCCGGCGTCGATACGATACATATACAACTCTGATGTGGTTTCGCCGTCGTAGCCGAATACAAACAGTATGTATGGTTTGAACACATATCCGCCGGCCGAGCTGTCGTAGCTGGAAGAGAACGACATCTTGCGGGTTTTCTCACCGGTGAACAGTTCAAGCCAGGAACCTTCCG
>DKUJ01000023.1:0-5718 GCA_002490635.1 Porphyromonadaceae bacterium UBA7207
AGATTAACTCGTTGACAGACAGACACAGAATATTCCCCGATTCACAATGAACCGGGTAGGGGAAGTCATGCTTTTTATTTTAGTTTAAATGAAAGAGCCGTGTATACTGAATGTGCGTAAGCCGATTCAAGGCTTGGTTTTTCGAAGAAAATATGTAACTTTGCAAGGTTAAACCAATAGCAACCACATTTGCCATGGCAGAAATCAAGATTGCCGGAATCATGCGAGCGGGCATGTTTTCCCCCAACCGCATAGGTAGTGATGCTGCAATTTTCAACATTGTGGCGGAACAGTTGCGCAAACGCGGCTGTGAAGTGCGGCTCTACAGCGAGGAACAGTTCATCGCCGAAGGGGTTGAGGAGCGCATTGTGCTTAACATGTGCCGTGAGAAACGCTCGATTTCACTGTTGCAGAAAATCGAGGACGACGGTGCTTTGGTGATTAATTCCGGCTATGGTATCGAAAATTGTGGTCGTGAGCGCCTCACCCGCATTCTGCTTGGCTCGGGCATTCCATTTCCCGACAGTATTGTGGTGAATTCCGACGAGGCTGTGCGCGACACCTTTGTCAAGGCACGCTTCACAAGGTGCTGGATCAAGCGTGCCGACTATCAGTCGCTGCATAAGGAAGACGTGAGCTACGTCCGCCAGGCCGATGAGGCCCAGGAGGTGCTTCAGGAATACTTCCTCCGTGGCATCCAGCGAGCAGTCATCAGCCGGCATCTCGAAGGCGACCTTATCAAGTTCTATGGCGTTGCCGGCACACCGTTCTTCTACAGCTATGCGCCCTTCGAAAGCCGCGAGCCAAGCAAGCCGGTTGCCGCCACCACAGTCTACGACAAAGCCCGTCTGCACCAGATCTGCCGCGATGCCGCAGAGGCGCTTGATGTGAAAATCTATGGCGGCGATGCTATTGTGGATGCCGACGGTACAATCCGTCTTATCGATTTCGACGACTGGCCAAGTTTCGCGCCATGCCGCAACGAGGCCGCACCATACATCGCGAAATGTGTGATGTCGGCCGTTAAGGAACATTTTGCAAAAAGCTGATACGGTAATGGCTGATACAGACAATCAACAAGGCAAACGATTTCCTCTCTTCCCGAAACTTATAGCCACATCGTTCGGCTTCGGATTCCTGCCCGTGGCTCCCGGTACATGGGGCGCCGTTTTCGCGGTGCTGATATGGCTGCCGCTGTACATGCTGGCTTCCCCGGGAGCAATTCTCGCAGGCACCGCGGCCGGAGCGCTTTTTTTTGCGGTGGCAGGTACATGGGCAAGCTCGGTGGCCGAGCGCTACTGGGGCAAGGACCCTGTTATAGCGTGTGTCGACGAAACAGTGGGGCAGCTCATAGCGATGCTGCCGCTGTATTGCGTCCCCGGAGAGTACTGGTGGGAGATATTGATTTCGCTGGCGCTTTTCCGCTTCTTCGATATCTTCAAGCCTTTGGGCATAAGGAGTCTTGAGAAACTGCCGGGCGGCTACGGAATGATGGCCGATGATGTGCTGGCGGCGATATATTCATGTGTGATTCTGCTGGTGCTCAATCACTTCATACTCTGACAACAGCTATAGCGATGCATAAACTGCTCAAGAAAGCTCTCCACAGCGACAATCTGGTGTGCACTTTCATGCGCTCCATAGCTTCGTCGCAGGCGGCATCGTGGGTCGATATGGGAGTGCGGTTCGCGCTTTTCGCATGGGTCGGCCTTCTGCCGTTCGTGGCAACTGCTGTAGGATGTGTGGCCGGTGGAATTGTGAATTGCATAATCAATTACCGATTCACGTTCCATGCCTCCGAGGTCGACCCCAGGGCGGTGGCGGTGAAATACGCTATGATATGGGCCGGCAGCCTGATATTCAACTCGGTGGGCACTCAGCTGCTTTTTGAGGTTTTCACACGCTGGCATTTTCTGGAGACAATAGGTTTCCGTCCCGATGGATATTTCGCGGCTGCCACTTTGATAACCAGCCTTATAGTGTCGTGGGCATGGAATTTTGTCATGCAGCGCAATTTCGTGTACCGGCCTGTGGCATTCGACAGCTGCGCCTTAAAACTGATAGATTACTTCGACTTGAGAAAGCATCGCAACGGTGCTGGTCAAATACCCGATGACAACAATGAACATTAAGCAGAGTGCCAAGGAGCGACGCGACGACCTCCAGCAGGGCATATATTTGGTAATCAACCCGTTCGTCCGTCTGTTGATTCGGCTGGGAGTCACCCCCAACATGGTCACTACAATCGGATTCCTTGGCAATGTAGCCGGTGCCGTACTTCTGGTAATGGCAGGATATGGAGTCATTTCCGGCAAAGGCGTCGACTACGCGTTGCTCACATGGGCCGGAGCGCTGATAATAGGTTTCTCACTTTTCGACATGCTCGACGGGCAGGTAGCCCGTCTTGGGGGAATGTCCTCGACTTTCGGAGCCATGTATGATTCCGTGCTCGACCGCTACTGCGAGCTGTTCACACTCGGCGGAATAGCCTATTATTTTATCGGCTGCGGCAGCTTCGCAGGCGCCCTGGTAACATTCCTCGCTCTGGTAGGTAGCATAATGGTGAGCTACGTTCGGGCAAGAGCCGAAGGGCTGGATATCGAATGTAAGATAGGTTTCATGCAACGCCCCGAGCGTGTGGTGGTGACAAGCCTTTCAACACTGGCCACCGGTATCGTGGGCATGGGGCTCGCTTCCGGGTCCACTTTCGAACCTAACTGGATTCTGTTCGGAGCCATGTGTGTAATAGCGGTGTTTGCCAATCTTACAGCGTTTGCACGCATCGCGCACTGCCGCAGGCAGCTCGAAAGAAAGTAATGAAAACAGACTTCCCAAGCCGTCGGCAGGCGGCGATATGTGTGGCCGCATTGCTTATGTGGCTTGCTGTGACTGCCGCGTTCGTAGGCTTCCGCCCGGAGCATCCCGTGATGGCTCTGCTGATTTTCGCGTTGTTCTTCGCAAATGGCGCCACAAGACGACTCACGGTGGCGTTGGCTCCGTTTTTCATCTTCGGCATAAGCTACGACTGGATGAATATCGTGCCCAATTACACTGTGAACCCCGTGGATGTCGCAGGCCTGTATGGAGCCGAGAAGGGTCTCTTCGGCATTTCCACCGAAGCCGGGGTGTTGACCCCCAACGAGTTCTTCGCCTTGCACCGCAATGTGGTAATGGACTTCATGGCCGGAATATTTTATCTCTGCTGGGTGCCGCTGCCAATCTTCTTCGGTCTGTGGCTATACTTTACCGGCAGGCGTGGACCATATCTGCATTTCGCCCTGGTGTTCCTGCTTGTCAATCTGTTGGGATTCGCCGGATACTACATACATCCCGCCGCGCCGCCGTGGTATGTGGCCGGCCATGGTTTCGAGGCCGTGGTGGGCACACGTGGCGAAGTCGCCGGTCTGGGCGCTTTCGATGCGATGACGGGTCTTGGAATATTCGATGGTCTCTATGCCCGCAATTCCAATGTGTTTGCCGCCTTGCCGTCGCTGCACAGCGCCTACACCCTTGTGGCGTTCATATATGCCATGCGTTCCGGCAGTTCATCGGCATGGAAAGTTGTCCTCGCCGTAGTTACTCTGGGGATATGGTTCACCGCTGTGTACACATCCCACCATTATATCATCGATGTTCTGGCAGGAATAGGAACCGCCCTCGCAGGTTTCCTGCTCTTTGAATATGTGCTTATGAAGATTCCGCCATTCGCGGCATGGATTGCACGTTACGCCAGGTATATATCCACTTCGAACTGAAATTAATAAAACGCTCTTACGATGCAGGAGAACGATATTCGCCCCGATGTACTCAACTATGACGACCTGCGCAAGATGATTCCTGCGCTCGACGGCCATCCGAAAATCACTGACGCGCTTCTGCGGTGGCTCGAGGTAGACAAGGTGAACGAAGTGCATGGAAAATGCTGCGATACTCCGGGGCCCGAATTCGTGAAGCGGCTGCTGCTCGACGAGTTCGGAATCAAGCTGCGGGTCGACGGAACCGATGTTCTCGAAAACCTGCCGCAGGGAGCGTTCATAACAGTGAGCAACCACCCGCTGGGCGCACTCGACGGCATTGCGCTGATTTACCTGATCACACGCCACCGCCCTAACTACAAGGTGATGGTGAACATGATACTGAACAAGATATCGGCTATGCGGCCGAACTTCATTGCCGTGGACGCATGGGCAAGCAACGATGCTGCCAGGCGAGCCGTGTCTGTGGCCGGGATACGCGAGGCCCTGAGGCAGCTGCGCGATGGCGAGCCGGTGGGTTTTTTCCCTGCGGGAGCCATGAGCAAGACCACCTGGAGCGACGGCCTGCAGGACCGTGAGTGGCAGGCATCCGTGCTGCAGATTATAGCCAAGGCCAAGGTTCCCGTTATACCTATATATTTCCACGACAAGAACAGCTGGTGGTGCGACCTGCTTGGACATATCTGCTGGCCGGCACGCTCGCTGCGCCTTCCTGCCGAAGTGTTTCGCAAGAAGGGATCGACAATGCATATTTCTGTAGGAAAGCCCATAACCGTAGAAGAGCAGGCGATACATGGAGGAGGCGATCCGCATAGGCTCGGGCTATATCTCCGGCAGATGACCTATGCGCTCAGGGAAAAGAAATAGGATGGTTAAATAAAATTAACTTGAAAATGCAGAATCGGCGGCTTTGTTAACCTATAAAAACAGTATAGTCGATATTTTAGGCCGTCTTAACATGCGTTTACTAACTTTATAGTGTTAATATTTTTGCAATTGCAAAAGTATTTCTAATTTAGCGCCCGAAAACGGCCTTCTCGCCCGGCAGAGGAAGCCGATTGTCGCTTTTCTGATCTCAGAATAAAAATATAACAAAAATAAACCATCTTAATTCTTTGAAAATGAGCAATCTCAAAGCCAAACCTGCAGAAGGGAAACTCGGCGTGATGGTCGTTGGCCTCGGAGCCGTGACCACTACATTCATGACCGGCGTGCTCATGGCCCGTAAAGGCCTGGCTAAGCCCGTAGGTTCCATGACCCAGTACGATAAAATGCGTGTAGGTGAAGGCGCTGACAAAAAGTACCTCCATTACAAAGACATCGTTCCCCTGGCCGACCTCAACGACATCGAGTTCGCAGCATGGGACGTATATCCCGCAAACGCATACGAAAGCGCAATCAATGCTGAAGTTCTCAAGGAAAAGGACATTAACCCCGTCCGCGAGGAACTCGAAGCCATCAAACCCCTCACCGCAGCTTTCGACCACAACTACGCAAAACGTCTCGAAGGCGACAACGTGAAGAAGGGCACCCGTTGGGAACTCGTTGAACAGCTCCGCGAGGATATCCGCAACTTCAAGGCAGAGAAGAATCTCAATCGTGTTGTTGTGCTGTGGGCTGCTTCCACCGAAGTTTACGTACCCGTCGACGAGAAAATCCACTACACACTCGAAGCCCTCGAGGCTGCCATGAAAGCCGACGACCGCGAACACATCGCACCCTCGATGTGCTACGCCTATGCAGCTCTCACCGAAGGTGCACCTTTTATCATGGGCGCGCCCAACACCACAGTCGATATTCCCGCAATGTGGGAACTCGCCGAGAAAACCAAAATGCCTATCGCCGGCAAGGACTTCAAGACCGGCCAGACTCTGGTTAAATCCGGTTTCGCTCCCATCATCGGCACCCGTTGCCTCGGCCTCTCCGGATGGTTCTCGACAAACATCCTCGGCAACCGCGACGG
>DKUJ01000023.1:5946-93347 GCA_002490635.1 Porphyromonadaceae bacterium UBA7207
TGGTTCTCGACCAACATCCTCGGCAACCGCGACGGTCTCGTGCTCGACGAACCCGCAAACTTCCGCACTAAGGAAGTGAGCAAACTTTCCACACTGGAAAGCATCCTCGTTCCGGAGGAACAGCCCGACCTCTACACCAACTACTACCACAAGGTGCGCATCAACTACTATCCCCCGCGCAACGACAACAAAGAGGGATGGGACAACATCGATATCTTCGGCTGGATGGGCTACCCCATGCAGATTAAAATCAACTTCCTCTGCCGCGACTCCATCCTTGCCGCTCCTCTGTGCCTCGACCTGGTGCTCCTGAGCGACCTCGCAGCCCGTGCCGGACGCTACGGCATCCAGCGCTTCCTGAGCTTCTTCCTCAAGAGCCCGATGCACGACTACACCAAGGACGAAGTGCCCGTAAACCACCTCTTCCAGCAGTATGTGATGCTCAAGAACGCTATCCGCGAAATGGGCGGTTACAAAGCCGACGAACAAATCGACTGATTGTAGCTGCTGAACTACAGATATTGAACCGGGAGGATTCGTCCTCCCGGTTTTTTTATGCCCTGAATACAACTTTTTCGCATTCCGGAACATATATACTATACTTACCACAAAAAAATTATATATGGAAGTGGAATCAATGTTTGACCTCAGCGGCAAAGTTGCGGTGGTGACCGGAGCCGGCGACGGTATAGGCAAGGGTGTCGCGCGTATTCTTGCCGCGGCGGGCGCACGTGTTGTTGTAAGCGACATCGACGCCTATAAGGCGCGTGCTGTGGCCGAAAGCATCGGCGCTTTCGGCGGGTCGGCTGCCGCTACGGCATGCAACGTATTGGTCGACGCCGACCTTGAGGCACTGATAGAATTTGCGGTCTCGACATTCGGAACCGTTAACATACTTGTGAATAATGCCGGTATGGGCGGCGGAGGCCGTGAGAATCCGTTCGAAGTCGACAGGTCGTATGTCGAAAAGATATACGCCATCAACGTGTTCGCGCCCTGGGCGCTGTGTCGCCTTGCCGCACCCTACATGCAGAAGTCGGGCTACGGTTCAATTGTGAATATAACTTCCATGAGCAGTGTGAACAGTGAAGCCAGTATGGCCATCTATGCATCGTCCAAGGCTGCTCTCAACCACATGGCATCGAATCTTGCCTACGACTACGGCCCCATGGGAATAAGGGTTAACAGTGTTGGCCCCGGTGCGACCCGGACTCATGCCCTTGCTTCAATCCTTTCACCTGAGCTCGAGGCCAGGATGCTTTCCGGCACGCCGCTGAAACGCCTTGGCGAAGTCGGCGATATCGCAATGGCTGTGTTGTTTTTCGCCGCCCCGGCATCGTCGTGGGTGAGCGGGCAGGTTCTTATGGTGAACGGAGGCGGAACTCAGACTCTCGGTTAGTTGGGTGCCGGGTGGCAGGGGGCTTCCTGAATGTGAAAATTAAAAACGGAGCGTCTCGCGACGACCCGTTTCTAATACACAATTATCTATAAAACAACTATTAATGTCCATGATTCTATTCCAGACGTCCGACATATAGATGCCGAACCCGAACTCCGCCGTCGCAGGCAAGAGCCCGTTTTACAAAACGCGCTTAAGCACATAGTATAGGAATAGGCTTTTTGTTAATCTCACATATGGCGACAATTCGCCCATACTCGGCTTTGGCTACGTTTGCGTTGCAAAGATATAACTTGTTTTTATATTAACAAGATTAAAAAGTGTTAAATACAGTGTGCGCAAGTTTGTAAATGTCTATGAGTTTTTCGAAATCCATACCATTGTTAATTGTGGCGCGAGCCAGGTCGGATTCACGGACAATAAAGAGCCGTTTTTTCAGTTATTATAATGCGTGTCTTAGTCGTGCACGATATATATTATGAGAAAACGCCTTTTCCCTATATTTTTACTCGCAGCCACCGTTCTTGCTGCATTCGACATGTCGGCGCAAAGCGGAAAAAACGAATTCAACCCCGTGGAAACGGGTGTGACATCGCTGGGCATAGCACCCGATGCCCGAGGCGCCTCGATGGGCGATCTTGGCGCCGCAACTGATCCCGATGCCAACTCGCAATTCTGGAATCCTTCGAAATACGCTTTCGCCTACAGTCAGGCGGCAGTGTCGCTAAACTACACCCCGTGGCTCAGGAAACTTGTCAACGATATATTTCTGGCCGACCTTTCGGCCTACTACAAGATTGGCAGTTCCGACAACCAGGCCATCAGTGCCTCGCTGCGCTATTTCTCACTGGGTGAGGTGAACACTTCCCAGGAAGGTGGCGTCGACGGGCAGACAATCAACCCCTATGAGATGTCGTTCGACGTGGGTTATTCCCGCAAGCTGTCCGAGAAATTCTCCATGGGTGTCGTTTTCCGTTACATTTATTCCGCGCTGGGATTCTCCGAATCCTATGCCGGCGACCAGAACACAGGCGCCTCCGCTTTCTCGGCCGATATTTCCGGATATTATACCACCTATCCCATCATCGGGCGCAACGAATGCCAGTGGTCGTGGGGTTGGAATATTTCCAACATAGGCACTAAGGTGAGCTATGACGGCGGCGAGAATCCCGCTTTCCTGCCCACGAATCTCAAACTGGGTACAACTTTCATGTTCCCGCTCGCCGACTACCACACACTGGCTCTCTCGCTGGATCTTAACAAGCTTCTTGTGCCTACGAAACCCCGCCGGAGCGACTTCGCCGACGGTATCGAAGGCGAGGAGGAATACATAACCAAACTCGAGGACTGGCGCAACATGAGCCCCATTTCCGGCATCTTCAAGAGTTTCAGCGATGCTCCCGGAGGCTTCAAGGAAGAGCTGCGTGAGGTTACAGTGAGCTTCGGTGCCGAATACGCCTACAACAACCAGTTTTTCCTGCGTGCCGGATATTACTACGAGAATGAATTCAAAGGCAACAGGCAGTATCTCGGTGTGGGCGCAGGCTTTTCGCTGAACGTGGTGCGCCTCGATGCATCGTACATGATGGCCACGGCGCAGACTTCGCCGCTGGACCAGACGCTGCGTTTCACTCTCACATTCGATATGGACGGTCTGCGCGACCTTCTTGGAAAGCGGAGGTGACACAATGGATTTCGCCGACATGAGAATTGGCAACGGATTCGACGTTCACCGTCTGGTAGAGAACCGTCCCTGCATTGTCTGTGGAGTCGATATTCCTTCGCCGCTGGGACTTCTCGGGCACAGCGATGCCGATGTGGCGCTCCATGCTTTGGCCGATGCAATCCTGGGCGCCATAGCTCTGGGTGATATAGGAATGCATTTCCCCGATACCGACGAGCGCTGGCGCGGAGCCGATTCGCGTGTGCTCCTGCGTCATGTGGTGGCATTGGCGGCGGAAAAGGGTTACAAGGTCGGTAATGCCGATATCACCATCATTGCGCAGCGTCCGAAAATGCGCCCTTATATCGACAGCATGCGCAAAAATGTGGCCGCGGATCTGGATGTGGACATCGACAGAGTCGGCATCAAGGCCACGACAACGGAAGGACTGGGATTCACCGGGCGTGCCGAAGGCATAGCGGCCCAGGCCTCAGTGCTGATGGTCAGCGCCATTTCCTGATTTTTTCGAGATCTTCTATTATAAGCGCCGCGGCATTGTCTGCGGCGTTTTCTGTGCCGAGAATCCGGCTTATCTCGCTATAGCCTTGTAGCTGGGCATTCCGCTCCGGGGTGTCACGTAAAAGTGGGCCGAGATGCCCGGCGGCGGAATCGGCGGTGCATTGGTGCAGCAGGAGTTCGGGAATTATATCGCGGTTGGCTATCAGGTTCGGTAGGGTCACGTATGGGATGGTGAGTACCCGTTTCATGACTTTATACATCATCTCCGAACCGTTGCCATGATACATGGCAACCTGTGGCACTCCGGCGAGCGCGGTTTCGAGTGTCGCGGTTCCCGATGTTACAAGTGCGGCTCTGCAGTGCACCAGAATGCGGGCGGCATGCGGTTCGCGCACTATGGGCAGCCTGCCGCCATAGCGCGCATAGAGGGCGTCGGGTATGTCGGAGGAGCCTATAATCACTCCGCGGTATTGTGGAAACCGGTCCACAGCTGCTGCCATTATGGGAAGATTTTCGCGGATTTCGGCCTGCCTGCTGCCGGGCATTAGCGCTACAAGTGGCCGGTCGCGCAGCTTATGGCGCGCCAGAAACACATCCCGGCTGTCGGCGGCGGCAACCTCGGCGGCAACTTCGGCAACGGATGGATTGCCTACATACACAGCTTCCGCTCCCTCGGCTTTGTAGAATTCCGGTTCGAAAGGCAGAATCGACAGAACACGGCGCACAAGCCTGCGCATGGTGGCGAGACGCCATTTCTTCCATGCCCACACTTTCGGCGGAATGAAATAATACACCGGTATTCCGGCTTTGTGGGCCTTTGCGGCCACCTTGAGGTTGAAGCTCGGATAGTCAATAAGAATCAAGGCATCCGGTTTCGCTGCGAGCACCGAATCTTTCGCAAAACGGAGGTTGGACTGAATCCTGCCGATATTGCGCACAACCTCTCCAAAGCCCATGAATGCCATGTCGCGGCAGTGGAGCAGTGGAGTTTCCCCCACGGCTTCGCTCATGGCGTTGCCGCCGATAAATGTGATTACGGCACCGGTGTCGAGCGTTTTCAGTGCTGTTGCCAGCGCTCCGCCGTGGAGGTCGCCGGATGCTTCTCCGGCAATTATGAAGTAATGCATATCAAGGTTTGAATCTGGTTGATAATCGGCCTCCTGTAAGAATCGACACCGACTGCGGCATGAGCACCAGGGGAAAGCGCATCGGCGGGAGAGCTTCGGAGGAGTGGGCTGGCAGAGTATTCATCGGCGGCGTATAAAGAAGGCGCGCATCAGCGAGGCGCACTCATCCTCGAGCACACCTTGAGTGACAGTCGCCTTTGGGTGGAAGAAGCTTTTGCCGGGGCGTTGCAATACGCTGTAGCCACGTTTGGCATCAGGGGCGCCTGTCACGATACGCCTCAGCTGGCTCCAGCCTATGGCTCCGGCACACATGGGGCACGGTTCCACAGTAACGTAGAGGGTGCATCCTACAAGATATTTTCCCCCGAGAGTGGTGGCGGCAGCGCTTATGGCCTGCATTTCGGCATGGGCGGTTACGTCGCACAGGCTTTCGGTGCGGTTGTGTCCGCGGCCTATTATGTTGCCTGCGGAGTCCACCACAACGGCGCCGATGGGAATCTCTCCCTCGTCGGCTGCGGCGCGGGCTTCGTCCAGGGCAAGACGCATGTAGTATTCGTCGTGGAAGTCGTACAATGAGTTCATCGCAGATTGTTCATTTCGATTACCATACCTTCGCGGGCGGCCACAGTGTCTGGAAAAACAGCCCGCGCTTCGTCGGCGAGAGCTTCCTCATCGCGGATAACCCTCGAATAGTGGCCAATGACCAGCCGTCCGACTTCCGCGGCTTTGGCTATTGTGGCAGCCTGCACGGCCGTGGAATGTCCGCGAGGACGGGCTTTGTGCGAGTCGGCCTCGCCATAGGTGGCTTCGTGGTACAGCACGTCGGCACCGCGCACGGCTTCCGCCACTGAATCGGCGAAGGCCGTGTCGGAGCAGTAGGCATACGATGCCGCGTGCGAAGGTGCTGTGGTGAGGCGTCCGTTGGGAACCACAGTGCCGTCGGGGGCTGTCCAGTCGTGGCCTTCGCGAAGTGCCTGCATGTCGCATACCGGCACGCCCATGAAGCGCGCGGCGGCTCCGTCGATATGGCGGAGCTTGGGTTTTTCACGGAAAATGAATCCTGCACAAGGTACGCGGTGCCGCAGAGGGAAGGCTTCCACCGACAGGTGTTTGCCGTCGAGCAGTATTCCTTCGCACGAGGGGTCGATGATGTCGAATTTCAGGTCGAAGCTCAGCTCCTTGCAGAACACGTTGAGAATCTGGCGCAGGACGCGTTCGCCTTCTGCGAAGGTGTGCACAGTCACGGTGCCTCCGTTCTGGTGGAGCGCCATGGTGGACAGCAGCCCGGGCAATCCCAGGAAATGGTCGCCATGGAGGTGGGAGATGAATATATCGGTGATTCTGGAGAAGGGCAGGCCGAAACGGCGCAGCTGAAGCTGTGTCCCTTCCCCGCAGTCAATCAGCATCAGGCGGCCGCCATAGGCGACCGCCTGTGCCGATGGCATGTGGCGCACTGTCGGCGTGGCGGAGCCGCAGCCGAGAATGGTGATGTTGAAATTGCCCATCTGTGGCAGCGCCCTTACTGGCGGGCGGAGGCCATGGCGGCATCTACGTCAGCTTTCAGCTCATCGCCCTGCTTGTCGCGGCTTATGATGGTTCCGTCAGGACCGAAAAGGATTATGCAGGGAATTCCGGAGATTCCATAAAGGTCGGTGGGGATGTTGCCGGCATTGATTATGCAGTCCCAGGGAAGTTCGTGTTCGGTGATTGCGCGGCGGGTGTCTTCGGGCTGATCCCAGACGGCTACGCCGAGCACTTCCAGGCCGCTGTCGTGCCATTTGTTGTATATATCCTTGAGCACAGGCAGCTGGCGCATGCAGGGGCCGCACCAGCTTGCCCAGAAGTCGACAAGCACATATTTGCCTTTGCCTACATAGTCGCTGAGGCGTTTGGTGACACCGTCGTTGGTGATTTCGAAGTCGATGAACTTGCCGCCGGGCTGTGTGGCCTGCCTGCGCACGGCGGTTTCAGCTATATTCTTCACCTTGTTCATGGCAGCGAACTGCGGGTAGCGTTCCAGAAGAGCGTTCAATTCGTCGATGCTCATGGAGCTGAGGTCGTTGTTGAGGAAGGCGTAATAGCCCAGAGCATTGTCGGAATTGGCGTTGAGGAGGCTGTCGCCGAGAGCCTGGTAGCGGGCGTATATCGCCTGTCGTTCTTCTGCGCTTCCGGCGGCGTTGAACTGCTGTCCCAGTTCACCTGCCTTGTCGCCGAATTCCTTGAGCTGGTCGTTGAGCATGGTGCCGAATGCACCGGGAGATGCCTGGCTGAAAGAGATTGTGCCGCTTTCGAGAATGAAAACCGGGTTGCGGCGTCCTTCCATCATTATGCGGGCAAGTACTGGCTCGTCGATGGAGCCGGTGAATACGGCCGACTGCGGACCGGCCAGGACGCTGTCGATGGTCGCGCCGCTGTCGTAGTTTACCAGGCGTACCATGGCTCCTTCGTCGTCGGGGCTTGTGGGAAGTATTATTTTGTAAGGTTCGGCGGAGGCACACAGTGCTGCTGCCAGCATTGTTGCGGCAATGATTGGTTTTGTCATATTTCTTTGATGAACTGCCGCCGGAAAACTCCGGCGGCAGCCTTGGGTGTGGTTTGTGAATTATTTCTTTTCCTTGAACTTTTCAAGTTGTGGCTCGAGAGCCTCGAGAGCTTTGTCGTATGCTTCCTCGAAGGTGTCGGCGGTTTTGGAAGCCACCAGTTCGCCGCCGTCGGTGGTGAGCAGAACCAGCACGTCTTTATTGTTGGCTGTTTCGGGCTTGATTACCTTAAGAGTTACGTCGAAACCGGTGATGGCGCCGAAACGGCGGGCAAGGCGGTCGGCTTTCTTGTTGATGAACTCGATGAGTTTGCCGGTGGCTTCGAAGTGGATAGCCTTTACGTTAACTTCCATTCTTGTGAGTGTTGTTCGCGCGTGGGTGCGCGAGTTGGTAATTGAGTTGTAGGTCGCGGTAGGAAAGGTGGGTGTACCTTTGTGTCGTAGTCAGGCTCTTATGGCCGAGGAGTTCCTGAACGGCCCGCAGATCGGCGCCGTTGTTCAGCATATCGGTGGCGAACGAGTGTCGCAGGACATGAGGCGACAGCCTTTTGCTTTTCACTTTCGTGCCCTGGAGATACTGTTTCACTGTTCGGTAGACCAGTTGGTAATAGACGGGTTGGCCGTCGGGTCGGACAAGGAATGCTTCCGCCCGGGAACATTGCTGTCGGCGCACCTGACGGTAGTGTTCTATGAGTGTCGCCAGTTCCGGTCCGAAAGGCACCAGTCTGTCTTTATTACGCTTTCCATGCACTTTTAGTTCACACCTGGAGGTATCGACATCGGTATCCGCCATTCCCATGAGTTCGGCAGCGCGGATGCCTGTTGTGTACAGCATGGTCACCATGAGGCAGTCGCGTACTGTTTCAAAATCGGCCGACGACATGGCAATGGCCACAAGAGAGTCGAAAGTGCGGGTGCTTTCGTCGATGGTCAGGAAATGCGGCAGATTCTGCGGAATGCGTGGTGTGACCATGTCGGCCGCAGGGTTTGAGGTGAATCCTTGCTTGCGGCACAGATAGCCGAAAAATGCCCGCAGGCTCTGTATTTTGCGGACTATCGTGGCCGTGGAAATATTGCGTTCGGCCAGCGTGGCCGCCCAGGTGCGGATATCAACTGTGCTGATGCCTTCGGGCCTGTCGTCGGCATGGCCGAGAGGTCCGGTGATGAAACTGCGGAATTCCTCTACGTCGCGGCGGTAGGCGGCAACCGTGTGCGGCGAGCGGGCCTGTTCGGCAATAAGATAATTGTAGAACGAGTTGTATGGCATCGGCAGTGATTCCGGCTGATAGCCGGATGCCACGAATTTAGCTACAAATCGCCGGTTCTGCAAATATTTTGTGTAAAAATTATAAAAAACGCAGGCATACGGACTTAAATGCCGTCTGCCTGCGTTTTCCTGTATGTCAGTCGCCTTACTGCTGGGCTTCTTCCTCGGCGGCCACTTCGGCGCCGGTGGCGTTGTTGAGTGCAGCCACGATGGTGCGGAACTCGTCGATGCTTACTGTTTTCTCGTTGAGTTTTATTGCATTGTGGATTGCAGTGAAGAGCTTGGCGGTGAATGCCTCATGTGCGAGACGGCGACGCTGGTCTTTGTCCTTGAGCATGTTGTCGGCGTAGTAGTCGGCCATCTGCTCGGCCATCTGGCCCATACCGTATTCGTTGAGCTGCTGGATGGCGAATACGCGGGCGAATGCCTTGAGGTCGTCTTCGTTCACCTTGATGTCCATTACATGGGCAGCCTTGTTCTCTATCATTTCCCACTTGATGCCGGGAATCTGCATGCGGAGGGTTTCGTCCACATTCTCTTCTGTGATGTTCTTGTCGGAGAGCATCATGAAGCGGCGCAGGAATTTTTCGGGGAGTTCCATGGAGGTGCCGTAGGTTTCCATGAGGTAATCCTCGGCAGTGCGCACGAAGAGCTGGCGGCTGTTGGGCTGCAGGGCGCGTTCAATCATGGAGCGCACCTGCTGGCGGTATTCCTCTTCGTTGTGTACGGTGTCGGGACCGAACACTTTGTCGTAGAACTCCTGGTTCTGTTCGGCGGGCTTGTGCACGATGAATTCGGCGATGCTCATCTCGAAGTTGCAGCGGGCCTCTTCTACGCGGTCGCGGTCGATGTGGAGCATGGATGCCACTTCGGCTTCGTTGCCGTCGCAGGTGTCGAAGGGGTTGAACACAACCTTGTCGCCCACCTTGGTGCCTTCGAATTTGGCGGCTACCTCAGCGTTCTTGAACATGAAGGGTGCCACGATGCCATCGGTAACCTGAATCGCCTTCTCGTCGGAACGTACATTGCCTTCGGCGTCGAGCTGCATGATGGAACCTTTCACAAGTGCGCGCTCGGCATATTCCTGAGCGGGTTCCTGCGAGCCTGCCTGGTTGCGGAGGTTGGCTTCCTGCTCGTCGATCATCTCATCGCTCACGGCGATGTTGTAGAAGTCGAGTTCGACGCTCTGGTCGAACACCATGTTCAGCTCGGGAGCGAGGCCGATTTCGTAGGCGAAGGCAACATCGTCGTCGTCGAGGTTGAAGTTGTGGCCTTCGGCGGGGATGGGCTGGCCGAGGATATCGAGTTTGTTGTCTTCGATATATTTGAGAACAGCGTCGATGGCGAGGTCGTTGAGCACTTTCACCTTCACGTCGGTGCCGAAGCGCTTGCGCAGCTGGTTGATGTCGATATGGCCTTTGCGGAAGCCGGGAATATCTTTGGTTTTGCCGATGTTTTTGAGCTCTTTGGTCACTTTGTCGGCGTAGTCGGCCGGAGTGAGTTCTACTTTGATCACGGCTTCGAGATTGCCGGTTTTGTCGTAGCTAACGTTCATGTTTTATGATTTTTTTCTTTGTATTTCCTGTTGTAGTGCAAAACGGCACAAAGTTACAATTTTTTCCGCGAATAATCAATTGCCGCATCCAGTGCCGCCAACACTGGATTGTGCCGGCAGGGGCTGTCAGCGCTTGAAGAGTGCGTCGGCTTTGGCTTTCGGGAAACCGAGGCTCACGGCCTGGCGCGCGTCGCGGCGAGCTTCGGCGGTGCGGAACAGGTCGCGGTTCAGCCACGCCCGGTAGTAGTACAGCTCGGGGTCGTCGGGGAATTGTGCGAACGCTTTGCCGAGGGTTTCGGAGGCATCGGAGAGTTTTCCGTTGGCCAGATAGCATCCGGCCAGTGTTGCGAAGTATTCTGCGGCGGGTTCGTTTTCGGTAAGCCGCAGCAGATATGGGATGGCCTGGGACTCGCGACCGGTGCGCACGTAGAGTGCCGACAGCGCACGTGCGGTGTCGTCGGACATCGGAAGGCTGTCGCGGATTACTGTGAAATCGGCCTCGGCTATATCGGCGTGGCCGCTGTAGAGGGCGAGCATGCCATGGTAGTACCGTGCGTCGCAGTCCAGCGAGTCGCGGCTCAGGATTATGCCGAAGTCGTCGTAGGCCTGCCTGTCGCGACCCATTTTCAGCAGCAGGCGGGCGCGGTTGGATCTCGCGGTGGTCAGTGCCGGCGACAGCCGCAGAGCTTCGTCAAGAGTGGACAGGGCCAGCGAGTCGCGCCCGGCGTAGGCATACACCATGCCGAGATTGGAGAGCAGAAGACTGTTGTCGGGGCAGTCGGGACATATTCCGATTGCTTCGAGCAGCCGGGCGGCGGCATCGTCGTAGCGTTCTTCGGCCACAGCCTGGTCGGCCTGTCCAGCAAGGAGGAAGCGCGGGTTTTCCTCATCGTCGGGCACGGGAGTGGCGGCATGTGCCCCGGGGAGCGACAGAAGCACCAGAAGAAGGGCGAGCGCTGTCGACAGGAATCTCATCGTTTCTGCGCCGGAGCGAAGGCGTTGGGGTATTCAATATGCAGGCTGGGACGGCGGAAAGCACGTATTATCAGGTAGATGCCCAGCAGGACAAAGGGTATGCTGAGCAGCTGGCCCATGTTGAGGGTCATGGTGGCCTCGAATGCCTCCTGGTCGTTCTTGATGAATTCAATAAGGAAGCGGCTCAGGAAAGTGCCGATCAGGAAAGTACCGAACAGAAGTCCCGGGCGTTCGCCGGAATTTCGCCGCCAGTACATCCACATCATCAGGCCGAACAATGCGAAGTAGCACAGTGCCTCGTAGATTTGTGTGGGGTGGCAGGCTGCAGGAGCGAACATTGTCTGCCATTCCGGTGAGTTCACGAAGCGGAAGCCCCAAGGCAGAGTGGTGGCGTGGCCGAAAATCTCGCTGTTCATGAGGTTGCCTATCCTGATAAGGCCACCGACAAGGGCTATGGCCACAGTAAGGCGGTCGAATGTCCACAGCGGACTGCGTTTTGTAACAAGTATGGAAAATAGGATAACGGCGATTATGATGCCTATGGCGCCGCCGTGGCTGGCAAGGCCGCCCTCCCAGGTGGCAAGGATTTTCCATGGATGGGCGCTGTAGTAATCCCAGGCGTAAAAGAACACGTGCCCCAGGCGGGCACCGACAATAGTGGCTACGCCTACATAGATCAGAAGGATGCCAAGCCAGCGTTCGGGTGCGCCCTCGCGCTTGAACATCTTTGCTACAATGTTGAAACCTACCCAGAATCCGATGGCGAACATCAACCCGTACCAGCGTATGGTAACGAAGCTGTCGATTATCACAGGGTCGGCGGTCCAGGTTATATACTGAGAAATCATTTGTCGGACTGTTTTTTGTTGAAATATTCAGAAGTAGCCTTGCGGACCTTGCCGCTGAGCAGCAGCACGGCTATCATGGTGGGAAGAGCCATAAGCGCGTAGAAAAGGTCGCAGGCGGCGACAGCGGCATCGATGGGCACGATTGCGAACACTATCAGCGAGGCCAGAAACACGTAGGCATACAGCTTGCCGCGCCGTGTGCCGAACAGATAGTTCGCGCAGGTGGTTCCGTAGAATGAATAGGAGAACATCGACGACATTGCAAAGCACACCACCACGAAGAGCAACAGCCAGTGGCCTCCGGGAATGCCTCGTGAAAAGGCTGTCATGGCTATCGACAGGCCCTGTATTCCTTCCGAAGAACCGACCTCGGGCACGCACAGAAGGATGGCAAGGGCAGTGAGTGTGCACACCAGTCCGCTGTCGATGCTCGGCCCGAGCATGGCTATGAGGCCTTCGCGGACAGGCTGGTCGTTTCTGGAGGCGCCGTGCATTATCGAGGCCGTGCCTATGCCGGCATCGTTGACAAGTGCCGCACGCCGTGCGCCGATAAGGGCTATGCCGGCCAGGGCGCCGATGCCTGCGCGTAGATTGAATGCCTCGCTGAATATGCGGCCGAATACCGCCGGCACGTCGCCGAGATTCGACAGAATGATATACAGCACCATCAGGAAGTACAGCCCTACCATGAAGGGAACCATCACCGAAGCCACACGGGCTATGCGTCTGATGCCGCCAAGAATCACCACGGCCACCACGGCGGCGATGCCGCATCCGAAAAGCAGGCGCAGGGTGTGTTCGTTGTCAAGCCCTGTGAATCCGCCAAGTGAGCCGAGGAATCCGCTGCCGGATATTCCTTCGGGTGTGGAGAAATTGGTCATGAAGGCCTCTGTGAGCTGGTTGGCGTTCATTATGCACAGGGTGCCGAACATGCCGGCGATGGCGAAGAATCTGGCCATCGGGGTCCAGCGCTTTCCGAGACCTTGTTCGATTATGTGCATGGGGCCGCCTTGCGGATTGCCTTTGTCGTCGCGGCCTTTGTACATGATGGCCAGCACACCTTCGTGGTATTTGGTGGCCATGCCCACGAGTGCGCTCACCCACATCCAGAATATCGCTCCAGGGCCGCCCATCACCAGGGCGATGGCCACGCCGGCGATATTGCCGAGGCCAACAGTGGCGGCAACCACGCCCGCCAGGGCCTGCACCGACGAAATCTGGCCTCCACCCTTATGCTCGGGTTTGCGGCGTAGTTCGGCCAGGGCGGCCGGCAGCCTACGCAGGCTCACCGCACCCGAGCGCAGGAACAGGTAAAGACCTCCGCCGATGAGCAGGAAGAACAGCGGGTAGCCGCAGAGAATCTCCGAGGCCTGGATCAGAAGTGTTTCGAGTCTGTCGAGCACGTAGGGAGTCAGATTTCCTGTCCTTCGATTTCGGCTTCCTCAACAGCGGTGCCGGTCACATTGGGGGCTTCAAGGCCAAGGTGCTTCTTGCGGTCGATGGCTTTGAGGGCCAGGCCGATGAGGAGGGCAGCCACACCGAGGCATGCGAGCATGAGCAGCGGAGCGGTGTAGTTGTAGCTCACCGCGGCCACTTCCTCGGTCATTGTGCCGTCGGCGAGGGCTGCTGAAATTTCAGGATTGCTCGAAGTGAGCACTTTGCCGATAAGCATGGGGAACAGCCAGAGACCGATGTTCTGAATCCAGAATATGAGAGCATAGGCCGAGCCTATGATTTTTGCATCCACCAGTTTGGGCACGCTCGGCCACAGCGAGGCGGGAACCAGCGAGAACGATGCTCCCAGCACAAGAATTGTGGCGTAGGCCACGCATACACCACCGATGGGGCTGCCCTTGAACATCGGAAGGATGTAAGCGAAAGTGAGGTGGCAGGCTATCAGCAGCAGCGAGCCGATCACCAGCATGCTGGCGGCCTTGCCTTTGTAGTCCACGAATTTGCCGAGGATGGGTGTGATGCCTACCGCCAGAAGGGGGAACACGGCGAAGATGGCTGCGGCCGACTGGCGCATGTAGCCCATATAGCAGTAGCCCACAAGCGACACTATGGCCACAGTAAGGAATGTGAAACGCAGTGCCTTGACCTTGCTGAAGTTGCTGGCGAAAGCGAAGCCGGCAACGAGAATCATCACTATATACTGGAGCACGGTCACTGTCTCTCCTGCCCAGAAGGAGTCGGCGGCGGGAAGTGTGAGAGTGAGGTTACACTGCAACATGTTCACCGCATATTTCTGGAAGGGGAAGATAGCCGAGTAATACAGCACGCAAAGCAGTGCCACAAGCCAGAAGCCTGCGCTGCTGAGAATCTTGCCGAGGTCGCGCAGGCGGAAGGGATCGTCTTTCTCTTCTGCTGCATGAGTCTGGCTGTCGAGTTTGCGGTCCATGAAGAAATATACTATGAACATCATCAGGGCGATGAGCAGCAGCAGCACACCGAAGGCTACGGAGCGCGATACCTGGATGTCGCCGCCCATGGATGCGAACATGGGCGAGAAAATCATGCTTGTGGCAAGTCCCAGACGGGCAAGGGCCATCTCCGAGCCCATAGCGAGAGCCATCTCGCGGCCCTTGAACCACTTGACGATGCCTCGGCTGACGGTGATGCCGGCCATTTCCACACCGCAGCCGAAAACCATGAAGCCTATGGCCGAGAATTTGGCGGATGCGGGCATGCCTTCATAGAAAGGCGAGATGCCGAGTTCGTCGAAGCCGGGAATATAGTTAAGGTGATTGTCGAACCATACTTTAAGTCCGCTGGCCTCGAAAGTGTCGGTAAGGGCATACCAGTTCACTGTGGCGCCGACAAGCATCACAGCACCCGAGAGCACTGCTGTGAAACGCACCCCCATCTTATCCAGAATGATTCCTGCGAAAATCAGGAAGAATATGAATACGTTGAGGAATGTTTCGGCTCCCTGCATGGTGCCGAAGGCTGTGGAGTCCCAGCCTCGGGTGGTCTGAAGCAAATCCTTGATAGGCGACAGGATGTCCATGAAAATATAGGAGCAGAACATCGCCAGCGACAGCAGTGCCAGCGCCGTCCATCTTGCCCAGGCTTTGTCGTTGAGAGCCCCGGAGGCACCAGGTTTTGTGGTAGTGGTCATTGATGGTTGATTTGTAGCGGGTTAGGCCGATAATATGGATTTTACGGCACTTAATGGCAGCAAAAGTACGGAAAAAAGTGCTAACTTTGGCAATCATGACAGACAACAATAATCCGGCGGGTTCCGGCTACGGTGTTCCGCGGCCATTTACCTTCGACCGTGTGGTGCGCATCCTGTTCAGTATTGCGGCGCTGCTTGCGGCGGTATGGCTTATCGACATTCTCAAATCGGTGCTTCTGCCGTTTCTGATTGCCTGGCTGGTGGCTTACCTGCTGGAGCCGTTCGTGCAGTACAACAAGCGCTTGCTCAGGGCGCGCGGGCGCTGGCTCCCGATTGTGATGACTCTGTTTGAAACAATCCTGGTGCTGTGTGCCATAGGAGTGTTCATTGTCCCCTCGGTTGTCAGGGAAATGCATCAGGTGGCCGATTTCATAGTGCGCTATGCCGATGCCGGTTCCGATATTCCGTTCATCCCGCCGGCAGTGCACGCTTTTCTACAGCAGAACATCGACTTCCGGGAAATAGCCGGACTGCTCACACGCGAGGATCTTGGCAATATCGCCGATTTTGCCGGCAGGGTTATCTCGGGTAGTTTCGGCTTTCTGATGAGCGTCTTCAACTGGTTCATCACATTATTATATATAGTCTTCATAATGCTCGACTATGAAAGACTGTTGCGCGGGGCGAGGCATCTGGTGCCTCCCAAGTACCGCGACACGTTCTTCAAAATCGGCAGCGACATCAAGTCCAGCATGAACCACTATTTCCGTGGTCAGGCACTGGTGGCCTTTATAGTGGGCATCCTTTTCTGCATAGGCCTTGCCATTGTGGGGCTGCCTATGGCTGTCGTTATGGGACTTTTCATCGGTTTGCTGAACATGGTGCCGTATCTGCAACTAATATCGCTGATTCCCACTACGCTGCTCTGTCTGGTGTCGAGCGTCGACACCGGTGTCGACTTCTGGCAGCTGTGGTGGTCGTGTATGGCTGTCTACATTATTGTGCAGTGCATCCAGGACCTTATTCTCACACCCCGCATCATGGGCAAGGCCATGGGGCTTAATCCGGCTGTCATTCTGCTGTCGCTGTCGGTATGGGGCACCCTTCTGGGATTCATCGGCCTTATTGTCGCCCTGCCGCTGACCACGCTGCTGCTGTCGTACTACAATATATACATAGAGACGCGCGACGACGGCGAGAGCAACAACGAGCACGATGCCGACTCAGAGGCATTGGAAAAAATTGTGGAGGATTGATTTCGACCGGATTCTAATGGCGTTTGTCCAGTGCTGTGAGTAAATCCATGAGTTGCGAACGGATGGCCTGCAGGCGCCGCACCACAGCATGCCGGCAATCGAGGTCGGCGCGGTTGTTGCGGATATAGTCGCGGGCGGCATCGATTTTCAGTCCGCGTTCTTTCACCAGAAAACGGATGAGATCCAGCAGCTCCACATCCTTTGGAGTGTACATGCGACGTCGTGTGCCGCTGCGGTGAACGCGCAACTGGCTGAATTCCTTTTCCCAGAAACGCAATGTCGACGCCGGAAGGTTGAGCAGTTCCGACACATCGGCTATGGTGTAGTATTTCTTTGTCAGCGACGATGTTTCCATACTGTCAGTCCATGACGTGTCCGGCGTTCTCTGCCATCCGGATAATCTGGTCGTACTGCTCGGGGGTGAGATCGTAGAAATAATAGTTCACCGGGTTCTGCGGAGCTCCGCGGTGGCGCACCTCGTAGTGGAGGTGCGGGCCTGTGCTCTTGCCGGTGTTGCCTACGCGCCCTATGAGGTCACCACGGTGTACTTCCTGCCCCGGTTGCACTTCGATTCGCGACAAGTGGGCATAGCGGGTGAGGTAGTTGAAGCCGTGGTCGATTTCAATCAGGTTTCCATAAAGTCCCTGCCATGATGCCGTGGCCACGCGTCCGTCGGCGGTGGCATACACGGGTGTGCCTATCGGCGCGGAGAAGTCCATGCCTTCGTGGAATTTGGTGGTGCCGTATATAGGGTCGTGGCGTACGCCGTAGCCGGAGGCCATGGCACGGAGAAAGCGCTCGGGGACAGGCTGTATGGCAGGAATGTGCGATATGCGCTGCTGCTGTCGCCGCGTTTCGCCGGCGAGGTAGTCGAAAGAGCTGCTCTGCGAGAAAATCATCTGGTCGAGGCGGTCGAGCTTGAGCGACAGCCCTTGCACAAGCCTGTGGTCGGCCATCGAGTCAAGACGGTCGTAGTTGCGCTGGCGTTCGAGTCCGGCATAGCGGGCGGCGTTGCCCATCGGCTCGGAGCCCATCATCACACGGTAGAAATTGTTGTCACGCTCGGCCATTTCCTCCATCACGGCTATGGCCTGGTCGGCGCGGCGGTCCAGAATATCCACTTGGGCGCGAAGTCGTTCGTTGTCGCGCCGCAGGCGCCGTTCACGCGGAAGTTCCACAACCGAGTATAGCAGAGCCACCACGGCAAGGGCGGCAAGCAGCGACATTATGCCGCGATGCAGCGCCATGGTTATGCGCCGGCGGCGGCTGGGGTACACACGCTCGTATTGCTCGGTGACACTGTTGTATCGGTAATAGACTTTTGTCGACACTGTGGAAAGGGTTTTCGCCGCCTTGCCGGAGCTTCGGAGTTCCGTGGAATGCTGATTTGCATAACTGCGGATTTTCGACTAATTTTGCGGCTGCTTCAGCGCAAAATTAATACTTTTGGGCCGCTTCTGCAACCGCGAAAAGGCCCATTCTTGGTTTAAAAAACTCCTCACTACGCGATATTATGCTTACAGCTAAGGAAATACGCCAGTCGTTCAAAGATTTTTTCGCTTCAAAAGACCACCATATCGTGCCGTCGGCGCCGATGGTAATCAAGGACGACCCCACCCTGATGTTCACCAATGCCGGTATGAACCAGTTCAAGGACATTATTCTGGGTCAGAAAGCGCCATCGTGGAAGCGTGTTGCCGACTCGCAGAAGTGCCTGCGAGTAAGCGGTAAGCACAACGACCTTGAAGAGGTGGGGCACGATACCTACCACCACACTATGTTCGAGATGCTCGGAAACTGGTCCTTCGGCGACTACTTCAAGGAAAAGGCCATCGATATGGCCTGGGAATATCTTGTCGAAGTTCTCGGGCTGAATCCCGAACGCCTGTATGCCACAGTATTCGAGGGCGCTTCCTCCGAAGGACTCGAGCGCGACGACGAGGCAGCAGGAATATGGAGCCGCCACCTGCCGCAAAGCCATATCCTCAACGGAAACAAGCACGATAACTTCTGGGAAATGGGCGATACCGGTCCTTGCGGTCCCTGCTCCGAGATTCATATCGACCTTCGCTCCGAAGCCGAGCGCCAGCAGATCGACGGCGCCGAACTTGTCAATAAGGATCATCCGCAGGTGATAGAAATCTGGAATCTGGTGTTCATGCAGTACAACCGCTGTGCCGACGGTTCTCTGAAAGCGCTTCCGGCTAAGGTTATCGACACAGGCATGGGCTTCGAACGCCTCTGCATGGCGCTTCAGGGCAAGACTTCAAACTACGATACCGACGTATTCACTCCGCTGATCGACAAAATAGCCCAGCTCTCCGACAAGAAATATGGTGCCGACAACGCCACCGACGTCGCTATGCGCGTAATCGCCGACCACGTCCGCACGATAGCCTTCTCCATAGCCGATTCCCAGCTTCCCGGAAATGCGAAAGCCGGATATGTGATTCGCCGCATTCTGCGCAGGGCCGTGCGTTATGCGTATTCTTTCCTGGGGCAGAAACAGGCCTTCATGTATCGCCTTGTCGACACTCTGATAGATAGCATGGGCGATGCATATCCCGAACTGCCTGCGCAGAGGGAGCTCATCATGAGAGTAATCAAGGAGGAGGAGGACGCATTCCTGCGCACTCTCGAAAACGGTATCCGGCTCCTCGAAGGTGCCTGCGCCGCAGCCCGCGACCAGGGCAGCACCGTGTTCCCCGGCGACAAGGCGTTCACCCTCTACGACACCTACGGATTCCCGCTGGACCTTACTATGCTTATCGTTAAGGATTACGGCATGACCGTCGACCAGGAAGGCTTCGACCGCGAAATGGCACAGCAGAAACAGCGTGCCCGTGCCGCGGCAGCCATCGAGGCCGGCGACTGGGTGATTCTGGCTGAAGGAGAGCAGCAGTTCACAGGCTACGACAGTGTTGCCGAGCAGGCAAGAATCCTGCGCTACAGGCATGTGAAACAGAAAAACCGCCAGTTCTACCAGCTTATTCTCGACCGCACTCCCTTCTACGGCGAGATGGGCGGCCAGGTCGGCGACACCGGAACGCTTACCGACATCGCCACCGGCGAAAGCATCGCAATCAGCGACACCAAGCGCGAGAATGGCGTGGCTGTGCACATCACCGACAAACTGCCTGCAAATCCCGAGGCACTGTTCGACGCCCGAATCAATGTCGCCCGTCGCAGGGCCATCGAGGCCAACCACAGCGCCACCCACCTTCTGCACCAGGCTCTGCGCCAGGTGCTGGGAACACATGTGGAACAGAAAGGCTCGTTTGTGAGCGACCAGGTGCTGCGTTTCGACTTCTCGCATTTCCAGAAGCTCACTCCCGAACAGATTTCGCAGGTGGAACGTCTTGCCAACAGCAATGTGCGCCAGGCAGTTGCCCGCGACGAACACCGCGACCTGCCTATCGACCAGGCCAGAGAGATGGGCGCCATGGCTCTGTTCGGCGAGAAATACGGCGATAAAGTCCGTGTTATCCGCTATGGTGATTCCGTGGAACTCTGTGGCGGCACGCATGTTGCCAATACCGGAAACATCGGCATGATTAAGATTGTGGGCGAAAGCAGTGTGGCCGCCGGCATCCGACGCATCGAGGCGATTACCGGCGAAACTGTCGAGGATGCCGTACAGAAGGCAGAAGAGACACTTAGAGCCGTCGGGGCGATGTTCAACAACGTTCCCGATCTCTTGGGTGCCGTGAGGAAGTTCATAAACGAGAATGCCGAACTGAAGCATCAGATTGAAGAGCATATGGCCGAACGTGCCCGTGAGCGTGCCCGCCAGCTTGTCGACCGTGCCACACACACCGCCGCCGGCACTTCCGTAATTACCATGGAAGGTATCTGTCTCCCGGAAATGGTCAAGAACATCGCTTTTGCCGTGCGCAGCCTTTCGCCCAAGGCAACGGCTTTCTGTGCTGCCACAGTGGATCCTTCAGGCAAGCCGCTGCTTACAGTGGCTCTCACCGACGATATCGCCGCCGCAGGAGCCAATGCCGGAGCCATCGTGCGTCTGGCTGCAAAGGAAATCAAAGGCGGAGGCGGCGGTCAGCCCGGATTCGCACAGGCCGGAGGTAAAGATGCGCAAGGAATTAATTCCGCAGCCGCGGTAATGCGAGGGGAACTCGAAAAATTCTGACAGCGGGAACCATGTATTTTGTCACCAAACGACTGGAAATATCGGCGGCACACCGCCTCGAACTCGACTATCCCAGCAAATGCACATCGCTGCACGGCCACAACTGGATTGTGACCGTGCACTGCCGGAGCAAGGAGCTGAACGCGAACGGCATGGTTACTGACTTTACTGAAATCAAGGAACTTGTGGCCGGCAAATTCGACCATAAGGTGCTTAACGATACCGTGGACTTCAACCCCACGGCTGAAAATCTCGCCAGATATCTTTGCGAGAATATCGCCAACTGTTTCAGGGTGGATGTTCAGGAAAGCGAAGGAAATGTGGCAAGCTATTGTATCGACTGAGAAATGGTTCCCGACAAACAATACGCAGTAAACGAGATTTTCTATTCGCTTCAGGGCGAAGGTTGGCACACCGGAACTCCTGCCGTGTTTCTGCGCTTCAGCGGCTGCAACCGCAAATGCCCGTTCTGCGACACCGACTTCAGCCATGCCACGATGATGGATGCCCGGGAGATAGCCTGTGCATGCGCCGCATTTCCGGCGCGGCATCTGGTGGTCACAGGTGGCGAGCCTCTGCTGCAGCTCGACAGCGCGTTGCTGAGGGTGCTGAAGGCATCCGGCTTTTTTGTGCAGGTGGAGACAAACGGCTCATTGCCCGTGCCGCCCGAGGTGGACTGGGTCACATGCTCGCCCAAAGAGCCGCCATATGCCGTCGACCGCGTCGACGAGCTCAAAATCGTTTTTCAGAACCAGGATGTGGAGAGTGTGGCAGGACTGTTCGAGACTCCGCGGAGGTTCCTCCAGCCATGTTCCGGTTCAAATGTGGAAGAAACGATAGCTTATATCCTTGAGCATCCGCACTGGCGCCTGTCGCTTCAGACACACCGTTTCATAGGAATACGATGACCCGCCTGCTCGCTGCTCTGATGCTTTTGCTGGCGGCATTGCCTTTGCCGGCGGCGATGTTGCCGGCGGCAGCCGACACGGCGGTGTATTTTGTGAGCGTTTTTCCCGGCAGGAATGTATATGAGCTCGAGGGCCACAGCGCTCTGGCAGTGGTGCTCCCCGACGGCCGTTCGGCGGCGTTCAATTACGGTGTGTTCGATTTCGACTCGCCCAATTTCCTCTGGCGATTCGTAAAAGGAGAAACCGACTATATGGCAGCGGCGATGCCACTCGACTTTTTTCTGCGGAGCTATGAGGCGGAAGGACGGAGGGTGGAAGCTCTCAGGCTGGATATGACAGCCGAACAGAAGCGCCGGCTGCTGCTTAATCTCAATCACGATGTTCACCCTGCCTACCGCACCTATCGCTACAACTATGTGCTGGACAACTGCGCCACCCGTCCGCTGGCGGCTGTGGAGCGCAGCTTGGGCGACACCATAAGACTCGCGCCCGCACCTTTCGAAAGCAACAGCATGCCCGGAATCACTTTCCGCAACATAATGCGCCATTACCATTCCAACTATCCGTGGTATCAGTTCGGTATCGATCTGGCGCTCGGTTCGGGAATCGACCGGAGTATAAGCCGTCGTATGTGCGCGTTCGCTCCCGCCGAACTGGCCAGAATGCTGCCGTTGGCAACTGTGGCGGGCCGGCCGCTTGCCGATTCCCTCATCGTTGTCACTCCCTTTGCTCCCGATGCTGCAGTCGAAGCGCCCACGCCGTGGTATGCCACGCCTTTGGCGGCGGCAATCGCACTTTTTGTCCTCACGGTTGTTATAACTGTGCGCGACATCCGTCGTTGCAGAGTGTCAAAGCTGTTCGATTCATCACTGTTCGGAATTTTCGGTCTGGCCGGCTTGTTGCTGACATTCCTCATATTTGTATCGGTGCATGAGGCCACCTCTCCCAACTGGCTGTATGCGTGGCTGAATCCTTTCTGCCTGGTGGCTGCGGTACTGGTATGGATTAAAAGGGCTGAAAAGGCGCTCGTTTGTTATCATTTTATTAACTTTGCGGTATTGATAGCCCTCGCAGTGGCCTGGCCATGGCTCCGGCAAAGCGCGAATGTCGCGTTCATACCGCTGGCAGCCGCCGACCTTCTGCGTTCGGGCTTGTATCTATATCTATATAAAAGAAATTGTCATCCAATAAAATAACACATCGCTCAGGGCTGTTTCAGGGCTTGCTCCTGGGACTTGCCGCCGCAACGGCGCCAATGCAGGCGTCGGCGCAGACAGCGCAGGCTCCGCAGATCAAGCTGCTGCTGGGAATTGTCGTGGAAGGACTCGACGACGGTTCCCTGGAGATGTTGCGCGAAAGCTTTGGCGAGGGTGGCTTCCGCTACCTTTACCGGAACGGTGTGTACCTGCCGCAGGCCGATTTCGGAACGCAACTCGATGCCACTTCCGCTACGGCTTTGCTGGTGAGCGGAGCGCAGCCGGCTCTGAATGGGGTCGATGCCGAATCGCATTTCGACCGTGACCGGCTCCTGCCTGTCCATGTCTATGCCGACAAGGAAGCCATGGGCAACTTCACCACAGCGGCCTATTCGCCTTCGGCGCTGAAGGTGAGCACAATCACCGACGAGCTTCTTATCGCAGGCGCAGGAATAAACTCCGCTTACTCCGTGGCCGTGGAGCCCGGAGCTGCAATAGCGCTTGCGGGACACAGCGGCAACGTGGCCTTGTGGCTCGACAGGGCTACAGGTAACTGGGCATCTTCGACATACTACCGCGATATGCCCGCGGCTATCGCCAGCCGCAACCGCACACGGCCGCTTGTGGCCAGGCTCGACACCGCCAGCTGGGCGCCTCTGGAGGACCCCGGCAAATATGTGGGACTGCCCGAGCATCTTTCGCGCTATGCTTTCCGCTACGTGTTTCCGCGTTCCGACAGCCGGCGGATAGAAAAATTCGCCGCCTCGCCGTTGGCGAACAGCGAAGTTACCGCAGTGGCAACCGAACTTCTGAACGCAAGCCGCGTCGGAAGTGCCGAGGAGGGCATTGATGCCCTGCAGCTTGGGTACTCCCTGGTGACATATCCCTACGGGCGCAGCGCCGACCGGAGGCTCGAGCAGCAGGACGCCTATCTGCGCCTGGACCGCAATATTGAACAGCTCTTCAATGCCATAGACCGAACCGTCGGTCTCGACCACACCCTGATATATCTCGCCGGTACTCCGGCACCGCCGCAGACACCCCGCGACGACCCTAAATGGAGGGTTCCGGCAGGTGAGTTCTCGACACGCCGCGCAGCCTCGCTGCTCAACATATATCTTATGGCTATCCATGGAAACGGTGACTACGTGGCCGGATTCCATGGCGGCAGACTATACCTCAACCAGCGCCTGCTGAAGGAGCGGAACCTCGACATCGAGGCTGTGAGCAGCGATGCCGCAGCATTTCTGCGCCGTATGACAGGTGTGGACCGTGCATATACAGCCGGCGACATCGCCGCAGGACGGGCCGGAGAAAATGCCATGAGCCTGCGGCGCAACACCTTCATGCCCACGGCTCCTGAAGTGACACTGGTGGTCGCTCCAGGTTTTGAGATTGTCGACGATTTCGAAAGCCCAGGCACCGGAGCCGACACTCCGCGTTACACAAGACGCGCGGGAAGTTCTGCGGCCCCGTTTTTCATTGTAGCTCCGCAGCTGGAAGCCCGCCGCATCGACGTCCCCGCCGACGCGCGTGCCATAGCACCTACAGTGGCCCGCGTGCTAAGGATACGCTCGCCCAATGGCGCCGAGACCATGCCGATAAGTCTCCGCTGAGCCACAAAAGGCTGGAGAGTGTATTCTCACATAATAAGAAAAAAAGACCACAACATAATGTCATTCAGCAATATCATAAAGAAAATCTTCGGCGATAAGAGCAGCCGCGACCTCAAGGCCATTCGCCCGATTCTCGACAAAATAAAACAGGAGATGCCCAAGGTGGCGCAGATGGACCTCGACCAGCTGCGCGCACAGATAGATAGCGTAAGAGCCGATATAGCAAAGGCCACAGCCAACGACCAGGAGCAGATTGACAAACTGCGCAAGGATGTCGAATCGCTGCCGTTCGACAAACGCCAGCCCGTGTGGGACAAAATCGACGAGCACGAGAAGAAGATACTCGACATCCTCGAGGACCAGCTCAACTCGCACCTTCCCATCGTATTCGCCGTAATGCGCGAGACCGCCGCCCGCTTCGCAGCAAACGAAACCGTGACAGTCACCGCAACCGATTTCGACCGCGAACTTGCCGGCACCGGCCACCAGTTCGTGACCATCGAAGGCGACAAGGCTATCTGGAAAAACCACTGGATGGCAGGCGGCAACGAGATAAAATGGGACATGGCGCACTACGATGTGCAGCTAATCGGTGGCATCGTCCTGCACCAGGGCAAGATTGCCGAAATGGCAACCGGCGAAGGCAAGACACTGGTGGCTACATTGCCGGTATTCCTGCGATCGCTGGCGAAGAGAGGCGTGCATGTGGTAACTGTCAACGACTATCTCGCCAAGCGAGACTCCGAATGGATGGGCCCGCTGTACATGTTCCACGGCTCGAGTGTGGACTGCATCGACAAAACCGAACCAAACTCACCCGAACGCCGCAAGGCCTACGAGTGCGACATCACATACGGCACCAACAACGAATTCGGCTTCGACTATCTGCGCGACAACATGGCCATGAATCCGCTTGACCTGGTGCAGCGTAAACACTACTATGCAATCGTCGACGAGGTCGACTCCGTGCTTATCGACGACGCCCGTACTCCTCTCATCATATCCGGCCCGGTGCCGCGCGGCGACGACCAGCTCTTCAACGAGTACAAGGCCAATGTGGAGAAAGTGGTCAAGGCCCAGCAGCGTCTGGTTACCGGAATCCTTGCCGAGGCCAAAACCAAACTGGCCTCCGAAGACAAGGAGACGCAGAAAGAAGGCGCCATACTTCTGTTCCGCGCTTTCAAGGGTCTGCCGAAGAACAGCGCTCTGATTCGTTTCCTTAGCCAGGAAGGCATGAGGAATCTGCTTCTGCAGACCGAAGGCCACTACCTGCAGGACAACTCCCGCGAGATGCCATTCATAACCGATCCTCTGTATTTTGTGATCGACGAAAAGAACCGTTCGGTGGAACTCACCGACAAGGGCATCGATGAACTCACAGGCCATAGCCAGGACCCCACATTCTTTGTCCTGCCCGATATCGCCGCACAGCTCAGCGAACTGGAACATATCGCCGACCCTGTGGAGAAGCAGAACAGGAAGGATGCGCTTATGGCCGAATATGCCGTGAAGAGCGAACGTGTGCACACAGTCACACAGCTGTTGAAGGCATACACTCTTTTCGACCGCGACATCGAATATGTTATCGACGATAACAAGATAAAAATCGTCGACGAGCAGACCGGCCGCATCATGGAAGGACGCCGCTATTCCGACGGTCTGCACCAGGCCATCGAAGCCAAGGAAGGTGTGAAGGTGGAGGCCGCCACACAGACTTTCGCCACCATCACACTGCAGAACTACTTCCGCATGTACCACAAGCTCGCCGGCATGACCGGTACCGCCATAACCGAGGCCGGCGAGTTCTGGGACATCTACAAGCTCGATGTGGTGACTATCCCGACAAACCGTCCGATTGCGCGCTTCGACCTCAACGACCGCGTGTACCGCACCAAGAAAGCCAAATACCGTGCAGTTATCGAGGAGATTGTAACCCTGGTGAACGCCGGTCGTCCGGTTCTGGTGGGCACCACGAGTGTGGAAATCTCGGAACTGCTCTCCAAAATGCTGCAGATGCAGAAAATTCCGCATCAGGTGCTCAATGCCAAACTCCACCAGCGTGAGGCCGAGGTTGTGGCATTGGCAGGCCGCAAGGGCGCCGTTACAATCGCCACCAACATGGCAGGTCGAGGCACCGACATCAAGCTCACTCCCGAAGTGCGCGAAGCCGGTGGTCTGGCGATTATAGGTACGGAACGCCACGAAAGCCGCCGTGTCGACCGCCAGCTGCGCGGCCGCTCCGGTCGCCAGGGCGACCCGGGTTCCTCGGTGTTCTTCGTGTCGTTCGAGGACTCGCTCATGCGAATGTTCGCTTCCGACCGTGTTGTCAAGATGCTCGACAGCCTCGGACTCAAGGAAGATGAGATGATTGAGCACTCGATGGTGAACAACGCCATCGAGAAAGCCCAGAAACGTGTGGAGGAAAACAACTTCGGCATCCGCAAGCGTCTCCTCGAGTTCGACGACGTGATGAACAAGCAGCGAAGCTACATCTATGAGCGTCGCCGCCACGCAGTACTCGGCGAAAGAATAGGTGTCGACATTCTCAATATGCTCTACGATACTGTGGAAAACATCGTAATGAGCAACGAGGCCGCCAACGCATATCCCGACCTGTGCACCGAACTCTTCCGCGTGCTGGCCATAGAGGCTCCCTTCACCGAAAGCGAATATGCCAACATGTCGCGCGAGGAAAAGGTAGAACGACTGCATGATGCCGCGGTGGCCGCTCTCGACCGTAAGAGCGAGCGTATCCGCGAAATCGCTCTGCCCATTCTTTCCCGTATGGCCGAGACAACCGACTACGACGGCCTTGTGCTGGTGCCAATCACCGACGGAAAGCGTGTGTTCAATCTTCGTGTCGACCTCCGCGCCGCAGTGGAGTCGGAATGCAGGAATATCATAAAGGAATGGCACAAGGCGCTGATGCTGGTAACAATCGACGAGCTGTGGAAAGAGCACCTGCGCGAACTCGACCAGCTGCGCCAGTCGGTTCAGAACGCTGCCTACGAGCAGAAAGACCCGCTGGTGATATACAAGGTTGAGTCGTTCCACCTCTTCGAGAATATGCTCAGCGAACTCAACGTGAAGGCAGTGTCGGCGCTCATGCGCGGACAGATTGCCGTGCGCACCCATGAACCGGCTCCCGAACAGCCCGAGGATGCACCTCAGCCCAGGCCCGAGCCTGAGCTGAAGGAAACCAAGGCCGAGCTGCCACGCCGCCAGAACTACCGCGAGACCAAAGAGGAGCTTCCCGGCAGCAGCGAGCAGCGGGAGGCCGCTTCGGCAAGGCAGGGCGAACAGCAGAAGACCATGCCAGCCAAGGCTGCGCCGAAGGTCGGACGCAACGACCCCTGCCCGTGCGGCTCGGGAAAGAAGTTCAAGAACTGTCACGGCAGAGGCCTGTAAAACCTTAACAACTGCCCGCAGGGCGGAATGTCGCCCGGCATTCCGCCCTGCCTTTTGCACTCTGATGACTGTGTTTATGCAATCCATGTCCAAGGTTGTCGCCTCGGTTGCGCTTTTTGCCGTGCTCCTGCTTGCGTCGGGATGCTCGTCGGTGAAGCACGTGCCCGAGGGACAGTATCTTCTGGATAAGGTAAGCATTGCCATCGATGGCGACAACGAGGATATCGACCGCACCGAGCTGTCCAATTTCCTCCGCCAGCATCCCAACCATAAGGTGCTCGGGTTCGCCAAGCTTTCGCTCGGAGCCTACAGCCTGTCGGGAAAGGATTCCACCAAATGGTACAACAAGTGGTTGCGCCGGGTGGGGCAGCCTCCGGTGATTTATAGCTCCGAGCTGACAGAAGGCTCGCGCCGGCAACTGCAACAGGCTCTGGTCAACAAGGGCTACATGGAAGCGAAAGTGGCTATCGATACCATAGGCGATGCCCGCCGGCGGCGCATGCATGTGAAATACACCATTGTCCCCGGAGAGCCGCGCCGCATCGAGAGCGTGGGCTACAACATTGCCGATACTGCCGTGCGGCGCCTGGTAATGGATTCGCGCGACCAGAGCAGCCTGCGGCCTGGTATTTTCTTCGACCGCAACGTCCTCGACGGCGAGCGCACCCGCATTACGCGCCTGCTGCAGAACAGCGGCTATTACCGTTTTTCGCGTGAGTGTGTGAACTTCACCGCCGACACCGTGGCCGGCAGCAAACTCGTGGGGCTGACCGTGAACGTGATCGACGCCTTGCCCGAAACCGCCACTGAGGCCACGCGCATTCCGCACAGAAACTATATTGTACGGAATGTTACGTTCGTAATCGATACCGACCTGGGACCGGCATCGGCGGCGCAGACAGATACTGTCTATTACCGCGGCTCGACGTTCATCTACGGTAAGGACCGTTATCTGCGTCCGTCGCTACTCGACCAGATGTGTTATTTCAGCCCCGGGGATCCTTACCGTGCCAACGATGTCGAACGCACCTACGAAGCCCTCGGACGCCTGTCGATTGTCAAATTCATCAACATAGAGCTTCGCCCGGCAGGGTCTGTTGCCGATGTGGGACTGCTTGACGCTTACATTTTTCTCTCAAGAAACAAAAAGCAGAGCATCACCGCCGAACTCGAAGGAACGAACAGCGAGGGCGATCTGGGTTTCGGCATAGGCCTCGGCTACCAGCATCGCAATCTTGCCAAAGGCTCAGAACAACTCGGCGTGAAGTTCCGGGCCTCCTACGAGAGTCTTTCCGGCAAGGTGGAAGGGCTTGTCAACAAGCGCTATTCCGAATACGCCGGAGAAGTGGGGCTGACTTTTCCGCAGTTCGTTTGTCCTTTTCTCACAAGAAGTTTCAAACAGAAGGTTCTGGCCAGTACCGAGTTCGCGCTGTCGTTCAACTATCAGGAACGTCCCGAGTACACCCGTGTGATTGCCGGTGCCGCCTGGAAGTGGAAATGGCAACAGCAGCGCCACGGCGGGGTTCGCAGGCAGACGTACGACCTCATCGACATCAACTACGTGCGCATGCCTCGCTCTACGCTCGACTTCCTCGACGAAATAGCGCCCGACAATCCGCTGCTGCGCTACAGCTACGAGGACCACTTCATCATGCGCATGGGATACACCTACAGCTATACCAACCGGCGCATTCCGCAGGCTACAGCCTTTGGGAAAACAGAACTGCAGCCGGTTGTTACCTCGCTGAGGGCTTCGGCCGAGACTGCCGGCAATCTGCTGTATGCGATTTCAAGCCTCTGTGGACAGAAACGCTCCGACGGAGTGTACAAGGTGCTGGGAATACAATACGCCCAGTATGTGAAGGCCGAGGCCGACTACACAATTACCCGGAATTTCGACCGCCGCAACTCGCTCAGTTTCCATGTAGGAGCCGGCATAGCCTATCCTTACGGGAACTCCGGCATGGTGCCATTTGAAAAACGTTTCTATGCAGGAGGCGCCAACGGAGTGCGAGGGTGGGGTGTGAGAACCCTCGGTCCGGGCAGCTACGATGCCCGGAACTCGGTTACTGACTTCATAAACCAGTGCGGCGACATAAGGCTCGACCTGAGTGTGGAGTACCGCGCACGGCTGTTCTGGGTGCTCGAAGGTGCCCTGTTCATCGATGCCGGCAACATATGGACCATCCGCGACTATCCGAGCCAGCCGGGCGGCATGTTCCGATTCAATAGCTTCTACAAAGAAATAGCTGCGGCCTACGGTATCGGTCTGCGACTGGATTTCACATATTTTCTCCTGCGCCTCGACCTGGGCTTCAAAGCACACAATCCGGCAATGAACCAGGAGCGATGGCCGTTGTTCCATCCCGATTGGGGACGCGACGCCAATTTCCATTTCGCCGTGGGCTATCCGTTCTGATTTACGACATGAAAAGTTATGTTATATTCGACCTCGACGGCACTTTGCTGAATACCATCGACGACCTTGCTGCCGCCACAAACCATGCGCTTGAACAATCCGGCTTTCCCACCCATGGCGACTGGGCATATCCTGCCATGGTAGGCAACGGGGTAAGAAAACTTATCGAGCGCGCATTGCCCGTCGACGCACGCAGCGAGGAAACAGTGGCTAAAGTGCTGGCGGTATTCACCGAGTATTACAGCGGGCATTGCTGCGACGCCACGAAGCCATATCCGGGCATTCCGGAGCTGATTGCCGATTTCACCGCGCGGGGCATCAATCTTGCTGTTACATCCAACAAATACCAGCAGGCTGTCGACATCATTGTTTCCCACTATTTTCCTGAAGGTAATTTCCGTGCCATCCTCGGCCATACCGATGGAATGCCTCGCAAACCGGATCCGTCGATTGTGTTCAAGGCTCTGTCGATGTGTCCGACTCCGAAAGCCGATACATTATATGTCGGCGACTCTGGTGTCGACATGGAAACAGCACGTCGGGCGTGCATAGAAAGTGTGGGCGTGAGCTGGGGCTTCCGTTCCATAATAGAGCTGAAAGATGCCTATGCCGACCACATCGTGTCCACACCCTCGCAGATAGCCGACCTCGTGCTGGGCTGAAATGTCAGTTATGCCCTGATATGCGTTGTGCTTTACGGTTCTCTGAAGAACCAGGTGAACGACACTCCGCCGCTGTAGTTGTTCATCTTCGTGGATGACAATGAATACTGAGGCAGAAGACCGCATTTCAGCCATATGCCGCACATGGCGTTCTGCTGGCGGAATGTTATGCCGCCTTGTGCGAGAACGTCGCAGTGGCGGATGTTTC
The DNA here is from genome assembly GCA_002490635.1 of Porphyromonadaceae bacterium UBA7207. Classification (GTDB taxonomy): domain Bacteria; phylum Bacteroidota; class Bacteroidia; order Bacteroidales; family Muribaculaceae; genus CAG-873. The sequence goes on from DKUJ01000023.1 coordinate 36,780, forward strand.
TTGCTATATCCGATACTTCCGGTCTGCTGAAATATCGCACTGCATCGGCGTTGAAGCCAGTGCCGGCATAGACTCCCAGATGGAAATCCCTGACCGGAAATTCCCAACCGGCAAGGGCGTCGATGTCGATAGGCAGTCGGTTGTATTGCCTGCCGTTTATCCGCTCGTCGGCCATGCCGTCGAATTTTGAGCCGCAGAAACCTATGCCCGCATTTCCCTGGATATAGAATCCGTATGATAATGGCATCCGTACGGCACCACCCACCATGCCTCCGAAGCCCCAGGCCATCCCTTCCGATGCCAGTGAGTGTGCGGAACCGTTTCCGATAAAGGAAGCATATACGCCGAATACAGGTTCTGCGGCATGCACGCTGTCAGGTATGGAACATATTACCGATAAAATGCATGCCCGAAGTACATTGTTTAGAGCTTTGCGAGTCATTCCAGATATCCGTTCCATCTTTATAGCGTGTTTGATACAACCGCAAAGATATAACAACAACTGCAATTATGAAACACGACCTCTCTAAATAAGGTCGGTGAGGATGTCGAGGGCGGTGCGGATGTCGTTGTCGGAGGTGGCGCAGTCGATAACCGGCTCACCGGCATTTTTCAGCAAGGTGAAGTTTACGGTCTTTTTCGCAGTGTTCTTTTTGTCGCTGTGCATGAAACCGAGCAGTTCGGGGTAGTCGGAGCATTTGATGCCGGGGGAGCCGTAGTGGCTGCGTACATAGGCCGCGAGTGGATAGAGCAGTCCGGTGCCCACGCCGAGTTTCATGTGCGAGAGAATAAGGGCCACCACCATGCCGTAGGCTACAGCGTAGCCGTGGGGTATAGGTTTGCCACGGCGCATGGCCAGCGACTCGAACGCATGTCCGGCAGTGTGTCCGAGGTTAAGGCTTTTGCGCAGGCCTTTTTCATGCGGGTCGGCGGCGACAATGCCCGCTTTCACATTGCATGAGCTGCGCAGCAGCGGTAGCATGTTGCCGGAGGCGAGGTCGGCAACGGGGTCGAAGTCGAGGGCTTTGTGTGTGGCTTCGGAGCTGCTGAGGAGGGCGTGCTTGAGCATTTCCGCATAACCCGATAGTATCTGTTCCGGGGGCAATGTGGCGAAGAACGTATCGGAGATTATAGTGGCTGCAGGTGCGGCGAATGTTCCTATCTGGTTTTTGAGGCCACCGAAATCTATTCCCGTCTTTCCTCCGAAGGAGGCATCGACTGCGCCGAGCACTGTTGTGGGAATGTTCACATAGTCCATTCCGCGCTTGAAGGTGGCGGCAGCGAAGCCTCCAAGATCGGTTACGACACCTCCGCCGATGTTAACAAGCAGTGAGCGCCGTGTGGCGCCTGCGCTTTCGAGTTCCGTCCAGAGATTCGAGAGTGTGGCGAGGTTTTTGTTCTCCTCTCCCGCAGGCATGGTCCAGTTGCGTGCCTCGGCAAGTATTGTGGAGGAGGCTGCGAGTACGGGTAGTGCCAGTGTGGCTGTGTTGCTGTCGGTGAGCGTGTGCACCGACGCGTAGTTTCTGCCTTGGCAGAAGGTGTCGAAGGCCGGGCCTGGTCCGGCGCTGAAAATCAGTTCCGTGTTCATTGCCCCAGAATATCGGCAAGACGGGCGGCGCAGGCGTCCATCGACGCTATTTCCTCATCGGCGCCGGCAGCCGAAAGACACCCCTGCGGCAGGGGGCCGGTGAGGACTCCGATTGTGTAGATGCCTGCTGTCGAAGCCGATTCCACACCCAGTGGAGCATTGTCGATGGCTATGGCTTCGCAGGCAGCCACACCTCCTTTAAGCAATCCTTTGAGGAATGGTTCGGGCGACGGCTTCCCGTGAACCACATCGTGGGCTGTTACACGGCGGGAGGCCGGAAATGCTCCGGGAAAGTCTTTCTCGAGTTTTTCCAGAAGACTTGCCTGTCCGCTTCCGGTTACCAGCACGGGCACTGCACCGGCTGAAACGACGGCCGCGACTGCTTCTGTGGCGCCGGCCATAATCGGCGCCGGGCCGAAAGAGGCGAATACTTCGCTTTTGATGGCATACAGGCGTTTCTGTTCCTCAGGGGTGGCGGCTCTGCCGTACTGCCTGCGGATGAGGATGTCGATAGTGGATGCTCCGGTGCGGCCTTCGTAGCCGAAAAATTCGTCGTATTCGGCATGCAGGCCTTCGCGGCGGCACATTTCCATCCATGCCCTGGCGTGGCCGGGCATGGAGTCGTAGAGTACGCCGTCCATATCGAAGAGAACGGCTTTTGTTATGTCGGGGAGGTTGTGTAGTGTCATTTCAGTGAGTCGTTGGGGACGTCGGGCAGCATGCCCTGCCGGACAAGTTCCAGAGAGTCTGCGCGGCTCAAAGTGTCGTTGCCGAGACTTATGTTGCCGGCTGCGTCCATTTTGTCGGTCTGCAGACGTGCGAAACGCGAGCGGCGCACGCCGCGGCGGAATACATTCTGAATCTGGCGCACGAGGTTCACACGTACGGTGTCGACAATGCCGACACTTTCCACCGCCATTCCGGGCTTGAACTTGGCGCCGCCAAGACGTATTTTGTACTTATCGGGATTTCCTTTGACTGTTATGCCGAATTTGAACGGCAACGGCGATTTCAGAACCGATATATGGTAATCGAAGTTCATCGCCAGGTCGTTGGAGCCTACCACACCAAGCCTGTACCTGTCGATATCGAACGAGAAGGGGAAAATCTGCATCCGGTTGTCGCGGACGAGCAGTTGCACGCTCATGTGGTCGATGCGGTTGTCGGCGCGGTCGCGGAAGCGCAGCCATTTGCCGATTGTGCGGTATGTTTCGGCGTTGATGAATGCCAGAGAGTCGCCGCTGAGGTGTACTGCCGCATCGAGGGTGGGCAGTTCCAGATTCATGGTGCTGTCGATATCAACCGTGGCGGCGATATCGGCATTGATGGTGCCGCTGAAATCGCGCATGAGCGGCATGATGGAATCGATTGTGGGAACCAGACTGAGGAAGCGCTCGATGTTGAACCGTTTTAGATTCAATCCCAGCCCGCATTTTATTTCCGAGGCTTGCGGAGCCGAGTACAGAGCGGCCAGCTCGAGATTTCCGGCATCGGAACTGGCGGTGAGGTTGCTGAGATTCACGGCGCCGTCGAACATCAGTATGCGCCCCGACATATCGGTCAGGTGCAGGTCGGAATAGTAGATGTTGCTTGCGGCCAGGCTCATGCTTGCGTCCACGTTGACAGGTACGAGCAGTGGGGCGAGTGTGTCGGTTCCTTCCACTGCGTCGGCGAATTCCCGGTCGAAGCTGTCGTTGTTGTCGAAAGTGCCGCGCGACACCTCGCCTGCCCGCAACCGTTCGGCAAAGGCGGCGCCGGCGAAAGCGGCCGCGGCAAGCTGGTTCACATCCATGGTGTCGCTGCAGATGTTGAGGTTCACTTTCAGCGGATTGCGGTTGCGTCCGGCAAGGCTGCGGCGGATGTCGCTGATGATTCCGTCGATGGCGAGGTCGGAGTGGCCGGCCTTGTAGCGCACATTGTCGATGGTTACGGAGTCGTTGTTGAAGTGCACCTGCAGATGTTCCATCCTGTTTCGGATGGGAAAGTAGGGTGTATAGAGCCGCGCCAGATTCGTTGCTATGTTTCCTTCGAGATGCCATTCGTTGAGGTAGCGGCGGAATCCTTTAGTGAGGCCCCAGTCGATGATTTCGTTGTTCGCGTTGTCGATTACAGTTCTGGTGCGTCTGCGGTGTGGTCTGCGCCGCCTCTGGGCTATGGCCAGGGCATACACCGAATCGGGAGGAAGAGTGGGGTAGAGGGCAGCGATGCTGTCGGAGATATGTTTTATTTCGCGGCGTCGGGCGATAACTCCGGGGCGCATGTAGGTGGAGGCGTCCACATTGGCATTGTCGAGCATGAAGCGCACAAGAGGCGAGCCGGCAGCCAGCCGTTCGATTCTTGCTCCGAGCAGAATTTCCGGCACATGGCTGTTGCCTTTATGGCGCCGGAGGCCTATATGTCCGCTCAGACCACGCAGCCGCATGCCGGCGCTGTCGGTGATGGAAAGCACGCTCATCCTGTCGATTCTTATACCGCCGCCCATCGGGCGTACGGCTGTGGTGTCGCCGCCGATGCCGGTGTTCTCGACTCCCAAAGCGAGTGTGAGTCCGCTCACGTTCAGCCCCACTCCCGACAGAAGAGCCCGTGCCGAATCGAGCTGAAGGCTCATGCCCAGAGTCGGAGCATGCGAGGCGGTGTCGCGGCTCTGTATCCGTGAACCGAACCGTAGTGTCACTGTCTTCACTGTCGCCATTTTGGAGGTGTCGGATTGGAGGTAGTACAGGTTGCGGCCTGTCAGGGAACCGTGCACATCGAGTCCGTGGAATTTTCCTATCTCGAGCATGGAGAGCCGTCCGCGGGCGTTGATATCAATTTCGAGCTTTCCGGACAGAGCGCCTTGAGCCATTGCTTTGAGTTGCGGTGGAAGATCCGACAGGCGGGCGTTGCCTTCGAGGTGTCCGGCGAAGGCAGGGTCGGAGAGTAGCCTGGAGACTTCGCCGCGGAAGCTCAGTGCCGTGGCAGGTCCGGCAATAGTGAAGCGCTCGATTTCCACGGTGGCAAGGTCGTAGTCGGAGCCGTGGAGTTCTGCCACAGCCTCCAGAGAAAGATTGTGGAAGTGTGCCTGCTCTATGCGCAGGGTCGACTCCGGCACGCTGAGGCGTGCGCGAAGCTGAGGCACGGTGTCGGCTGCGGGAATAAACGGCGATGTCAGCCGGGCCTCGAAAGCCGCTGTGGCATCGGTGGCGATGGCGCTGCGGCTTAGTCCCATGTTTCGCAGGATACTGTCGGGAACAAGCTGCAGAATACTGTCGATGGCTACTGGCGCCATGGCCAGGCGTGCGGAATCGACCCGCAGTGTTGTGCCGAAAGCGAGAGCGGCATCCACAGTGGCCTCCACAAAGGCGCCGCGCAGGCTGAAATCCTTCAGGGCTATGGCTGTCGGTTGCTGCGGACTCCAGTGCACACGTCCGTCGAGTCCGAAGCGTATATTGTCGAGGTCGACTATCTGGCGTGCCACGGGGCTGTCGAGGCGCCCGTCGACACGCAATGCGTATTCAGGCGAGGCATGCCCGTCGAGGCTGATTTCGCGGAGGAGGACAATGGTAGCGGATGTGGAGTCGCGGGCGTCGAAGTACCGGAATGCCCTTGGCTCCTCGATTGCTATGCGGTGGAAGGAGAACGGAGGTATGGCTGTAGGTGCGGATGTGTCGGCAATTGTGTCGGCCGGAGCATTGTAGATATCGAAGTTTCCGCGGCCACTGTTGTCGATAACCATATTTATGGCCGGACGCAACAGTTCCACTCTGTGCAGGGCAATCTCTCCACGACTCAGCATGGCGCCGATGTCCACCGATGCCGACAGCCTGTCGAAGCTCAGCAGCGAGTCGGAATATGCAGGCAGAGCTGTATTGGCGTCCTGTCCTGCGAATGCATGGGAAATCAGGGCAAGGGAGTCGATCTGCAGCCTCAGAATCGGGAATGCGGGTTTGAAAGCCAGTTCGGCACGGGCAAGTTTCAGTTCGGCGTCGAGATTGTTTTCGGCGAGCCGCTCGATCAAAGGAGTGAGACGGTCGGGATTAAGTATTTTTACCGTGCATATCAAGGCGGCGGCGCCGGCGAGCAACACTGCCATGGCAGTCCATGCGACCACGGCGAGTATGCGTCCGGCAATTCTGCGGAATCTGGCTGGAAAAATATTTGGCATTGTCACAAAGAGGTAAGAGAGTCGGTTGGCGCACAAACCGTTATATGGAAACATCCCTGTCTGCGTTCGTGTTTCACCACACATCTTCCTTGGGCGCGCAGTCCGGCGACGATTTCGCCGAGCAGGTTCTTGAGGTCCTCGAAGGTACGTTTGGTGGCGGTGGTGTCGTCGCAGATGAATTTGCTGTAGCTGAGGTCGAATGTCGTGCCATAGCTGTGGGCGCTTTCAGAGCTGGCGTTGCGGTTTACTCGGCGCAGACTGCGCACGCTGCTTCCTGTGCGCAGCATGCTGGTGACCTTGGGGCGGTATGCCCCTCCGCCGCGGCTGGCGAGGCTGTCGGCAAATCCCCGGCATATATCGTGCAGAAGTGTGGCGGCTTCTTCGGTGAGATATGGGTAGGAGTGGGTGAGCCTGTCGACAAGAAACAAATCGCAGGAGCGCACATGTACCATCCCCGAAGTGTTGAGCCACGCATCGCGGGAGTTTTCGATGGGCTTTATGCCGGCTCGTCTGGCATGTTCCATGTGCACCCCGTTGAGATCGGAGAAAACCGACGCCAGCGAGCCGCCGATGGGGCGTAGCGGCAGCCTGCGGCATCCGTTGTCGGGTGCTGGGTAGCCGCGGCTGTCCCATACCGTCGATGATGTCTGCGGCTGCAGCAGAACCGCCAGGTCGCTGTCGGGCGTGCTGTCGTAGCATCCTGTGGCGACAGCAGCCATGGCGGCTGTCGCCATCAGAGGCATGCCTATCCGTGATAGTATTGATTTCGGCACTTCTGTGAGTTCTTTCACCGAGCAAAGTTAGGCAATTATGTCCTATTTTGCTAATTTTGCCTTATGATAGAAGCCAACCGGCCATATGCTCTTGAGGATACGCTGAGCGATTTGATTTGCGACAACAGGCAGCTGCTGATGGCAATAAGTCGCTTCGGAATCCCTCTGAGCCTTGCGGGGCGTCCTGTGTCGGAGCTCGGAGAATGTGCGGGAGTGAATCCTCACACGTTTCTGGCAGTGGCTAACCTGACCAGCGGCAGGGAATATTCAGTCGACGGGGTCGACCTGGCTTCTCTCGTTGGATATCTTAAGCGTGCACATGCTTATTTTCTGGACTTCTTTCTGCCAGGAATACGACGCAAACTGCTCGATGCCATAGATTTCGGCGCTGATCCCGACCTTGCCTCGGGTGTGCTCAGGTTTTTCGACGATTATGTCGGCGAGGTGCGGCGGCATATGGGCTATGAGAACGACAATCTTTTCGCCTATGTCGACCGGCTGCTGGCCGGCGAGCGCGATGCCGGCTACACAGTAGGAATCTTCGCCGCCCACCACGATGCCGTGTCGCATAAGCTGAGAAGGCTTAAGGATGTGCTGATGCGGTACTGTCCGCCTGGCAACGCCGATTTGCTCAACAGTGTGCTGTTCGACATCATCAATTGCGAGGACGACCTCGAATGCCACTGCCGTGTTGAGGACAATATTCTTGTTCCCGTTGTCGCAAGAGTGGAGAGCAGTATTGTGCCTACAGCTTGTTCGCAGCCCGGCAAGACGGTGGATTCTGACAGTCCGGAAGCCGACATACGCCTCGGACGCCGCGAACGCGAGATAATAGCAGCAGTGGCAAAAGGGTGGAGCAACAAGGAGATTGCCGACAGACTGTGTATCTCCGTGCACACCGTTGCGACACACCGCCGCAACATCTGCGCCAAACTGGCAATCCATTCATCGGCAGGACTCACGGTCTATGCCATACTGAACGGACTGGTGGACCTCAAGGACATCGATTTATGAACCTTAGAGCTTTTTATTGCGTTAACATACCATGAAACAAACAGATGTGAGCATCAGCCTGAAGTCCGTGCGGGAAATCCGCGGGGCAAGCGTTGTGAACAGGCGCGCAGCCCTAAGGGCCGCCGGAAAGCCCGTACAGGTCGATATGGCCGTGCGTGTTGTCCCCGATATCGACAGATCCACGGTGAGCCTTCTGGTTACCGCTTCCTACATTTATGCAGGGCCGTTGCGGCGGGAAAGACTCATGACATGCTCCGCACTGGCCGCTTTTGAAATCGAAAACCTCATGCAGCACGTGGAAATCAACGGCGAGGATGTGGTGGTGGCCAGCAGGGTTATGATGACCATGCTCGGAATCGCCGTGGGTGCTTTGCGGGGCATCATTGCCGTGCGCACGGCAGGAACCACACTTGCCAACCGACCGCTTCCGATAATCGACCTCACGGCACTGATGTACCGCCTGCACTACGGCTCAGCCCCGGAGGCGGTGTTCCGCACCTGAACGCAGCATAAGCCATTCGGCAAGCCCCCTTACAAGAAGATATGAATCGAAAGCCAGCCACAGCCCGTGGTTGGCCAGCGATGTTTTCGACAGCGCCCATATCGAGAAGAACACTGCTGCGGCCAGTGCCATGGCCACGAGCATGATGCGGGTGCGGGTGAGGCCTACGAGTATGCCGTCGTAGACAAATGCCATGAAGCCGCACAAGGGCATTGCCACGGCCCACGGCAAGTACATGGTCGCGACCTCCACGATTTCCGGTCTGTCGGTGAGCAGCGAGCATATCCATTTGCCGAAACCGGCATACAGCAGCCCGAAAACCACGGCGAATCCAAGTCCGATGCGCACAAGAGCGCGCTCGAGCCGCTTCACACCGTCGGCAGGACCGTTACTGTGGTATTTTCCCGACAGTGCCTCGGCGGCATAGGCGAAACCGTCCATAAAGAATGAGAATAGCATGAACAGCTGCAGCAGAAGAGCGTTTGCGGCAAGCACGTCGACTCCGGCCGAGGCTCCGCTGTGTGTGAACCATAAAGTAACGGCCACAAGGCAGGCTGTGCGCAGAAAGATGTCGGCGTTGATGCTGAAGAAACGGACGAGAAGCCTTGTCTGCAGTATTACTCGCGCTTCAGGTATCCTCGGGTGGAACCGGCGGGCTATTATCGCCAGCGCAAGAAATGCGCCTGCCCACTGCGCCACAAGTGTGCCGGAGGCGACACCATCGATGGTTCTGCCCAAACCATACACCAGGGTGGCGCTTACCGCTATGTTCACGAGATTGGTGGCTATGGCCACATACATCGTGGCGCGCGTGTCCTGCATGCCCACCAGCCATCCCATGGCTGAATAGGTGGCCATAACTGCGGGTGCGCCCCATATGCAGATGCTGAAATACTCAAGTGCGTACGGTGTGGCGCGGTCGGCGTCCATGAAGTCGATGACCGTCGGTCCCAGCAGGCCTCCGGCTGCTATCAGCGCAATCCCTATGGCCGCCGCGGTTGCCAGCGAGCGGGCAAGGATGTCGCCGCCGTCCTCGCCACGGCCGCAGGCCTGGGCGGAGAGACCGCAGGTGCCCATGCGCAGGAAATTGAAGAGCCAGTAAAGGACATTGAACACGGTTCCGCCAACAGCGATTGCCGCCATATACACGGCATCGCCGATATGGCCGGTGATGGCCATGTCGGCGATGCCCAGTAGGGGTGTCGTTATGTTGGTGGCTATGGCAGGGAGTGCCAGCGCCAGAATCTCCTTGCGGAGGGTCATACCTTGGCGCGGCGGGATGCCAGGTACAGGTATGCTATGATGGCGGCATAGGCCACCAGGCCGAGAATCTGCGGGCGGAATTCCATGCCGTTTGTGGGCACAGGCACGCCGAACATGATGGTGAGGGCTGCGAATACTCCGAAGAGTGCGCCGCCGGCGATGAGGCCTGAGGAAATGAGAGTGCCCCGGTCGTTGCGGGCGCGGCATACTTCTTTGTTTTTCGAGCTGTGGTTCACGGCATAGGAAACCAGACCGCCAACGAGCATGGGGGTGTTGAGCGACAGGGGCAGGAACATGCCCAGACAGAACGGCAGGGCGGGAACGCCGAGCCAGTTCAGAAGCACGGCCAGAAGGGCGCCGATTATGTAGAGGGTCCAGGGTGTGTCGCCGCCCATCATCATAGGCTCGATAACCTGAGCCATTGCATTGGCCTGAGGAGCCTGGAGGGCGCCTTCGCCGGTGAAGCCGTAAACGTTGTTGAGAAGCATCATCACTGCGCCGACAGTGGCTGCCGAAACAAGAGTGCCGAGGAATTTCCAGCTTTCCTGTGTGCGGGGTGTGGAGCCGAGCCAGTAGCCGATCTTGAGGTCGGTGACAAAGCCGCCGGCCATGGAGAGTGCTGTGCACACAACGCCGCCGAGCACCATGGCTGCAACGATGCCGGAGGTGCCTTTAAGGCCTATGGCAACGAAAACGCCGGCTGCCACAATAAGGGTCATGATGGTCATGCCGCTCACTGGGTTGCTGCCGACAATGGCTATGGCGTTGGCGGCTACTGTGGTGAACAGGAACGCGATCACCGTTACCACAACCCAGGCCACCAGTGCCTGCCAGAAAGTGTTGATGACACCCAGCCAGAAGAACAGAAACACTGCCACAAGGGCTATCACGGTGAAATAGGCGATGTGCTTCATGGAGATGTCGGTCTGCCAGCGCACGGCCTTGCGGTCGCCCTGGGCGCCTTTAAGCTCACGTGCGGCAAGGCCGAAGGCGCTTCCGATGATGGAGCGGCTTTTGATGATGCCGATAATGCCTGCCATGGCTATGCCGCCGATGCCGATAAGCCTTGCATGTGTGCTGAAGATTTCAGCGGTGCTCATGGCGCGGATGGCATCGGTGCCGTAGGTGCCGAGCAGAGGAATGATGAACCACCACACGAACACGGAGCCTGCGAATATTATGAATGCATATTTGAGTCCTACGATGTAGCCCAGGCCGAGCACCGCGGCTCCGGTATTGCACGACATCACGAACTTGGTCTTGGCGGCGAGCGCCTGGCCCCAGCTGTAGGCTGTTGTGGTGATGGTTTCGGTCCATACTCCGAGAGTGGCTACGATATAGTCGTAGACGCCACCTATCAGCGAGGCTGTTATCAGCAGCTTGGCCTGGCCGCCGGTGCTGCTCTTTGCGGCGTTGCCGCTGACGAGCACCTGAGTGGTGGCGGTGGCTTCAGGGAAAGGATATTTGCCATGCATATCCTTTACAAAATACTTGCGGAAGGGTATGAAGAACAGAATGCCGAGAATGCCGCCCAGCAGTGAACTGAGGAAAATCTGCAGGAAGTCGATGGTGATTTCGCGGTATTTCGCCTGGAGGATGTAGAGGGCGGGAAGGGTGAAGATGGCGCCGGCGACAATCACGCCCGAGCAGGCGCCGATGCTCTGGATTATTATGTTCTGTCCGAGGGCGTCTTTCTTTCCCAGCATGCCGCTGAGACCTACTGCGATGATGGCGATGGGAATGGCAGCCTCGAATACCTGGCCGACCTTAAGGCCAAGATAGGCGGCGGCAGCGCTGAAAATCACTGCCAGGACAAGACCCGTCCCCACCGAGTACAGCGTGGCTTCCGGATATTTTCGCGCCGGATGCATCACCGGGCGGTACTCTTCGTCGGCGGCAAGCTCGCTGAAGGCGTTTTCTGGAAGATCCACCGGATCCACATCCGCTGGCGGAAGGTCAGGAATCCTGTTGGTGTGTGGTTTCATAATGCGATAGTATTAGGATTAGATGTCACTGTGGGATTATAAGCCGCTGGCCAATCTGGAGATTGGTGCTGGTGAGATTGTTGGCGCGCTGTATGGCACGCACCGTGGTTCCGTAGCGGCGTGCTATCTTGCTCAGGCTCTCGCCCCGTTTCACCTTGTGGCGTATTGTGCGCGGGCGCTGTGGTTGAGCCTGAGACTGTGGCTGAGTCTGCCGGCCGGTTGTGCGGCTGGCGGTTTCCTGCTCGGTCTGCGATGGCTGTGTACTCTGCGTAGCGGCAGTGGCCGGTACTGTTTCTGCCGAACGCGCGCTGTCTGCGGCGGCAAAGGCTGCGGCCACGTATGCGGCGGCGGTGCTGTCGGCGGCAGCCGCTTCGACGCTGGCCGAGTCGCAGGCCTGGCTGCCGGAGTCGGCAAGCATGGACGATTCGGCGGAAGGAGTGGTGCCGGTCGGTGCCGGAGTGGGTTCGGGTTCTTTGTAGTGGCGCACTACTGTTTTGATTTTTAGCCGTTTCCCCGTTGCCACACGTTTTCCGCAGTTGTTGAGGCGCCGGATTTCGCGCACTGTGGTGCCATAGCGGCGGGCAATCGAGGTAAGAGTCTCGCCACGCCGCACTTTGTGCCACTGGATGGTTTCCTCTTCGACGTATTCCCCGCGGGAGTCGGAACCGGTGACAGTGCCTGTGGAAGGCTCGACCACACCACGGCGGGCATAGCGCGAGGCATTGTGGTTTACAATGGAATCCTCGTTGGCCACATATGCATAGGCCTGCAGCGAGGGCAGGGTTAGTGGGTAGGGCTTTATGTCGCCGGGAATTATATCGCGGCGGTACTGCGGGTTGAGTGCGCGCAGCTCTTCCATGGGAATGTCCAGCACTTCGGAAATCTGGTCGAAATGCACGCGGCGGCTCACATGCACGGTGTCCACAACTATGGGTCGGCGGGCAAGCACCGGCGATATGTTGTGGTTCTTGTGGTATGTCATGATGTAGTTGGCGGCGATGAATGCCGGCACATAGCCGCGGGTTTCGGGGAGCAGGAAGGGGTAGATTTCCCAGAAGTCCTTTTTGCCGCCTCCGGCGCGTCGGATGGCTTTGTTCACATTGCCGGGGCCGCAGTTGTAGGCGGCGATGGCCAGCGACCAGTCGTTGTAGGTGCTGTAGAGCTGCTTGAGATATATGGCGGCGGCTTCGGAAGATTTATAGGGGTCGAAACGCATGTCGACCAGGCTGTTCTGCTCCAGACCGAGACCCGCTCCGGTGGCGGGCATGAACTGCCACAGTCCGCCGGCGCCGGCGCGGCTTTTTGCTGTGGGCACAAGCGCGCTTTCGATTACCGGCAGGTAGCGCAGCTCGCGCGGCAGGCCGTGGCGCTCGAGGGCTTCCTCGAAAATAGGCATGTAGTATATGCTGAGTCCCAGCATGTTCTCTACCAGTTGCCTGCGTTTGGCATAGAAGCGTATGCTGTTGCCAACTACCGAGTTAAAAGGCATTTCGATGCTTACAGGCAGCCGGGATAGCCGGTCCATTATTATTTCGTCGGTCAGTTCGGCGCTCTCGCGGCTGTCGGCTTCGGTGTCGAGCACGGTGTAGTTCTGCAGATACCAGTTCTCGAGCATCTTGCGGGTGTCGGTTTCGGCACTCTGAGGCATTATGGCCGTGGGAGTCATCGAGGCATCGGAAACGCTGAGCACGTTGTTTGCAACGGCAGGTACTGCGGCGAGCAATGCCAGGAAGGCGGATATGGCTGTGAGTTTCATCTTATGTTGTGGTATGGAGCGTTCAGAAGGTTATGGCGCAGGCAAGGCCGACGCCGGGGCGGAAGTCGCGGGTGTCGCCTATGAGAACCGGCGATACATCCATGCTGAGGTCGGGACTGATATCGAAATGCGACAGCGAGGCATCCACGTAGGCATCCACCATGGCCACCAGATATACGCCCACCATGGCAATGATGCACAGGTCGCGGTTGCGGCGGTAGAAGTTCTTGCGGCTCTGCATGATGTTTGTGAGCCAGGTGCGGTCGATATCGCTTTCCTGCGTGGTCGGAGGAAAGAAGTTCATGTAGCTGTTGGTGTTGGGGTCGCTGTCCATCAGGTCGCGGTAGGCCCGTGTGTAGTCGGTGAGCATGCCGTTGTTCCATGATGTCGCGTACCCCAGGCCCATGTAGGCGCCGATGACAATGGGTATTTTCCAGTACCGGCGGTTGTAGACCTGTCCCAGCCCCGGGAAAAGGGCGCTCATCCACACGGCGCGTGTCGGGTCGGGGTTGAATTCCACTTCGCGGGCTTCCCAGACCTCGTAGTCCGAAAAGCGGGATGGCGCGATGCTGTCGATGGCGAAGTCTTCGGCGGGAGCTATGTCATAGCTTACTGTCGACAGTTCCACGCGGACACTGTCGGGTGCGGCAGCTATGCTGTCGGCAGCCGTCTCGAAGGCGGCACAGCGTGCACTGCCTCCGATTACAAACGCGGCAAGCATGATTGCATACAGCAGGCGAAGCAGGCTATTGGTCGGCGTCCTGGGCATGCAATGTGTCGAACAGTGAAATCAGACGTGCCATCTCTTCCTCGTCCCTGAAGGGGAAGGTTATCTTACCGCGTCCCTGGGCATTGACATCGAGGCGAACCGGGGTGCGGAATACATTGCTTAGATGCTTTTTGAGAACATCATATTCGGCAGCAGCGGCCTTGCCTGGTTCTTTTGGCCTGGAGGCCTTGCCGTTCATCTGCTTGGCGAGTTCCTCGACACGGCGTACCGACAGTCCTTCCTTTATGATGCGTTTGTACAGTTCCAGCTGCAGCGCGGGGTCGGAGAGGCTGAGCAGTGCTCGGGCATGGCCCATGTCGACGCGTTTGTCGCGCAAGCCGAGCTGCACTTCTGCCGGCAGTCGCAGCAGTCGCAGAAAGTTGGCCACAGTGGCGCGGTTCTTGCCAATGCGTTCGCTAAGCCGTTCCTGGGTGAGGTTGTACCTGTCGATGAGCTTGCGGAAGGTCAGGGCTATTTCTATTGCGTTGAGGTCTTCGCGCTGGATGTTCTCTATCAGCGCCATCTCGGTTAGTTCGGCCTCGTTCGCGCTGCGGATATATGCCGGCACTGTGTCGAGGCCGGCCATGGCGGCGGCGCGGAAACGCCTCTCGCCGGCGATTATCTGATAGCGGTCGGGTGCGATTTTCCGCAGCGACAGCGGCTGGATTATGCCTAATGTGCGGATGGAGGCGGCAAGTTCCTCCAGGGCATCGCCGGAGAAGTCGGTTCGTGGCTGCTCGGGATTCGGCTCTATGGCCGCGAGTGCAATCTCGTTGATGGCTGTGGACCCGGATGTTTCGGTGGTGTCCATCGAAATAAGGGAGTCGAGTCCACGCCCCAGTGCGTTACGTTTGATAGCCATGGCGCTTTATGCGTTGTTGGCCGTGGCGGTTTTGCGCCGGCGGCGGTTGTGTTTGTTTATAAGCTCTTTGGCGAGCATGATGTGGGAAGTGGCTCCGCGGCTTTCGGCATCGTAGAGCAGTGCGGGGATTCCATGGCTGGGCGCCTCGCTCAGGCGGATGTTGCGTGGAATCACTGTATTGAACACCATGTCGCCGAAATGGCCTTTAAGCTCTTCGTATATCTGGTTTGCCAGGCGCAGGCGGGCATCGTACATTGTCAGCAGGAAGCCTTCGATTTCCAGCTCAGGGTTCAGCCTGCTTTTTATTATTCTTACGGTGTTCAGAAGTTTGGAGATGCCTTCCAGCGCGAAATATTCGGCCTGTACGGGAATAATCACCGAATCGGCGGCAGTGAGCGCATTCACCGTTATAAGCCCCAGCGACGGCGAGCAGTCGATGATGATGTAGTCGTACTTGTCCTTCACCGGAGCGAGCATGTTCAGCAGCACCCGCTCGCGTTGGTCTTTGTTTATCAGCTCTATTTCCGCTCCGGCAAGGTCGATGCGGGATCCTACCAGGAAAAGGCCGTCCATGCATGTGGGCACTTCGGAGCCCTCCAGCGGGTATTCGTCTACGAGGCATTCGTAGATGGAGGCATTCATGGTGCGTGGGTCGATGCCGTAGCCGGAAGTGGCGTTGGCCTGCGGGTCGGCATCGATAATAAGCACTTTGCGGCCTTCCGCGGCCAGCGATGCGGCCAGATTAATGGTTGTAGTGGTTTTGCCTACTCCGCCTTTCTGGTTTGCTATTGCTATTATTTTTCCCATTGAGGATGTGTGGTGGAAGAGATTATGCCGCAAAGTAAGCAATAATTGGTGAAACATCGGTGTGTATGTTCCACGAAAATGCACCGAGTGTAAATAAATGGAGACAAATAAGTCTTTTTCAGCGCACTGATGGTGAAAAAAGAAGGAGCGTGCCGCCGTGGCACACTCCTTCCGAAGCGTTGTTTCCGGTGTTGTTATTTGTGGCTCTTGTAGCCGTAGGAATAGTTGCCGGTGTGGGTGCCGTAGTGGCGGTAGCTGTATGCTGTGCCTTTCATGTTCACGGCGTTGAGCACGATGTACGCGTTGGGGAGTTTGTGGGAGCGTACAGCGCTGTGGAGAGTGCTCAGGCTGTGGCGGCTCGAGTAGTTGGCGCGGGTGACGAAGAGCTGCAGGTCGGAGTAGCGCACAATCAGGAACGAGTCGGAGATTATACCGATAGGAGCTGTATCGATGATCACATAGTCGAACTTCTGGCGAAGCAACTCGATTATATGTTCCATGTTGTTGCTCATCAGCAACTCGTTGGGGTTCGGAGGTACGGGACCGGCGGGGAGGATGTAGAGGTTGGGGCAGATGTCGCTCTTCACCAGCAGGCTGTCGACGTCTTTTTCCTGTCCCGAAAGGTATGTGGTGAGACCGCGGCGGTTGTCCAGGCCGAATCGCTTGGCAAGTACGGGTCGGCGGATGTCGGCACCGATTACGAGCACTTTCTTGCCGGCGATGGCGTAGGTGAGCGCGAGGTTGGTGGCCACGAATGTCTTGCCTTCACCCGACACCGACGAGGTGAGCAGGATAACCTGGCAGCCGGTGTTGTTGTGGGTGGCGAAAGAGATGTTGTTTCGCAGCAGTCGGAAGAGCTCGGCAATGGGGGTGGACACGTTCTCGCCGACCACAATCTGGTCGTTCGTGGAGCTCTTGTCGGCAATGCTGATTTCGCCGAGTACGGGAATCTTTGTTACGCGTTCAAGTTCTTCCTGGTCGCTGAAGCGCGGGAAGAGCGAGCGCCGCAGATATATTATGATGCCTGGAATAATGAGACCGAGGATAAAGGCGCCCACAAGAATGAGCATCTTGCGCGGAGCCACGGGCTGTTCGCCGGTGGGGTCGTCGATAAGGCGGGCGGAGTTTGTGGTCATCGATTTCTGAAGGGCGATTTCCTCGCGGCGCTGCAGAAGGAATGTGTAGATGTTCACCTTTACCTGCTGTTCGCGGAAAATTTCCTGCAGACCCTTGTCGACGGTAGGTGTGGATGCAAGCTGTCCCGAGCTTTGGTCTTCGAGGCGCTGGATGTTGGCGATGCGGGAGTTGAGATTGCGTTTCGCTGCAACAATTGTCTGCATGATGCGGACTTTCTGGCGGTTGATGTCGTCCTGCATCGACAGTACTATCGGGCTGTTGGTCGTGCTGCCTTCGAGGGCTCGGTGGAGCTGTGTCACGCGCAGGTTGTACTGCTCGATGCTGTTAACGATGGAGGGATCCTGAACAGCGGAGGGGAGAAGTTCATAAGTGCCGGTTGTGCTCACGATGCGTTCGATATCGTTGAGCACGGCCATGTCGGCTTCGGCATCGGCCAGCTGGCTCTGATAGTTGCTCTGCAGAGTGAGATTGAGGTTGCTCTGTGTCTGCAGTTCGGTGATGTTGTGAGCCTGGCGGTAAGCCTGCAGACGGTTTTCAACGTCGCGCAGTTCGTCGGATATGTTCACAAGACGGTCGAGAATGAAGGCTTCGGTCTGCACGGCGGCACGGTTGCGGTCCTCGATTATGCCTCGGTTGTAGACGTCGAGTATGGCGTTGATGATGTCTACGCCACGGGCTATCACATCGGTGGTGTACGACACGTGGATAACCTTGTCGCTCTTCTTCACGAAGTTTACCACCAGATTCTGTGCAATCTGCTTGGCCACGTTGCGCGGGCTGCGGATAATGATTTTCTCGGTGCCTTCCAGCTCCGGAATAGCTAAGGAGCGTCTCAGGGTAAGGGTGGCATGGGAAAGTTCGATATCGCAGGGCAGTGCCACGTTGTCGAGGTGGCGGGTTTCCTTGTTGTTGTCGAAACGGGTTTCCACGTCGATATCGAATTTACCATCGGAGGCATTGGAGATTTCGATGTAGATGGGAGCCTTGAGCTGCTGTAGTGAAGCCGAGTCGAGCGAGGCAACAATGGCGTTGTTGTGGTAGAGTGGGGTGTCGCGCAGGGTTCCTTCGCGGTAGTAGGCGTAGCTCAGCCCAAGGGAGTCCACCACTTTGACAAGGTTGTTGGAGCTGCGGATGATTTCAAGCTCGGTCTCGTCGAGGTCGTTCTTGAAACTCAGGAGCGGGTTCACCTTGTCGATGGTCATTGCCTCGCTGTTGGTGGAGCTTTCGTTAAGGAAGATGGAGGACTCCAGCCGGTAAGTGGGAATCACCGACTGTATGTAGAAGTAGCCCAGAGCCACGCAAACGACAACGCCGAGTACGAACCATTTCCAGTTCGAGAGGTAATCGAGAAGCAAGCCTTTGGTGTCGAATTCTTCGTTCTCGATTTCCTGAATGTTTCCGTTTTGTTCTTCAGCCATTGCAGTTATTTTTTTGTGAGGTTGAGGACGCCGATTACGAGCGAGGCCAGCGATGAGATGCCGCCAACGATGGTGATGGTAGACTGTACGCCGGGAGCCATCTGCCAGGCCTGGTTTGCCATGGACTTATTGGGGGTGACGTATATGAAGTCGTTCTGCTGGAGTGTGAAGTATGGCGACATGAGGAAGTTGCGGTCCTGCAGGTTGATGCGGTGAACTTCGCGTGAGCCGTCGGAGTTGGTGCGGTAGAGGAGCACGTTCTCGCGGTCGCCCTTGATGTCGAGGTCGCCGGCCATGGATATGGCCTCGAGGAAGGTCATGCGTTCGTTGCGGCTCTGATATACGCCGGGATTTTTTACGGCGCCGGCTACCGACACGCGGAAGTTCATCAAGCGTATGTCGACGTTGGGACGTTCGGTTACATAATGAGGATATATGGCATTTACGACGACTTCGGCCACCTGGTTCTTGGTTAGTCCGGCCACGTGAAGCGGGCCAATGATTGGGAACTCGATGTTGCCGTCGGCGTTCACCAGATAATAGTCGGTACTTACCTCGAGGCCTGTGTTGGTGTATGACGTGGACTGGCGGGTGAGTACGTGTATTTTGCCTTCATCGTCGACATAGCGGCCTTTGTTGAACGGGGCCACCGCTGTCATGTTCGGCGAAGTCACTTCTATGTTGAGCAGGTCTCCGGCGGTAATAACAGGATCATTGACAATAGGGGCCTGCGATAATACTTCTGTCGGGATTTGCTCTGCATCGACAAGGTATGGCACCTTCTTGGATGCGGAGCAACTTGCCAGCAGAAGTACTGCGATGGCCGTGGCGGCAAGGCGTATCATTCGTTTCATCGTCACACTGGTTATGTTTTATTTTTTTGTTTTTTCAATAAGGACGAAAAGAGGGCAATCTTGTCTGCCTCTAAAATAATGGCGCGCAAAGTTACACAATATATTTTTTGTTGTGCAAAAATATATTTCACAGGGGATTGTAATTTTTTTGTGCCTGTGCAGTGTGATAGACTCTCAGTGTTGTCGGGAGTCTTTCATCGGAAAATCCGGCGGCATGCGTTGCACCCTTGACGGACTATATAAAGTCTTCCGGGAACGGGATTTTCTGTTCTTATGCCTTCGATTGTGAAATATTCAACGGGAGCGTCGGGTGTGTTGTCCGTGGCTATGTTCTCCACTCCGCTCAGCATGTAGTCGGGCAGGGGTGCGGCAGGGGTGTTGTCGCGTGCAGGCTCGGCGATGTCTTCGCCTGGAGTGTAGCTGCCCCATTGAGTGCTCAGCCATGCGGCTTTGGCACGCAGATGGTCAACGACGGCACGACGACGGCTGTCCATGTCCGAGTTATCGGCTACAGGCTGGCCTCCGTCGGGAACTGGACGGCCGGCCCAGCGTCGACGGTCGTAGATGGCAGCTGCGGCGATGTGTGAGGTGTATTCGTCGATGGCGTCGAAAAGTCCGGAATACGCTGTGCTCATAAACCATTTCCATGTGCTGAGCAGGCGATTGTTGAACGTTTTGTTGGCGCGCATGCTGGGAATCCATGTGTTGCCGAATGGGTCATGGTCGTAGAAATAGCCGTCGGTAGGGCCGTTGAAGGCATTTCCGCAGTCCCATAGCGGCGAGAAATGCCATTTATGGCCTTCGCCGCGGTCGCGGAACAGATATGTGGAGCCGTGGTAGGATTCGGTATGTGAAATAAGCTCTTCCACAATGTAGTAGCGGACAGCGTCGTCGAGGTCCATATATGCCCATAGATTGTCGGAGCAGTTGCCTATGGCGTTGTTCATGGCAGTGAACTGGTCGGTTATGAAGCGACGCTGAAGCTCGGAATATTCCTCCGGGGTGTCGGGCGTTATCCGCAATGCGTCGATGTAGTGGTCGGAGCCTGCGCAAGACTGCTCTTCGAGTACAATCTGTCCGTCTTCGTCGTAGTTGTCGAGTTCAACGAGGTAACCGCCTGATGCCAAAGCCGGGTCGGAGCACATGTCGTCAAGTTCGGATATGTTGATTCTGTCTTTCTCGATGCGGATGGATTCGGTGAGGAAGTACAGGCCGCGATAGTCGCCGTTTACAACAAGTTCGACCGGCTGCTGGGCAGGTGTCCACGGAAGGCCTATGCGGTGCCCCAGGTCGAAGCCGCAGAAGTTGCGAAGGTAGCCGAATGTGTCGTCGGCGTGTGCCAGCAAGGCGAAGTGTTTGCTTTTGGTCAGCCCCAGCATGGGTTGTTTTGCTTCGAGCTTGATTTTATAGGGCTTTTTTGCGAATCCACGGCGGGTCCAGTTTCCGCGAGCCTTTATCTGCAGGGGCAGTGGCTCCTGTTCGCTTCCCAGACTTGTGGCTCCGCAATCGGCCAGCCATTGGCAGCCGTTCAGGTCGAGCCAGTATTCGGCATCTGTGAAGTAGTTCTTGTGGTCGAGGTCGATAGCGATTATTTCATTGTCGAGGGTGGAGTGGGTGGCGTCGGTGTAGACATTTATATATAGCACCGGCAGAGTTCCGCTTGTGGCGGCGGCGCTTGAGCCGTCGGTGGTGAAATGAATGGTTGTAGGTCTGGCGGAACCTTCGCTGAAGGCGGCATCGAATGAGATTGTGAGGTTTTCGAGTCCCGGGGTATTCCAGTTTGAGCCACCGGGTGTTCCCTCCACGGAGCAGGTGCCGTTTATATTATCGTTGCCTCCGTAGTTGTACTGCCAGTTGTCTCCGGAAATTTTGAATTCGCCTGCAAGGGAGTTCACGGTTATGGAATATGTGTCGCCGGACCTGTCGAAACGGTGGGTTTCTTCTGCGCTCCAGCCGTTGAATTGGCCTCGCAGGTACATTACGGGAAATCCTTCGGAATCGAGGGTGTCCGAGGCGAACGAGCAGATTGCCGTGGCCAGGCATGCATACAGCGTTGCAAGAAGGCGTTCTGGTTTCATGAGGGATACTAGATTTGGTTTCATGAGGGATAATAGATTTGGTTTTATGAGGGATAGGTAGTCTTTGAAAATTAATATATACCATCATCTTGCCCTATGCCGCAATCTCCACCCTTCCTTTTCTGTCACGTAACCGCAGCTACGCTCCATCAAAGTCAGGCCGGAGCTTATCGGCCTATGGCTGCGAATATATTATAAACTGATTGCCAAAGACTACTTATAAATATGGCCTAGGGGCATGCAGTCCTTCGGCCTTAAGTGTGTTTTCGCAGAGTGTCGCTCAGATTAGATGTTCTCGCGGTTCTTTGTCGCTTTGCGGAAGAACAGCTTGTGGTCGATATACTCCTGAGTAGCAATCAGAGTGGGCTTGGGCAGTCGTTCGTAATAGCGGCTGATTTCGATTTGCTCGCGGTTTTCGTTGATTTCCTCGAGGTTGTCGTTGTAGGGAGCGAATTCGGCGAGTTTTTTCTCGAGGTCGCTTTTCATCTGTGCGGCAATCTGGTTGGCGCGCTTGGAGATGATGCACACGGTTTCATAGACATTTCCGGTGTCGGAAGACAGCTCGATCATGTCGCGGGTGACTGTAGTCAGCGGAGTGTTGCTTTTCTTGAAATCCATGCTTAGACGTTGTGTGTTGCTTTGTGTTCTGGTTTATAGGTTGAGGAGGGGGATGGCACCGGTTTCATTCGGCGGCATAGCGTGAGGCTATGCGGAAGATGTTGTCGGCTTCCTGCCTGTTGTCGGTGTCGGGGTAGTTGTTGATGAAGGAATAGTACTCGTCTACGACTTCGCGGAAGCGCTCGGCCTTGCGTTCTTCGATTGAGTTCACGGCTTCCTGGTATCGCGCCTTGAGAATGAGCATCTCGAGGTCTTCTTTGTATTTGGAGTAGGGATAGTCCTTTATGGCGTTCTTTGCCACAATTACAGCGGATTCGTAGTTGTTGCCCATGTAGTTGCCCAGGTTGTAGTAGAGCTGGGCGTTCTGCAGCTGCTTGAGGGTGAGTTTGTCCTGAAGCTCGAAAATCGCGTTCTGTGCTATGCTCACTTTCTCGCTCCGTGGAAAATAGTCCAGAAACGCCTGCAGTTCCTCGATGGCCTTTATGGTGCCGGTCTGGTCGAGCTGTGGCTCGGGACTGTCGAGGAAATAGCCGTATCCGCAGTAGAAGCGGGCGGCTTCGGTGTAGCGTCCGCGGGGATAGCGGTTGTAGTAGGTGCTGAAATATGCGCCGCTGCTCACATAGTCCTTGTTCTCGAAGTGGCTCATGGCCAGCAGATACAGGCTCTCCTCTGCTTTGTCGGAACCTTTGAGCAGTGTTATGCAGTCTTTGAGCAGCGTTGCGGCCTGCACATAGCGGCCTTCCTCGTAGGCGCGCTTGGCATAGTCGAACTTATAGTTCACATCGTCGCTTTTGAGCACCCGCTGGTATTCGCCGCAGGAGCACAGAAACAGACTTGCTAAAAACAGAATCAGATAGTTACGCATAGGAAGTGGCAGCCTTTAGGCCGCAATTGTCTGCAAAGTTAGCAATAATCATGTTCCGACATTGTGCCTGAGGCCATAAAAGATTCTATTCTTGCGAATCTTTAACATTTGCGTGGCGGGAAAAAGCGCCTTAGTGCTTGCGGGCTTTCCGTGTGCCGGCTGTTCACATTTTGCCGTTTGTGTTTTTGTGCATACTTTTGTGAGTAGATATTATCAAACGAAACAATGTACCGAAAAGGGAAACTATATTTCAGATACGGCACAATGGGCTCGGCCAAGACAGCTCTTCTGCTCACCACCGCTTACAATTTCGAGGAGCGGCACATGGACTACATGTGCATGAAGCCCATTGTAGACACCCGCGAATGCACCAATGTAATCCGTTCCCGCATAGGAATCGAGCGGGAGTGCCGTTGGATTTATGCAACCACCGATCTCTACGGCATGGCGCTGGAAATGTACCGCAAGGAGAAGCGAATCGTGGACTGGTATCTCATCGACGAGGCTCAGTTCCTAACAGCCCAGCAGGTGGATCAGCTTGCCCGTATTGTCGACGACCTCGGCAGCAATGTCGTGTGCTTCGGGCTGCGGACAGACTTCAAGAGCAATCTCTTCGAAGGCTCGCGCCGCCTTTTCGAGATTGCCGATACCATCGATGAGATAAAGAGCACATGCAATTGCGGGCACAAGACAATTGTGAATGCACGCATCGACTCCGAGGGCAACATCGTGAGCGAGGGCGCGCAGGTGGAAATAGGCGGAAACGACCGTTACGTGGCCGTCTGCCGTCGCTGCTGGCGCAACCGCCGCATCGAGCAGGCACGCCGCGGGAGCCTGCCGCTGGTTTTCGACGAGGGTACAGAACAGACACAGGAGGTAACAGAATGATATTGTCCACCATTGCCGACGCTGCGGAATACCGCGGGCTTTCGCCGCGCATCGCGACAGCCCTCACATGGCTTGCCGAACATTATTCCGACTCATTTGTTAAAGGTAGTGTGGATATCGGCGACGGAATAATCGTGAAAAGTGAGGAACCCGCACTTATGCCACGCGAGAAGGCATCGCTGGAGACGCACTCACGGTTTATCGATATCCATGTGCCTCTAAAAGGCACTGAGACCATAGGATGGGCGCCGGCAGCCGGCCTCAAGCATGTGAAGGTTCCCTACAACAGCGAAACCGACATAGCGTTCTGGGGAGATGCCGCCCACAGCCTGCTCCACGTAAAAGTGGGACAGATGGCCATTTTCTTTCCGTCCGATGCACATGCACCCAATATCGGTCTGGGAAACCACCGGAAGCTGTGCATCAAGATTCCGGTATAACGCTCTAAAATCACTTTTATGCGCAAGGTTCTCTTCCCGGTCTTATTGTTTCTTATGCTGGCGGCTCATGCTGTGGCTGCGGCGGCCGATTCCGTGGCGGTGAACATCCCCGATGAAACGCTGAACTATAAGGTCATGTTCAAATGGGGATTCATCAACAAGAAGGCAGGCTCGGCAAAACTGAGCCTGCGGCGCACGCCGCAAGGATATACCTCGCAGCTAACTGCCGCTTCGGAGCCATGGGCCGACAGAATATACCGCTTGCGCGACACTCTGAACGGGCGCATGGAGCCTGATGGCTTCCGTCCGCTTTTCTACGAGAAGATTGCCCACGAGGGTGCCGAACACAAACACGACGTTGTCACCTACGATTACACGCATCCCGGTGTGGTCGCGGCAGATTGCTCCCGCAAGGTTTTCAACAAGGGCGTGCTGAAAATCGACGAACGCCGGCGCATGGAGGCCGAGGACCGGGCCGTGGATATGCTCACTTCGTTCTATTTCATGCGCAGCCTGCCTTTCCAGGACATGCTGCCCGGGGAGAGCACGTCCGTGGCGATTTTCAGCGGAAAGCAGAAGGAAACACTCACGATAGATTATGTGGGGATTGAGAATGTGGAAGTCGACGGCGGCACATATCCGGCCTACCATGTCACATTCCTCTTCACCACCAAAGGTGGCCGGCAGAGCTCCGACAGCATGGATGCCTGGATAGCCACCGGCCCGGGGCGGATTCCTCTCAAGCTTGAGGGCAAGCTGCCGGTAGGCAAGGTTCGCTGTTACTTTACCGGAAAAGACGACGCTTCTTCAGAATAAAGGCCGTATCCGCACACGAATATACATGGAACGCCCCTTGCCGGAATCCACGGCAAGGGGCGTTCCATGTGTACTGCCGTATCTGGATATTACAGACGGAAGAAGTGAGTGAATGCGTCGACGGTATAGGCGTGGTCGGCCGCCGAGGCTGTCTCGCGGATACTGTGCATCGCCCACACAGGTGCGCCCATGTCGACGCCACGCAGTGGAATTCGCCCGGTGAGGATATTGCCCAGAGTGGAACCGCCTGCGACATCGCTGTGGTTCACGAAGTACTGGCATGGCACGCCGGCGTCGGCGCAGATTGAGGCAAAGACCGCCGCCGAGTCGGCATCGGTCATGTACTTGCAGTTGGCGTTGATTTTTATGCACGGGCCGCCACCGAGTACCGGGTGGTTGGTAGGGTCGTACTTTTCGGGGTAGTTGGGGTGGAATCCGTGGGCGTTGTCGGCGGAAATCATAAAAGATTCGGCCACGGAACGCATGTAGTCCTCCTCGTTTGCTCCCAGAGCCGATGATATGCGTCGGAGGATGAACTCCAGCACCGGTGAGCCGGCGCCCTGCTTTGTGCCGGAGCCGGTTTCCTCATTGTCGAAAATCGCCATTACGCGGGTTGCATGGCAGGAGGTATCGCAGGTGCGCAGCATGGCGGTCAGCGCTGCATGTACCATGCTGAGGTCGTCGAGGCGTCCCGAGGTAACCATGCCGTTGTCGGCACCTATGGTCTGTGCCGGAGTGGTGTCGTAGAGCGAGAGATCGTAGTCGATTATTTCATTCTGGTCGATGTCGAGTTCGTTCGCTACGGCTCTGCGCACGAATCCTTCGGGATTCTGTTCGGAGAGGGCGACAACGGGAATCATGTCGCGTTGTTTCGACAGCGGGTTGCCTTCGTTGACACCGCGGTTGAAATGGATTGCAAGATGAGGAATGGTGAGAAGCGGCTTGCTGAAACGTACCAGCCGGTGTGCCGGGCGCAGCGGATTGGCGCAGCGGGTGATAACGCGTCCTGCAATCGACAGCGGACGGTCGAACCATGTGTAAAGAATCGGGCCTCCGTACACTTCCACGTTCAGACGGAGGGCACCTCCGGCCGATGGCATCTCGCAGCAGGGTTTCAGCCTCAGCCCCGGGGAATCGCTGTGGGCGGCTATGATGTGGAACGGGCTGGCAGGCCCTCCGTCGCCGGCCACGAAGGCGAAGATTGCCGAATCGTTGGCTGTGACATAGTACTTGCCGGCAGGCGCGATTTCCCATCTGTCGGATGGGTCGAGGCGCACGAAGCCGGCTTTTTCCAGGCGGCATGCACAGGTGGCGACAGCGTGGAAATTCAGAGGCGAGGAGTCGAGGAAATCGAGGAGATCGGTTATGACGTTCATAATGCTTTTCGTCGGTATAATTGATTAAGGATGCGCAGTGAGTCGCAGATTTTTTGGCTGAGGAAGTCGGAGAACCGGAATTTTATGTCGTCCACCACCATCGGCAGCGCCTGGTCGGGGGCGTCGCGCAATGTGTATGCCATGTCGAACATCTGCTGGTATATGTCGGCCAGCTGCTCGGCCAGGGAAACGGCCACAGCGGTGTCGGAGAACTGCATGTCGTACTCGGGAGTGTCGAGGTACATGTCGAATTCGCCGAGGAGTGCTGTGGTGGCACTCAGTATGGCGTCGTATTCCTCCTGTTTCAAGGTCGCGGTCACGGCTCCGTTGTCGTCGCCGTCCTGGTCGGCCTCGTCGCCGCCGATGTCGCTGAGGGTTATGTATATGCGTGGCAACAGCCGCAGAAGAGCCGCAGCCGTTTCCGCGGTCTGGTCCGGCCGGGCGTTCTCCAGTGTGTTGCAGTATTCCGCCGCCAGTGCTACGGCAGGAATCAGTGCCTTGGGGTAATTGCTCATTGTCGGGAAGGGACGTTGTAGAGTTTGTTGTCGATTATGTAGCGGTACACGCCTTGCGGCAGGAAATAGTTCATGTTCTTTCCGCGGGCTATCGCACGCCGCACAAAGGAGCTCGATAGGTCGATCATGGGTGCTTCCACTACTTCGAGGCCGTCGATATGCCGCTTTTCCACAGGATAACCCGGACGGAGATATACAATCACCCCGAATTCCGAAAGAATGCGGTCGCCCTGCCTCCATTTGTCGAAGATGCGCCAGTTGTCGCTGCCGATGATAAGCTTGAAACGGCATTCGGGATAGCGTTCGCGCAGAAGGCAAAGTGTGTCGATGGTGTATGAAGGCTTTGGCATCGACAGCTCTATGTCGCAGATGTCCAGGTTGGGAGCGCCCTTTGTGGCGAGATTGAGCATCGCCAGTCGCTTCATGTCGGGGAGAAGGTCGTCGGGGTCTTTGAGCGGGTTGCGTGGCGACAGGGTGAGCCATACTTTGTCGACATAGCCCCACTGGCTCATGAACGAGGCGAGCATCATGTGGCCTATGTGCACGGGGTTGAAGCTGCCTCCGAGTATGCCTATGGTTTCCATCTGGCTAAATGGTGAGAAATCCGTCGATGAGATTGCGGGTCTGGCGTACGGCCGTGAGAAGGTCGTCGTTCACAACCCTGCGGTCGAAGCCGTCGGCGCGGCTGAGTTCGTATTCGGCACGGTCGATGCGCTCATCGATGCTTTCGGCGGTCTCTGTGCCGCGCGCCATCAGCCTCCGGCGAAGTTCTTCGATGCTTGGCGGCTGGATGAATATGGCGAGAGCGCGGTCGGCATATATATCCTTTACGCGCAGGGCTCCGTTCACGTCGAGGTCGAGGATGATGTTATGCCCCTGCGAGGTTATGCGGTCGATTTCGGAGCGTAGTGTGCCATAGAACCGGCCCGGATACACTTCCTCATATTCCACGAACTCGCCTTCGGCGATGGCATCGCGGAATTCCTCTTCGGTCATGAAGTGGTAGTTCACGCCATCGGTTTCGCCCTGGCGTGGCGGACGTGTGGTCGCCGATACGGAGAACCCCAGGTTGAGGTCGCCTCCTTCTGTGAGTGCATTGATTATGGTGGACTTGCCGCACCCCGAAGGTGCGGCAAGTACTATTATTTTCCCGTTGCTGTCGTTCATTTTTAGGCGGGTTGGTGAGCTGGTCTCAGAAGGTCGTTTACTGTTTTGGCCGGAGTGAATGTGAATGCCGGCACTTCGATGAACACGGTGTTCCATTTGCTCATTGCGCCGTTCCAGAGACCGGGCAGCTCGAGGGCGCGCAGTTCGCGGCCTTCGAGGCTCTTGGAGGAAATGAAGCCTGTGGCATGGTCCACATAGTCGGGCAGGTTGTAGCGGCTGCCGTCGGGGCGCTTGATGTAGCAGGCGAGGTCCACCGGGTTGAAGTGTGTGCTTTGTTTCATCATCTCGGCGTTCTCGGGTTTCGACAGGTCGATCTGCGAGGATTCCAGAATCTGGCACGATACCACGGTGTTTCCGGAGTCGGCGGCGAGGTAAGGTCCGCCTCCTGGTTCTCCTTCGTTGCGTACCATGCCGCAGACACGCAGCGGCCGGTCGAGAATTTCCAGCAGAACCTTGGTTTTCTCCTGCGGTGTCTGAGCCTGTTGCAGTGCCTTGCAGTCGCTGACCATGGTGTTGACCAGAGCAGTGGCGTTGGCGATTGCTTCGCTGTCGGGATTGTTGCTGAGGGCATTGATGTGCCGGAGAATGGTGTCGTGTACCACAATGAGGCAGCCGCCGAGAATTTTCTTGTATTCGACGGATTTTTCGCGCAGGGCGCTGTTGGCGATGTTGTCGATGTTTTTTATGAACACCACAGCGGAATCGATGTCGTTGAGATTCTCTATAAGCGCTCCATGACCTCCCGGGCGGAACACGAGCCGACCTTCGGAATCGCGGAACAGATCGTTTCCGGGAGTTACGGCAATGGTGTCGGTGGATGGTTTCTGTTCGGAGAGTCCTACCACGAAGTTTGCTCCGGTCTCCTTTTCAATCTGAGGAATGGCCTGGCCGAGTTTCTCATCGAACAGCTGCCGGTGGTTGGCGGATACTGTGAAGTGCACGTTGACCACGCCGTTGGCGTTCATTGCCATTTCGGCGGCTTCGCGGAGCTGCTCTTCCATTGCGGTGGCATCGCCGGCAGGATAGCAGTGGAACTTGAGGAGCGCTTTGGGAAGGGCTCCGTAGTTCAGTCCTTCGGGGAGTATGATGGCGGCGACAACGTCCTTGTGGCGGTTTTCGGCCAGCAGCTCGTCGACGGTTTTGCCGTGCAGGCGTCCGACGGCTTCGGAGAGGTCGGAGAAAAATGCGAACTTATGGATGTTGGCGAGAAGCTGTTCCACGTCGCTACCGGGTGCCGGGATGGCCTCTGTGGAGTTTACGAATGCGAACAGCTCCTTGAACATGCGCGATGCCGCGCCGGAGGCAGGTACGAATTTGAGTACTTCTCCGCCGTCGGCGAGATATTTTTCCCAGCGGGTGAGAGCCTTTCGGGCAGTCTCTTCATCGATTGTGAGTATGCTTTCGTCGTCGGTGGATGCGGGACGGACGATGCGCAGGTATGGGAAGCCGTTGCGGAAGTCGGCAAGCTGTTTTTCCAGAGTGGCTTCGCTGATTCCTTTTTCCTTGAGGAGATTCAGGTCGGCCTCGGTTAGGTTCAGTTCCATTTTATGGCAGGTATTATCAGGTATTATTCAGGTGGTTTTTGGTTTTTCAATCGGTGGAAATGCGCTTTATGAGGTTGTAGGCCGGCAGTATTCCGAGTTCTCCGGCTTTGCTGAGGTCGGCGATGCCGGGATTGCGGCTGCCTTGGCGCAGATACATGAAGCCGCGGTTGAAGTAGGCTTCTCCGAAGTCGGGCTTGCATTCTATGGCCTTGGAGTAGGCTTCGATGGCTGCGGATATGTCGCCTTTGAGGTACAGGATGTTGCCTTTGTTGAACCATACCACGGCTGTGGCCGGTGAAATCGCCAGTGCGCTGTCGAGGTCGGCTTCCACCTTGTCGAGCGCTGCCATCCGTAGCGGTATGCGTGCCGCGCCGTCGTTGTTCTCGCTGTGCTGCAGCAGGTAGCTGCCGTAGCGGGCCTGGGCACGCACTATGTAGGCGATGGCGAGGTCGGAGGCCATGTCGAGCGCACGGGTTGCATCGCGTTCGGCGTTCAGGTAGTCGCGCACGGTGAGAAAGTCGAGCGCACGTCCGATGTAGTCGACAGGCCGTCCCTGATGGGTGGCGAGATATGAGTTGTAGTAATCGATGCTCTGGAAATGGTTTGCGGCAGTGCTCTGGTCGATGGACGGGGTGTTGTTGGCCACGTTGAGGATAAAACGGAGCATGCGCGTGGCGTTGAGGTCGTCGACTTCGCGGATATAGACGCTGCCGGGGCGCAGTTCGCTCGGAGAGGAATAGAACGACAGCAGGAAATATGGCTCTATCTCTATGTTCATGTTGCGGTCCTGCACGCGGCCACGGATTGCGCTGTTGTTGTATTCGCGGCGGAGAGTGGCGTTGTCGTCGATGGTGAGGAGGCTCTTGAAGCGGCGTTCGGTAATGGCTTCCGGCACATTGTCGGCGCTGGGTGGCGTATTGTCGCCGGAGCCGTTGGCGCTGTCGGCGGTGACATCGTCGGCAACGGTGTCGCCGGCCGGAGGAAGTGCGGCGGTGAGACGGCGCGCGCGGTCGTAGTCGCGTTCGGCGTCGGATAGACGTCCCATGTCGCGGTTTATGTTGCCGCGCATGTATGCCGCTCCGGGAAAATCAGGGAAGCGTTCGGCCACGCGGTCGATGTCGTCCAGAGCCTGGCTGTAGTTGCCTTTGGCCTGGTTTATCATGGCGCGGTTGTAGAGAGCGCGGTAGTTGTCGGGGTCGAGCTCGAGCACGCGGTTGAAATCTTCCAGAGCAAGGTCGTTGGCACTCACTTCAGCCAGCAGCAGCGCGCGGTTGAACAGGGCGGTGCGGTTCAGCGGGTCGAGGGTGAGGGCGTAATCATAGTCGGCCATGGCGCCGTTGTAGGAGTCGAGCTGGTATCGCAGGAAGGCACGGTTGATGTACAGTCCTGGCTGGTTCGGCAGCAGGCGGATGGCCTGCTCGATGTCGTCGAGGGCACGGTTGTAGTCCTGGCTGGAGTTTATGGCTATGTCGGCGCGCATGATGTAGGCGTTGGCGTCGTTATGGTCCAGTTCGAGCGCGCGGTCGATGTCGGCCGCCGCAGCTGTGGTGTCGGCAGTGGCCAGCAGCAGCCTTGCGCGGCCGAGATAGCCGTTGTCGAACGAGGGGTAGTAGCGCAACAGTTCATCGAAGGTTTCGCGGGCGCCGGAGTAATCTTCGATGTCGGTCTGTGCGAGGGCTTTGTTGAAGAGCAGCTGGCGGTTGCGTGGCAGCAGACGCAGAGCGTTGTCGTAGTCCTCGATGGCGGCTCTGTCGAGCCCGAGATTCTGCCTGGCCACGCCGCGCACTTCGTAGGCGTCGGTGAGGAACGGATTCAGTTCGATTGCCTTGGACGCGTCGGCTTCGGCACCGCGGAAATCGTCGAGGTTGATTTTCGCCACCGACCGCAGGAAGTATGGCTGTGCCATGTATGGCTTGGCGGCGATGGCCTGGTTGAAATACTGGATCGAGAGCATGTAGTCCTCGAAGTATAGAGCGTTCTGGCCTATGCGCATCACCTGGTCGGTGTTCACCTGGCCCGAAGCCAGCGAGGGCAGCAGCAGTGTCAGCAGCATTGCCGCTGCAACAATCAGACGGCTTGTTATATTGTGAGAATGGATTGTCATAGCTATTTAAGTGCAAATATAGCAAGAATTCGACGAAACATAATAACGAATATCGGGCGAAGCCCGGTTCGTGGTCGCGAAGCGAATTATGTGAGTCGGATTATACGCGGAATATGTCGGTAGGACACCGTGCTATTTATGATGCCGGCAATCTTTTTCGCCCTGTGCTTTGTTATAATGAAGCACAATACATCTCAAAAGACAATATACGATGAAGTTAGCAGAAGCATTGAGCAATAGAGCCCGACTTACCGAAAAGGTCTCCCAGCTGAGAGTGCGCCTTAATGACTGCGTGAAGATTCAGGAAGGCGACACGCCGGCAGAGCAGCCCGAAGATGTGATAGCAGAACTCGACGGTACTTTGGACGAACTGCGCTCGCTGATATACCGCATAAACCTCACAAATACGCTTGCAGAGGTTGATGGGCAGACGATAACGTCGCTTCTTGCCAGGCGGGATGTCCTTGCAATGAAGGCGAAGACTCTGGGTGAGGCGCTTAAGGTGCTGACCGAAAGGGAAGACCGCTACAACCGCAGTGAAATACGGTTTGTAAGAACGGTCGATGTAAAGGATTTCCGCCATATCTACGACCGCAGCGCTGCTGAGCTGCGTGAACTCGACCTGAAAATCCAGGCAGTAGGCTGGACAACCGAACTGGTGGAGAAATAGGCAGACATATACCATACTCCGGCCGGGGAGGATGGGGGTGCTGCAAAAAAATATTTCAGGCCATCGGGCCAATGGAAACCCTTTACAGTGCAGGCCCGGCATTGTGCATAGCGGCATATTGCAAAAGTCCCATACATAAAGGAAGCACAAATCACTACCACGCAGCAGCCATTCTCCCTGTCCGGTTTTATATAAGGAGAACGTCAGACAAAGACCATATCCGCAATTCCAATTAATAACATAGACAGTACACAATGAAAAGTATCACGACATTCACATTGCAGTACGCCCACCGCTTCTACGGGTTCAAGGGCGAGGCACAATATCTGCACGGCCACACCGGTACCTTGACAATCGAGGTCAAGGACTCAATCAACAAGGGTGTCAACATGGTATTCCCGTGCAACGAGATAAAGAAGACCGCATGGGATTTACTCAAGAACTTCGACCATGCGCTGGTGCTCCGTGAGGACGATCCTCTTCTGCCTGCCGTTCTCGGGGTTTACGAGCAGCAGGGCATAAAGGACGGCCATCCGCAGAACCTGCTCAAGGGTCCGGCTTTCAATACCGAACTGGCTACCGCATATCCCGATGCGCGCCTTGTCGTTACCAAGGAGACAATGACTGTGGAAGGGATGATAAAGATTGTATATGATCTGCTGAAGGACAAGCTGAACATCTGCAAGATAACCTTCACCAGCGGAGACAACGCCGCTTCCCAGGAATACACACCTGCAGGAACAATCGAGCGCTGTCCGCGCTGCGGTATCGCCCTCAGCGAGCAGGGAGTCTGCGAGAAGTGCGGGTACAGGAAACCGCAGTAAGACAGCTACAGTCGCCAATCCCCAAAAGCCCGGCCTCATAATCGAGGCCGGGCTTTTGGGGATTGAGATGTCACAACCTCTTCATTTCGGCTTCGGCAGCCGGAGAGCCTTTATACCTGCTCTTGCGGGGCTGGAAGTTGTAGATGATGTTCAGCGATACGCCCCGCCGGTTATAACTCTGGCGTTTGTCGACGAAAATGCCGTATGTGTTCATTGTCCAGTCGTTGTTGGAGGTGTTGAATATGTCGGTCGCCGACAGCTTTACAGTCAGCGATTTGTCCAGGAATGTCTTGCCCGCCGATGCATCCATTGTAAACCATGTGGTGCCGAAGCGGTTGGTGTGCATGTCGCCCCGGGTGCTTCCGCTGATATTGGCTGTTATCATCCAGCCGCGTGGCAACGATAACGTGTTGTCGAAGCAATAGGAGAATACAGGTTTGTTGTACCTGTTATTGTCAAGTATGAGCCATTGCCGGTACATTCCCACAGTGACATTCGGAGTCCAGCGGCGCACGGGCTGGCTCCAGACAAGATACATGCTGAGTGCCGACACATCGATATTCTCAGGACACATAATCAACTGTAGGTTGTCCGCCGGATAAAGTTGCTTTACAAAAGCGTAGGTGTCGAGCGCACGGGTGAAGTCGGCCTGGAATATGAAGCCTTTCCACGTTGCGTACAGCTGGATGTCGTGCATTCTTTCGTCGCGCAGCCCCGGATTGCCCCCTTCGATTTCGTGAATTCCAGTATAGTTCAGCGAACCTGTAAGCTGTGAATATGGAGGCTTGACTGTGGCCATTTTATAGCTAAGACCCATATGTGATTCATCGTTGAATGAATATCCGAGGGAAATGTCGGGTGTGAGCATATGGTCGCGGCGGCTGAGGACTTCGTCGCGTTTGCCGTCGGCCTTGAAATCATAGTCGACATACTCATATCTCGCCCCGGCGGATAGGGAAAACTTGCCGAACATCCGCGACCATGATGCGAAAACCGCCGCTGATGTCTGCCTTGCATCTGTGAGCGAGGAGGGGATATACTGTCCTATCCGGGAGTTAAGCATGCGGAAGTCGAGTGTGGTCTGGGTGTGACTGCCCTGGGTTCCTGCGGTTAAATCTCCCTTCCATAACGGGAAACCCAGATATAGCTTTCCTGCCCATAGGGTTGAACTGCGTTTTTCTGTGGAGTAGACATCGGGGGTGGACGATTGGGGATAAGTGGTGGCGACGCTGTTGTCGGTGTTGGACTGGCGGAAGTCGCCGTCGAAGTGTAGCATATACTTTTCGGCGAATGTGTTCTCATAATATAGCGATGCGAGATGGCTATGTGAGCGAATCCTCTTGTCGATATCGCGATACAGTGCCGGATTGTTGTCGAGCCACTCTGTGCCGGAGTTGCCGAAATCGCCACGCTCTGGGTTATAGCGGTAGTATGCTCCGAAAGACTGTGCCCCTCCGGTGTAGTCGAATCCGGATTTGACAGTGCCAGCCACTGTAGGATAGGAATTATGCTGGCTGCTTCCCACAACAGTTTTCCTGCCGTTATACACGAGAGTGTTTGTGGTAGTACCGGTTGTGAGCGTATTGTTGTGATTGACAGTGCCGTTGACAAACAGCTCCCAGTTTCCGCACCGGTAGCCCATAGCGAGATAGTCCATAACCGACCATTTGCGGTGCCGTTGAAGCTGGAGCTGGTCGGTCACCGACAGCCCCTGTACGAAATTCCGGCGGGTAGTGATCTTAAGCACTGCTCCTGTGGTACTCTCGTATGCAGCTCCTGGCGCCATGAGCAGTTCCACTTTCTTCATATTCGATGAAAGCAATTGCAGGAGTTCCTGCCCGTCGCGCATCGGCCTGCCGTCGATGTATATTTCGATATCTTTTTTGCCGATTACTCCCACGGTGTTGTCCTGCACATTTATCAAAGGCAACTGTGCGAGCACGTCGAGTGCATTTCCGAGGCCGGCGAGATTTGTTCCGGGGATAGTTGACACAAGTGTCGAGCCGACAAGCTTCGTGGCCGGTTGCCTTGCAGTGACTACCACTTCCTGCAACTCTCGTGTGAGGCTGTCGGTCGGCTGCTGATTCTGTGCCATGGATATTCCTGTGGAGAGAATCGCGGTAAGGATTGTGATGAAAACTTTAGCGTTCATTGTGAGTGATATTTTGCTGCAAAATTACTCACGTAAGCCACGCTGTATCAAAATAAAAGTCTGACACAGTGGTTTGTAAAACGCTTATATATAGAAGTATAAAGCGACGCCTTGCCGAAAAATCTGACCGCGGGAAAACGGACTCAAAAAATGGTCGTGATATAGGAACCGATGGATTGCTCCGTTCCTTTGATACGGGATTTAAGCCTTGATTTACGTTTATACACCACTTCGGCGGTCTCGCCGAGAAGCAGACATATCGTGCGGGTCGAAAGTCCGCATGCAATATACACCAGGAGCCGGTAGTCCTCCGCCTTCATATCGGGATATATGTCTTTTGCTTTGGCAAGAATATTGTCGCGGCAGTCGTTCACCGCCTTCTCCATTTCGGAAAAAGAGTGGGTCCGCACCGATTCGATTTCACTTTTCACTTTGTCGATTATCGCCTTCCGCTCGCTTTTCGTGCCTTGCGATTCATAGTAGGTCTGGCAAAGCGAGTCAATCAGGGCAAAGCGGTTTTCAAGTAGTCCGTGGAGTTTAGCCTCCAATCTGTCCACATCGCTACGAACAACACCGATCTCAGTTTTCAGTACCGATGCCTCGGCCATTATTGCATCATTCTGCGCGGATTGCAATTTCATCCGCTGGCGCATCCATATTATGATTCCGGCGGCGATAAGCAGAACGACAATACCGACACTCATGTATAATTCACCTTTGGCACGCTCCTTATAGAGAAAGAACTCCTTTTCTTTCTGCAGATAAAGAGCGGTTGCAAGTGCGTTGGTGCTGTTCGAGGACTGAATCAACTCCTTCAGCCGCGAAGCCTTATCGAACTCGTCGGTCAGATTATGCTGTCCGTAATAGTCGATGGCTATATTGACTATGGTGTCGGTTGGAGCGGAAAGGTTGTTTACAACCAGAGCCTCACTGTACAGCAGTGCCCACCGTGCCATTGTCGCGGAATCCTGGAATTCCGACACGTCCACGCCGTTGAGTCTGGAGAGCGCTTCCGTAGGGTCGCTCTGCATGAGCTGTTGCGCCTCATCGAGCACTTCCGGCCGGGAACCGGAGTAACCGCATGCGGTTATGGCAAACAGGATGACTGTGTAGAGCAGACTGCGCATAGGGCAAGATATTAGATGGTGGATAAATATTGGCTGCTGCAAAGTTGAGAAAAGTTCCCGATTTGCGCAACCGAATATAATCCTTCGACGTTCAGTATGTTCTCAAGTAAACTTCAAAACCGGAATTGCCTGGAGGCCACCTGCAATCAAGGTGTGCTCGACTTGTATGAGGCGGTCGTCCGGTAGTTTAAAAGGAAGCATGTCTCCTGCCCGGAATCCGGGTACGGGACATGCTTCCTTTAGGATGATATCTTTATAGTCTGAAGTCTGACAGGAGGCCTTCGTCGAAAACGAAATATACGCCGTCGGAGTAGGTCCATATTTCCCGCATTCCGCTGTGAGTGGGAACGCGTCGGATGTCGTTCGGTGAGCCCAGGGCAAGTCTGCACTCGTCGCGCGTCATGCCGCTTTGGACTTTCGACTGTATTATCAGATTCCACACCTCGTCGGTTATCGATGGGTATTGCCGGCGTGGATTCCGAATCGAGAACAGACGGTCGAAGGTGCGTGCGGCTACACCGGAACCGCCGACACTCATATAAAAACGCCGCTGCTGCCCGCTACAATGTGCCATAGCTGCCATTTCCGGATTTTCGACAGTAAAGCACACTGCAGCCGGATAGAGGTGGTTTCCCGGTACTACGCTGTCGACTCTCACTTCGATATGCCGGAGGCCGGCTACGTCGGTGCCATTTCCGTCGAACCAGTCGGCGCTGGCGGTGAACAGGCGTTGTCCGCGCAGCAGGCTGTCGGTGCGCTGCACAAGTTCCAGATCGATGGTGAAAGGAATCTGGAGCACCGCCATTGTGTCGATGGTGGCGGAGGACACACCGATGCGGTAGTAGTAGCTGTTGCCTTCGTTATCTTTGAAGCAGAGGTCGGTTGCGTCGTATCCGGTGAGAGTCTGCGCCCGGGAGCGTCCGGCATAGCGTATTGTCTTGCCCTCGAGATTTTCCCAGTTGTGGGAGGCGCTGGTGAGAACACGGCCTATGCGTTTGTCGGCAACTTTCAAAGGGTGGCCGCCGGGCTGCCATGCCGACGGCGGCTGAGGCGCGATGGCGCTCAGAAAAGTCTGTTCCGGCCTTGGCGTGGCCGCCTGCTGCCGTTTCACTTCCGAGGCGCCAATCCGTGGCGTGCTTTCCACGCCTGTGAAGCACGAGCTTGCCGCAAACATTATTGCGGCAAGCACTGTAGTGACTGCTTTTCTGGAATTGGCCAGCACTTTGTCAGCGCTCTTGGGTGGGATCGATTCCCAGGTTGTTGTAGATGAACGAATAGATGTCGGCGTATTCCTCCACAACCTTGGCTTTCGGCTTTCCGGCGCCATGTCCTGCATTGGAGTCGATTCGTATCAGCTTGGGACGGTCGCCGGTGTCGGAAGCCTGCAGGGTTGCCGCATATTTGAAGGAGTGTGCGGGCACCACACGGTCGTCGTGGTCGGCGGTAGTGACAAGTATGGCAGGGTATGGAGTGCCGTCGTCGCTTATGTTGTGCACAGGCGAATAGTTGTAAAGATACTGTGCCATCTCGGGGCTGTCGGCGCTTGTTCCGTAATCGTGTGCCCAGTTCCAGCCTATTGTGAACAGATGGTAGCGCATCATATCCATTACGCCTACTCGGGGTATTGCCACTGCGAACAGGTCGGGACGCTGGTTGACAACGGCTCCCACGAGCAGGCCGCCGTTGCTGCCGCCTTCGATGGTGAGAAGTTCGGGGCGTGTCCAGTTGTTGCCTACCATGTATTCGGCGGCGGCGATAAAGTCGTCGAATACGTTCTGTTTCTGCATTTTTGTGCCTGCTTTGTGCCATGCCTCGCCGTATTCGCTGCCGCCTCGCAGGTTTGCCGAGGCATATATGCCGCCGTTCTCGAGCCACAGCAGGCGGTTGGCGTTGAAACCTGGGTTGAGAGGCACGTTGAAGCCTCCGTAGCCGTAGAGATAGACAGGATTGTTGCTGTTCTGTTCGAGGTCGGCACGGCGGACAATGAACATAGGCACGCGGGTGCTGTCGGCAGAGGTGTAGAACACCTGCTCGGTGACGTAGCGGTCGGGGTCGAACCCTTCGATTTCCGTTTTGTGAAGCAGTGTCGAGGTGTTATCGGCCAGGTTGTAGCTGTACACACTCGAGGGATAGAGGAAGGAGGAGAAGCTGTAGAACACGTCGTTGCTGCGGCTGTCGCTGCTGAAAGCCGCTGTTCCGTAGGTGGGGAACTCAATTTCGCCCAGGCGCTGTCCCTGGAGGTCGTAGATGTAGGCGTGATGCGAGGCGTCGCGGTCCACTACGGCTATAAGCCGGTCGGGGCCGGCAAAATTCACTGAAGCTATCACGCCGCCGTCGGGATCCTCGGGAATCACCGTCTGCCATTTTTCGTGCGCCGGATTTGCCGGGTCGATGGCGACAACACGGTTGCGGGGCGCGTCGGCGGAAGTCATGGCATATATTTTGCCGTTCACGGCGTCGAAAGGCAGGATTTCGTTTTCCTGCGAGTTCTCGGCCACCAGGAAAAGCGAGCCTGGACGGCTGAGGTCGCGTATGGCCAGAGAGTTGCCGTGTCCGTCGCCGCTTCCGGCGAGTGCCAGCCATCGGCCTCCGAGCACTTGCGCTGTGTGGAAATGCAGGGGTTCGTCGCGGTTTTCGTAGACCAGTGCGTCCTCG
The DNA here is from genome assembly GCA_002490635.1 of Porphyromonadaceae bacterium UBA7207. Taxonomy (GTDB): domain Bacteria; phylum Bacteroidota; class Bacteroidia; order Bacteroidales; family Muribaculaceae; genus CAG-873. The sequence continues at coordinate 75,491 of DKUJ01000023.1, forward strand.
CTCTGGGGTGTTCCGAGGCGGTGGTAGTACACGCGGTGGTATTCGTTGGCGTTGGAGTATTCCTTGCCGGCTTCGGGGCGGTCGTAGGCCGAGTAGTAGAAACCGTCGCCGTGCCATTCCGCGCCGGTGAATTTGGCCCATTCGATGTGGTCGGGCAGCAGTTCGCCGGTCTGGGTATCCATCACATATATCTCGGTCCAGTCGCTTCCGCGGCGGGATATGGTGTATGCCGCTTTGCTTCCGTCCTTGCTGAACGAAAGGCCGGTCAGCGCCACGGTGCCGTCATCGGAGAGGGTGTTGGGGTCGATGAACACTTCGGGAGTGCCGCCGATGCTGTCCATGCGGTACACGATGCTCTGGTTGCGGGAGCCGTCGTTCGCCGAGAAGTAGTAGCGGCCATCGTTTTCGCGCGAGGGCATTCCCTGGCGCTCATAGCTGTTGAGAGTATTTAGGCGGTCGCGGAGAGTCGCACGGAAGGGGATGGCCTGGAGGTAGCTGTTGGTAAGCGAGTTTTCGGCCTCTACCCAGGCGCGGGTGGCGGCGCTGGTGTCGTTTTCCAGCGGACGGTAGGGGTCGGCTACGGTGATGTCGAAAGCCTCGTAGGATGTACTGTCGGAAGGGGCTGCCGGGTACTCGAGGGTTTTGCCGTTTTTGCACGATGGTGATGCCATTGCCATTGCTGTGAATGCAACTGCCAGTACAAGCTTAGCTGCGTGTTTTGTCGTTGGTCTGTACATGGACGTCGAGTTGCGGGAAGGGGAACGAGATGCCCGCGCTTCCCAGTTGGTTATAAATGGTTTCGTTGATGCGGTAATACAGGCTCCAGTAAGACGATGTCTTTGTCCATGCGCTCACCTTGAGGTCGACGCTGCTGGCCGCCAGTTCATTGACCACGACACTGGGAGAGCAGTCGGCCACCGGCATGGAATTGTCGGCGCTGTCGCTTCTGACCACGTCGGGGTCGGCCTGCAGTATTTCCAGAATCCTGGCGCGTGCGGCATCCACGTTGTCGCCATAGGAAATGCTCACGGTCCAGTCCACGCGCCGGTATTCCTGGCGGCTGTAGTTGTTTACCGAGCCTGTGGAGAGCCCGCCGTTGGGGATTATGATACTTTTATTGTCGGGGGTGCAGATTATGGTGTGGAAAATCTGGATTTCGCGCACCGTTCCGGCATATCCCTGGGCCTCTATGTAGTCGCCTATCCTGTAAGGTTTGAGAAGAAGAATCAGCACGCCGCCGGCGAAGTTCTGCAAGGTTCCGCTCAGTGCCATACCTATTGCCACGCCGGCCGAGGCGAAGAGCGCCAGGAAACTCGAAGTCTCTATTCCCAGAATGCCTATCACAATCACCACAAGGATGAAATAGAGCACTATCTTTACCATGCTGAGCACGAATGTGCGCAGCGACTGGTCGATGTGGCGGCGTTCGAAAATTCTGTTTACCAGGCCATAGAGCTTGCGGATTATGAATCGGCCGATGTAGAACACCGCCACGGCTATCGCCAGGTTTATGGCGAAGGTTACCATGGAGGATATCAGTTTGGCGATAAGCTCGTCGGCAGGCAGTGTGGCCAGCATATGAAGCTCGTTTCTGGTGTCGGGCACGGAATCGGGCAGTACAGCCGGTACGTCGGGTATCTGAAGTAATGTCATCAGTGTTGGTAGAGTTTAGATGCCACATCGGCATACCACTGCAGATTCATGTAGTTGCCGTGCAGGGCGTGGTCGGGAGTGGCGAGGATGTAAGTGGAGAGTCCGTTGTTGTTGTCGAGGCTTACGCTGCTCCACAGGTATGGGGTTGCGGCGGAGTAGGGCACGGCATTGTCGAAGGCGGTGCCGAAAGCCTCGGTCAGTGCGCTGTTGCCGGACAGAGCCTCTATGTAGTCGCGGAAGTCATAGTAATAACAATGGCTTACGTCGTAGTCGCTGAGCCTCTGGGGGGTATAGCCTGCCGGCATTGCCGCGGTGGCGGCATTGTAGATGTCGGCGGTGGCTTGGGCAAGTTCGCCGAGGGCATCGGTGCGGATCACGCTCATGGTGCATGTGCGCTGCATGCCCGTTTTGCTGTCGTAGTAGTCGAAAGTGTTGCGCGCGGCGCCGATCAGTGCGGTCTCGGAGCCGTCGATTAGCTGTTCGATGTTGCGGTCGTAGGGCATGCCGCTGGTAATCAGCTCTGTGGGGCTGCCGACTATTATGTCGGTCACTGTCCGGAGCTCATAGGCTGTTTCGATGCTGCTCATGTAGCAGCAGTCGAAATATATATAGTCGAAGCGGGGACCTTTCGAGAGGATATCGGCAAGAGTCGAGATATTCATCTTGACACCGTTTTCCGGACCATATGAGAACGAAGTGCCGTCGCGCTCCGCCATCCGTGCGGGGTCGGTGATGCCGTCTTCAATCCAGCCGGTGCCATGTCCCCACAGCACAAGGCCATAGCTGTGTGCGGGAGCGGTCTTCTGTGTCGTTTCTATTATGTACGACAGCCTCTGGCGCGTGCCGGCTGGTATTCCGCGGGAAAAGCGTTCGATGGTGTCCACCTTGCCGCCGGGGCGTATTTCCACCAACGCGGGGTCGCGGCGGTACGGCGAATGGTACACCAGCAGGCGCCCGTTCTGGCCCAGGCCGCCCGCATCGACGCCGGCACGCATTTCGGCGATGTCGTCGGTGTCGTATCCGCCGCTGCCGAGGTTGTTGTCGGCGGCCATGTACACAAGCACTGTGCGCGATGCCGTTGTGGGTATTGGAGGTATCGGGTCGGGCTCTTCTTTGTCGCAGCCGGCAAGAAAAGTGGCCGCAACAAACATTGAAAGGAGGAGAACTGTGTTTCTGAATTTCATAATCATGCAAAGTTACAAAATCATGCCAATCCTGCAATCTGCATTAAAGACTTTTAAACAGTTGTACAGTTTCTTAGATACTTTCGCTTGGCAAATAATCAAATATTTTGCTTTGCACACGACTAATCGCTATCTTTGACCTACGTCTTAGATACTCACGCTCGGCAAAGTCCAAATAAATTTGGCTTTGCTCTCGACTTATTCGTATCTTTGCACAAATTTGACCAGTCAGAATCCAGTTAGTGCATGATTTCAATCAACAGCTTGTCGGTGGAGTTCAGCTCGCAAGTTCTGTTCGACAGCATAAACTATGTTATAAACCCCAAGGATAAGATTGCCCTTGTGGGAAAGAACGGCGCCGGCAAGAGCACAATGCTAAAAATCATAGCCGGCCTGCAGAAACCCTCATCTGGGAACGTGGCCGTGCCCCAGGGGGTAACGGTTGGTTATCTTCCCCAGCAGATGGTGCTCGCCGACTCAACAACGGTGGCCGACGAGGTCCGCAAGGTGTTTTCGCATATAAAGGACATGCATGCCGAACTCGACCGCATGTCGGCTGAGCTGTCTTCGAGAACCGACTATGAATCGGACTCCTATGCGGCGCTTATCGAAAAGATGACTTCGCTGTCGGACCGTATAGCCATAGAGGAGAGTGAGAATGCCGAGGCCGAGATGGAGAAAACCCTGCTGGGCCTTGGTTTTGTGCGCAGCGATTTCGACCGTCCGACTTCCGAGTTTTCCGGTGGCTGGCGTATGCGTATCGAGCTTGCCAAAATTCTTCTTCGGCATCCTGATGTCCTATTGCTCGACGAACCCACCAACCATCTCGACATCGAGTCCATCCAATGGCTCGAGCAATTCCTTGTCAGCAAGGCTAAGGCTGTTGTGCTCGTGAGTCACGACAGGGCATTCATCGACAATGTCACTTCGCGGACCATCGAGATATCGATGGGTAAAATCTACGATTATGCTGTGAACTACAGCAAATTCGTGGCGCTTCGCGCCGAGCGCATAGAACAGCAGATGCGCGCCTATCGCAACCAGCAGAAGCAGATTGCCGACACCGAGGATTTTATAGAACGTTTCCGCTACAAGGCCACCAAGAGCGTCCAGGTGCAGAGCCGTATTAAGCAGCTTGCGAAAATAGAACGCATAGAGGTCGATGAGGTGGACAATTCCCGCCTGAACCTGCGTTTCCCTCCTGCCCCGCGTTCTGGCGACTATCCTTTGATTCTCGATGGCGTGGGCAAGGCATACGGCAGCCATCAGGTGTTCGATAATGCCACATTCACCCTCAAGCGTGGCGAGAAAGTGGCTTTTGTCGGAAAGAACGGCGAGGGAAAATCGACACTTGTAAAGTGCATAATGGGAGAAATTCCTTTCTCAGGCATGCTGCGTCTGGGGCATAATGTCAAGATAGGATATTTCGCCCAGAACCAGGCCCAGCTGCTCGATGGCGAAATAACCGTTTTCGATACCATCGACAGGGTTGCCGTGGGTGACATACGCACGAAAATACGCGACATCCTCGGCGCCTTCATGTTCGGCGGCGAGGCTTCCGACAAGAAGGTGAAGGTGCTTTCGGGCGGTGAGAAAACGCGCCTGGCTATGATTCGCCTGCTGCTCGAGCCGGTGAATCTGCTGATTCTCGACGAGCCTACCAACCACCTCGACATGAAGACCAAAGATATCCTGAAGCAGGCGATAAAGGACTTCAACGGGACCGTGATAGTTGTAAGCCACGACCGTGAGTTCCTCGACGGGCTTGTGGAGAAAGTCTACGAGTTCGGAGGCGGTAAGGTGCGTGAATGCATAGGCGGTATTTACGAATTTCTCGAGAGCAAAAGGCTCGATTCACTGCAGCAGCTCGAGGCCGGCACAACGGCTCGACTCCCTAAGCAGGAGAAACAGGAGGTGCCACGCGTTGAGGCAAGCGAGCCCGCGGCGGCCAGGCCGGAACCGGTCGTCGCAAAGATTTCGTATGCCGAACAGCGCGAACGTGACAAGATACTCCGCAAGGCGGCACGCAAGGTTGAAGAAGCGGAGCAGGCAGTTGCCGCAGCCGAGAAAAATGTGGCCGATATCGAGGCCGCCATAGCCCAGGGGCAGACTGCTGACGACATCTACAACCGGCATGCCCAGGCAGTGAAGGACCTCGAGAACACAATGAGCCTATGGGAACTCGCCCAGACTGAACTCGACACACTTAACGAAAAATACAAATCCCCCAATAAATAGTCTTATGAAACTAATCAACTTAGGCTTCGCTGCCGGAGCCATCGCTGCCGGCATCCTCGCAGGCTGCTCCCAGGGAGCAGCCACCCCAAGAGGCATCGACACTGCCAATCTCGACACCACGGCATGTCCGCGCACCGATTTTTACGACTACGCATGCGGAGGCTGGCGTGCCGCCAATCCGCTGCCTGCCGATAAATCGCGCTACGGAACATTCGATGTGCTTGGCGAGACAGCCCGCGAGCAGGTGCGCGAACTGGTGTCGTCGATCAATCCCGACACTGCCACCGCAGGTACCAACGCACAGAAAATCGCGGACCTCTATGCAATGGGAATGGACAGCGTGCGCCTGAATGAGCAGGGTGCCGAACCTCTCAGGGAAGACCTGCTCGTTATCCAGAACGCAGGGCGCGACCAGATAATCGAGCTCATGGCCAAAATGCCCGGCGTGGATGCTTTCTTCGGCTGCGGAGTGATGGCCGATCTCGCCGACAGCGACCGCAATGCCATGTACTGGGGTCAGGGAGGCCTTGGCCTCGGCGACCGCGACTACTATCTCGACGACACCGAACGCGCAGCTGCCATACGCCAGGCATACAGCACCTGCCTTACCTCTCTGGCACGGCTCGCCGGATACACAGAGGACGATGCAGCACGTCTTGCAGCCAACACAATGGCGCTTGAAACCGAGCTTGCCAAAGCCCAGATGACACGCACCGAGATGCGCAATATCGAAGCTCTGTATAATCCGACTCCGGTTGCCGAACTGGCAGCACGCTATCCCAATATCGACCTTCAGAAGTTCTTTGCCATCCAGGGTCTCGAAGGTGTCGACACTATAATCGTGGAACAGCCCGCCTACTTCGAGCAGGTATCCAAAACCCTTGCCGCAGCTCCCGAGCAGCAGCTGCGCGACTACCTTGCCGCTTCTTACATTTCTTCGGCAACACCCTATCTTTCCGACGATTTTGTGAATGCCGCATTCGAGCTCACCAAAGTGATGAGCGGTGTCGAGCAGCAGCAGCCCCGCTGGAAGCGTGCCCTGGCAGTGCCAAACGGCATTCTCGGCGAAGCTCTCGGCCAGCTATATGTGGAGCGCTACTTCCCTGCCTCCTCGAAAGAGAAGATGCTCACGCTGGTAGGCAACCTCCAGCAGGCTCTCGGCCAGCACATCGACAGCCTCACATGGATGAGCGACGAAACCAAGGTTCGCGCGCACGAGAAACTGAACGCCTTCACTGTAAAAATCGGCTATCCCGACAAATGGCGCGACTATTCCGGGCTCACTGTCGATCCTCAGAAGTCGTACTGGGAGAATATCAAGTCCGCCATCGTGTTCAACAACAACTATAACCTCAGCGACTACGGCAAGCCTGTGGACCGCGAACGCTGGCATATGACTCCGCAGACTGTGAATGCCTACTACAACCCCACAACAAACGAAATCACTTTCCCCGCCGCGATTCTCCAGCCTCCTTTCTTCGATCCCGAGGCCGACGATGCCATTAACTACGGCGCCATCGGTGTGGTTATCGGCCACGAGATGACTCATGGTTTCGACGACCAGGGCCGGCAGTTCGACAAGAACGGAAACTTCGCCAACTGGTGGGCCGATGCCGATGCTGAAGCTTTCAATCAGCTGGCCGACAAGCTTGTGGCTCAGTTCGATTCCATCGAAGTCGCTCCCGGGCTGAATGCCAACGGCCGCCTCACTCTTGGTGAGAACATCGCCGACCAGGGTGGTCTGAGAGTCGCATACACAGCATACCACAACTCGCTGGGCGAAAATCCCGGAGAGGAGATCGACGGCTTCACACCCGACCAGCGCTTCTATCTCGGCTATGCCAACGTGTGGGCAGCCAACGTACGCGACGAGGAAGTGCGCCAGCGCACACTCACCGACCCCCACTCGCTGGGTCGCTATCGCGTTAACGCCACTCTGCGCAACATCGAACCGTTCTACAACGCATTCGGTGTGGTTCCCGGCGACTCCATGTACATGGCTCCCGAAGACCGAGTGGTAATCTGGTAACCATAAGCCAGCCAGTTATATTGCAGGCGGCTCCGGATTGTCCGGTTGCCGCCTGCATTGCATTCCGGGGTACCGGTTTGCGGCATTTGTCCGGTTAATGAATGTTAAGATTCAGCGGCGCGCTTTGTGGGTTCGCCGGATGGTTGTAATTTTGCGCCAGGGTAAGTCCTACACGACCAGCTCCCCAAGAATCCCCCAGGTCTTGACCGAAGCAAGGGTATTGGGTCGTAGCGGTGCGATGTAGTAAGCTTACCCTTTTTTCGTTTTAAGTCCTATTTTACCGGAAGATATGTTTGAAGCAATCCGGACATTTGTCGAAAACCACATCACCGGCGGAAGCGATGGTATAAGAGACCTGGTGATTCTTTTCTTCATAGCCATATGTGCATTGGGAATGTACTATGTTACCCGTGCCCTTCTGCGTCTGATAGAGAGGATTGTGCTGCGAACCCCCACCAGCTGGGATGACGATCTTTTCAATTCCCGTTTCCTCGGAGCGGTGTCACAGCTCTCGCCGGCGTTGGTTGTCAAATGGATGCTTCCCGGTTTTTTCGGAGGAGACTATGGATGGCTCGGCTCAGCAACTTCGATATACATCGTCGGTGCTGTTGTATGGATTCTGATAGTGTTCATCCAGAATGTCTATAACGGCATTTCCCACAGGCCTTCTTTGCGTGCCTATGCAGTGAAGGGCGTTTTCCAGATGGTGCAGCTTGTGCTCATCTGTGTGGCGGTGGTGTACTCGGTGAGCATTATGGTGGGCAAGTCGCCTGTGGCGATTCTCACAGCCCTTGGTGCTTCGGCGGCGGTGCTCATGCTCGTTTTCAAGGACACGATTCTCGGACTGGTGGCCTCGGTTCAGCTTACGGCGAATAAAATGATTCAACGTGGCGACTGGATTGTGTGTGAAAAGCACGATGCCGACGGCGAGGTGGTGGATATATCGCTCACAACGGTGAAAGTGCGCAACTGGGACAATTCGATAACCACCATCCCTCCATATGTGCTCATCTCCGAATCGTTCCGCAACTATGAGCCTATGCGTTTTTCCGGCGGAAGGCGGGTGTGCCGTTCGATTCTTATCGATGCCAACAGCGTAGGGTTCTGTTCTTCCGCGCAGCTTGAAGGGCTCAGGGAGCAGGGATGGCTTCACGGTATCGGCATCGAGGAGGCCGCAAGGGTTGTGAACCTGCAGCTGCTCAGACGGTATCTGGAATACTGGCTCATGCACGACAGCCGTGTGAACAGCGACATGATGGTGATGGCGCGCCAGATGCCTCCCACGCCGCAAGGTCTTCCTTTGCAACTGTATTTTTTCTGCCGCGAGGTGCGCTGGAAGCAGTTCGAGGCTGTGCAGAGCGATATTTTCGACCACATATATGCTGTTATAGGACTGTTCGGGCTCCGCATTTTCCAAAGCCCCGCAGGCGCCGACTTTGCAAAAACGACCGACCATGACTCCAACCGATAAAGCGCCGCAGGTGCATCCCTGGGGCGAACGCCCCAATCCTTTCGCAATGACCATCGGCAGCGGCCGCGCATTTGTGCTGCTTGTCTGTGTGTTCGTTGTCTGCTATCTGCTGACTGCTGCGACCGTATATCTTGTCACAAAGTTGCTTTCGGGTAATGAGGCTGCCGGACTCCGTATCGGAGCCATTGTGCAGGATATTCTGCTGTTTGTGCTTCCTGCTTTGGCGACTGCGCTGCTTGCCAGCCGTCGGCCGGCTGTTCTGTTGGGTGTTACCACGCCCCCCGGTGTGGTCGGCATTATGCTGGCGATTGCCATACTGTTCGTTTCCGTGCCTGCTATGGAGGCTGTGATATACTGGAACTGGCACTGGGACTGGCTTGGCCCGGAGCTGGAGGCTATGGCAAGGCGTATGGAGGATTCGACGGCTGCAACACTGCGTTTGCTCATGGGCAACGGTTCTGTGATGGCACTGGTTGTGAACATATTGATTGTCGGAGTGGCCGCAGGCTTTGCCGAAGAGCTTTTCTTCAGGGGCGGAATGCTGCGTATTCTGCTCGCCGGCAGAATCAACAGTCATCTGGCGGTATGGCTGGTAGCTGTGATTTTCAGTGCCTTGCATTTCCAGCCATTCGGGCTGGTGCCGCGAATCCTGCTTGGTGCCTATTTCGGCTACCTTCTGCTGTGGTCGCGGTCGGTGTGGCTGCCTATGTTTGCCCATATGCTCAACAACATCACCTATGTGGTTACGGCATGGAGTGAGGTGCGTCGCGAGGGCGCTGTGGCGCTCGACAAAGAACCTGAGCTGTGGAGTGTCTATGCTACAGTTGGCAGTGCAGTGGCCACCGCAGCTCTGATCTGGATTCTTTTCCGCCATTTTAGAGGAGATAAAACGGAATTGTCCGGATGCCGATTCGGCTCCACCGGGCAATAATTGACCGGCAGGCGGTGTTATATAATATATGACTCTCCGCTTATATATCGTCCTGTTGTGCGCTCTGTTGTGCGCAGGCACAGCTACTGCCACAGCCATGGATACCGATGAACTGCAGCTGCCGGTTGCAGGTCGCGACTACTACCGCGGGTATTCCTGGCGGACCGACGAGGTCGGCGACAGCATACTGGTGCTTCATCTGCGAGAAATAGTGGTGTTTCCCCCCATGAAATTCAAGAACCGCAGGCAGGAGGAATTCTACTGGCGTACCGTGCGGGATGTTAAGCTGACTCTGCCTTATGCCAAGCTCATTGCCGAGACCCTGGTGGAAACATATGAGTATATTTCGACTTTTCCCACGCAGGCCGAGCGCGAGGCATACCTCAAGGAAATGGAAAGCAGCCTTTTCGAGCAATATAAACCGATTCTCAGGCGCTTTTCCAAGCGGCAGGCAAAGGTGCTTATAAAATTGGTGCAGCGCGAGACAAACCAGACAAGCTATGAGATTGTACGCGCTTTTCTTGGCACTTTCCGGGCTTCGTTCTGGCAGGGCTTCGGCAGGCTGTTCGGGGTCAGTCTCAAAAGCGAGTTCAAGCCGCATTCCGATGCCAACGATGCCATAATAGAACGCGTGGCCGTTTGTGTCGAGCAGGGTACACTATGATTTCCGACGACATCCTCTGCCAGAATTTCAAAGCCTATATGCTTCTGGAGCGGGGCTATAGCGAGAACACGCGCATTGCCTACCTTTCCGACCTGGTACGCTTGCATCAATGGCTGGCCGAAGGCGGCTATACTTTGACAATGGCCACGCCGGAAGTGTTGGCCGATTTTGTGTTTCAGATTCATGATATCGGCGTATCCCAGCGCACGCAGGCGCGCATTGTGGCGGGGGTGAAGGCTTTTTATCATTATCTTAAGCTTGAGCACCTGATTTCCGAAGACCCGTCGATGCTGCTGGAGAGACCTGCTATCGGACGTAGCTTGCCGGAAGTACTGTCGGTCGAGGAAATCGACGCCATGTGTGCAACATTCGATGTCGCCGATCCTCTGGGTGTGCGCAACCGCGCCATTCTGGAGACCCTGTATGGATCGGGATTGCGTGTGAGCGAGCTGTGCATGCTCGAGGAACGGCTTGTGAACATTGCCGACAGATTCCTGATTGTCAGCGGCAAAGGCAACAAGGAGAGAATGGTGCCCATGTCGGATACGGCTGTGAGGTGGATAGAGGAATATATTGCGGTGCGCGACAGCAGTTACTCCGCCGTGAAGCCAGGAAACGAGGCTTATCTTTTTTTCAACCGGCGCGGAGCGCATCTGAGTCGTGTAATGGTTTTTTATATTGTCCGCGACGCCGCCGAAGCAGCCGGAGTCACAAAAACAATCTCGCCGCATACCATGCGGCATTCCTTCGCCACACACATGCTCGAGGGAGGCGCGAACCTTCGTGCCATTCAGCAGATGCTCGGACACACAAGCATCGGAACCACCGAAATGTATCTGCACATGGACACAACCCGGCTGCGTAGCGAGATTCTCAACTGCCATCCGCGCAACCGCGGTCGTGGCTGAACAGTGGGCCGGAATCAGTTGTCGCCGTGGCGCACCGGCGGATAATCCACAGTGTAGTGCAGTCCGCGGCTCTCGCGGCGCTCTTTTGCCTGGCGCATTATCAGATATCCTACGTTGATTATGTTGCGGAGCTCGCAGATTTCACGTGAGGCTTTAGAGCATTTGAACAGTTTCTCCGTTTCCTCATATAGAATGTCCAGCCGGTTCCATGCACGGTCGAGCCGCAGGTTGCTGCGCACGATGCCCACATAGGTGGCCATTATCTGACCGACTTCACGGATGCTCTGGGTTATGAGTACCATTTCCTCGGGATGTCGTGTGCCTTCGTCGTTCCACTGGGGAATGTCGTCGCGCAGGGAAATGTGGTCAATCTCTGCCGCAGCATGCTTCGCGGCAGCGTCGGCATACACTACTGCTTCTATCAGAGAATTGGAGGCCAGACGGTTGCCGCCGTGCAATCCCGTGCATGAGCACTCGCCGACTGCATAAAGGTGGCGTATGCTGCTCTGGCCGTCGCCATCCACCTTGATGCCGCCGCACAGATAGTGTGCGGCAGGTGCAACAGGAATGTAGTCTTTGGTTATGTCGATGCCGAGCGAAAGGCATTTGGCGTAGATGTTGGGAAAGTGGCGGCGGGTTTCCTCGGGGTCCTTGTGGGTTACGTCGAGGTAGACATGTTCATCGCCGTGGAGTTTCATTTCGCTGTCGATGGCCCTGGCCACGATGTCGCGTGGTGCCAGCGAAAGCCGTGGGTCATATTTGTGCATGAACTCCTCGCCGCGCTTGTTGCGCAGCACGGCTCCGTAGCCTCGCATGGCCTCGGTGATCAGGTACGATGGCCGGTCGCCGGGATGGAACAGCGCCGTGGGATGGAACTGGATGAATTCCATGTCGGACACGGTGCCCTTGGCGCGGTACACCATGGCAATGCCGTCGCCCGTTGCCACGAGCGGGTTGGTGGTGGTCTGGTACACAGCTCCTACGCCACCTGTCGCCATAACAGTTATCTTGGCGCGGAATGTATCCACATTGCCGCTGTCGAGATCCAGCACATAGGCACCGTAGCAGCTTATATCGGGTGTGTGGCGTGTGACACGTTTCCCGAGGTGGTGCTGTGTGATAATCTCTATTGCGAAATGATGCTCGAACACATCGATTTGCGGGCATGAACGGACTGCCTCGATGAGACCGCGCTGAATCTCGAAGCCGGTGTTGTCGGCATGATGTAGAATGCGGAACTCGCTGTGGCCGCCTTCGCGGTGCAGGTCGAAACTGCCGTCGGCGGTTTTGTCGAAATTCACGCCCCAGGCTATCAGTTCCTTTATCTGGTCCGGCGCACCTTTCACCACCCGGGACACCGCGGCAGGGTCGCTCAGCCAGTCGCCGGCAACCATGGTGTCGTGGATGTGTTTGTCGAAATCGTCGACTTCAAGATTCGTAACGGAAGCGACACCGCCCTGAGCGAGCGCAGTATTGGCCTCTTCGAGAGTTGTCTTGCACACCAGGGCTATCCTTACGCCATGTCGGCGGGCAACCTTCAGCGCAAAACTCATTCCGGCGATACCCGAACCGATAACCAGATAATCGTAACTGTGAGTCATTGTCAATGTGATTATGCATCGGCAAAATTACAAATTTTGGTAATAAGGAGGCATAAATTATTGCAGCATAACCGAAGAAACCGGAGATTTTTGCGAGGAACCGATTCGATGCCTCTGCAAAAACCTCCGGTTTCTTTGGTTATCGAACCTTTACCCGACCGGTGGCCCTGTGAGGGAGCAACGACCTACGTCTTGACCCATCACAAAGAAACTGGACAACACCTAAATTTACCGAATCATTGTAATATTAATGTGTACGCGAAAACTGTGCGCATTTGCTATCTGTATCGAGGTAGCAGCGGGTGGCTCAGTCAATATTTTGCACTGTTGAAAGATGCCCTTAAAAAATTGTTTGCTGATGTCGGGGAAATGCCGAATTTTCACTAACTTTGCGCTTGAAACCGGAGCGCGTGTGCTGCTATTTCGGCTCAATGCTCTGATTTGAAATATATTATTGTTAAAATAACTTTGAATCTGTACTGTCAGCTGTAACATAATAATTATCCTATGATTTCAACAGCCATTTTTGGTATACAGAACAGCGGAGTGCTTGCCATTACGGCCCTGCTTACAGGTGTGGCGCTTGTGTTCCTGGCCCTGTGGATTGCCAAGATGATATCTCCGCGCTCATTTAATCCTCAGAAAGGCGAAGCCTACGAGTGCGGTATACCCACCCGAGGCGACAGCATGGCCCAGTTCCACATCGGTTACTATCTTTTTGCCATTCTGTTTCTGATGTTCGACGTCGAAACCGTATTCCTCTTCCCTTGGGCAGTGAAAATGCGTGAACTCGGTGTCGATGGTCTGTTAAGTATCGCCGTGTTCTTCGGCGTTCTCGTGCTGGGACTTGTATATGCCTGGCGGAAAGGAGCCCTCGAATGGAAGTGACAACAAAAAGCATGCCCTACGAGGCATGGAAAGACAACGAGTATATCGAAAAACTTGTCAACGAACTTCGCGAGAGCGGAACCAACGTTGTTGTAGGTTCGCTTGACAAGCTTATAAACTGGGGCCGTTCGAATTCGATATGGCCTCTCACATTTGCGACCAGCTGCTGTGGCATTGAATTCGTAAGCCTTGGCGCCGCACGTTTCGACATGGCGCGCTTCGGATGGGAGGTTGCCCGTTCCAGCCCCCGCCAGGCCGACTTCATGATGGTGGCAGGCACTATCGTGCACCGCATGGTTCCCGTGTTCCGCCGCCTCTACGACCAGCTCGCCGAACCTAAATATGTGATAGCCTGTGGCAGCTGCGCCATCTCCGGAGGTCCTTTCCGCAACAGCTATCATGTGGCCAAGGGAATCGAGGACATTGTGCCTGTCGATGTGTTCCTGCCCGGCTGCCCGCCGCGTCCCGAGGCTATGATCTACGGCATCATGCAGCTTTCGCGCAAGATAAAGGTGGAACGCTTCTTCGGAGGAGTGAACCGTCAGGAAAAACAGAGAGAATTCCTTGAGTCTCACCCTGTCGAGGGAGTGGAAGACTGACCAATATCACAGACTATACCAATTATGGCCAATATCACAGATATAATTGCCGGTCTTTTCCCCGGAATCAGTGTCGATACTCCTGAAAAGTCGGCACCCGTGGTAACCGTCGACGACAGCAAATGGCACGAAGTGGCCGCGGCTTTGCGGGATACCAAGGGTCTGCAGATGGACTACCTTGTAACAATCGTGGGTATGGACTGGCCCGAAGGCCTCGGGTGCATGTACTACCTGATGTCGTCGGTAACCAACGAAATCGTAGGTGTGAAGGTTCTTGCCAAAGGCGACCGCGAACAACCATCCATAACTTCAGTAGCCGACATATGGAAAGTCGCTACTCTTTATGAGCGCGAAGTCTACGACTTCTTCGGAATTGTCTTCGTCGGCAATCCCGACATGCGCCGCCTGTTCCTTAGCATCGACTGGAAAGGATATCCTCTCCGCAAAGACTACGATGCCAACCCCGACCTGAACCCTGTAAGCATCGAAAGCGAGCGGCAGAGCGACTTCACATCCACCTATTCGCGCAATGCCGACGGCACACTTGCAAAAGAGGACGTGCGCGTGTTCCAGCCCGAGGATTTCGTGGTGAACATCGGCCCCCAGCATCCTGCCACGCATGGCGTGCTCCGTTTCCGCACTGCAATCGACGGTGAGGAAATCAAGAAAATCGACGTGTACATGGGCTACATCCATCGCGGCGTAGAAAAACTGTGCGAGGGACTCACATACCCCCAGACGCTCCATTTTATGGACCGTCTGGACTATTTCTCGGCTCACAACTACCATCACGCACTGTGCCTTCTCATAGAGAAAGCTGCCGGCATTGAAATCAGCCGCCGTGCCCAGGTGATCCGAGTGATGATGGACGAGCTCAGCCGTATAGCCTCGCACTGTCTGTTCGTGGGCACATTCTGCATGGACCTTGGTGCAACTACCATGCTGTTCTACACACTGCGTGTGCGTGAGCAGATTCTCGATATCATGGAGAAGACATGCGGCGCCCGCATGACTTTTAACTACGACTGTATCGGCGGCGTGATGGCCGATCTGCATCCCGACTTCGTAAAGGATGTCAAGGAACTCCTGGCTGTGATTCCCCGCAATGTCAAGGAATACAACGACCTGTTCACCGGCAATGTGGTAGCCCGCAACCGCCTCTCCGGCGTGGGTATCCTCAGCCGTGAGGATGCAATCGGATACGGCGTTACCGGTCCTTCGGGACGAGCTTCGGGTTGGGCCTGCGACATGCGCAAACTCCAGCCCTACAGTATCTACAGCGAACTGCAGTTCGACGAGGTTGTGGCCACAGAAGGCGACTCCATGGCACGTTTCAAATGCCGTCTGGACGAAATCCTACAGTCGGCACGCATACTCGAACAGCTCGTCGACAATATCCCCGACGGCGAATATCTGGTGAAAGTACCCAAGGTGCTCAAGCTCCCCCAGGGAGCATGGTTCCAGGTAACCGAAGGATGCCGTGGCGCATTCGGCCTCTATCTCGAGAGCGACGGCTCCACCAAGCCCTATCGTCTCAAAATCGCTCCGCCATGTCTGCCCCAGGCCGCGGTGGTGGACCACATAACCCGTGGCTACAAGATTGCCGACCTTATAACTATCGGCGGCTCGATGGACTATATCGTTCCCGATATCGACCGTTGATCGCAGTTACCACCCAGCCAAACATTATTTCTTCAATAGAAAAACCGCAATGACTTCCGGCTATATACAAGCACAGTTTCTGGACACCACAGGCGTCCATACACTGCTCACCGAAACCCTGCATCTGGCACCGTGGGCGGCCGTTACCGTAGAGTGTCTGCTCGTTGGCGTGGGCATCCTTCTGGTGTATGCCCTGCTGGCCTTGTTCTACATCTACTATGAGCGCAAACTCTGCGCAGCGTTCCAGTGCCGACTCGGCCCCAACCGTGTGGGTCCCTGGGGACTTCTGCAGAGCTTCGCAGACATGTTCAAGATGCTCATCAAGGAGATTATCCATCTCAACCATATCGACCGTTTTCTGTTCGCGCTTGCTCCCTACCTGGTGATTATCGCCTCGGTGATGGCATTCGCAGTGCTCCCCTGGAACGACGGTGTGCAGATAATCGATTTCAACATCGGTATCTTCTTCCTCATCGCTGTTTCCAGTATCGGCGTACTGGGCATCCTGCTCGCGGGATGGTCATCGAACAACAAGTTCACACTCATCGGATCGCTGCGTTCCGGCGCTCAGATGGTAAGCTACGAGCTTTCCATCGGCCTGAGCGTTATCACCATGGTTTGCCTGGCAGGCACAATGTCGGTGACCGGCATAGTGCAAGAGCAGAGCGACCTGTGGTTTATCTTCAAAGGACATGTGCCTGCGCTTATCGCGTTCGTAATCTATATGATTGCCGGTACCGCCGAGACAAACCGTGGCCCGTTCGACCTTCCCGAAGCCGAGAGCGAGCTCACAGCCGGTTATCATACCGAATACTCCGGCATGCACTTCGGATTCTTCTACCTTGCCGAGTACCTGAACCTGTTCATCGTTTCCGGTGTGGCCTCCTTGCTGTTCCTCGGAGGCTGGCAGCCGTTGCACATCCCCTCCTGGGACGGATTCAACATGGTGATGGACTATATACCCGGTTTCATATGGTTCCTTGGCAAGTGCTTCCTGCTCTCTTATGTCATCATCTGGTTCAAGTGGACATATCCCCGTCTGCGCATCGACCAGCTGCTGGCTCTCGAATGGAAATACCTGCTGCCCATCAACCTGTTCAATCTCGTGCTGATGGTGCTGGTGATTGTCTTCGGGCTACATTTCTAATTCCTTGAAAAATAACTAAGATTATATAAACTTCATATGAGCGACAATATAGGCAAGATAGCACAGGTGATTGGCCCGGTGGTCGACGTTGCCTTCGAAGGCGAGGGTAACGTGATTCCCCCCATCTACACGGCTCTCAAGATAGAACGTGCCGATGCCCCCGACCTCATCCTCGAAGTAGAGCAGCACATCGGTGAGGATACCGTGCGTTGCGTGGCTATGGAGAGTACCGACGGCCTACGCCGTGGAATGAGTGTCACCAATCTGGAGCGGCCTATCGCCGTACCCACCGGCAACCAGATTAAAGGACGTCTGCTCAATGTAGTCGGCGAGGCAATCGACAAATTGCCGGCGCTCGACCGCAACAACCTGCGCTCCATCCACCAGCCGGCTCCTCAGTTCGAGGATCTGACCATCGGAACCGAGATTCTTGCCACGGGCATCAAGGTCATCGACCTGCTCGAGCCATATAGCAAAGGTGGCAAAATCGGTCTGTTCGGCGGTGCCGGTGTGGGTAAGACCGTGCTCATTATGGAGCTTATCAACAATATCGCCAAAGGCCACGATGGCTTCTCGGTATTCACCGGTGTGGGCGAACGTACCCGTGAGGGTAACGACCTGCTCCGCGAGATGATTGAGAGCGGAGTAATGCGCTATGGCGAGAAGTTCAAGGAAGGGCTCGAGAAGGGTGAGTGGAACCTCGACGATGTCGATATGGACGAACTGGCGCAGAGTCAGGCGACACTGGTGTTCGGTCAGATGAACGAACCGCCGGGCGCCCGTCTGCGTGTGGCTCTTTCCGGACTCACCGTTGCCGAGCAGTTCCGCGACCAGGGTAGCGGCGGCAAGGACGTGCTCCTGTTCATCGACAACATCTTCCGT
>DKUJ01000023.1:93634-125458 GCA_002490635.1 Porphyromonadaceae bacterium UBA7207
CATCGACAACATCTTCCGTTTCACACAGGCCGGCTCCGAGGTGTCGGCGCTGCTTGGTCGAATGCCTTCGGCAGTGGGTTACCAGCCCACGCTGGCTTCCGAAATGGGTATGCTGCAGGAACGAATCACATCCACCAAGAACGGCTCCATCACTTCCGTTCAGGCCATCTATGTGCCTGCCGACGACCTTACCGACCCCGCTCCCGCCACAACTTTCAGCTTCCTCGACGCCACCACGGTGCTTTCGCGTAAGATTACCGAGTTGGGTATTTATCCCGCGGTCGATCCTCTGGAATCGACATCGCGTATTCTCGACCCCAATATCATAGGTGAAGAACATTACAACACCGCACAGGCTGTGAAGCAGCTACTGCAGAAGTACAACGAGCTTCAGGATATCATTGCCATTCTCGGTGTCGACGAACTCAGCGATGAAGACAAACTTGTAGTCGCCCGTGCCCGTCGCGCGCAGCGTTTCTTCTCGCAGCCGTTCCACGTGGCGGAGCAGTTTACCGGTCTTCCCGGTGTGATGGTTCCTCTGAGCGAGACTATCCGCGGTTTCAAGATGATTCTTTCCGGCGAAATGGACCAGTATCCCGAGCAGGCGTTCATGAACGTCGGCACAATCGACGATGCCATCGCCAAAGGAAAGAAACTCCTCGCCGAAGTGGGAGCGTGATAAAAGTCAATCCAAACTAACAGCCTACATCACACCAGATGACACTGAAGATAATATCGGCTCAGGAAATTCTGTACAGCGGCCGGGTGGCAAGCGCAACGTTGCCGGGTTCGATGGGTGAGTTCACCGTACTCCGCAACCACGCCACACTGCTGGCAACTCTCGTTCCGGGTTTCATCCGTTACAAGACCGAATCCGGCGAGGAACTGTCCTGTGAAGTCGGCGGCGGCATTGCCGATATCGACAACAACGTAATCTCAGTGTGTGTCTACTAACCTGAAAGCTATGAACAAGCTCATTGCCGCCTTTATAATCATGATGCTGGGTCTTGTGGCACCGGCACATGTCCTTGCCTCCGGCGGCGAGGACTCAGGCAAGATAGACCCCAAGGAGATTATTTTCGCGCATCTCGGCGACGGCTATGGCTGGGAAGTTCCTTTCGACCACCATCACCGCATACCGCTGCCGGTAATAGTGCGCGGAACTGATGGCTGGCACTGTTTCTCGTCGGCGCATCTCGACCACGGGCATTCATATGTCGACAACGGTGTCGAATTCCGCATTGCCGGAAACGACAGCCCCTATAAAGGCAAAGTCGTGGAGATTGTCAACGGAGGCGAAGTGCGCCCCTGGGATTTCTCGATTACTAAAAACGTGTGTGCGCTTTTCATCTCCGTTCTTCTTGTGGGAGGACTGATGGTATGGCTGGCACGTTTCCACCGCCACCATCCCTTGCGCACTCCCCGTAAAGGTCTTGGGGCAGTCGAGGCGGTAGTAACCTTTGTGTACGACGGAGTTGTGAAGCCGACTCTCGGCCCGCAGGCAAAGCGTTTTGCGCCTTACCTGATGACAGTCTTCTTTTTCATCCTTGCAATGAATCTGCTTGGGCTTATAGTAATATTCCCCGGCGGCGCGAACCTTACAGGCAATATCGCCGTAACGCTTGTCCTTTCTGTTTTGACCTTCCTGGTGACCAATATATTCGCCAACAAGCATTACTGGAAGGAGATTTTCTGGCCGGAAGTTCCGCTTCTGCTCAAGTTCCCCCTGCCCATCATGCAGGTTATCGAAGTGTTCGGCATCTTCACAAAGCCCGCAGCCCTCACAGTGCGTCTTTTCGCCAACATGATGGGTGGGCATATGATTGTGATAACCCTCACACTGCTTATATTCATCTTCACGGCCGTCAGCCCGGTGGCAGGCGGAGCGTCGACAGTGGTGTCGCTCGCTTTCTCCATTTTCATGCTGCTTATCGACGTGCTCGTGAGCTTCATCCAGGCATACGTTTTCACCATGCTGTCCACTCTGTTCATAGCAATCGCACAGGAACATGAACACAACAAGGAAGGGCATGAGGTCAAAAAGGCGGTGGAAACAGAACTTCGCGACACCGAAGCGAAGCCCGCAAAAATATGATAACAAACAAAACAAACCATAAACCCCGTAAAACCAACACACCATGTTAGGAATTTTAGCAGAAGTAGCTCCCGTTCTGGGACTCGGCGCCAGCTTCGGCGCAGCCATCGCAGCCATCGGCGCCGGTATCGGTATCGGCAAGATCGGTAGCTCTGCAATGGAAGCCATCGCCCGTCAGCCCGAAGCTGCCGGCGACATCCGAAGCAACATGATCGTAATCGCCGCCCTCGTGGAAGGTGTGGCTCTGTTCGCAGTAATCGTCTGCTTGCTTGCTCTGTTCGTATAATCTTCCTGAATCTGCTTTATGGAACTGTTCACGCCCGATTTCGGTCTGGTATTCTGGATGTTCGTCGCATTCGGAGTACTCTTTCTGGTGCTATGGAGATTTGCATGGCCGATAATTCTCAAAACGGTCGATAGCCGTGCCGATCTCATCGACAAGGGCGTGGAGTATGCCCAGGAAGCCAAAGAGCAACTGGACAATGCACGCCAGCAGGCCGATTCGTTTCTGAATGAAGCACGCCGCCAGCAGGCAGATATGCTCCGCGAGGCCGACAGGATGAAGACGCAAATCATCGAGCAGGCGCGGAAAGAGGCTCAGACTGCTGCTGCAAAGGAGATGGAGAATGCCAGAATCCAGATTCAGCAGCAGCAGAAAGAGGCTCAGCAGCAATTCAGAAATCAGGTAAGCAATTTCGCTTTCGATATAGCCGGTAAAATCATCGGACAGCAAATGAGTGCCGACAAGGCCCAGGAGCAGTTCGTCGATAAGATGCTCGACCAACTCGAAAACAAGAACTGAGTCATGGACAAGGGACTTATTCCCAGGCGCTATGCCAAGGCACTGCTTGAGGTGGCGCAGGACAAGGGGCTTGCCGCGGAGATTTATTCTCTGATGCAGGCTCTCAGTAGGGCTTTCGATGCTGAGCCTGCATTGCAGACAACTCTTGCGAATCCGTTTGTCTCCGATGCCGACAAGGAGGCGCTGCTGCTCGCAGCAACCGGCGATGCCGGTGCGGCAAAGGATTTGTTCAGCGACTATCTGGCTCTTCTTGCCCGCAATGGCAGGCTTGATATAGCGCGGGGCGTTGCCTTGTCCTATATCGACCAGTATCGCGGCGAAAACGACATCTACAGCGTGGAGGTGGAAAGCGCTGCCGCTCTCAGCGACGAAAGCCGTCAGCGCATCAAGGAACTGATTGCGAAACATGTCGGCAAAGGTACGCTCGAATGCACATTCAGAGTCGAGCCTTCGCTGATTGGAGGCTTCAGAGTAAAAGTCGGTTCCGAGCGGCTCGATGCCAGCATTGCCAGTCAACTTAGCCAGTTACGTCTGGACATGGCCTGAAGAAGGCATAAATAGCAGATTAAAAAGAAACATCCCAAGATAACATCAAGAATGATAAATCCCAGCGAGATTTCCCAGATACTCAAACAGGAACTTGAAAAGGTTAATGCCAAAGTAGAGTTCGAGGAAGTAGGCACCGTTCTCGAAGTAGGCGATGGCGTGGCTCACGTCTATGGCCTCGACAAGGTCGGCGCTAATGAACTCGTAGAGTTTGAAAACGGAGTACGCGGTGTGGCACTGAACCTCGAGGAGAGCAATGTCGGCGTGATTTTGCTCAATCAGGTGGAGAAAGTTACAGAAAACATGACTGTGCGCCGCACCGGCGAGATTGCCTCCATTCCAGTGGGCGAAGGTCTGCTCGGACGCGTAATAAACATTCTTGGTGAACCTGTCGATGGTCGTGGTCCCATTTCCGGTGACCTTATCCGCCTTCCTCTGGAACGTAAGGCCCCTGGTGTTATATATCGCCAGCCGGTGAAGCAGCCGCTTCAGACCGGTATCAAGGCTATCGACTCGATGGTGCCCATAGGCCGCGGTCAGCGCGAGCTCATCATCGGCGACCGCCAGATTGGCAAAACCGCCATCGCCATCGACACAATCATAAACCAGCGCAAGAACTATGAGGCCGGCAAGCCGGTGTTCTGTATCTATGTCGCCATCGGCCAGAAAGCATCGTCGGTGGCCGCCATAGTGGAGACACTGCGCCAGCACGGAGCGCTTGACTATACGGTTGTGGTTTCCGCCACTGCTTCCGAGTCGGCCGCCATGCGTTACTTCGCGCCTTTTGCCGGTGTAGCCATCGGCGAGTATTTCCGCGATACCGGCCGCGACGCACTCATCGTGTACGACGACCTTTCCAAGCAGGCGGTGGCCTACCGTGAGGTTTCGCTGATTCTCAAGCGCCCTTCGGGTCGCGAGGCATATCCCGGCGATATATTCTATCTCCACAGCCGTCTGCTCGAGCGTGCCGCCAAGATTATCGACAACCAGAGCGTGGCAGAGGGTATGAACGACCTCCCCGCCGCTCTCAAGCCCCTAATGAAGGCCGGAGGTTCGCTTACAGCTCTGCCCATCATCGAAACCCAGGCCGGCGACGTGTCGGCGTACATCCCCACCAATGTGATTTCCATCACCGACGGTCAGATATTCCTTGAGACAGCGCTCTTCAACCGCGGTATACGTCCGGCAATCAATGTGGGTATCTCGGTGTCGCGTGTGGGTGGTTCGGCTCAGGTGAAGGCTATGAAGAAAGTAGCCGGTACGCTCAAAATCGACCAGGCACAGTTCCGCGAGCTGGAGTCGTTCACCAAATTCGGTGGCGACATCGACCCGGTGACCGCCCGTGTTATCGACAAGGGTCGCAAGAACGAGCGGCTGCTCATCCAGCCCCAGTATCATCCCATGGCCGTCGAGAAGGAAATCGCAGTGATATTCTGCGGTGTCAATGGCCTTCTCGAACGCGTGCCCCAGGATCAGGTGGCTGAGTTCGAAAAGCAGTATCTGCAGCTGCTCGAGGCAAAACACGCCGATGATGTAATGGACAAACTGGCACAGGGCATCCTCGACGATGATATTTCCACAAAACTTACCGCCGCGGCAAAAGAAGTGGCCAACCGATTCTAAAACCACGGCAGAGAACAGATGGCAACACTACGCGAATTAAAGAGCCGTATCGGCTCCGTGGCATCTTCCGAGAAAATCACGGGTGCCATGAAAATGATTTCCTCGGCGAAGATGCACAAGGCCGAGGGTGTGCTGCGACGTCTCACACCGTACCGCGATTGCGTGCAGACAGTCATCGACTCGCTGTTGAGTTCCGATGCGCCAGTGGAGTCGCCGCTTTGCGAAGCGCACAAGACAACAGCGAGAGTTGCCATGATTGTCCTCGGTAGCGACGACGGCCTTTGCGGGGCATATAATGTCAACATTGTCAAAGGCGTAATCGACAGCATCGCACGACTGCGTGCCCAGGCCGGCGAAAATGTGACCATTGAGATAATCCCCGTAGGCAAGAAGGTGATGAAAGCGCTTGGGCGTGTTGTGAGCGCCGATGCCGCTGTCGAGCTTGCACCCCAGGCAACTGTTAATTCAAAAAGCGAAGGCGAGGAAGTCAAGAAATTTGCCGCAGGGCTTACCGGGCGCTTCCTGGCTGGCGGGATTGATGCAGTGGAGATAGTGTACATGCACTATTATTCGGCAGGACGCCAGAGACTGACCGCTGAAACATATCTGCCGGTCGACCGCAACTCACTTGGTAGCGGAAACGGAACTCAAGGCCGCCCTTGCCTCTTCGAACCCGATGCGGCCACGATTTTCAGCACAGTTCTGCCCATGTATCTTCTCGCACGGATGCAGGAGGCTTTCGCCCAGAACCGCGCCTCGGAACAGGCCGCCAGGGTAATGGCCATGCAGAGCGCCAACGATAACGCGCAGAAACTCCTCGAGCAGCTTAGGCTCGAATATAATAAACTGCGTCAGCAAGGCATAACCACCGAACTGCTCGACATTGTCGGCGGTCAGGCCCGCGACTGACATTATCTTTAGAAATCAAAATCGACATTCTCATAATGGGTAGTGTAAAAGAATACTTTTCTTCATTGGGAACCGGCATCGCGAGCCTTGTAAAAGGACTCACGGTCACCGGCAAAGAATTCGTGACACCGAAAATCACAGAATGTTATCCCGAGAACCGCGACCAGGGCGTTGCCGCCGAGCGATTCCGTGCCGAACTGCATTTTGTGTACAACGAAGACGGCACCCACCGCTGCATCTGCTGCAGCGCATGCGAAAGAGCGTGCCCCAACGGCACAATCACAATCGAGCCTAAAATGGTGACCACCGCTACCGGTGCCAAGAAAAAGAAACTTGCCAAGTATTTCTACGACTTGGGTAGCTGTACTTTCTGCCAGTTGTGCGTTACAAACTGTCCCACACAGGCTATTGCTTTCGACAACGATTTCGAGCAGGCAGTTTTCTCCCGCGGAAAACTTGTGAAGCAGCTCAACAACCGTCCCGAGCCCGCCGAACCGGAACCAACAGCTGAAGAAATTGCCGCAGCGAAAGCCGCCGAAGAAGAACGCCAGCGTAAGATTGCAGCGGCTAAGGCTGCAAAAGCCGCCAAGGATGCGGCCGCTGCCAAGGAAGGCGATAAAGAATAATAAACCAACCGTATATGGACTCTATCGGAAGTATAATCCTTTATTTCATCGTCGCGCTGGCGATGATAGTGTTCTCAGTGATGGCTGTAACCACCAGAAAGATTCTGCGTGCGGCCACATATCTGCTGTTCACTCTTTTTGCCGCGGCCGTGGTGTATTTCATGCTTGACTATGAATTCCTCGGTGCCGTGCAGATTGCCGTCTATGCCGGCGGCATAGTGGTGCTGTTCGTATTTGCCATACTGCTCACAACCAAACCCGGCGACAACACCGAAAGGCTCACCTCCAAGAGCCGTGTGCTCGGGTTTATTGCCGCAGCGGCCACTCTGCTCATCGCAGGATACGCGCTCATCTGCCGTGTGTCGGTAGCTCTCGCTCCCAAGCCGGAGATGGAAGCCCTTGACATGCAGACTGTCGGCGAAACACTCATGGGCACGGCCCACGGCCAGTACCTCCTGCCTTTCGAGGCAATCAGCGTACTGCTTCTTGCATGTATAATCGGCGGAGTAGTCATAGCCCGCAAACGCTGACAATTATCGATTATGGAAATCAGTGCAATATTCTATCTTGTTCCGGCAATGATAATGTTCGCCTGCGGCGTTTATGGTTTCATAACCCGCAAGAACATGATTGCCATGCTCATATCGCTGGAACTCATGCTCAATGCCGTGGATTTGAACTTTGTGGTGTTCAACCGCTTCCTTTATCCCGGCGAATTCGAGGGCATGTTCTTCACCCTCTTCGCAATTGCCATAGCCGCCGCTGAAACAGCGCTCGCTATAGCCATTATCATCAACATCTATCGCGCAGCCAAGGGCATCGATGTCCGAAGCCTCGATGAAATGAAGTTCTAATCCGCCATGGACATTACAATACCTATCCTGATTCTGGCCATACCGCTGGCGATGTTCCTTTTCCTTGGAATCGCCGGGGTAAAGCTCAGCCACCGCACTGCCGGTGTGCTCGGATGCCTCGGAATGGGCACCGTCATGCTTCTGTCGTATTTCACGGCCTATGAATATTTCTTCAGCGGCGAGTTCATCGCCGAAGGTGGCCAGCGGCTGCAGTACATGGTGTTCAATCAGACCTGGCTGGCGTTCACACCCCAGCTGGTTATAAAACTCGGCTTCCTGCTCGACCCGATTTCCGCCATGATGCTTGTGGTGATTACCACAATCTCCTTCATGGTGCATCTGTACAGCATGGGATACATGCGCGACCACCATGGCGTGTATGAACACGGCTTCCAGCGCTTCTATGCCTTCCTGTCGCTGTTCAGCTTCTCGATGCTTGGTCTTGTCGTAGCCACCAACATTTTCCAGATGTATATATTCTGGGAACTTGTGGGCGCTTCGTCGTACCTCCTCATCGGATTCTACTACACCAAGCCCTCGGCAGTGTCGGCATCCAAGAAAGCCTTTATCGTTACAAGATTCGCCGACCTCGGCTTCCTCGTCGGCATTCTCATCCTGTCGTACTACACAGGCACATTCGACTTCATGTCGCTCACATCTGCCGAAGTGGCCGCCAATACCTATCATGTGGATATCGCCGCTGCCGAAAGCATCCGCGGCATATTCGCAGGCAGCACAGCGCCCATGTTCATGGGAGCCTCTGTTCTCACCTGGGCCTTGGTGCTCATTTTCATGGGTGGCATGGGCAAGTCGGCGATGATGCCCTTGCATATCTGGCTTCCCGACGCCATGGAAGGTCCCACCCCTGTGTCGGCACTCATCCATGCGGCTACAATGGTGGTTGCCGGTGTATATCTTGTGGCACGCCTCTTCCCGCTCTACCTTATGGAAGAGACCGCACTGGTTATTATCACTGTGGTTGGCGCCATCACCGCATTCTATGCCGCCGTGGTGGCCTGCACACAGGTCGACATAAAGCGAGTGCTCGCTTTCTCCACCATTTCGCAGATAGCGTTCATGATGGTGGCTCTGGGTGTGGCACGACCCGATATCCATCACGGACTCGGATACATGGCATCCATGTTCCATCTGTTCACTCACGCCATGTTCAAGGCTCTGCTGTTCCTCGGTGCCGGTGCGCTCATCCATGCTATCGGTTCCAACGACTATACAGCAATGCACGGCCTGCGCAAATACATGCCCGTGACACACTGGACTTTCCTTATCGGCTGTCTTGCCATCGCCGGCATAATTCCTTTCTCGGGCTTCTTCTCCAAAGATGAAATCCTCAGCGCCTGCGGCGGTTACGACTGGCTGGCATACGCCTGGATGTCGATGGTGGCCGGCCTCACCGCCTTCTACATGTTCCGTCTGTATTTCCTCATCTTCTGGTGGAAAGAACACAAAGTGCACGAAGGCCACCACGCACCGCACGATCAGCCTTGGACCATGAGCCTGCCTCTGGTTATCCTCGCCGCTGTGTCCTGCGTAGCCGGTTTCATTCCCTTCGGAAACCTCGTGAGCTGGAATGGCGAACCCTACGACTTCATGGCTCATTTCGACTGGGGTGTTGCAACCGTAAGCCTTATCATAGCTGTTGCCGGCATCGGACTGGCATGGGTGATGTACCGCAAGGAAAACAGCCTGCCCGACAAATTCCAGGCTGCCGTGCCCGCGCTGTGGCGCTGGAGCCACCACCGTTTCTACTGGGACGAGCTGTACATGTTCATTACCCATAAGATTATCTTCAACGGAATCTGCCGCCCGCTCGCATGGTTCGACCGCAATATCATCGACGGCACAATGGATTCCTTCGCAACTGTGACCAACAAGGCTTCCGAAGCCATCAAGCCCCTGCAGTCCGGCCAGATTCAGATGTATGTCTGGTATTATCTGCTAGGAGCCCTCGCTCTGGGTGCAGTCACCATCATCTGCCTGCTCTAAGAGTAATCACCAATCCATCACAGAAAAAAGTAACTGCAATGTTTTCAAATATTCTCATTTACTTCGTGGTCATCCCCCTGGTGATGCTCCTCGGAATCGGGCTGTGCCACAATCGCGACCCGCGGCCCATCCGCGCCGTGGCCGTGATAGGCTCTCTGGCCCTGACAGCACTGTCGGTCTGCCTCCTGGTACAGTATCTTGCACTGCGTCCGACAACCGATGCCCCCATGCTTTTTGTCGACAGCTGGAGCTGGTTCGCTCCGCTTAACATCCACCTCGCCGTGGGTGTCGACGGAATCTCGGTGGCAATGATTCTCCTTTCGTCCATCATTGTTCTGGCAGGATCCTTCGCCTCCTGGAAAATCGAGCAGCCCAAGGAATTCTTCCTCTGGCTCATCCTCCTTTCCACCGGCGTGTTCGGCTTCTTCATCAGCATCGACCTCTTCACGATGTTCATGTTCTATGAAGTCGCCCTTATCCCCATGTATCTTCTCATCGGTGTCTGGGGTTCCGGCCGCAAGAACTACTCGGCCATGAAGCTCACCCTTATGCTCATGGGTGGATCGGCATTCCTGATGCTCGGCCTCATCGGCATATACTACCATAGCGCTCCCGAAGGCGGCCAGCTTACATGGAACATTCTCGAGATTGCCCAGAACGATGCTATCAGCCACGGCTGGCAGACATTCCTTTTCCCGATGACATTCGTTGGCTTCGGCGTTCTCGGCGCCATGTTCCCCTTCCACACATGGAGCCCCGACGGCCATGCTTCGGCTCCGACAGCAGTGTCGATGCTGCATGCAGGCGTGCTTATGAAGCTCGGCGGCTACGGCTGCTTCCGCGTGGCAATCTATCTCATGCCACAGGCCGCTTCCGAACTCGCCTATATCTTCCTGATTCTGACAGGTATCTCGGTTGTCTACGGTGCCTTCTGCGCTTGCGTGAAAACCGACCTCAAATATATCAACGCCTACTCTTCGGTCAGCCACTGCGGTCTGGTGCTGTTTGCCATTCTGATGCTCAATACCACGGCAATGACAGGCGCCATCATGCAGATGCTCTCCCACGGTCTGATGACAGCCTTGTTCTTCGCGCTCATCGGTATGATTTACGGTCGCACACACACACGCGACATCACCAAGATGGGTGGCCTTATGCGAATCATGCCTTATCTGGCGGTATGCTATGTTATCGCAGGTATGGCATCGCTCGGTCTGCCCGGCCTTTCCGGCTTCGTGGCTGAAATGACCATCTTTGTAGGTTCCTTCCAGCACGCCGACATGTTCCACCGCGTGTTCACCATCGTGGCTTGCTGCTCGATTGTGATAACCGCCGTGTATATCCTGCGTGTTGTCGGAAAACTGCTCTTCGGCCCGGTTGTGGACAAACACCACCTCGAACTCACCGACGCCACATGGTGGGAACGCGTATCCACCGTTACCCTCATTCTGTGTGTTGCAGCGATAGGCTGCTTCCCCAATTTCTTCAACGAACTGATTAACAAAACCTTCACACCCGAGATTTTCAGTGTCTTAGGTATGACGAGCCCCGCACTCTAAAGCAATGGATTACTCACAGTTCTTAGCAATGCAACAGGAAATCGGCCTGCTGGTCGTGTTTCTGATCGTATTCCTGTACGATGTGTTCATGCCGGCAAAATGCCAGCGCGCCCTTCCGGGACTCACTGCCGTACTGATGACACTACTCACCGTGGCCGGTTTCGCCGCCGAACTCATGGGCTGCAATCCCTCCGCCACAAGCGCCTTCGCAGGAATGTATCAGACAGGTCCTGCCATGGCAGCCATCAAAATCATACTCAATGTGGGTGTGATTATAGTTCTCATCCAAAGCGTTAAATGGGCCAACAGCGAGGCCATGGCTATGCGTCGCGGCGAGTTCTACCAGTTGCTGCTGGTTACTCTCTTCGGCATGTATCTCATGATTTCCGCACGTCACTTCCTGCTTTTCATCATCGGTCTCGAGAGCGCTTCGCTTCCTCTTGCCGCAATGGTGGCGCTGGACAAAAAACGCTATGAGAGCCATGAGGCCGCAGTGAAGTACATCCTCACCGCCGTGTTCTCCTCGGCCGTGTTCATGATGGGTCTGAGCTTCGTGTACGCGCTCACCGGTTCGCTCTATTTCGAGAACATCTATTTCGCCCTCTCAGGACAGCTCAGCATGATGCTTGTGCTCGCCATCGCGTTTGTGATTGCCGGCATCGGTTTCAAACTTTCGCTTGTGCCGTTCCACCTCTGGACCGCCGATGTCTACCAGGGCGCTCCCACTTCGGTTACATCCTACCTCTCGGTTATTTCCAAAGGCGCCACAGCCTTCGCTTTCCTTGTGGTGATGAGCCAGGTTTTCGGTGTGGTGTACTCCCGTGTATGGGAATGGATGCTTTATGCGCTCATCATTCTCACCATCACAGTAGGTAACCTTTTCGCCATCCGCCAGCGCAACATGAAGCGTTTCCTGGCATTCTCGTCGGTGTCGCAGGCCGGGTACATCATGCTTGGTGTAATTGCCTTCAACGGCATGGGCCTGGCTGCCATGATGTACTATATCCTTGTTTACATTTTCTCCAATCTCGCGGCCTTCGGTGTTATCGGCGCCATCGAGAACGCCACCGGCAAACTGAGCATGGACGATTACAAGGGTCTTTACCGTACAAATCCGCGACTGTCCGTAGCCATGATGCTTGCCATGTTCTCTCTGGCAGGTATTCCTCCTTTCGCCGGCTTCTTCTCGAAATTCTTTATCTTCACGGGAGCCATCAACCAGGGAAGCGTGGCAATCTACGTGCTTGTGCTTATAGCGCTTATAAACACAATCATCTCGCTGTATTACTATCTGCTTGTTGTAAAGGCCATGTTCATCAGCGAGGATGAATGCACTATCGCGAATTTCCGTTCCTCCTGCGGTGAACGCTTCGCCCTGTGGATTACAGTTGGCGGTATTCTGGCACTCGGCCTTGTAAGCTGGTTCTACAACAGCCTGCTCGGCATCGCCTCTGACAGCTCGATGCTGATGTATTTCGTTCATTGACATAGAATCAACAGACTATATGAGCAAGAGGCAGGCGGTACTTACCGTCTGCCTCTTGCCGCTTCGATTATCTTCAGATGGGACGCTTCGACTTTCGTGAATTCAGCATCGACGACGGTGGCTGCGGTATGAAACTCGGCACCGACAGTGTGTTGCTGGGGGCATGGTTCTTCAGAGAGCACACTCAGGCCCGCAGTGTGCTCGACATAGGCGCGGGTTCGGGAATACTGAGCCTTATGGCCGCACAGCTATGTCCCGCGGCCGGAATAACGGGTGTGGAAATCGACAGTGCGGCGGCTTCGGCAGCCGGTGCCAACTTTCAGGCATCGCCGTGGGCTTCCAGACTTGAGGTCGTGAATGCCGACATAAACACATTCGGCAGCACCGGAGTCTATCAGCTTATCGTAAGCAATCCGCCATACTACAGCAACGGGGCCGTTTCGACGGATGATAGCCGGGCTGGAGCGCGCCATCAGAATTCTCTCACTTTCGGAAATCTTCTTGAGGCTGTAGGGCGTCTTATTGCCGCCGATGGCTGTTTTGCAATGGTAACTCCCCCCGACGCCGAAGCCGACATACTGTTTGCGGCAGAGCTCTCGCGACTGTATCTGCGCCGTCTGTGCCGTGTGGCCACTACGCCTGCACGCCCGTGCCGCCGGCTGTTGTGGGAGTTTTCCCGTTCCGCTCCGGGACGTGTTTCGGAGCAGACCCTACTGCTGCGCGATGCCTCGGGCCAACCTTCGCTGGAATACAGTTCCCTGGTAGATGGTTTCTATCTGCGCATCCACTGATGCGGCCCGAGCATTTGGAATAATGCGGTTTTCGTAGCCGATGCAGGAAATCCCGGCAACGCTGTAAAGTTGCAGATTGTGGCAAAAAACCTTAAATTTGCCGTATGTTCAATTTCGGAGTAAAAGATATTATCGACATATTCCTCTTCGCCCTGCTTCTGTACTATGTCTACAGGCTGATGAAGGAGTCCGGAACCATCAACATTTTCTACGGTGTGCTTTCGTTCATCGTGGTATGGGTGCTTTGTTCCGAAATTTTCGAGATGCGCCTGATCGGCACGATTCTCGATAAGTTTATGGCCATAGGCCTTATCATACTCGTGATTCTTTTCCAGGAGCCTATAAAAAGGTTCCTGGTGGAACTCGGCTCGAAGCGCCGGTGGAAGTTCCTGAGTAAACTTTTTCGCCACCACAACGACGGTGGCGACGACAGTGCGCTGTCGTGGGTTATGCCGATTGTGTATGCCTGCATGAGCATGAGCAAGAGCCACACCGGTGCGCTCATTGTGATAGAGCAAAGTGTTCCGCTGGATAACTATGCCAAAAGCGGCGACATTATCGATGCCATAATAAACACGCGGCTGATCGAGAACATATTCTTCAAGAACTCACCGCTGCACGACGGCGCAATGGTAATCGAGCACGGACGCATATCCGCCGCCGGCTGCATTCTGCCGGTGAGTCACGACAGCGACGTGCCGCGCTCGCTGGGGCTGCGCCACCGGTCGGCGCTGGGTATAGCGCAGGCAACCGATGCCGTGGCTGTGGTGGTTTCGGAAGAGACAGGCAATATCTCTGTGGCGCACCGTGGGAAATTGTACACCCGAGTGAGCACGACCGAACTGGAAAACAGGCTCAATGCGATTGCCATAACGATGAACCGCTGACAGAACTCCACATGGCCATGCCGCAAAAAAACTCCATACTACGCTTGTTGATGCTGTGCATGGTGTTCGTGGCAGTGTGGTGCCATGCGGCAATGCCGTGGCGCTGGTTCAACTACCGTATCGGAGGAACCACGGCGGCTCTGTTGTATATGGTGGGTTTCAGCAATTCATCCTATTTTTCGCGCTGTTTTTCACAGCAATTCGGATGCACGCCAGGAAACTATAAGTCAAAAAAGTAGCCCGTTGGTAGATACAATTGGGCTTTTGGTCGGTTTTTAGGAACTTTAGCACTGCAATACTTTGTGGTAGGCTGCATTGACAGTAATTTTGCAGCCGCAATGGTACAATTTATTCACATTATCATGAAATTATCCAAGGTGTTGCTGGCAGTCGCCGCATTGATTTGTGCTCCTGCGGCATTTTCTCAGGCAGACAGCACGGCAAGCTTGACCCTCGACCAATGTATTGCCATAGCTCTTGATTCGAGTCCGACCATAAAAGTCGCCGACATGGAAGTGAGCCGTATGGACTATTCGCGCCGCGAAGTGATAGGCCAGCTTTTGCCCACGGTCGATTTCGGTGCCACTTACAGCCGCATGCTTGCCAAGCAGGTGATGTACATGAACATGGACTTCGGTTCCATGGGTGGAGGCGACGGAGCCGAGGGCGACACTCCCGCACCCGCCAGCGACGGTGCAAAAAAAGACAATGGCATAAAGATGGGACTCGACAACTCTTTCTCGCTGGGCTTCAATGCCTCGCTGCCGCTCATAGCACCGCAGTTATGGAAGAGCATCGCCGTGTCCGATGCCCAGATACTTGTTTCCCTCGAAGAAGCGCGTAAAAGCCGTCAGGACCTTGTCAATCAGGTGAAGAATGCATATTATACGCTGCTGCTTGCCATGGATTCCAAGAAGGTGATCCAGGAAAGCTACGACATGGCGGCTCTTACCTATCGCACCTACAGCGACCAGCATGCGGCAGGTGCGGCATCCGACTACGACGTGCTGCGCACATCGGTGGCCATGAAGAACATTGAGCCGGAACTTCTGCAGGCCGACGTGGCTGTGAAGCAGGCGCGGCTCCAGCTTCTGATTCTCATGGGCGTCGACGCCACATTCCGTATCGTTCCTGCGACGACTCTTTCCGACTACGAGAGAGATATGTATGCCAACACACTGGCCCTCGAACGCGACTACTCCAACAATGCCGACCTGCGGCTGCTTGATGCCAACACAGACCTGCTCAAGCGCAATCTTACTGTGCAGAAACTCGCCTTCGCTCCCACATTGGCACTTGCCGCCAACTATAACTGGACATCCATGAGCAACGGATCGCCGTTCAGCAATTTCCGCTGGAACCCGTATTCCACCATCGGCCTCAGCCTGAGTGTGCCGATTTTCCAGGGCGGACAGCGTGTGAACCGCATAAAGCAGGCTCAGATACAGGTCGACCAGATGCAGTGGCAGCGCACAAACCTCCAGCGCAGCATTGCCATGCAGGTGGATCTGGCAATCGACAATATCAAAGTGAACGTGCAGCAGATAGCCTCATGCGCCGAGAGCGTGGGGCAGGCCCAGCAGGCATACTCCATCATGGACCGCAGCTTCGACATCGGAGCCGCAAGCTATCTCGACCTCCGCGACAGCGAACTCTCGCTCACACGTTCGCGTCTGGCATACTACCAGGCAATCTACAACTATCTGGTCGCAAACAGCGACCTCGAACTCCTCCTCGGAACAGCACCTATTGAAAGCTATCAGAATACAGCCCTATGAAACTGACTCCTACAATAACAGCAACCATGGTATGCCTGCTGGCATGGTCCTGCTCGAAAAAAGAAAAGCAGGTGGTGCATCAGGAAGAAATACCTGCCGTGACCGTTGAAGTGGTGCACCAGCGCGAAGTGCCACAGCAGAGCACATACACAGCCACCGTGGAAGCCGAGAACGTAAACAATATCGCTCCCAACACTCCGAACCGAATCAAGACAATTGCTGTGGAAGTCGGTGACCATGTGAGGGCAGGGCAGGAGCTTGTGCGCCTCGATACCAGCAATGCCGACCAGCTGCGCATAAACCTCGAGCAGCTCGAACGCGAATACAACCGTGCAAGCCAGCTTCTCGAAATCGGCTCAGGCACACAGCAGACTGTCGACCAGCTGCGCGCACAGCTCGACGCCGCACGTTCGCAGTATGCCAACGTGATGGAAAACACCGTGCTGCGGTCGCCTATCAATGGTGTGGTAACCGCCCGCAACTTCGACCCCGGCGACATGAGCGGCAACCAGCCTATTCTGGTGCTCGGCCAGCTCACACCTGTTGTCAAGGTCATGCTCGCTGTCAGCGAGACCGATGTGGCCACCGTGCGCACGGGAATGCCCGTGTCGGTGACTTTCGATTCCTACCCCGGCGAGACATTCAACGGAAGCGTACGCCGCATCTATCCCACTGTCGATCCCGGAACCCGCACCTTCCAGGTTGAGGTGCAGATTGCCAACAGCGGCGAGAGAATACTCCCCGGCATGTTCGCCAGGGTGACAATGGACCTCGGAACAAGAAACAGCGTGGTTGTCCCCGACCGCGCCGTGGTGAAGCAGACCGGCTCCGGCAACCGCTATGTATATGTGCTTTCCGGCGGCAAGGTGAGCTTCAACCGCGTACAGCTCGGGCAGCGGCTCGACAACAGCTACGAGCTGTACGAAGGTGTGGCCGATGGCGACACCGTGGTAATCTCCGGGCAGTCGCGCCTCGCCGACGGCATTGCCGTCCAGGTTCTCGACCGTTGAGCCGTAGGCCGCACACCTCCTTACTATATCCAATCACATCACATCCCATAGCATATGAGCCTCTACGGTAGTGCCGTGAAACGGCCGATTATGACCATCCTCTGCTTCGTGGCAGTGGTGATTCTCGGTCTGTTCTCGCTCAACAAACTCCCAATAGACCTTTATCCCGACATCGAGACAAACACTCTGATGGTGATGACAACCTATTCCGGCGCCAGCGCGCAGGACATAGAGCAGAATGTTACCCGCCCTCTGGAGAATGTGCTCAACTCGGTGAGCAACCTTAAACATATAACCTCCAAGAGTCGCGAGAACATATCGGTGATAACTCTTGAGTTCGAGTACGGCGAGGATATCGACGTGCTCACCAACGATGTCCGCGACAAACTGGACATGGTGTCGTCGTCGATGCCCGACGATGCCGAAACGCCGATTATCTTCAAGTTCTCCACCGACATGATTCCCATCATCCTGCTTTCTGTGAACGCCACCGAAAGCATGCCGGGACTCTACAAAATACTCGACGAGGCTGTCGCCAACCCCCTGGCGCGTGTCAGCGGAGTGGGTTCGGTGTCTATCTCCGGCGCGCCCAAACGCGAAATCCATGTGTATGTGGATCCCGCGCGTCTGGAAGCCTACAATCTAACCGTCGAGCAGATAGCCTCGGTGATTGGCGCCGAGAACCGCAACATCCCCGGTGGTGCCTTCGATGTGGGCTCCGACACATATTCTCTGCGTGTGCAGGGCGAGTTCAACAGCTCCAGCGAGATGAACAACATTGTGGTGGGTAGCCACAATGGCCGTTCGATCTACCTTTCTGACGTGGCAAGAGTCGACGACTCTCTGGAGGAACGCACCCAGCAGACCTACAACAACGGCAACCAGGGAGCCATGATTGTGATTCAGAAACAGAGTGGCGCCAACTCCGTGGAAATATCCGACAAAGTTCTCGCCATGCTTCCGTCGCTTCAGCAGAGGCTTCCGTCCGATGTCAAGCTCGACATCATTGTCGACACTTCCGACAACATCCGCAACACCATCGACTCCCTTGTGGAGACAGTGATGTATGCCCTGTTGTTCGTTATCATTGTGGTGTTCTTCTTCCTTGGGCGCTGGAGAGCCACGCTGATTATCACCATCACCATTCCCATATCGCTGATTGCATCGTTCATCTACCTGTATGCGACAGGCAACACCCTCAACATCGTATCCCTTTCGGCACTCTCGATATCGATTGGTATGGTGGTCGACGACGCCATTGTGGTGCTTGAGAATGTGACCACCCACATCGAACGTGGCGCCGACCCCAAGCAGGCGGCGGTGCATGGAACCAACGAGGTGGCAGTGTCGGTAATCGCTTCCACGCTCACTCTTATCGCCGTGTTCTTCCCCCTCACACTTGTTACGGGCATGACCGGCGTGCTTTTCCGCCAGCTGGGCTGGATGGTCACAATCATGATGATTATATCCACAGTCTGCGCGCTGTCGCTCACTCCCATGCTGTGCAGCCAGCTCCTGCGGCGTGTCAACCACCACGGACGTCTCTATAATCTGCTGTTCACGCCAGTAAACCGTGGCCTCGATGCCTTCGACCGCGGATATGGCCGGCTTCTGGGCTGGGTGGTGAGCCACAAGACAGTTACGTTCATAATCTGTATGGCCACATTCGTGGGCTCTCTCATGCTCATGCGCAATGTCGGCACCGAGTTCTTCCCCACTGCCGACGACGCCCGCATGCGTGTGAATCTTGAGATGCCCATCGGAACACGTGTGGAGATAACCAACGAAGTCACCGCAAGGCTTGTGGAGCAGTGGCGTGCCGAATATCCCGAAATCAAGACCATAAACTATACCACCGGTACAGCATCCTCCGACAACACATTCGCCTCGCTCAGCGACAACGGCCCGCACATCGTGAGCATGAACATCCGACTTTCCGACCCCGGCGACCGCGAACGTGGCATAACCGAAATCGCCGCTCTGATGCGCCAGGACCTTATGGCGTATCCCGAGTTCAAGAAAGCGCAGGTGATGCTTGGCGGCATGGGAGGCAGCATGGGCGGCCAGGCTACCGTGGACTACGAGATATTCGGCTACGACTTTGCCGAGACCGACTCTGTGGCTCATATGCTGCAGGATGCGCTCCGCAGGATTCCAGGAACTGCCGACGTAATGATTTCACGTCCCGACTACCAGCCGGAATTCCAGGTCGACTTCGACCGCGAGAAGCTCGCCCTCTATGGCCTCAATCTCAGCACTGCCGCTACATATCTGCGAAACCGCATCAACGGACAGCTGGCTTCGCGCTTCCGTGAGGACGGCGAGGAATACGATATCAAAGTGATGTACGAGCCCGAAAGCCGAACTTCTATAGAGGACATCGAGAACATCCTCATCTACAATTCCACAGGCGGCTCTGTGCGTGTGCGCGACGTGGGCACCGTAGTGGAGCGCTTCAGCCCTCCCACCATCGAGCGTAAGGACCGTGAACGTGTCGTAACCGTGAGTGTGACTATCCAGGATGTGCCCATGAGCGAGGTCGTGACCGCCTCCCAGGCCGCCATACAGGCCATGGATATTCCCCAGGGAATCTCCATCGAGCTTTCCGGTAGCTACGAGGACCAGAAGGAATCGTTCTCCGACCTTTTGACTCTGGCCGTGCTCATCGTTGTCCTGGTATATATTGTAATGGCCGCGCAGTTCGAGAGCTACACATATCCCGGCATTATCATGACATCGCTGCTGTTCGCATTCTCCGGTGTGTTCATTATCCTTTGGATGACCGGCCACACCCTGAACGTGATGAGCATGATCGGCGCCATCATGCTTATAGGTATCGTGGTCAAGAACGGCATCGTGCTTATCGACTACATATCCCTTAACCGCGAACGCGGCATGAGTGTGCGCCGTTCCGTTATCCTCGGCGGCGAAAGCCGTCTGCGTCCGGTGGTGATGACAACCCTTACCACTATCCTCGGCATGGTGCCCATGGCCGTGGGCACAGGACAGGGCGCCGAAATGTGGCGTCCCATGGGTACTGCGGTAATCGGCGGTCTCACTTTCTCGACCATTCTCACACTGCTCTTCGTGCCGGTGCTCTATTGCGTATTCGCCGGACAGGGAATCAAGAAGCAGCGCCGCAAGCTGCGTAAACTCCACGCAAACTCCTCCAACCGATGAAAAGCATCTTCATAGCCTTCGACCAGGCCCACTACGAAAAAATAGTCGAAATTCTCGAGCGCAACAACTGCCGCGGATTCACTGCCTGGGACCAGGTGACCGGTCGCGGCAGCCGCGACGGCGAGCCTCACTACGGCAGCCATGCATGGCCGTCGATGGCCTCGGCCATAATGACAATGGTGGACGACAAGCGTGTGGACCGCGTGCTCCAGCATCTTGGCGACCTCGACCGCGAAAGGCCCAAACTCGGGCTGCGAGCCTTTGTCTGGAACATCGAGCGCGAAATCTGAGGGCTCGCCAGCCGAATTTACGCCGCTAAGTGTTATATTTGCATAGTTCTTTGGCGCCGGCAGGCATTATCGTGCATGCCGGCGCCTCAAATATGATTTCAGATATGATACTCAAACCAGGAATCCGCCCGGGAATCTGCTGCGACCACGCAGGCTACGAACTCAAGAACCTTATCATAGGCTACCTCGAAAGCCAAGGCATCAGTGTGGACAACTTCGGAACCGACAGCACAGATAGCTGCGACTACCCCGACTTCGCCCATCCGCTGGCTGTTGCCGTGGAGGAAGGCCGGAACTATCCCGGCATCGCCATCTGCGGAAGCGGCAATGGCATATCCATCACCCTCAACAAGCATCAGGGAATACGCGCGGCACTGTGCTGGAACGTGGAACTGGCAAGGCTGGCACGCGAGCACAACGATGCCAACGTGCTTTCCCTTCCCGCACGGTTCATCGAACCCGAAGAGGCGCTGCGCATAGTCGACGCGTTTCTCAACACCGGCTTCGAAGGAGGACGCCATCAGCGCCGGATCGACAAAATACCCGTCGGCTGCTGCTGAACGACTGTCTGTCATATTGTCCTGGATACTTTAAGCCCTGCAAAGCATAAATAAATTTGGCTTTGCACTCGACTTATTCGTATCTTTGCAAAAACATGCCGCCGGCGCCACAGCGCCGGCAGCGACATCATGTAGCAAACATAAGCACTCAGCATATGAATCCATCCGAACTCAGCGAACAGGAACAGTTCCGCCGCCGTAGCCTCGAGACACTCCGCGGCATGGGCATAGAGCCTTATCCCGCGGCAGAATTCCCCGTTGACGCACACAGCGAAGAGATTCGCCTCAATTTCAGCGACGACGAACCGGCACGTAATGTGTCGGTGGCAGGCCGTATAATGACACGCCGCATAATGGGCAAGGCTTCCTTTGTGGAGCTTCAGGACTCCGAAGGGCGTATACAGGTGTATATATCCCGCGATGAAATCTGCCCCGGCGAAAACAAGGATCTCTACAACGTGGTGTTTAAGAAACTGCTCGACATAGGCGACTTTGTTGGCATCCGCGGCTACGTTTTCCGTACGCAGACCGGCGAAATCACCATACATGCCCGAGAGCTCACGGTGCTGGCGAAGAGCCTGCGTCCCCTCCCCATAGTAAAAGTAAAGGACGGGGTGCGCTACGACGCTTTCGATGACCCCGAACTTCGCTATCGCCGCCGCTATGTCGACCTGGTCGTGAACAAAGGAGTGAAGGATATCTTCCTCAAACGCACCGCGGTGTACAACTCCATGCGTTCCTATTTCAATGCTGCCGGTTATATCGAGGTGGAGACTCCCATCCTTCAGAGCATCCCCGGCGGTGCATCGGCCCGTCCTTTCATCACACACCACAATGCGCTGGACATACCGCTGTATCTGCGTATTGCCGACGAACTGTATCTAAAGCGACTGATTGTCGGCGGTTTCGAAGGCGTGTACGAGTTCTCGAAGAATTTCCGCAACGAGGGCATGGACCGCAACCATAATCCGGAGTTCACATGCATGGAAATATATGTGGCCTACAAGGACTACAACTGGATGATGGGCTTCACCGAGCGCATGCTCGAAAAGATATGCCTCGATGTCAACGGCACCACCGATGTGCAGGTCGGCGACCATACCATAAGCTTCAAGGCGCCGTTCCCGCGCGTGACCATGGCCGAATCCATCCGAGAGCATACCGGCATCGACATCGAGGCTCTCGACGAGGACGGGCTGCGTGCCGCCGCCAAGGCAATCGGCGTGGAAGTGGACCAGACAATGGGCAAAGGAAAGATTATCGACGAGATTTTCGGCGAAAAATGCGAAGGTCTCTACATCCAGCCCACTTTCATCATCGACTATCCCGTGGAGATGTCGCCCCTTACAAAACGCCATCGCAGCAAGCCGGAATTGACCGAACGTTTCGAACTCATGGTCAACGGAAAGGAGCTGTGCAACGCGTATTCGGAACTCAACGACCCCATCGACCAGTACGAACGCTTTGTCGAGCAGATGCGACTGGGACAGAAAGGCGACGACGAGGCCATGGTAATCGATGCCGATTTTGTGCGTGCGCTCGAATACGGCATGCCCCCGACATCCGGCATGGGTATAGGTATGGACCGTCTGGTGATGCTCATGACAGGCCAGACTGCAATCCAGGAAGTGCTGCTTTTCCCGCAGATGCGTCCTGAAGTGAAGGCAAAGACTGCCGAAAGCGACAATGCCGAGCAAATCCAGTCGTGATGGACGCCGCGAATTTCCCGGGTAGGGTAGCCGTGATGGGCGGTGGAAGCTGGGCTACGGCTCTGGCCAAGCTGCTCATGAGCAACTGCCGGCGTTTGAGCTGGTATATGCGCCGCGACGATAGGATTGAGGAATTCCGGCGTCTCGGGCATAATCCGGCCTATCTCACCGATGTGAACTTCGACATCGACCGGATTGACTTCTCCAGCGACATAAATGCGGTGTGCGCGAATGCCGACACCCTCCTGCTGGTAATGCCTTCGCCGTATTTCAAGGATCATGTGGACAAGATCAACGTCGACATTTCCGGGAAATACGTAGTGTCGGCGGTAAAGGGAATAGTCCCGGACACCAACGAACTGGTCACCGACTACATGCAGAGGCGCTTTGGCGTTGCAGCCGAACGCTCTCTGGTAATCTCCGGCCCCTGCCACGCCGAGGAAGTAGCACTCGACCGTCCCAGCTATCTTACGATAGGATGCAGCGACATGGCAGTCGCCGAGGCTTTTGCAAAAGTCATCGTGGGCAAGCACACACACGCCATAACAAGTTCCGATGTCAACGGCATAGAGTACGCCGCCGTGTTGAAGAACGTGTATGCCATCGCTGCCGGCATAACGCACGGCATGAAGACCGGCGACAACTTCAGCGCCATACTCATCTCCAATGCCATCCGCGAGATGGAGCGCTTTGTCGACGCCGTATGCCCCCGGCCGCGGCAGATATGCGACTCCGTGTATCTCGGCGATTTGCTTGTTACCGCTTACTCGCGTTTTTCCCGCAATCACAATTTCGGCGCGATGATAGGCAAGGGCTATTCCGTGAAAGCCGCCAGAATGGAGATGGAACAGACCGCCGAAGGATACTACGGCACAAAATGCATCTACGACATCAACGCTTCTGTGGGTGTGATGATGCCTATTCTCGATGCTGTCTACAGTGTGCTGTACCGCGGAGTTCCCGCGCAAAGGGCTTTCAACAGTATGGCACAGCACTTCGACTGACCCATGGACGCAGGACGCGACAACCAGACACAATCCCGCCCGGCTTTGCTGGGAATGGACCTCGGAGCGCTGCGGCAGGTGGCCTCGGAGGTCGGTCTGCGGTCTTTCGCCGCAGGACAGATGGCCTCGTGGCTTTTCAAACGCGGCTGTGTCGATTTCGCGCAGATGACCGACCTGCCCAAGGATGCCCGCGCCATACTTGCCCGCGACTATGAGATTGGCCGCGAGGAACCGCTGGTGGAAAGTCTCAGCACCGACGGCACCGCAAAATATCTTTTCCGGGGTGCTCCGGGTCGAGATATCGAGTCTGTTGTGATTCCCGATGCCGACAGGGCCACACTGTGTGTGTCGTCGCAGGCCGGCTGCCGCATGAACTGCGCGTTCTGCATGACTGGTCGCGG
Organism: Porphyromonadaceae bacterium UBA7207; assembly: GCA_002490635.1. GTDB lineage: Bacteria > Bacteroidota > Bacteroidia > Bacteroidales > Muribaculaceae > CAG-873. Next base: position 117,749 of record DKUJ01000023.1, read on the forward strand.
AGGCTTCCAGGGGCAACTGACAGCGGCACAGATTATCAACCAGGTGTTGTCCGTTCCGCAGAGCGCGAGCCTCACCAACATAGTGTTCATGGGCATGGGCGAACCTGCCGACAATGTAGCCGAGGTGATTCGTGCCATAGATATCCTTACTGCACCGTGGGGCATGGCATGGAGTCCGAGGCGCATAACAGTGAGCACGATAGGAAAAACCGACGGCCTGAAGGCCCTGCTCGAACAGACCCAGGCGCATATCGCCATCAGCGTGCACAATCCTTTCGGGGGACAGCGCGGGCAGATTATGCCAGTCGAGAAGGCATATCCTCTGGAAGAGGTAATGAATCTCCTCCGGAGCTACGACTTCCGCCACCAGCGTCGACTGTCGCTGGAGTACACCCTTTTTGCCGGCAGAAACGATTCGCCTGCGCACGCACGCGCTCTGGCGGACATTGCGCGCAGTGTCGACGCCCGGGTGAATCTTATACGTTTTCACCGCATTCCCGGCTTCGAGGGCCACGCTCCGGCACAGAAAAGCATGGAGGCGTTCCGCGATGCCTTGAATGCAGCCGGTGTGGTGGCGACAATCAGGGCATCGAGAGGAGAGGACATTATGGCTGCCTGCGGCATGCTCGCCGGAGATAAAAACAACAAACAAGCATGAGTGGAAAAATCAAGGTCGCCATTACCCAGGGCGATACAAACGGCATAGGATACCAGATTATTCTTAAAATGTTGGAGGACCAGCGCATGGCTGATCTTGCAACGATTATTGTTTACGGTTCGGCGAAGGTCGCCGGTTACTATCGTAAGCTTCTTGGGCTGCAGCCCGTGCAGTTCCAGCGCATCGACAGTGCCGCCGATGCCCGCGACGGTGTGTTCAATATCATCAACGTGGTGGGCGAGGATCTCAAGGTCGAGCCGGGAGTGCCTGCAGCCGAGGCCGGCATGGCAGCTGTCGCCGCACTTGAAGCCGCTACCGCCGACCTGCGTCAGGGACTGGTGGATGTGCTGGTTACGTGCCCCATCAACAAACACACGGTGCAGTCCGAGAACTTCAGTTTCCCCGGGCACACAGAATATCTCGAGAGTGTGCTCGCTCCCGACGGCGCCGACAACGACGGTCGCCGTGCACTCATGATGTTGTGCGCCGGCAATCTGCGTGTCGCTCTGGCGACAACTCATGCCGCTTTGAGAGATGTGCCTGAGGCTATAACCGAGGACCTGCTGGTAGATTGTCTGATGCGCCTCAATGCGAGTCTGAAGAAGGATTTCGCCCTCGACACCCCGAGGATTGCCGTATTGGCACTTAATCCTCATGCCGGCGAGGACGGTCTGCTCGGCGACGAGGAGCAGACAGTGATAGCTCCCGCCATAGCCCGCGTCCGCGACAAGCACCACATACTCGCCTTCGGTCCTTATGCCGCCGACGGCTTCTTCGGGGCAGGAAATTACGACAGATTCGATGCCGTGCTGGCCATGTACCACGATCAGGGTCTTGCTCCTTTCAAGGCTCTTGCCATGGATGCGGGAGTGAATTTCACCGCAGGGCTGCCTTATGTGCGCACATCGCCCGACCATGGCACCGGTTATGATATAGCCTCGAAGCCCGAGGCAAGTCCGGAATCGCTGCGGGAGGCCGTGTATATGGCAATCGATGTGTTCCGCAACCGCAACATATGAAATAATGGCCGACAACTATCTGGAAAAACGAATGGAGGATCACGCCCGAGGGCGTGATTCGCTGCATTATGTGGCAGCCAGGCCAAAGGGCTCCGTGTCAATGAGAATGCCTGCCCGAAAGGTGTTTGCCGTGGGGCACGTCGAATCAGAATACGCATCGCGTATCGTATCCTCGCTTGTCGCCTCCGGGGTGAAAGTGGCCTTTTCAGGTTCAGATTACCGTGCCGGAACACTGTTGGCGCAGAAACTGGGTGCGCGCTTTGTCGACGCAGAGCCTGCGGAGGCCATGCGGAAAGCGGCCGAAGCATGGGGCGGTCTCGATTTCATGCTTTGCTTCGGAAATCCCGGACAGGAGCTTGAGAATGCTTTTGCCGCCATATCTCCCGATGGCGGAATCATCGCAGCCGGAGCTATGGCCGACGCTGCCGGAAAAGGCTGGAATGCCGTAGCTGCCGACAGTGCCGACCCCGCCCAGGCGGTATTGTTTCTGATGTTGCCCCAGGCAGTGGCACTACGCGGTGTGGTTGTGCGCTGACAACTACCTCTGGAGTGTGGTTGCGTCTGCGCGGTATCAGTCTTCGCAGTAGTGCCGCAGAACGCGGCGGTAGGAGTTGAAAATCTTGCTCTTGGATACAAATCCCACGTAGATGCCCTTTTCCACTACCGGCAGATTCCATGCGCCGGTGGTATCGAAAAGCTTCATCACGGAGTCCATGCTGTCGCCGATTTCAATCTGTGCCGGAGGCATGGCCATGAAGGTGCTCACGCGCATCCGGCGGTATAGTTCGGGACGGAACATTATATTGCGTATGTCGTCGAGCAGCACCACACCCACAAGCTCTTTCTTTTCGTTTATCACGGGGAAGAGATTGCGCTTGCTTATGGATATCACGTCCACCATTTCCTTGAGAGTCATTTCGGGGTAGACCGGCAGAAAGTCGGTTTCTATCACGCTGTTCACTTTCAGCAGAGTCAGCACGGCCTTGTCCTTGTGGTGCGTGAGCAGCTCGCCGCGTTTGGCCAGGCGCATTGTGTAGATCGAATATGGTTCGAACACCTTTATGGTGCCGTATGCTATTGTGCTCACAATAAGCAGCGGCAGGAACAGCTCGTAGCTGCCGGTGAGTTCTACGGTTAGGAAGATGGCCATAAGCGGCGCGTGCATGACCGCGCTCATCACTCCGGCCATTCCTATAAGTGCGAAGTTTTTGTTGGATATTCCGGGGTCGATCCATGAGTTGTTGAGCATGTAGGCGAAAAGGAAGCCTGTGAGGCAGCCCACATAGAGCGATGGCGCGAAGGTGCCGCCCACACCTCCGGCTCCGTTGGTCGTGGAGGTGGCGAATGCCTTGGTGGCTATCACGAGTCCTATGAATAGGGCGAGGAACCACACCTGATTGCCTTCGCCGTAGAAAATGGAGCCGTTTACGATGCTGGAGGTATCGCCGGCGAGGAGTCCTACAATCGCGCCGTAACCTTCGCCGTAGAGCGGCGGGAAAAGGAACACCAGCAACGATAGGATAACGCAGCCCACGGTGGTCTTGAGCCATGGATTGGAGAAGCGGCGGAAAAGATTCTCCATCATGTTCATTACTCTTGTGAAGTACAGCGACACGAAGCCGCACACAAGCCCGAGACCTATGACATAGGGAATACGCGAGATGTAGAAATCCTCGGTCTGTGCGAAGAAGAACTCGAACTCATAGCCGGTATAGGCGTATGCGAGAGTGGTGCTTGTGATGGATGCTATCAGAAGAGGCATCACCGACACGGTGGTGAGGTCGAGCATGAGCACCTCGAGGGTGAAAAGCATGCCTGCGATAGGGGCCTTGAAGATGCCGGCGATGCCGGCTGCGGCACCACAGCCGACAAGAATCATCAGAATGCGGGGGCTCATGCGGAACTGCTGGCCCAGATTGGAGCCTATGGCCGCACCTGTGCACACGATGGGCCCCTCGGCACCCACCGAACCGCCGAAGCCTATGGTGACGGAGCTGGCCAGCAGGGATGTGTACATGTTGTGCCGTTTCAGTCGGCTTTTGTTCTGCGAAATCGCATAGAGCACACGGGTTACGCCATGGCTGATGTTGTCGCGCACCACGAAGCGCACATATAGCGCCGAGAGCAGCACACCGGCGGCCGGAAGCAGGATATAGAGGTAGTTGCCGCTCTCCATGTTGATCTGTCCTGTGAGCACTGTGCTTATGAAATGGATAAGGAACTTCAGCACGATGGCGGCGCAACCGCTGAAAATGCCTACGAAGAAAGCAAGTATCAGCACAAAGTTCTTTTCCTTTATGTGGCGTTCGCGCCACATGAGAAAACGCAGGAAGGTTTCTTGAAATCGTGTTGTCATAGTTGGTTACACGCCTTTGCCTGTGAGCACTGTCACAATGGTGTGAAGCAATATTTTGATGTCGATGGCCAGTGATATGTTCTCGATGTACAGCAGGTCGTAGGCGGAGCGTTCAATCATCTGGTCCACAGTGGAGGCATAGCCGAATTTCACCATGCCCCAGGATGTGATTCCGGGACGTACCTGGTGCAACAGCACATATGCCGGTTGCCGCTCGACTATCTTGGAAATGTAATAGGCGCGTTCCGGACGCGGACCAACGAGGCTCATGTCGCCGATGAGGACATTCCAGAACTGTGGCAGCTCGTCGATGCGGTATTTGCGCAGCCAGCGGCCAATAGGAGTCACGCGCGAGTCGTTTTCCGACGACAGGGACGGGCCCATGGCTTCGGCGTCGGTGCGCATGGTGCGGAATTTTATAATTTTGAAGGGCTTGCGGTTTTTGCCTATGCGCTCCTGGCGGTAGAATGCCGGACCGGGCGATGTCATTTTCACGGCGGCTGCTACCGCTGCCAGCAGTGGCGACAGCGCCAGCAGCGCCAGTGCGGACACTCCTATGTCGGCCAGACGTTTCAGATTGTCCTGCGCCGGCGAGAGGTTGGTGTTGAATATGTTTATCAGCGGCTCGGGGCGCACGCTTTTGATGCGGCGTGGCGAACCGGGGAGAATCTGTGCCGTGGGTGTTACGAGCACCGGCAGCCCTAAGCTGTATATGCTCCGGATCAGTGCTTTGTCCGGCACATGGGCTATGTCGGTGTCGAAAAGCACCACGGCACGGGCTTCATATTTCCGGCAGCAGGCAGCGAGGTCGCCATATTCGGCGGGTATGCCGAATTCTTCCGGCAGTTGTGCTCTGGGACCGGTGGTATTGAAGGCTACAATCCGCAGGCCGTTGTAGTTCGCGGTGGCCATAAGCCGTTTCAGCTGCTGTGGGTTGGAGGAGAAATCGCCGGTGATGACAGCCGGCAGCAGGCCGCTTCCCCGGTTTACTTTGCGGTTTTGCCGGGAAATATATATTATGCGCCATGCTATGGTCGGTGCCGACAACATTACAAAGAGCACGGCTATCAGTTGGTAATTGGTCATGCGCTCGGGAACGTTATCGTTCAGAAGGGCGGTGAAGAAAATACCGAGAGTGCCCACCATTGAAACCGTAAGTATGGTAAGCGTATGGTCGAGCCGTGAGGTCGGGTGGAAATCTTTCCGGTTGTAGTCGCCGGCAATGGCATATATTGCCACCATTACCAGCGGCACAATGAATTGTCCGGCAAGCACCATTGTCGACCCGAACCAGTGGCTGAAGTCGATATTGTAGTGCCACGGCAGAGAAAAAAAACGCACGATGTTGAATACCAGCCAGCCCAGGGCGCATGTGAGGAAGTCGCCAAGAGGCAGAATCCACGGAATATACCGTAGCTGTCGCTTTGTCGGTCTGTTGGTCACGGGCGTAGAACCTTGAATATTCCGCCTGCGCCGAGGCGCATTACTGTGGATGGCCTGGCGGCAGAAGTCGCTTGTCGGCCGGTAATGCACACGTAGTCAACAGCGTCTATTATTTCTCGGGATATCTCGTCGAAACATGTCGCCGCCGGCTGTCCGCTTATGTTCGCGGAAGTGCTCACCAGCGGAGCACCGAGCGCCTTGCACAGGGCGGCGCTGAACCGTTCGCGGGTGAGGCGCACGGCGATAGTGCCATCGGCGGCGCAAAGCCCTGGAGCTATGCTGCTGGCAGGAGAAACACCGTCGTACACGATAGTGAGCGGGCGCTCCGAAAATTCTATGAGGTCGTATGCCACTTCGGGCACTTCGTTCACAGTGCGCTCGAGCTGTCCCAAATCGCCGACAAGCACAATCATGGCTTTGGAATCGGCACGCTGTTTTATCCGGAAGATTCTTTCCACAGCTTTCCCGCACCGTGCGTCGCAGCCTATACCCCACACCGTATCGGTGGGGTAGAGTATCACTCCACCTTTGCGGAGCACTTCGGCGGCGGCACGCAGGTCGGAGCCGAAATCGGAGCCGGTTTCTGTCATAATACCTTGTGCTTGGGTTGTGTGGCCTGGAAATCTTTGAGGTACACAGGCGTGCTGTAGGCAATGTCGATGAACTGCCGGTTCGCCCATGCCTTTTCGGCGAGCGCGAGCATGCCGGTGGCGAGCGGTTCTATTCCTTCGACATATCGTGCCGCGGAATCACCTGCGAACAAAGGCTGTGCCTTGGCAGCCCCGCTGCCGAAGAAGACCAAAGGCCGCCCGCTTGCCCTCTCCGTGGCGAAAGAATCCTCTTCGAGAATCATTGCCTGAGGTTCCACTATGGAATTAAGCGAATAGTCGTATGCGGCAGTGTACACTTCCATGCGTCTGGCATCCACCATGGGTATGAAAATGGTATCCGGGTCGTCGGCAGCAGCCTCGAACATGGCGGTTGTTGCCATCAGTTCGAGAGTGTGCACTCCTATAAGCGGTACTCCGAGCGCGTAGGCGAGCCCTTTGGCTTCGCTGAGGCCTATGCGCAGCCCTGTATAGCTGCCGGGTCCAATGCTCACGGCGACTGCCTGCAATTCCATTTCATGGGAGGCTGCATGGTCGAGGCAATGTTTCACATAGTCGCTTATAAGTGCGGCATGGTTGCGGCCGCCGAAATCTTCGCGGTGTGCCAGTATCATGCCTTCGGCACTCAGTGCCGCAGAGCACGTTGTCCCCGAGGTTTCTATATGTAGGATTACTGCCATTGCTAATGAACGGGATTTGCTGTTTCTAAGGTCTCCTTTGGAGCAAAATTACAAAATATCGCCGGAATAGCCAGCATTATTAGTAACTTTGCATCTGCTAAAACACATACTTGAATATGCTAAAGTCGATGACCGGATTCGGCAAAGCCTCCTCGGCTTCCGCATCCAATGTAATAAAGGTAGAAGTGAAATCGCTCAATTCCAAGCAATTGGATTTGAATGTGAGAATGCCTCACGCGCTGCGGGAGCATGAGATAGGGCTTCGCACAATGGTGGCGCGGAAAGCCGAACGGGGCAAAATCGACCTTTCTGTAAGCATCGACCGCCTCGAGGGCGCCGAATGTGAAACCGCTTCCCATTTCGACAGCGCGGTGATGCGCCGGTATCTCGACCAGGTCGACAACTGCTGCGAAAAGCTGGGCATAGCACGGCCAGACAATGTGTTCGAACTGCTGCTCCGCTTTCCGGACACAGTGATTGTCGACAGCGATTCCGTTGTCGACGATAGCGATGCCGCCGCTCTTGCCGTTGCAGCGGAGGCCGCTGTCGATGCCATGATGGAACACCGCCGTCAGGAAGGCATCGCGCTTGAGTCGTTCTTTACTGAGCGTATCGAGGCTATTTCGGCACTGCTCGCTGAAATAGAACCATTTGAAGCCGAGCGTGTTCCTCGCATAAGAGCAAGGCTCGAGGAGAATATATCCAGGATTCCCGTGCTCGATTTCGACAAAGGTCGCCTGGAGCAGGAACTGATTTTCTATATCGAGAAACTCGATGTAAACGAGGAGAAGCAGCGTCTGCGCAGGCATCTGGAGTACTTCATGGAAACAATGCAGTCGCCAGTGGCCGGGCAGGGAAAGAAACTCGGATTCATAGCCCAGGAGATGGGTCGTGAGATAAACACACTGGGTTCAAAAAGCAACCACGCCGGAATGCAGGCTGTGGT
>DKUJ01000002.1 GCA_002490635.1 Porphyromonadaceae bacterium UBA7207
TGGTGCCGACAGAGGGAGTCGAACCCCCAACCTACTGATTACAAGTCAGTTGCGCTGCCAGTTACGCTATGTCGGCAAAAAAAATGGTGGGCGATATAGGACTCGAACCTATGACCCCCTGCTTGTAAGGCAGGTGCTCTAACCAACTGAGCTAATCGCCCGAAATTTTTCTCTGAACAAGATAAAGTATACCAACTAAGTATTTAATTGTCAACTATTTTTTTTATTTTTTCGATATTTAATAATAAGTTTCCTATTATTTGTTCTAGAACATATATATTATATGTAAATATTTAAAATAATTCAATACATATTTAGAACATTTTGGCAAATAAAAAAAAGTCTTTTTCAAGACTTTAATATTCAAAATGGCGGTCCGTACGGGATTCGAACCCGTGATCTTCTGCGTGACAGGCAGACGTCATAGGCCTCTAGACTAACGGACCAATGGTTGCGGGAGAAGGATTTGAACCAACGACCTTCGGGTTATGAGCCCGACGAGCTACCAGACTGCTCTATCCCGCGATATATAAAAAACTAAATGGCGGAGAAAGAGGGATTCGAACCCCCGGAACCTCTCAGTTCAACGGTTTTCAAGACCGCCGCAATCGACCACTCTGCCATCTCTCCTTGTAGCCGGCCAATGGCCGGCTCTCAAGTTTTCTGGTGCAAAAATAGCGTTTTTTTACAACAGCGGCAAAAAAACTTTTCGGTTGTGCCGGATTGTGTTGTGAATCTTATGATTTACAAGCTTTTCACTTTATGTTCCCATTCCCGGTACTCGCCCACGATTTCATCGATGGTGATTCCCAGGCTTGCCATCCGGCTGAATATTTCGGGCATGGTGTCGACAAAGAATTCCTGCCTGTTCTTCTGCTGCACCAGCCGTGGAGCGTTGTCGGCAAGGAAGAAGCCCATGCCGCGTCGTGGTGTAATGAGTCCTTGCTGTTGCAACTCGTCGAATGCTTTAAGCACTGTGTGGCTGTTAACTCCCATTCCCACAGCAAGCTCGCGGACCGAAGGTATCTTTTCTCCCGGGAGCCATTGCCCTTTGAGAATAAGAGCGCAGGCATAGTCCACAATCTGACGGTATATAGGCCTGTCTGTTCTGAACTCGCTCATTCCTGCCTGTTTTTTATCAGGTAAACCGACCAGCCAAGCAACACCAGAATCAAAAGCACCAATGCCGCCTCATACCATGGGGTGATGCTGTTGACATAATTGATTATCCCGTTTACCTGAATTTTACCTTCGTCTCCGTCTGTGGTCACAACGTTGTCGGCAATATGCATCGCGGCCATGATTCCATACACCAGACCGGCAACAAAAAGCATGAATTTCGTTGCCAGCAGAGCGACGATGCCCATGGAAAAGCGATTGTGGCGGCTCATCTCCACAGCCCACAGCACAGCGGAGCAGGTGAACACGCTGGTTAATATATTTATGGTTCTGGAACTGGTCCACAGGTCATTTATACTCAATTCAACCTGTTCCATCAACCGTATCATCATGGCATGCATTCCCGCATCGACGTTCGCGCTATCGGTGAATATCGAAGCCACTCCCATACTGGCATACCACACAGCGGCAAGGAACAGCGGGACCAGTACCAGAGAGTAACCCAGAGCTACCAGAGCTTTCTCCTGCCAGGTGGCCGGAAGCGCTGTGGCCAGCCAGCGACGGCGACACATGGCGAACAGCAGCGGTCCGCAGTAGTAGGGCAATTCGGCCAGCCCGGTGCCGAAAGAGTATGCCGGAAGAAACGGTCCTTCAAGGAAAGATTTGAAAGACATTCCCCACAATGCGATGAGATACCCGACCACTACCACCGCTGCGGATATCGAGAGCTGGATTGCTATGCCACGGCTGTAGAAACGGAACAGCCAGGCGACACGCTGCATTGAAATTACGTTTTCGTTCATCACATCATATAGTATTGAGCTGTTTAACAATCTCCTGACAGCGGTCGCTCATCAGGGCTGTATAGAGAACTTCGTAGTCGATTGCCGTAGGACAGTCTCCTGCCGGTACTATGGAGCGTACGCGCGCGCCGTCGGCCAGCGCGAAAAGCGCGTCGGGAGCCGATTCGTAGCCTTCCACGAACGCGAGCTTTTCCATTATCGACTCCAGCGACATGCACACGGGCATATGGCCGCGCCTGAGCACCATAAGATTCTCGTACAGGTTCTCCAGATCGGCGATGCTGTGGGTGGCCACAATCACGGTCTGCTCTTCGGACACGCATGCCGACATCATCTGCCGCATCTGGTGTCTGGCGGCTATGTCGAGGCCGTTGGCCGGTTCGTCAAACAGCAGAAAAGGAGTACGCAGCGAAAGCGCGTAGGCAATCATGGACTTGTGCTTGTTGCCCAGCGAGAGGTTCTTGTAGCGTTCGTGGCCGGTGAGGCCGAAGCGCTGGAGATTGTCGTCGAGCATGGCGCTGTCGAATGTGGGATAGAAGGGTGCATGCGCTCCGGCAAGATTCCTGATGCTCGGCAGAGGAAGCTGGTAGTCGTCGGGAACGAAGAACACCCGGCTCAGGAACTGCGGCGTGCGGCGGCGAGGCTCTTCGCCTTCGAAATCTATTATTCCCTCCTGCGGATATAGCATGCCCGAGAGCAGACGCAGAAGTGTGGTCTTGCCGGCTCCGTTCTGCCCAAGAAGAAGGGTGAAGCCCTTGGGCAAGGTTCCGCTGACATTGTCGAGAGCTTTTACTCCACGACGATAGCTGTAGCTTAGATTATCGATTCGCAACATGGTCAGATCAGTATTACAATCAATAGAATCGTGAGGGTGGTTACAATTATTTCTTCCATAGGATGCAGGTGGGTTGGTTGCGGTGTTGTCGTGTTTTGGTGTTGTAGTCATATACAACACTGCAAAAGTAGATATATTTTTTCAAAAACAAAATTTCCGGGCAAAAAAATTCACAAATTCTGCCTAACTTTGCATTATCCAAACCAACCGAAACAATCAAGGCTATGAACCAGGGGAGTCTTGTCTCTATCGACGACATAAGCAAAGAGCAGATACTCGATTTGCTCGACCGCGCAGCCTACTTTGAAGCCCATCCCAACAGCAAACTACTGGATGGCAAAGTGGTGGCCACTTTATTCTTTGAACCCAGCACCCGCACGCGACTCAGCTTCGAGACTGCCGTGAACCGTCTCGGAGGCAGGGTTATAGGCTTCTCCGATGCCGCCACAAGCAGCACGTCCAAAGGAGAGACACTCAAAGACACCATAAAGATGGTGTCCAACTACGCCGACCTCATAGTAATGCGCCACCATCTCGAAGGCGCGGCACGATATGCCACCGAGGTTACCGACGTTCCCATCGTCAATGCCGGCGACGGCGCCAACCAGCACCCCTCGCAGACAATGCTCGACCTTTACTCAATTGTAAAGACTCAGGGAAGGCTCGAGAATCTTACCATAACAATGGTCGGCGACCTCAAATACGGACGCACGGTGCACAGCCTGCTCATGGCCATGCGCTATTTCAATCCGCGCTTCCGTTTCGTTTCATCGCCCGAGCTGGAAATGCCGCGCGAATACATCGAGATATGCCGCGACCTCGGAATCGAATACACCGAACACCGCGATTTCTCGCCCGAGGTGATCAACAGCAGCGACATTATATATATGACCCGCGTGCAGCGCGAACGGTTCTCCGACCCCATGGAATATGAAAAGGTGAAAAACCTCTACAGCCTGCGGCGCGACATGCTCGGGAACACACGGCCCGGCATGCGCATCCTTCATCCGCTTCCAAGGGTGAACGAAATCGACCGCGACGTCGACGACTGCCCGCAGGCATATTATTTCGAACAGGCCCGCAACGGCGTTTTCGCACGCCAGGCAATAATTACCCGCGCACTTAACATAGACCCTACCCGATGAGCCAGCAGAAAACAGAGCTTGCCGTGGCCGCACTCCGCAACGGCACCGTAATCGACCACATACCCTGCGAAGCCGTGTACAAGGCTGTGCGCATACTACGCCTCGAAGACGCCGGCACTGCCGTGACCATAGGCAACAACCTCCCAAGCGACCGAATGGGCCGCAAAGGCATCATCAAGGTAGCCGACCGTTTTTTCGACGAATCCGACCTCGACAGGATAGCCATCATAGCCCCCACGGCCGTGGTGAACATAATCGAGGATTATAAAGTGGTGGAAAAGCGCCAGGTGCAGCTGCCGCAGACGATAAAAGGCATCGTCCACTGCTCCAACCCCAAATGCATCACCAACAACGAACCCATGGAAACATGCTTCGAAGTGGTGTCCACCAATCCCACACGCCTGCGCTGCCGATACTGCAACCGCACCATCGGTGGCGTAGAGGCCGAGATAGCACAATGAAGCTGGACTGGAAGCCCGGCACACTCCTCTACCCGCTGCCGGCCGTTCTGGTGAGCTGCGCCCACAACGGGCGCGACAATCTGCTCACTGTGGCATGGACGGGAACGGTGTGTACCGACCCTCCCATGCTGTACATCTCCGTGCGGCCCGGACGCTTCTCCTACAGCCTTATCGCCGAAAGCGGCGAATTCACCGTAAATCTCACAACGGCAGCCATGGCTCGTGCCACCGACCTCTGCGGAGTCATATCCGGCGCCGACACCGACAAATGGCAGGCCTCGGGCCTGCACCGGGCGCCGGGGCATGCCGTAGGCTGCCCGGCGGTGGAGGAATCGCCGCTGTCGCTGGAATGCAAGGTGGGAAAAGTGCTCGAGCTCGGCACCCACCACATGTTCCTGGCCCGTGTGGCCAATGTGCAGGCCGACAGTGCCTACATGGACCCCGACGGACGCTTCGACCTGGCCCGTGCCGGGCTGCTCAACTACTCCCACGGTCACTATTACTGCCAGGGGCGCCCTCTTGGGCACTTCGGTTTCTCGGTTCGCAAGCCGGGAACCAAACACAGAAAATGAACCCAACTAACCCTATGATAATATGAAGGACGACGCAATTTTCGACCTCATCGCCGCCGAACACCGGCGCCAGAAAGACGGCATTGAACTAATCGCTTCCGAAAACTACGTGAGCGACCAGGTGATGCGCGCCATGGGCTCGTGTCTCACAAACAAATACGCCGAGGGCTATCCCGGCCGACGCTACTACGGCGGATGCCAGGTAGTGGACCAGGTGGAGGACTTCGCCCGCGAACGCGTGAAACGCCTTTTTGGCGCCGAATACGCCAACGTACAGCCACACTCGGGAGCACAGGCCAACATGGCCGTGTTCATGGCCTGCCTCAAACCCGGCGACAAGTTCATCGGCCTGAACCTTAGCCACGGCGGCCATCTGAGCCACGGCAGCCCCGTGAACTTCTCCGGACTGGTGTTCAACGCCCTGGAATACAACGTGGATGCAGAAACCGGACGTATCGACTATGATGCCTTCGAAGAAACATGCCTGCGCGAACGCCCCAAACTGATTATCGGCGGCGCAAGCGCCTATTCCCGCGACTGGGACTACGCCCGCATGCGTGCCGTGGCAGACAGAATCGGCGCCATCTTCATGGTAGACATGGCCCATCCCGCCGGTCTCATCGCCGCCGGTCTGCTGGAGAACCCGCTGCCCTACGCCCACATCGTAACCTCCACCACCCACAAGACCCTCCGCGGACCACGCGGCGGCATAATTCTCATGGGTAAGGATTTCGACAATCCCTGGGGAAAGACCACTCCCAAAGGCGAAATACGCAAAATGTCGTCGCTTCTGGACTCCGCCGTATTCCCCGGAGTGCAGGGAGGCCCGCTGGAACACGTAATCGCCGCCAAAGCCGTGGCTTTCCAGGAAGCTCTCCAGCCGCAGTTCACGGAATACCAGAAGCAGGTGAAAGCCAATGCCACCGCCCTGGCAGGAGCCATGGCCGACATGGGATACAAAATCGTAAGCGGAGGCACCGACAACCACTGCATCCTGGTGGATCTGCGCACCAAATTCCCTGAACTCACCGGCAAAGTGGCCGAGAAAGTCCTTGTCGAAGCCGACATCACCGCCAACAAGAACATGGTGCCTTTCGACAGCCGTTCGCCGTTCCTGACATCGGGTATCCGCCTGGGTACACCGGCAATCACCACACGTGGCCTTACCGAGGAATACATGGGACAGATTGCCGAGATGATAGACTCCGTTCTATCCCACGCCGACAATCCCGCAGGCATCGCCGCCGTGCGCGAGAAAGTGAACGAACTCATGGGCGAACGCCCCATATTCGCCTGGGACTGATACTGTCAATGGATATCGCAACGGTGATTGTCGCCGCCGGTTCAGGCTCGCGCTTCGGTGGTTCGCTGCCGAAGCAGTTCCTCATGCTGGAAGGCAAACCTGTGCTCTGCCACAGCATCGACACTTTCCGCGGCACATTCCCCGAGGCTCCGATAGTGCTGGTGCTTTCCGACGAAGGACGCCTCTGGTGGGATGAATTCTGCCGGACCACAGGATACATATCGCCTGTGGTAGCCCCCGGCGGTGCCACACGTGCCGACTCTGTACTCTCCGGCATCGCGGCACTCGAGAAAACCACCGACAACACCGATACCATTGTGATGATACACGACGGTGCGCGGCCTCTGGCCACGCACCGTCTTCTGCTCTCGCTCGCCGAAGCCGCCTCCGCTCCCGGCGCCGACGGAGCCGTTCCTGCCGCACCCATGGCCGACTCTATGGTCAGCATCGCTGCCGACGGCACCATATCCTGCCCGCAGCGTTCCGGGTTCCGGCGTGTACAGACACCTCAGGTGTTCAAGCTTGCCAGGCTTCTGCATGCACACCGTGCGGTGGCCGACCACGCCGCCTTCACCGATGACCTTTCGGTAATGATAGCGGCCGGCCACAGCGCCATACGCCTCGTGGACTCCGACGACACCAATCTGAAAATTACCACACCCGCCGACCTCCGCACCGCGCAAGCCATTATCCAAAGCCGCAGCTGATGCTCCGCCTCGCACAGACCGACATAAAATATGTGAAAGGCATAGGGCCAACACGCGCCAGCCTGCTGGAAACGGAACTCGGGCTGCACACCGCAGCCGACCTTCTGCGGCATTATCCCACGGCATATCTCGACAGAAGCAAGACCTACACCATCCGCAGCCTCCACGACGATGCCACCGACAACATGCCGCATGTGCAGGTCCGTGGCCGTTTCGTAGCCTTCAACGTGCTCGGCGAAGGCGCCAAGATGAGACTCGTGGGGCTGTTCTCCGACGGTACAGCCACCATGGAATGCGTGTGGTTCAAAGGTGTTGGCGCCATGCGCCGGCGCCTGCGTACCGGCAACGACTATATCGTGTTCGGGAAGCCGTCGTTTTTCAACCGCACGCTCCAGATGTCGCACCCCGACGTGGACTCCCCCGATAGTGTCGACGCCGGAGCAAGCATCCACGGAGTCTACCCCCTCACCGAAAAGCTTCGCCAACGTGGCATCAATTCCCGGGTCATAGGCTCCGCCGTGCGCCAGCTGCTGGCCTCCCACGCCACCATTGCCGAAACCCTGCCGCAGTCGGTCGTCGAATCCCAGGGACTTATGTCGCTGGATTCCGCCATACGCAACATCCACATTCCCACAACGCCTCGCGACCTCTCCGCAGCCCGCGAACGCCTCAAGTTCGAGGAACTGTTCCTTATACAGACCGACACCGTGATGCGTGCCCGCCGGCGCCGCGGACAGACCGCCGGATACCTCATGCCGCACATCGGCAGATGGTTCAACGATTTCTATTCCCAATGCCTACCCTTCGCACTCACCGGAGCACAGAAACGTGTGATGAAGGAAGTACGTGCCGACCTGCTGTCGGGGCGCCAGATGAACCGCCTCGTACAGGGCGATGTAGGCAGCGGCAAAACCATTGTGGCCCTGATGTGCATGCTTCTGGCAGTCGACAACGGATTCCAGGCCTGCCTGATGGCCCCCACCGAGATTCTCGCCACCCAGCACTTCCAGACAATCAGCTCCATGACGGCGCAGCTCGGACTCAACGTGAGGCTGCTCACCGGAAGCACGAAAACAAAGGAACGACGCCTCATAGCGACACAACTCGCCGAAGGTACGCTGCATATCCTTGTGGGCACTCATGCCGTTATTGAGGACAAGGTCGAATTCCGCAACCTCGGGTTTGCCGTAATCGACGAACAGCACCGCTTCGGAGTGGCGCAGCGCGCACGCCTCTGGGCCAAAAGCGTGGTTCCGCCGCATGTGCTGGTGATGACCGCCACTCCTATTCCGCGGACACTGGCCATGACTGTCTACGGCGACCTCGACGTGTCGGTAATCGACGAGTTGCCACCGGGAAGAAAACCTGTGGTTACAGTGCTGCGCGCCCAGCAGCAGCGTCCGGCAGTGTTCAAGGCCGCAAGACAGCAGATCGACCTCGGACATCAGATATACATTGTCTATCCTCTCATCGACGAAAACGACAAACTCGAACTCGAAAGCCTCGAAAAAGGCTATGACGATGTGTGCGGCGCATTCCCCGACATCGACGTCGCTTTCGTGCACGGGCGCATGAAACCTGCCGAGAAAGACTACCAGATGCAGAAATTCGCCTCCGGGAAATCCAGAATCCTTGTGGCGACCACTGTTATCGAAGTCGGTGTGAACGTGCCGAACGCGACAACCATGATTATCGAGAACGCCGAACGCTTCGGCCTGTCGCAGCTGCACCAGCTGCGCGGACGCGTGGGCCGTGGCGCCGACCGCAGCTACTGCGTGCTGATGAGCAAGCAGAACCTCGCCAAGGAAACCCGCAAACGCCTTGAGGTTATGACCTCGACCACCGACGGTTTCGTGATAGCGGAAGCCGACATGGCCATGCGCGGACCCGGCGACATAGAAGGCACCATGCAGAGCGGGCTTCCGTTCGACCTCAAAATATCCAATCTGGCTACAGACGGCATCATCATAGGCCGTGCCCGCGAGGCCGCCGAAAAGCTCCTCGACTCCGATCCGACACTCGGCAGCCCCGCGAATGCCGTTTTCGCCACAGTCCTGCGCAACAGTACACGCCGCACCGCCGACTGGAGCATGATTAGCTGAACAACGTGCAATATTACAAGGCTCACAAGCGTTAACAACAATATGAACACACGCCTGCTACTGATATGCCTGTCGCTGGCGACAGCTCTTCTCCTGGGAGGCTGCCGGGGAGCAAAACTCGCCACCGCCAACGAACAGATGGAACGCGGCGAATTCTTCGACGCCTCAAAGACATACCGCAAGATATACAACAAACTGACAAAGCGTGAGGAACGGCCTCTGCGTGGCGAAGTGGCCTTCAAGATGGCCGAATGCCACCGCAGGCTGAACCAGTATGCCCGCGCTGCCGCGGCATACCAGAACGCCATCCGCTACGAATACCCCGATTCCACAGTGTTTCTGCTGCTCGCGCAGATGCAGCAGGCGACCGGCAACTACCCGGCCGCCATGCGCAACTATGAGGAGTATCTGAGCCTGCACCCCGGCGACGCCATGGCCCAGGCCGGACTCAGCGGCTCAAGAACCGGACAGCAGAAGGCCGGAACCACACGATATGTGGTGAAAAACGCCAAACTCTTCAACTCGCGGCGCAGCGACTATTCGCCCATGTTTTTCCCCGGAGGCGAATTCGACCAGCTGTACTTCACCACCACTACTGAAAAAGCAACCGGCGAAAAGAAAAGCGAAATCACCGGAATGAAGAAAGGCGACATATGGTTCGCAACAAAAAACGAACGCGGCGAATGGAAACGCCCCGAACCGGTAGCCGGTGAACTGAACACCGATGTCGACGAAGGCACGCCATCCTTCACCCCCGACGGCCTGACCATGTATCTGAGCCGCGCACGCCGCGAACCCAACGCCCACACCGGCGTGGAAATATACACCTCGCAACGCTCCGACGCCTCCTGGAGCGCGCCTGTGCTGTTTGAAATCACTGCCGACACACTTTCGAGCTATGCCCATCCGGCAGTGTCGCCCGACGGCATGTGGCTCTATTTCTCATCCGACATGCCCGGCGGCAGCGGAGGCCGCGACCTGTGGCGCGTGAACCTGCGCGAACGTGCAGGCTCGCTGGAAAACCTCGGGGAATGGATCAATACTCCCGGCGATGAAATGTTTCCCTATGTGCGCACCGATTCCCTGCTGTACTTCGCATCCAACGGCCATCCAGGCTACGGAGGCCTCGACCTCTTCAAAGCTCGCCTAACACCATCGGGTGGCTGGGAGGTGACAAACATGGGTACCCCTGTGAATTCCGCCGCCGATGACTTCGGCATAACTTTCGGCTCCGGCGAGAGCGGCTTTTTCAGCTCCAACCGCGGCGACAACCGCGGCTACGACCACCTCTATTCCTTCGAACTGCCCGACCTGAAGATTCTCATAACCGGATGGGTACTCGACCGCGACGAGGAACCCGTGCCAAACGCCGTGATACGCATCGTGGGCAACGACGGCTCCAACCAGAAACAGATGGCCCGTGCCGACGGCTCGTTCTCCTTCCCCTTGGAACGCGGCGTGAGCTATGTGATGATGGCCGGCGCGAAAGGATATCTCAACGCCCGCCAGGAATTCACCTCCGACACCGCAGAAGAGGATGCCGAATACGGAGTCGACTTTATTCTCGCCTCCATAAACAAACCCGTGGTCATCGACAACATATTCTACGACTACGACAAGGCCACCCTACGGCCCGAATCGCGCCAGGGACTCGACGAAATGGCTCAGGTTCTGCGCGACAACCCCAATGTGACAATCGAAATGGCCTCGCACACCGACCGCCACGGCTCGGAGGCCTACAACATAGGCCTCTCGTCGCGCCGCGCACGTGCTGTCATAGACTACCTTATTTCCGTGGGCATAGCGCCCGACCGCCTGCAGAGCCAGGGATACGGGAAATCACGTCCCAAGACAATAACGAAAAAACTCGCGCGCGAATATCCGCAGTTCCCCGAAGGAACCGTTCTCTCCGAAGAATATATCCTCACCCTTTCCCCGGCCGATCAGGAAGCTGCCGACCAGATCAACCGGCGCACCGAGTTCCAGGTGCTCTCCACCGACTACCAGATGTTCTGATGAAATTCCGCACCGAAGTCGAAAAGCCGCGTCCGCTGCAGTGGCTCGAGCCTCAGACTCCCGTAACCCTGCTGGGTTCGTGCTTCGCCGACAATGTAGGCCAGCGCCTTGTCCGCGATGGATTCGACACTATCCATAATCCGCTCGGGCCTCTCTACAATCCGATGTCGCTTGCAAGATGCCTGCAAGCCGCGCTCGACGGCTACCGTTATACTTCCGCCGACCTTGTAGCCGGCCCCCGCGGCCACCACTGCCTCGACTATGCCAGCCGCTACAGCGGAGACAATCCCGACAGGCTGTGCGAAGAAATCAACGACATCATCACAAGACTTGGCGAAAGGCTCCGCCGACCGGAACCACAGATTCTGTGCCTCACATTCGGCTCGGCATGGCATTTTCTACTCGATGGCAAAAAGCCGGTGGGCAACTGCCATAAATTCCCGTCGCAACGTTTCGAGCGCAGACTTCTGAAAACCGATGAGATAGCAGGCACATGGGCAGAACTGCTGCGGGAATTACCCGGCAATATCAGAACGGTATTCACGGTCAGCCCCATCCGACATCTCGCCGACGGCCTGCACGGCAACAGCATCAGCAAAGCCACGCTGTTGCTGGCCACCGAGAGCATAACAGCACAATCTGAATGCCCGGCAATATATTTCCCGGCATTTGAAATAATGAACGACGACCTGCGCGACTACCGCTTCTATGCCGACGACCTCAAGCACCCGACCTCCATGGCCGCCGACTACATCTACGAAATCTTCCAGACCATGTTCATGACCTCCGCCGCCATGGAGCATGCCGCCGGATGCAGGCGTGCAGCTGCCGCAGCCGCACATAAAACCATTCTCACCCAGCAATGAACGCAAACCAGCGATATGCAAAGCCCACCGCCGGCGATTTCGCAAGAATCCTGGCCGAAGACTCCACGGCAACGCTTCACGGCAACGCCGACAGCATTGTCGACTCCATAACCATCGATTCCCGGGCCACACCCTCCACCGACAACACCATATTCTGCGCGATACGCACCGCAGTGAACGATGGCCACCGCTACACCGGCGAGATGTACCGCAAAGGTGTGCGCAATTTTCTGGTGGAGACAATGCCGGAAACGCCATTGCCAGGTGCCACATTCATAGTGGTGCCGTCTGTCACCACTGCACTCCACAAG
Organism: Porphyromonadaceae bacterium UBA7207; assembly: GCA_002490635.1. Classification (GTDB taxonomy): domain Bacteria; phylum Bacteroidota; class Bacteroidia; order Bacteroidales; family Muribaculaceae; genus CAG-873. The sequence continues at coordinate 12,241 of DKUJ01000002.1, forward strand.
CTCGCAGGACACTACGGCAGCGGCACTTCCACGGCGATTGTAACCGGCAGCACGGGAAAAAGCACTACAAAGGAGCTTATCTACAACGGCCTTCTGAGGCATAACGCCAATGTCGCAAGAAGTCCGCGCAGCTATAATTCATTCATCGGCTCGGCAATAGCACGCCTGGAGGCTTACATGACAGCCACGCCGGAAACATACATTGCCGAAGCCGGAATCGACGCTCCCGGCCAGGGACATGCCTTCGCCGAAAGTTTCGGCGACTCCGCGACAACAGGCGTTATCACACGGATAACCGACGAGCACGACGAGAATTTCGATTCGCATGAAAGCAAGATTCTCGAAAAAATAGACATAGTATCACGCTGCCGCCATATAGTCTACGACAACAGCGACCCGCTGGTGGGCGAACTCCTGCGCAAGAAGCTCCCACCGGCGACAAGACTCACTCCGGTAGGTACGCCAGACAATCCCGCCGATGCACATGCGCTGGCAAGCGCGGCATTCCCGGACATCGACTTCTCGCAAATAATCGACTGCCCGGCCAGGATTTCCATAAACCCCGGAGTCAGGGGCAATGTGCTCATCCAGGACGGCTACACTCCCGATATAGTGTCACTGCCCTACGCTCTTGACCGCGCACGCCGTCACGCCACGGCTTCACGCCCTCTGGTACTCGCCCTGGGCTGCCTGCAAGGCGACACCTCAACCTTGGCGGAAGCCATCGACGACGCGAAGCACCGCTACGGCATCTGTGCCGTAATCGACGAAGAAAACTGCGATACCGCTTTCGCCGACTCTCACATACTCATATTCGGAACACCGGGAGAAAAGCTGAAACGCTTCATAGAATCGCACGAACGCGCCGACCATGACACCACCCTTATTGTCGACCTTGATGCCATTGTGCATAATTTCGACTACTTCCGCAGAACAGTCCCCAAAGGAACCGGAATAGTGGCAATGGTAAAGGCTTCGGCTTACGGCATGGGGTCTATCGAAATAGGCAAGGCGCTACAGAGCCGCGGCGCCGCATATCTGGCCGTAGCCGTGGTCGACGAAGGTGTCGACATGCGCCGTGCCGGCATCGACATGCCCCTTATGGTGCTCAACCCCGTCACCAACCATTACCGGGAACTCTTCGAATGCCATCTGGAACCTGCCGTATTCTCCATCGACGAACTCCGCAGGCTCAGCGCCGAGTCCCGCGATGCCGGCATGCTTCACTACCCCGTGCACATAAAGCTCGACACCGGTATGCATCGCGTGGGATTCACAGAAGAGATGCTCGACATGCTGGCCGATGAGCTGAAAGACAACAACGCCATCGCGGTACGCTCGGTATTCTCCCATCTCGCCACAGCCGACTGCACCGACATGGACGACGCCACAAATGCCCAGCTGGAAAGCTTCGACAGATTGAGCGCATCGCTTGAGAAAAAAATCGGCGGCACCTTCGCGCGCCATATCCTTAACACCGCGGGCATGTTGCGTTTCGCCGGCCACGGACAATATGAAATGGCACGCCTCGGCATAGGACTGTACGGGATATCCCCTTTGCCTTACCCCGTGCCCGCCCTAAGGCCGGTAGCCGCTCTGCACACGGCAATAATATCGCTCAAGCACTGGCCTGCGGGAACACACATAGGCTACGGAGGCCGCGGACAGACCATGCGCCCCAGCATCATAGCCACAATACCCGTGGGATACGCCGACGGAATCAACCGCCACCTCGGCTGCGGAAAGGCATCTTTCGTGGTAAACGGTGTCGAATGTCCCACAATAGGCAACATATGCATGGACCAGTGCATGATCGACGTAACCGACGCCCCCGATGTAGCCGTTGGCGACACTGTGGAGATTTTCGGTTTCCGGATGCCGGTGGAGCGCCTTGCCCAAGCCCTCGACACAATACCCTACGAAATCCTCACTTCGGTGAGCCAGCGCGTACACCGCACCTATCTCACACGCTGAACAGGATTTTGATTTAAGTGCTGAAATCACTATTTTTGTGCATCACAACAGCATTCCACATGGTAAAATCGCGCATCTTCCTTCCGGCACTCGCCCTGCTGTGTGCCTCCGCAATATCAGCCGCTCCTCACGACCGCGGGAAGCAGCTGTTTCTTGATGGCGACTATCCCGCCGCCCTCGAAGAACTTAGCGACCTTGTGCGCCGCAGCCCCCGCGACGGCAATGCCAACTACTACCTCGGCCTCACCCTTATGGCCATCGGACTGCCCGAACAGGCCGGCGAACCCCTGCAGACCGCGGCACGACGCAATGTGGTGGACGCATTCGGGGCTTTGGCGGAACGTGCCCTGACAATGTACGATGTCGAGACCGCTTCCGAAAACCTCGACCAGTGGGAGACACGTCTTCGACGGAACCGGCGCGAGATTCCACAGCGCCACCGGGAACTCAGCTCCAGGCTGATGCAGATGAAAAACATGCTGGACCGCGTGGAACGAATCGAGATTATAGACAGCATCGCAGTGCCCCGCCGCGATTTCTTCGAGGCCTACCGACTCAGCGAAGCCGCCGGACGCATACTGCCGCCCGAAGCCGTAGAGCGTATCACCGCAGAGCATGCCGACCGTATCGCTCCGGCATACATTCCCCAGAACCGCAGCGAGATTCTCTGGGCGCAGGCCGACAGCACCGACCACATGCGGCTCTGGGAAGCCGGCATCCTCGACGACGGCAGTCTCGATCACCCCATGCCTATGGACAGCACTCTGGCCGAAGGCGCCGATAGCGCGTTCCCCTTTCTCATGCCCGACGGCGTTACTCTGTACTTCGCCAACAACGGCGGGAACTCCCTCGGCGGATACGACATTTTCATGACCCGCCGCAGCGACGATGCCGACGGCCGCTCGTACATGCAGCCACAGAATATAGGCATGCCCTACAACTCGCCTTACGACGACTACATGCTCGCCATCGATGAGAATTCCGGGCTGGGCTGGTGGGCTACCGACCGCAACAGGATTCCCGACTCGCTCACAGTGTATGTGTTCGTTCCCGCCCAGATGCGTGTGAATGTCGAGGTTTCCGACCCCAATCTGGCACGCCTGGCAAGACTCAGCGACATATCCCTCACCAGGAATGAAGGCGTCGATTACGACGCAATGCTGCGCCAGCGCCTGCCGAAGGCATCTCCGGCAGACACCGAAGCCGGAAGCGTGTTCAGCATCGATATCGCCGGAAAGGTGTACACCACTCTGGCCGATTTCTCGAATCCCGATGCAAAAAGCGCCATGGCGGAATATCTGGCCGCAGATGCAGCTCTGCGGAGGCTCACCTCCAGCCTCGATGGACTGCGCTGGAAATACGCCGCCGGCGACCGTTCTGTAGGCCACGATATCATCGAGGGCGAGGCAGAACAAGTCCGCCTGCGAAAGCGGATGCAGACTCTGCGCAACTCGGCGGTGCGAATGGAAACAAAAACGCGATAACTCCTCCAATACAACATAATACAAACCTGAACTTCCATGAAAATAACACTCATCCTCATCGTAGCACTGGCACTTGTGGTGCTTATAGTGTTCTTCTATTACTGCCCGTTCTTCCTATGGATATCCGCCAGGGTGAGCGGCGTCAAGGTGTCGCTGCTGCAGCTGGTGCTCATGCGTATCCGACAGGTTCCTCCGGGGGTTATTGTCCGCGCGCTCATCGAGGCCCACAAGGCCGGCCTGCATGATGTAACCCGCGACGACCTCGAAGCCCACTACCTCGCCGGCGGTAATGTGGAGCGTGTTGTCCACGCACTTGTGTCGGCGGCAAAAGCCAACATCGACCTCGGCTTCAAAATGGCGACCGCCATCGACCTCGCCGGCCGCGACGTGTTCCAGGCCGTGCAGATGAGTGTGAATCCCAAAGTGATAGACACACCTCCGGTTACCGCTGTGGCGAAAGACGGCATCCAGCTTATAGCGAAAGCCCGCGTGACAGTGCGCGCCAATATCCGCCAGCTCGTGGGTGGCGCCGGCGAGGACACTGTGCTGGCCCGCGTAGGCGAAGGCATAGTATCCTCCATAGGCTCCTCCGAAAGCCACAAGCAGGTGCTCGAGAATCCCGACTCCATATCCAAACTCGTGCTTAAAAAAGGTCTCGACTCCGGCACGGCATTCGAGATTCTATCCATCGACATCGCCGACATCGACATAGGCCGCAACATCGGCGCCGCCCTGCAGATCGACCAGGCTCAGGCCGACAAGAACATCGCCCAGGCGAAAGCCGAAGAACGCAGGGCTATGGCAATCGCCCGCGAGCAGGAAATGAAAGCCCTCGCACAGGAAGCGCGTGCCAAGGTAATCGAAGCCGAATGCGAGCTGCCCATAGCCATGGCTGCCGCCTTCCGCAGCGGAAACCTCGGCATTATGGACTACTACAAGATGAAGAATATCGAAGCCGACACCAACATGCGCGACAGTTTCGGACAGGTTCCGGCCAACAACGACCAGATACAGTAGCCGCATGACTGCGTTCCTCATCTCCTTGGCAGTGCTCGTGGGCGGCTACTTCCTCTATGGTCTGCTGGCAGAGAAAGTATTCGGCACCGACCCTGCCCGCACAATGCCGGCCTATTCAAAGACCGACGGCGTGGACTTCATGCCCATGCCGACATGGAAAGTCTTTCTCATCCAGTTCCTCAACATAGCAGGCCTCGGCCCTATTTTCGGAGCCATAATGGGTGTGATGTACGGGCCGGCGGCTTTCATCTGGATTGTAGCCGGCACCATTTTCGGCGGTGCTGTCCACGATTTCATTTCAGCCATGATGAGCATCCGATCGGACGGTGAATCACTTCCCGAGCTAATCGGCAGGCAGCTTGGCATGCCAGCAAGGCAGATAATGCGCCTGCTGTCGATAGTGCTGCTGGTGCTCGTGGGAGCCGTATTCGTGATCACACCATCCAACCTCATGGCCTCCATGACTCCGGGATGGGCAGGCACCGAATTCTGGATGGCAGTGATTTTCTCCTACTATCTGCTGGCCACACTGCTGCCCGTCGACAAGCTCATCGGGCGCTTTTACCCCGTTTTCGGTTTTGCCCTGCTGTTCATGGCCGCCGGACTCTCGGCAGTGCTGATATTCGGCGGACACTCCATTCCTGTGGACTTCGCAGGCGGTTTCGACAGCCGATACGGCAACGACGGCGTACATTCGGTGTTCCCGATGATGTTTGTCAGCATAGCCTGCGGCGCCGTGTCGGGCTTCCACGCCACACAGTCGCCCATGATGGCACGCTGCCTGAAGAACGAAAAACTCGCACGCCCGGTTTTCTATGGCGCAATGGTGGCCGAAGGCATCGTAGCCCTGATATGGGCGGCGGCGGCCATAACATTCACAGGAGGATACGACGGGCTCAGGGAATACATGGCCACCCACAACGGCGCCGGCGACCTTGTCCACGATATTTCCGTAGGGTGGCTCGGCACAGTCGGCGGAATACTCGCCATTCTCGGAGTGGTGGCCGCGCCTGTCACCACCGGCGACACTGCCTTGCGCTCGGCAAGGCTCATAGTCGCCGACATGCTGCATATTTCCCAGAAACCGCTGTTGAAACGCCTGCTGGTGTCTCTGCCGCTTTTCGCAGGAGCTTTTATACTGATGATGATTGATTTCAACATCCTGTGGCGCTATTTCGCATGGACCAACCAGTGCCTTGCGGCCATTACCCTCTGGGGATGCACCGTTTTCCTGGCACGCGCAGGCCGCGCCTATGTGCTCACCCTGCTCCCGGCAATGTTTATGACCGCCGTCGTGGTCTGCTACATCTTCTTCGCCCCACACCCCGAAGGTTTCGGGCTGGGAATGCCTGTGGCAGCGTCCATCGCCGCCGCCACAGTGGTGCTCGCCACTGCCATGTTCGCACTCTGGCTGCGACGCAGGCCGGCACTTTCACGTCAACTATCGTAATTGAATATGGATATTCTCGCATGCATAGCATCCGAACGGCAATATAATTTTCACTCACACACCCAATTCTGCGACGGCTTGGCTTCAATGGCCGACATGGCCGCCGCCGCTTTCGAGCAAGGACTGAAACTCTACGGTTTCTCGCCACACAGCCCCCTGCGTATTCCAAGCCCCTGCAACATGGATTGCGCCGACGTAGAGCCCTACCTGCAGGAATGCGACCGGCTGCGTGATTTCTATGCCCCAAAGGGACTACAGATTTTCGCCGGTATGGAAATCGACTATCTCGACCAGGACTGGGGCCCCCATATAAGCTATTTCAAGGACATGCCTTTGCAGTTCCGCATCGGTTCGGTGCACTTCATTCCCGATCAAAGCGGAGAGTTTGTGGATATCGACGGCAGATATGAATCCTTCCGTCGCAAAATGGCCGACCATTTCCACGGCGATATCGACTACGTTGTACAGACATTTTTCGATCAGTCAATGGCCATGGTGTCCGCAGGCGGATTCGACATCATAGGCCATCTCGACAAAGTAGGCCATAACGCGTCTCTCTATGCCCCGGGGATAGAACAAGGCAGCCATTATTCATCGCTGGTCCGCAACCTCATCCATGCCGTAGCCAAGACCGGACTTATCGCAGAGGTGAACACCAAGGCATACGAAACAGCCGGCCGCATGTTCCCTTCCGCAGGCCTGATTCCCGAAATGCACGCCGCAGGCATAGCCATGATTGTAAACAGCGACGCCCATGCCCCCGACAGATTGCGTGCTGGCCGCAAAGAAGCATTCCATATTCTCGAAGCCCTGACAGCCCGATGACTCCGATAGCGCTTGAATTGCTGTCTCCTGCCCGCGACGCAGAAACAGGACGCACAGCCATCGACTGCGGCGCCGATGCCGTGTACATAGGGCCTCCCGCATTCGGAGCACGCGCTTCGGCCGGCAACAGCATCGACGACATCGCTTCTCTTGCCACATATGCCCACCGCTTCGGCGCCAGGGTGTATGCCACCATGAACACCATTGTCCTGGACAACGAGCTTGAAAAGGCAAGACTGATGGCTCTCGAACTATGCGATGCAGGAATCGATGCTCTCATCGTGCAGGACATGGCCTATCTGGACATGAATCTGCCGGTGGCACTGCACGCCTCCACTCAATGCGACATACGCACTCCCCGGAAAGCCCGATGGCTGGCAAAGGCAGGATTCACACGCCTGGTGCTCCCACGCGAATTCGACGCCGCCCGCATCAGGGAAGCCGTCGATGCCTCCGGTGTGCCTGCCGAAGTGTTTATCCACGGCGCGCGATGCGTGAGCTACAGCGGCGACTGCCAGATAGGATATGTGGCCACAGGCCGCAGCGCGAACCGCGGCATGTGCCCGCAGATGTGCCGCCTGCCGTTCGACATCGTCGATGAGCATGGCTCGCAGGTGGCACCGAAAGCACATTATCTCTCGCTGGCCGACCTGCGCACCACCGACATAGGCCCTCTGGTCGAAGCCGGAGCCCGCTCTTTCAAGATAGAAGGGCGCCTCAAAGACCGCCGATATGTGGCCAACGCCACAGCATGGTATTCGGCCATGCTCGACGGATTCATATCCCGGACCGGAAGCAGATATTGCCGCGCCTCGGCAGGAACATCCGATCCCGGATTCACCCCCGATATCGATCGCGGATTCTTCCGGCGCCCCAACGGAGGCGGCTTGCAAGCTACCCTCGGCTCGCCGAAAGATACCGGAGTCGCCGTCGGCAAGGTTTCAAGTCCGTACAACAGACGGAACAGATGTTTCTCCCTTGCCGGCAGTGCCCTCGGCAACGGAGACGGCCTTGGATTCTTCGACAGCTCCGGCGCATTCCACGGATTCCGCCTCAACCGTGCCGACGGCACCAGATGCTTTCCAGCCGAACCGCTGCCTGAACTCACAGCAGGCACAACTATCTTCCGCAACTCCGACAAGGAATTCAACGACAGCGTGGACCATGCGCGTGCGCGACGTCTCATGCGGCTGGATTTCACACTCCATGTCCTCCAGGACGGCAACATCGAGCTTGCGGCCACCGACGAGCGCGGATTCAGCGCAAGCACAGTAATCGACAGAACAATAGAGCCTGCCAGAACCGACCCCAGACAGCACAGACGGTCTCTGCTGGAACGCCTCGGCGACGAACCATACAGGATTGGCGGGATAAACGACAATGCCGCAGCCTTTTTCATAGCGGCCTCGGTGCTTGCCGATGCCCGCCGCAAGCTTCTTGCCAAGCTTGCCTCCGATACCCTCGCTGGCCACAGACCGGAAAAACCGGGAAAGAACGTGCTTGAATCCGATGCCTTCGCAAACGGCCCCGGACTGACCTACCATGACAATGTGGCCAACCGGGCTGCAGGCGATTTCTACCGGTCGCATGGAGCAGACAACATCCGGAATGCCATAGAGTGCGGGACTGCCGGAAATGGAGAGCTGCAGGTTATGAGCACCCGCTACTGCATACGTGCCGAACTCGGCGCCTGCCTGCGGAAACCGGAAAGCCAACGCCTGCCGGCCAGGCTTTTCCTGCGCAACGAATCCGGGCTGTACCGTCTTGAATTCGACTGCGCGAATTGCGGAATGAAAGTTTTTAAAGTACGGGATACCAAGGAAAAATTCTGAAAACACCGTATTTAGTTACGAACGCACCTCTCCATGACCATGACTCCGCCCGACATTGATAAAATCCTTGAGGCATATGCCGCCGGAACCGCGACTGCCGAGGAAAGGGAAATTGTCCGCAACTATATCCTCGACGATGCCTCCCGTCTGGAGCTGCTGCTGGAAGCCTTGCGGCGCCAGGCCATGAAAGAGCTCGGGCTGAATCCTGAAAAGGATTTCCTGCCGGCACATCTAAAGAACTGCGCACCTGAAGCATACGAAAAGCGCACAGCTTTCCGCAGCAAGGACCGCAACAAGAGTTCCGACATGGGAACCGTGCCACGGAAAACGCTGCCGGAACATCTCATACAGATTCTGTTGAAATAGAACCGGTCAGAGACAGCGCGTCCCGTGCGCGTCCCGTGCGCGTCCCTGACCGGCCATATATGAATCTCAGAATTCGTCGATGATGAAATCGTCGACAGTCACATCGAATTCTATCTTATCGAGTACATTCGGGTTGTTGATGTCTATGTTGTAGATATATGCATGTCCTGCATCCCAGGATTTGACTTCGTCGGAAGTCGTGGGATACACAATGCGTCCGCACTCGGTGTCCTGCACCAGCATAAAGGGCGGTGTCTTGGAATTCGGCCACAGTTTCACGCCAGTGGCAGTGTCGAATATCTCGCAGTCGACCTGGATGAAGGTTCCTATGTAATCGTTCTTGGTAGCGACGAACTCGGTCTCGGCAAGAGGCTGCGGTATCACGAAACTGTAGTTCAGATTGTTCTCGGTATAGTCCGTAGGCAATGGAGTGAGGTCAACCCTGTCCTCCGGACCAATGGCATAGAAAACGAGCCGTTTGCCGAATGTCTTCAGGAAAGTCCAGCTACCGACTACGTCGGGCGTGGAGGCAAGCGTGGAACTGGTGGGGAAATTGAACGTTCCCTGCATGTAGAAATTACACAGCGATATATTGCTTACCCTTACGGTTATGTGCTGGTTGGTGCTGCTGAGCATCACACTGACCTTGGCCAAAGCATGGCGGAAATTGAGCAGCACCGGTGCCGACTGCTGTGTTACCTGTGTCTTGACCGAATACAGCAGATCGACATTGCCAGGACTTGTATAATCGGGAATGTTTCCGCCGTCCATGCCCTGGATGTCGGGAGATTCGGTGATGTCGGGGCTGAACGCGTAGAAGTTTATGGGATTCACAGGCCAGTATGCCTCGGGGGAGTAGGTCCATGAACCACCGTTTCTTGTCACCTTGACTCCATCGAGCAACGTGCTGCCTTCGGTAAAGCCATAGACAACGAATTCTTTCAACGATGCGGTAGTTGTAGAAGCAGCGCGGGAGCCATTAGGCGCCACCGCACTGAAGGATATGGCATCGCCGGAAGCCGGACGCTCGGGGTCGTCGCTGCTGCACGAGCTTGCAGCCAATGCGCCAAGGCAGATTATGCCTAGAATCATTTTTTGTGTCATCGCGTGGTGTGTTTAAGAGTATGTTTGCATTTGGCAAGGCTTTTTGAGTATGCTTTGAACCATGTGGCTCCGTAACGACTGAACGAAAACTGAAAACAGGCCGGAGGCCCCCCCTAAAGATTTCATAAAGCCAGATTCATACATACTCTGATTCTTTAAATATTATAACGTCTGTCAACTGTCAATGTTTATGGTAATCGAAATCCACCCGTCGACTCCCACTTCGAAGGCTCCCGAATCGCCTCCGGGCGTCGACGGCTCCAATGACAGCCCTGCAATGCGCACATGCACATCCAGCGGATTTTCAGCGGCACGAACCTGATCCGTGACATCGAACCGATAGTTGAATTTACGTCCGTCGTGGAGGAGAACCATAAGCGAAAGAGTATTTTCCGCCGTAGGTTCGCAAGGTATTCCGAAAGTGACGAAATCGCCACCGATGGTGGAATCCCCATATATATCGACCTTCGACGGAAGTGTGCTGGGATAGGCTGTCTTTCTGCCGTCGGCGAGATTTTCCGCGCCGGCAAGTCCGCTGAAAGTCGCACTCATTGCCTTTACGCCGTCGAGATTCTCCACATCGTCTATCGTGAACCTGTATCTGGCTGTAAGTTGCCGTTGGTGCGCCTCAAGCAAAAATGATGCAGATGTAACCGGAACAGAATAGGGGCCCCCGCCCCCGCTCTCTTCATAAGTAAGGGTTGTGTTGCCAATAGTAACAGCGCAGTATGAGCAGCCCCACATCATATCGGGACATTCTACAAAATTTTCTCCGACATCCGTCTGTTTTTCAGGCAACCGCACCGGAGGAGCGACCTCGCTTCCTTCAAAAGCCACATTGTCGGCTTTTTCGGTATATGCCGTGTAGCCTCCGTAACCTTCATTTTCGATGAAACGGACGTTATAGGTATCGTCGTTGAAACTCAGCATGCTGTACCGGCCCTGCGGCATATTGACCATCCCACCCTCCATCCCGGGAAAATCGAAACGCCACGGAGCGCTTCCGTCCTCGGGAAAGAAAATAAAAGCCATCCCCTTGGGGGAAGCCTTTGCAACAAGTTCCCAGTCGTTGACAATGATGATGCCCCGCTCCGGCTGGCACGTATCATACTCGTATATACACGACGATACTGCTGGCATAATCATGCCTGCATATAACAATCCAGAAAAGAGGCGGTGAAATTGCATAATCCGATCAAGACACAATGCTGTGGCTGTGTCTTAATCTTATAACATGTACTTCGTATTAAAGTTTTCGCAGCGCTTTCTCGAAAGCCATACGCGGCCCCCAGCGGAAAGCCACAAGCCCGCGCGGTATGTACCCGAGACGGTGCATCAGGCGCAGCATGCATGTGTTCGCCTCACCTGTATCCACCCGCATGGCGGCAATTCCCATGGAGGCAGCCTCAGCCTCCAGCAGCAGCATGAATTCCGCAGCAAGACCATGCCCACGGAAGCCGTCGGCAATAGCAAGCCGGTGCACCACGGCAAAACTGCCTGCGATTCCGAAACAGGCCTCCACGTCGCTGTAGCCATCGTCGCCGACAACGAGCACCGCATATCCCGCCGTGCGCCCTCCCGCACATAGCCTGAACGCAAGGCCAGACCGGATGTCGGCATTCACGATATCGATTGAGGGATATCCATCGGCCCACTGCACGAATCCGTTGTCGCGCTGGGCCTGCCGGGCCTGGTCGAGGACTGCCTTTATATCCGCGGCATCACCGGGTCGAGCCTGCCGGATCTCTATCCTTCGGCTATCGGCTGAAGAGGCATGCATCGCCATAGCTTAGAAAGCGGTAGCCCGAATCCAGAGCATGGGCATAGAGACAGCGCCAGCTGTCGCCGATGAGTGCCGATACAAGCAGCAGCAAAGTCGATTTGGGCTGGTGGAAATTGGTGATGACCGTATCGACTATCCTGTACCGGAAGCCGGGTGCTATTATAATCCGGGTGCGTGCACGCAGGGTGTCTTCGCCCTGCTCCTCCAGATAATCAATTATCGCCTCAAGCGCATCCATAGTATCCGGCTCACTGTCGCATGAGCCGTATGGTGCCCACTGCCACACTTCGCCGGACCATTTGCCCTCGAGGATGTCGCGACCTATATAGTACAGGCTCTCTATTGTGCGCACCGATGTGGTACCGACTGCCACCACCGGCCTGCGGTTTTTCAATTGCTCCACAAGCCTCAGGATAAATTTCCTCTCCACCTCTATGAATTCGCTATGCATGGGATGGCCGCCCATTGTGTCCGACTTGACCGGCTGGAATGTACCGGCACCCACATGCAATGTCACGTCGGCTCGTTCGATTCCGGCATCGGCCAGGCGCTGCAGCAGAGAATCTGTGAAGTGCAGACCGGCTGTAGGCGCGGCTACCGAGCCTTCGTAATTGCTGAATACTGTCTGGTAGTCGTCGTTGTCGGTAGTCTCGGAAGAGCGGTTGAGATATGGCGGAATAGGGATACGACCCGCTGTGGCCAGCACCTCGGAAAAAGAGAGGGAGGCCGGAGACCAACGGAATTCTATCACCCCCTGTTCGGAAGTGCGGAATGCCTCGAGCAGCACCTCGCAACCGCCGGCTGCCGCACGCATCTCGACGGGGCCGTCCTTCCAGCGTTTGGAATTACCGACAAGGCAGTGCCATGTGCATGAGCCTGTTGCGCCGAAATTACTCTCGTAGTCGGCAGGTTTTTCGGGTTCCAGACAGAAAATCTCCACCCTTGCGCCCGATGGTTTGCGCATTTCCAGACGCGCCCGCACCACTTTGGTGTTATTGACAACCAATAACGATTCGGGAGCAAGCAGCGAAGGGAGGTCGGAAAAGACGCGGTCGGCCACAGAGTTGTCGCGGACGCTGTAGCACAAAAGCTTGCATGCGTCGCGCTGCCGGAGAGGATATTTGGCTATTCGCTCTTCGGGCAAAGGATAGTCGAAGGCGTCGATACTTATGTCGCGAGGATCGTTCGCTGTCATTGCAGATCGGAACTGTCGAGTTTTTTACGGTAGAACACGAAGTCGCGTCCCAGATATTTTTCCCTGACCACGGGATTGGTGGCAAGCTCCTCGGATGTGCCCTGGAAGAGTATCCGCCCCTCGAAGAGAAGGTACGCACGGTCGGTGATGCGCAGTGTCTCCTGGGCATTATGGTCGGTTATGAGAATACCTATATTTTTATCCTTTAGCTTGTAGACAATGCTTTGAATATCTTCCACCGCAATAGGGTCGACACCGGCGAAAGGCTCGTCGAGCATTATGAACTTCGGGTTTATCGCCAGGCAACGGGCAATCTCGGTGCGGCGGCGTTCGCCTCCCGAAAGCTGGTCGCCGAGGTTGCGGCGCACTTTCTCCAGACGGAACTCTGCGATAAGGCTCTCGAGCTTGTCGCGCTGCTCCTCGGCTGTCATGGAAGTCATCTGGAGCACCGCACGTATATTGTCCTCCACACTGAGCTTGCGGAACACCGATGCCTCCTGGGCGAGATAGCCGATGCCGTTCTGCGCACGCTTGTAGACCGGAAATTTCGTGATATCGAGGTCGTTGAGAAATATGCGCCCTTCATTTGGCTGCACAAGCCCTACGGTCATATAGAATGTCGTGGTCTTGCCGGCACCGTTCGGCCCGAGCAAGCCGACAATCTCTCCCTGGGTGACATCGATGGATACATGGTTGGCTACAGTGCGTTTGCCATATTTTTTCACCAGATTGTCGGTGCGGAGCACCATCCTGCCGTCGGCATCGGCACGCCGTCCGGCATCGGAATCGGATGAAGGACAGGCGACAGCGTCGTCCTCGGACACCATGTCCACCACAACAGCTTCGGCGAACGGCTCGGCCACCTCCGGCTCACGCCGCGAACCTCCTTTAAGGCCAACGATTCCCATAAGAGTCAGAGGGAGATGTCGGTCATCGCCATGCCGCGGGAATGACCGCGGTGCAGGCGGCTCTCGATGTAGTCGGTAAGCAGGTTTATGGCCACGATATTGCTTCCTCCCTGGGGAACGATGAGGTCGGCATATCGCTTGGAAGGTTCTATATACTGGCAGTGCATGGGCTTAAGAACCTCCTGGTAGCGGTTGATCACAATCTCGGGAGTACGCCCACGCTCAATGCAGTCGCGGGCAATCACACGTATGAGGCGGTCGTCGGGGTCGGCGTCGACAAACACCTTGATGTCGAGCATCTCGCGTATTGTCGGGTCGGTGAGAACGAGAATCCCCTCCACAATAACCACATCATTGGGGTGCACTTCCACTGTCTCTTCCTGGCGTGTGCAGGTGAGATAGGAATAGGTGGGCATATTCACCGTCTTACCCTCCTTGAGCTGCTTGAGATGGTCGACCAGAAGCGACCATTCAATGGCGTCAGGTTCGTCGAAATTGATTTTGGAGCGTTCCTCCGGCGGCACATGGCTGGAATCCTTGTAGTAAGAATCCTGAGGCATTACAGCTACTTCACCGGCCGGAAGGCTGTTGATTATCTTATTGACAACGGTGGTCTTTCCCGAGCCGGTTCCACCGGCGATTCCTATGACTAACATTTAGAGATTGTGGAGGTGTTACGACTGCGAAATTACAATTTTTCCCGCAACCGGCCAACAAAAAGGCTGCCTCCGGTCGGCGGAGACAGCCTTAAGCCCTGCTGCAGGGACTTGTTATTGTTTCCTTTGTCAGCGCTTGAGCACGGTCACAACCGATGGCTGGCCATGAACCCACTGGCGGACACGTATCTGGCCGCCAGCAGGAATATCGATGTCGACAGGTTGTCCGGCCTCGATTGCAGGGCTGTCGGCCTTGGGGTTGGTTCCGTCGGTGGTGTACCGTATGTCGGCCTCTGTATAGCTGCTGTTCACCATCAGCCGGCCGTCAGCGGTTATCACCGCTCCGGGCTGCCGAACATGGAAAGCATATCCGTCGGCATCCCATCGCGCGGTTTCTCCATCGATTATACTGTTGAATGTAGCCTCGCTATAGGTGGGTGCGGTGTTCCAGGCACGCTCGGCAAGTCCGGCCATCTTGGGAAGCAGCATTACCTCCAGATCGCGCGGGCCGCGGATGGTTTCCGCGAAAACCTGGCCCTGGATGCCCTTGGGCATTCCCTGGCTCATAAGCTGCGAAGGCGTGCCGGCAAGGGCGTCGAACTCATCGACATATCCACCCCACGAAAGACCGCGTTCGTCGGGATGAGGGCTGTAGCACATATCCAGATAGAAATGGTCCACATTACTGAGAATCACGGGGAAACCGTCGCGATAGATATCGTCCACCACTCCGGCCTGCCCCTGGTGAGGCAATGTGCTCCAGCAGTTCACCGAATACATCAGAGGACGCAGGGTGTCGGTATAGGCCTTCGGGTGGCGCAGCGCCACTTCCTGCCAGCCGCTCACTCCGACTCCTTTGGAGGCAATATATCGGGCCACACGTTCCACGAAATATGCATGCACTGCCTTCTGATCGGGCAGATTGTTCTCGGCCATGAGCCTGCGCACGGCATCGCTGCCGTCCCAGCAATGGCGGGGCACCTCATCGCCACCGATATGGATTGCCTTGAGGGGAACTCCGGCCATCCCGTACAGAGCCACCAGTTCGTCCACCACCTTTTCCATGAAACGGTAGGTTCCGTCGAGCGCGGGATTCATCACATTATCGTGGAAGGCCTGCGCGGAAGTGTACTTGGAGGTGTCTCCCGGCTCGGTCATGCGGAACTCTTCGCGGCCAGCCATAGCCTTGATGGCAGCGCGGGCATGCCCCGGCGATTCTATCTCGGGAATCACAGTTATGCCGAGTCCGTTGGCATAGCGCACTATATCCACAAACTCATCGGTGTTTATGAAGCCGTTGGCAGTTCCCTGCACGGCATCGGGATTGCCGTTACCCGCAAAAATCTGCGGCAGGAAACTTTCGTTGCCCGTGGGCGCATAACCACGGCGCGAACCCATGTCGGTGAGTTCGGGCAGGCTGCGGACCTGCAGGCGCCATGCCTCGTCGTCGGTTATGTGGAAGTGAAAAACATTCAGACCATAGACAGCCATCAGGTCGAGCACGCGCTTTATCTCTTCGGGACGCTGGAAATTACGCGCTATGTCCACCATCAGTCCGCGGTATTCCAGATCGGGAGCGTCGTGGATTTCCGCAGCAGGCATTGTGCGCTCGCCATCGCCCCAGAAGTGCCGCAGACGCATGCCCAGGCGCTTCCACTGGCTGCTGTCGGCGGTAAGGGTGATTTTGCCTTCGGCCACAGTGATGCTGTAGCTTTCGCCGGCGATGCTGTCGGGAGCCTTGAATTCAATCGTGGAAGGATTCACCCATGTCTCGCCACCTGTGAGGGTGACTTTCTTGAACGAGGGAACGACTTCATAGACAGAAGGTACGGCTGCATCGGCTGTAAGTTCGGCATTGCGGCGGTAGATGTCCTCAGCCAGTGGCGCGGCGGCGAGGGCGACGGAATCGTCAAGCAGGTCGAACCGCCTGAAATCCACATCGAAAGTGCCGCCGTTGCGTCCAATACCATGCACTCCATCGGGGCTATAGCACACCGACCGCATGCGTCCACGGGTCAGGATGCGGATTTCGACCGTGTCGCTTACGGCATCGGACAGTCGTGGCGATGCAATGGTATAATATCCGGGCACAATCTCGACAAGAGTATCGGCCGGATTCTCCATCTCCATTTGCCGCGCGAACATATTGAAGGCCAGCCTAGACATGCTGTCCGGCATACCCCACACGCGGAATGTCTGCACATATTGTGCCGGCTCACCGGGCAATGTCCGCACCGTTTCCGACGACCATTCCACTCGTGGCAACGGCGTGTTTCCGGCATTGTCCGAAGCGCACGCACCGGCAATGGCGCAAAGAGCCGCGGGTGCTATAACTGTCAGAAGATTTTTCATGGTAAGGAAGGTTTATGGTCAGAAATACCGTGCCACAGAGCTCTCCAGCTCCTCGGGATTGACCACCCGCTTGCCGATGTCGCCGTTGCGGTCGATGATATATGTCATTGGCAACGCTCCGACATTGTATGAGGCGAGCGCCGTTTCTCCGTCGACAGGCGAATTCCACACCGTTATCCACGGCAGATTGGCAGCGGCGTTCTTCCATGCCACCTCATCACTGTCGAATGCCAGCTGGTATATTTCCAGCCCGCGTTCGTGATAGCGACTGTAGAGCTCGTTGAGCATGGCATTATATGCCGGACTCTGGGGAAGCTCATATGCGGTGAAGTTCAGAAGCACAATCTTGCCCTGCGATGCCACCGAGTCGAGCGAATGCTCGCGGCCAGCATAGTCATAGCGCACTATGTTTATGTGTCCGGTCGCAGGCACTTCCACCACAGTGTCGGCCGCAGCCGCATCACCCTGGGGGCGGCGTCCGGCAAAATATGCCTGCCTGAGTGCGGCGCCACGGGGATCATCGGGAAGATATTGCGCGAATACCTGGGCGGCGGCACCATAGACGCGGTTGCCGAAGCTCTCGGCGGAATCGAACAGCGGCATGCCATCCACGGTCTTGCTTACTATGTAGTAAGCCACAATACCGGTAGTGTCGGCGGTTATTGTCTGCACCAGACTGCGCTGCAGTGCCATACGGTCGCCACCGGCGGCAATCATGCTGTCGACACGGCAGAACGCTTCGGCTGCAGGAGTGCCTGCAACGCATGCAAGCCCGAAATTTCCATAGCAGGCATTGACGGTTATGTCGTCGACCGAATCAACAGGGAAAAACACCGAGCCATGGCCTGCGATTGTGAGGCGCATGATTTCCGGATAGGAGGCAGGCTTGGGCGAAACATAGCCGAAAGAACCGTCGGCCTCGAGCGCCAGGGAGTCCACCAGCATCCAGCGTCCGTTGCTGAAATACTCGAGTGCTATTTTTGTTCCCTGCGGAGCACCGTCCACAGCGCCGTCCACACTCCATCCGGCAGGTACTGAACAGCTGCCGGCAGCAAGAGCCAGCGCTGCGAGCAGAGGATATGTCTTTTTCATTGTCATTCGAACTGTCGGGATATGCTTTCCGCGATTTCCGCCATTCGGTCGGCCTCGGGGCTTAGATGCTTGCCGCGGAAATCCATATCGCTTTCCTTATTTATAGGCACCAGATGTATGTGGGCGTGAGGTACCTCAAGACCTATCACAGCCACACCGACACGCTTGCAAGGAATAGCCTTGCCGATGGCGGCGGCGACACGCTTGGCAAAAAGCTGCAGGTCGGCGTATTCGCTGTCGCTGAGGTCGAATATGTAGTCCACCTCGCGTTTGGGCACAACAAGAGTGTGACCCTCGGCAAGCGGACTGATGTCCAGAAAGGCGTAGTGGCGGTCGTCTTCGGCGATACGGTACGAAGGAATCTCGCCGGCGATGATTTTGGAAAATATCGAAGCCATGGCAGTTCTCGTTGATTGTCGGAATTGTTATGTATTTCAGATACTTATTTCCAGAATCTCGAAGCGCACCTTGCCGGCCGGCACCTGGATTTCCACCACATCGCCCACCTTGTGGCCCAGAAGTCCGTTGGCGATAGGTGTGGAGATGGCAATCTTCTTTGCCTTCATGTCGGCCTCGGAGTCGGCCACAATGGTGTACTCCAGTTCGGTGTTGCGGTCCAGATTGCGGATACGCACTTTATTGAGCAGCTGCACTTCGGAGGTGCCCAGCTTGGATTCGTCGATTATACGGGCGCTGGCCACAATTTCCTTGAGCTGTGCTATTTTCATTTCCAGCATTCCCTGAGCCTCTTTGGCGGCATCGTATTCGGCGTTCTCGCTAAGGTCGCCCTTGTCGCGGGCCTCGGCAATCGCACGGCTGATGCGCGGACGCTCCACACTTTCCATTTCGGCGAGCTCGGCCATCTTGCGGTCGTAGCCCTCTTTGGTCATATAGGTTATAGCCATAGTCGTTTTTTGGTTTTTCAGAATATAAAAAAATAAACTCCGGCCGCAAACTGCGGTCGGGTTTGTCGTCGCTGAGTCATTACAGGCTACATGGCTTAAGCCATGCATGCATCATTTTCGGTACGGCAAAGATACGCCCAATTTTCGGACGTGTGCCCAAAGGCTGCATTAATATATGTTAAATACCGGAGTCTACCACAAGCATCCGCTTCGCAGGCGTGCCGGATAATGCTAATTTTGCATATTGAAATGGAAAGCATCGAGAACATCAGTGAACGCGCGCATGCCCTCCTGGCAAAATTCTACGGCTACCGCAGCTTCCGCCCCGGCCAGCTCAAAGCCATCGAGGCCATATGCGAAGGCCGCGACGTGGTGGTGGTGATGCCCACCGGCGGAGGCAAGAGCATATGCTACCAGTTGCCCGCTCTGCTCGCCGACACCGGTGTGGCCATTGTGGTGTCGCCACTGATCGCACTCATGCAGGACCAGACCCAGGCGCTTGTGGCCAACGGCATTCCCGCTGCCGCCATACATTCCAACCAATCGGAAGCCGAAAACGCCGAGATAATGCGCGCGGCTTCGGCTGGACGCATCAAGCTGCTTTATGTATCGCCGGAACGTCTGATGACCCTTCTGGACAGCTGGAGCAATGCCCGGATATCGCTGGTTGCCATCGATGAGGCCCATTGCATATCTCAGTGGGGCCACGATTTCAGACCCGACTACACCGCTCTTGGAAAAATCAGGCAGATATGCCCCGATGTGCCCATAATGGCTCTCACGGCAACTGCCGACGAGCACACCCGCGCCGACATCATATCCCAGCTCGGCCTCTCCGATCCATGGTGCTGGCTCGGCAGCTTCGACCGCCCAAACATTTCGCTTTCCGTAATCCCCAACCCGGGAATCGACAGCCGCGTGCGCACCATAATATCGCTGGTGAGAAAATATCCGCAGGATTCCGGGATATCCTACTGCCTCTCGCGCGCCGGTGCCGAAAAAATGCATGCTCACCTCACGGCCAAAGGCATCCGCTCGGTGTGTTACCATGCCGGCATGACTCCGGAGGCACGCACGCGCTCCCTGCAGGCTTTTCTCAAAGGCTCGGCAAGCGTGTGCTGCGCGACAGTGGCCTTCGGCATGGGCATCGACAAAAGCAATATCCGCTGGGTGGTGCACAACAACATGCCGGCAAACATCGAGAGCTACTATCAGGAAATAGGCCGTGCCGGACGCGACGGAATGCCGGCCGAAGCAATCCTTTTCTTCAGCCTGGCGGACATGATTACCCTGCGCAAATTCGCCGACGAAAGCGGACGCGTGGCCGTGAACAACGAGAAACTCGAGCGCATGCTCGAATATGCGCAGGCAAGACTGTGCAGGCGGCGCATTCTCCTGAGCTATTTCGGAGAAGAGCGCAGCCACGACTGCGGCAACTGCGATGTATGCCGCCGGCCGCCGGAACGTTTCGACGGCACTGTGGTGGCTCAGAAAGCAATGAGTGCCCTGCTGCGCGCACCCGGTTCGGCCATAGGTGCCGGAACGCTGTCGGCGATACTCAGGGGCATACGCCGCTCCGACATCGTGCGCGAAGGCCTACACAACATAAAGACTTTCGGAGCCGGAGCCGACATCGATGCCACCCACTGGGCGTCGTACATCACACAAATGGTGCAGCTGGGAGTGCTTAGCATCGATTATACACAGGGAAACAGACTCATGCCCACCGTATTCGGACGGCGCGTACTTGCAGGCGAAAAGCTTATCCTCGCCCGCTACCAGCCGCCGGAAGCGCCAGCGAAAAGAAAACGCGGCAAAGCCGAACCGACACCGACGCTCAACCCCGTCGAACAGCTGTTCGAACAACTGAAAACAGTGCGCACCGATGTGGCCCGCACCGAGAACCTCCCGCCATATATTATTTTCAGCGACGCCACACTCATGGACATGGCCACAAAGCGGCCCACCACTATCGATGAGTTCATGCAGGTGAACGGCGTCGGAGAGAAAAAAGCCGTGCGCTACGGCAAACGGTTCATCGCCGCCGTGCGCAAATTCGAAGGTCTCGCAACAGGAAGCGCCGCAGGAACCTCGCTCAAGGAAACACTTATCCTGTTCAACGCCGGAGTGCCGCTGGGCGAAATCGCAAGCATAAAAAACATCAAGCTCTCCACAGTGTACAGCCATATCGCCGCCTTAATCGACAACGATATGATTACCACCTACGGCACATTCCTGAGCCGCAAACAATACGAAACCATAAAGGCCGCCTTCGCCAGCAATCCTGAAACGGCCTACAGCATTCTTGCCGACGAAGGCTTCGACGACGGTCTGATAGCAGTGGCTAAAGCTGTCGAAAGAGCAGCCGCCAGGCGTAATAACACACAATAGAGAAATGGCAATCGACATAATCATAGCAATTCTGATAATCGTGGCCGTAGTGACCGGGGCTATCCGCGGGCTTGTACGCCAGCTGGGAACTCTGGTGGCCTTCATCGTGGCCATACTGGCCTGCCGGTTCTTCGCCCCCGGCCTCGCCCAGACGTGGGTGTCGGCGCAAAGCGAATACGCCACCCTGCTCCGGGCCTGTGTGTATGTGCTTGTGTTCATCGTGGCTTTCCTTTCGGTGAACCTTATAGCCAAACTGCTGCACGCCACCGTGAGCGCGCTAAGCCTCAGCCCGCTCGACCGTGTGGCCGGAGCCATTTTCCGCGCGGCACTGTGGATAGTGATTGCAAGCGCATGCCTCAACGTCTATTTCCAGCTCGCGCCGCAGAGCCGTTCCGCCTTTCTCGACAGTTCCCGCCCGTGGAGAGCATGGATATTGAAAGCCGCTCCCGCGACCGTGGGCTTTATAGGGAACCAATAAACCGGGCAGAACGTTATTGAATTAACTCAATCTCTGAAATGAACAACGAACAGCATAATCCCCAAACCGCCGGCACAAGGCCTGCCGCATGCCCGGCAGCCGGCAACGACAGCGCTGTCATTGCCCAGGCAACCACCGGCGACTACAAATACGGCTTCTCAAGCGACATCGACACAGAAATCATTCCACCCGGACTGTCGGAAGATGTCGTAAGGCTGATTTCGGAAAAGAAAAAGGAGCCACAGTGGCTGCTCGATTTCCGCCTGGAAGCTTTCCGCTATTGGAAAACCCTGACACCGCCCACATGGGCGCACCTCGATATTCCCACCATCGACTTCCAGGCAATCAGCTACTATGCGGCGCCTGTCAAGAAGGAAGGTCCAAAGAGCCTCGATGAAGTGGACCCTAAAATCCTCGACACCTTCAACCGTCTGGGCATACCCATCGAAGAGCAGAAAGCGCTGTCGGGCATGGCCGTCGACGCTGTGATGGATTCCGTTTCCGTGCGCACCACACACCGCGAGCGCCTTGCCGAAATGGGCATAATATTCTGCTCGTTCAGCGAAGCTGTCCGCGACTATCCCGACCTCGTCCGCAAATACCTCGGCAAGGTCGTCGGCTACCGCGACAACTTCTATGCCGCACTGAACTCGGCAGTGTTCTCCGACGGTTCTTTCGTCTACATCCCCAAAGGTGTGCGCTGCCCCATGGAGCTGAGCACATATTTCCGTATCAATTCGGCGGGCACCGGCCAGTTCGAACGCACCCTCATCGTGGCCGACGACGATTCCTACGTGAGCTATCTCGAAGGATGCACGGCGCCCATGCGCGACGAGAACCAGCTGCATGCAGCCATTGTGGAAATAATTGTCGAAGACCGTGCCGAAGTGAAATACAGCACCGTACAGAACTGGTATGCCGGCGATCGCGAAGGACGCGGCGGTGTCTACAATCTGGTGACAAAGCGCGGGCTTTGCCGAGGCACCAACTCGAAACTTTCGTGGACGCAGGTGGAGACCGGCTCGGCGATAACATGGAAATACCCTTCCTGCGTTCTCTCAGGCGAAGGAGCCGTGGGCGAGTTCTATTCCGTTGCCGTGACCCGCAACCGCCAGCAGGCCGACACAGGCACCAAAATGATTCATCTGGCATCCGGCACTCGCTCCACTATAGTAAGCAAAGGCATATCCACAGGCCACAGCCAGAACAGCTACAGGGGCCTGGTGCGCGTGGCTCCCAAAGCCGACAACTGCCGCAACTATACCCAGTGCGACAGCCTGCTGCTGTCCGACACCTGCGGCGCGCACACTTTCCCGGAAATCCAGGTGGCAAACCCATCAGCAGTGGTGGAACACGAAGCCACCACATCCAAAATATCCGAGCAGCAACTGTTCTACTGCAACCAGCGAGGCATACCCACAGAGAAAGCCGTGGCTCTGATTGTGAACGGTTATGCCCGTGAAGTCATGAACAAATTACCCATGGAATTCGCCGTCGAAGCCCAGAAGCTCCTCGAAATAACACTTCAGGACTCCGTGGGCTGACAAAAGACATACTATCATGAAAGAAGCACTCTTAAAAGTAGAAAACCTGCGTGCCGGCATCGACGGCAAAGAAATCCTGCGCGGACTCAACCTTACCGTACATCCCGGCGAAGTGCATGCCATAATGGGGCCCAACGGCTCCGGCAAAAGCACTTTCGGGGGTGTGCTTGCCGGCGACCCGCGCTTCAGCGTGGAAAGCGGCTCTGCCACATTCCACGGAACCGACCTCTTCGGACTGTCTCCCGAAGACCGCTCCCACGAGGGGCTGTTCCTTTCGTTCCAGTATCCCGTGGAGATTCCCGGAGTAACCATGGTGAATTTCATGCGCGCCGCCGTGAACGCCAAACGCAAATATTTCGGCCAGGAACCCATGGGAGCCGCCGACTTTCTCAAGATGATGCGCCAGAAACGCGCAATCGTCGAGCTCGACAACAAACTCGCATCACGATCGGTCAACGAAGGTTTCTCCGGCGGCGAGAAAAAGCGGAACGAGATTTTCCAGATGGCAGTGCTCGAACCGCGTCTGGCAATTCTCGACGAAACAGACAGCGGACTCGACATCGACGCACTGCGCATTGTCGCCGCCGGCGTGAACGCACTCAAGACCAACGACAACGCTACAATAGTGATCACACACTACCAGCGCCTGCTCGATTACATAAAACCCGACTTCGTGCACATTCTCTACAAAGGACAGATTGTGCACTCCGGCGGCCCCGAACTCGCTCTCGAACTCGAAGAAAAAGGCTACGACTGGATAAAACAACAGCATCAATCCTGACTCAGAACATGAAAAGCCTTTCACAATATATCAACCTTTACGCTGAATGCCGCCGGCAGCTGGACCTTGTTCCCAAGCCGATAGCGGCATTGCGTCCAAAGGCTCTCGACGCCCTCAGGGTTTTCTCGGAACAAACCATGAGGCGCGCGCCATACACAGAGGCGGCAATCGACCGGCTGCTTGAGCCCGACTACGGACTGAACATACAGCGTATGGGCTTCGCCGTGGACCTCTCGGCCACTTTCCGGTGCGAGGTGCCCAACATAAGCACCCTGCTCGGTGTGACATTGAACGACACATTCCGCCCCACCGAATCGCTGATGCGCAACATTCCCGAAGGCCTCACCGTGTGCTCTCTCACGAAAGCCGCCGCCGGGATGCCCTCGGTAGTCGAACGCTACCTCAACACCCTGGCCGCCGACAGTACGCCCCAGGCTGCCCTCAACACCCTGCTCTTCCAGGACGGCGTGTTTGTGTACGCGGCCAAAGGTGTTTCAGTGGAACGCCCCGTGCAGCTTGTAAATATCTTCAATGCTCCGGTGCCGCTTATGGCTCCACGACGCCTGCTGGTGGTGGCTGAACAGGGTGCTTCTTTGAGGCTGCTGTTGTGCGACCATTCGCAACGCAACGATATCGATTATCTGTCCAACGAAGTGATAGAAGTGTTCGTTCACCGCGATGCCAGTGTGGAGATATACACCATAGAGGAAAACGGCGCATCCACACGCCACATAACATCCTTCCACTGCCGCCAGGAAGAGGGCGCACGCCTTACTCTGAACACCAACACCCTGTCGACAGCCACGAGCACAGCCACATACACAATCGACCTCGCCGGTACCGGTGCCGACACAAGACTCGGAGGCATGGTAATCGCCGACGCCGGACAGACCGTGGTGCAGAACGTGGAACTCACTCACAGCGTCCCCGACTGCACAAGCACGCAGAACTTCAAATTCGCGCTCTCCGGCAAGTCCAAAGGCGCTTTCGGAGGCAAGATTGTGGTTAAGGAAGGTGCCGTGCGCACCAATGCCGCACAGACAAACCGCAACCTCATAGCTTCCGACGACGCACGAATGACCACTGCGCCGCAGCTCGAAATCTACTGCGACGACGTGAAATGCAGCCACGGCGCCACAACCGGCCAACTCGACCCGCTGGCTCTTTTCTACATGCGTTCCCGCGGTATCCCCGAAGCCGAAGCGCGCCTTATGCTCACACAGGCTTTCATGGCCGATGTTGTGGACTCCATTTCCTACGACCTCATCCGCGACCGTCTGCGCCAGCTTGTAGAGCGCCGGCTCAGCGGCGAAAAAGCGAGCTGCGCGGCATGCGCGGCAGAAAACACATGTCACTGCTGAACACATTCCCCGCAGAGTCGATCAGAGCCGACTTTCCCATTTTCGAGCGCAAGATCAACGGCAGACCGATTGTCTACCTCGACAATGCAGCCACAACCCAGGCACCGAAAAGTGTGATAAGCTCCATAAACGAGCATTACACAAACTTCCGCGCCAACGTGCACCGCGGCGTCCACACACTTTCCCAGGAAGCCACAGCCGCTATGGAAGCCGCCAGGGAAGCCGCCAGGCGATTCATAGGCGCCGCATCGACCGACGAGATAATATTCACGCGCGGAACCACCGAGGCCATCAATCTCGTAGCATCGTCGTACGGCGAACTCCTGCGCCCCGGCGACAGAGTGATTCTCACAGCCATGGAGCACCATTCCAACATTGTTCCATGGCAGATGCTCCGCAGCCGCAAAGGTATCGAAATCGACGTAGTGCCCATACTCCCCGACGGAAGTCTGGATATGGAAGTCTATGCCGCGCTGTTCACCGACCGCACAAGGCTGGTGGCCGTTGCGCACGTATCCAACGTGCTGGGGACTGTCAACCCCGTGGCGGACATGGCACGGATTGCACACAACAACGGTGCGCTTATCCTTGTGGACGGTGCACAGGCGGTGGCCCACACTACAGTGGATGTGGCCGGAATCGGTGCCGACTTCTATGTCTTTTCCTCACACAAGATGTACGGTCCCACCGGCATAGGCATACTCTACGGTCGCCGCAGCCTTCTCGAGGCCATGCCGCCATACCAGGGCGGCGGCGAGATGATCGGCCATGTGAGCTTCAACCATACCACCTGGGCCGACCTGCCATATAAATTCGAGGCCGGCACCCCGGACTATATAGGAGCCGCCGCATTCGCCCGCGCCGTGGAGTTTCTGGAAAACATAGGTCCCGACAAAGCCGGAGCCTACGAGCACAGCCTCATGGAATACGCACTCGAAGGCATGTCCGGTATCGAAGGCATAAGGCTGTTCGGAACAGCTTCCGGAAAGGCCGCCGTGATTTCCTTCCTCATAGGAAAGGCTCACCACTACGACACGGGGGTGCTGCTCGACCATCTCGGAGTGGAGGTTCGCACCGGCCACCATTGTGCCCAGCCGCTGATGGAGACTCTCGGAATCGAAGGCACCGTGCGCGCGTCGCTGGCAATGTACAACACCAAAGCCGATGTCGACGCTTTCGTGGCGGCGCTTGCCAGAATTGCGCCCATGCTCGCTTGAACAAGCTCCTTGACACAAAAAAGCGGAAAGCTGTTCGGTTTCCGCTTTTTCGTGTTATCTGTTGCGGCCTCTCTCCGGCCGTCCCTGCGGAACCGAAGAAGGATTGGACGGCAATCCGCCGTTGCCCGGACGCACATTTTCCCCGGCACCCGGAATCAGAGGCTTGCCGTTCGGAATCTGGCCGCCTCCGCCGTTCTGCGGAGGTCGCCATTGTGGTGGCTTTGCACCGGGAATTATAATCGAACCAGGGCCGTTTCCTATCACTGGTGGTGCCGGAGGCAGAAAGCCGGGAGAATAGACCGGGCTGTAGAACGGATAGTCGAGACCAAAATAAGGGCCGCCGTTGTAGCCGCCGTAGTACGGTATGCCGCTTCCATAGTAATATGGAGAGGATATGCCTGAATCCATGTCCACGCCAAAGCCAAGATCCGCGCACGATGCAAATCCTATAGCGGCCACAGAAGAAACCAATAACACTTTTATTCCCTTCATAACTGCTATTTTTTTATATTGCTGTCCGATAAAACTCAAATAGCGCAATAAAGTATGGCTCGAACGCTGATTTTACGGTGTT
>DKUJ01000052.1 GCA_002490635.1 Porphyromonadaceae bacterium UBA7207
GCGTGTCCGCTGAATAGTTACGTTTGTGTGAATATAATGTTTCGGAATGTTAAATATGTATTCAGGCTATGGGCTGGGCGTATGTACGTGCTTTGTGGCATATTGCCGGTGTAAACATGTTTGGAATTACAAAAATTCGCTGCGAGGTCTTGGTGTTTGACTTCCGCTCTTAAATGATGTTAATATTAACTGAATTTATTGGCGGTTTGCTTGCGAACCATGCGTGGAGGCCATACCTTTGCATCGTGTTTTTCATGGTATAGATTTAAGGTTAACTGGATTGGTTGTCGCGAGACAATCAATTTTTTTTGTTTCCCGCTGGGCGGTGAAACTGAAAGATTGCAAAAAAATGACTAACTTTGCACGCAATAAAACTCAAAGCAAGCTATCCTATGTCGTTTATTGCAGACCGTGTCAGGACCGATGGATTGACCTTCGACGATGTCCTGCTGATTCCGGCCTATAGCGAAGTGCTTCCCCGCGAAGTCAACCTCAGTGGCCAATTTTCCCGCAACATAAAACTGAACGTGCCTCTGGTATCGGCGGCGATGGATACGGTGACCGAGAGCTCTCTGGCCATAGCCATAGCCCGTGAGGGTGGCCTCGGCGTAATCCACAAGAACATGAGCATTGCCGAGCAGGCCAGGCAGGTGCACACTGTGAAGCGTGCCGAGAACGGCATGATTTACGACCCGGTGACAATCCGCCGTGGCAGCAGTGTGGCAGATGCGCTTGCCATGATGAAGGAATATCACATCGGCGGCATACCTGTGGTCGACGGCGACGGAAAACTGGTGGGCATTGTCACCAACCGCGACCTGCGCTTCGTGCGTGATCTCCAGAGGAGCATCGACAGTGTGATGACCTCCACCAATCTGGTGACAACATCCACCACCACCAACCTCGAGGAGGCCGCCGAAATTCTTCAGCAGCACAAAATCGAGAAATTGCCAGTTGTCGATGGCGAAGGCAAGCTCATCGGGCTGGTTACATATAAGGATATAACCAAAGCCAAAGACAAACCCAACGCTTGCAAGGACTCGCTTGGCCGCCTGAGGGTGGCTGCCGGCGTGGGCGTGACTCCCGATTCCATGGAACGTGCCTCGGCGCTTGTCGAAGCCGGCGTGGATGCCATAGTGATCGACACTGCCCATGGCCACACCAAAGGAGTGGTGGGTGTGCTCAAGGAAATCAAACGTGCCTTCCCGCAGATTGATGTGGTTGTGGGCAACATAGCTACAGGCGAGGCCGCTCGCTATCTTGTCGATGCAGGCGCCGACGGTGTGAAAGTGGGAATCGGCCCCGGCTCCATATGCACAACCCGCATAATCGCCGGTGTGGGCGTTCCCCAGCTCACCGCAGTGTACGACGTAGCCAAGGCCCTGGAGGGCAGCGGTATTCCTATTATCGCCGACGGCGGCATACGCTACAGTGGCGATATAGTGAAAGCGCTTGCCGCTGGTGCCACCTCCGTGATGCTCGGCGGAATGCTTGCAGGCGTGGAGGAAAGCCCCGGCGACACCATAATCTTCAACGGCCGAAAATATAAGACCTATCGCGGCATGGGTTCGCTGGAAGCCATGGAGAAAGGTTCGAAGGACCGTTACTTCCAGGGTGGCGAGAACGATGTCAAAAAGCTAGTTCCCGAAGGCATCGCAGCACGCGTGCCCTATAAAGGCAGCATCTACGAAGTGGTGTACCAGATGCTTGGCGGCCTGCGTGCCGGCATGGGCTACTGCGGTGCACGCACCATAGACGATTTGCACCGTGCACAGTTTGTGCGCATCACCAACGCCGGTGTGGCCGAGAGCCATCCACACGATGTGGCAATAACCAGCGAAGCGCCCAACTACAGCACCGGCAACCACTGATGCCACATACAATAAAATTCCTGGAGCAGCGTTAATCTTATTAGACCCCGGAAGGGGAGAACATATCAGAACGCCTTTCTTTGAATGAAAAAACAAGTTTTAGCAGTCGCCATTGCGGGTATGGGGCTTATGGCATCCGCTGCCGGAGCCGGCAACGACCCCGTGCTTCTCACCGTCGACGGTCATGACATACCGCTGAGCGAGTTCAAATATCTCTACAATAAGAATAACACCCAGCAGGTGCAGCCACAGACGCTGGACCAGTATCTGGGTATGTTCGTGGACTATAAACTCAAAGTCGCCGATGCCGAGCATGCCGGCATCGACACCACTTCGACATTCCGTAACGAGCTGGCAACCTTTCGCAACGAACTCGCGCGACCATATATGCGCGACACCGAAGTCGAGAAACGGCTCATCGAGGAAGCCTACAGCCGCAGGCGCGAGGAAGTGGAGGTAAGCCATGTGATGCTGCGCCTCGACGAAGGCAACGAAATGCGGCTGGATTCTATCCGCAAGGCTATTGTCAGTGGTAAAACAACATTCGAGGATGCCGCGAAGCAGTATTCCGCCGACCGCCACAGTGCCGAGAACGGTGGCCGCATGGGCTTTATAATCCCCGACCGATATCCTTATGCTTTCGAGAAGGTGGCGTACGAAACGCCTGTCGGCGGAATTTCCGAAGTTGTGAATTCGGGAGTCGGCTACCATATAATACGCGTCGACAGCCGCCGTCCGACCCGCGGCGAGGTGCTGGTAGAGCATATTCTGCGTCTCACCCGTGGCCGTAGCGAGCAGGAAATCGCCGAAGTACGTCGCTGTATCGACTCGCTGTATAATGAGGCCAAAAACGGAGCCGACTTCAAAGAACTCGCCCGCCTCCACTCCCAGGATCCCGGTACCGCCCGCAACGGCGGCGAACTTCCCTGGTTTGGCAGCGGCGCGATGGTGGCCGAATTCGACAGCGTAGCCTTCGCTCTTGCCGACGGTGAGATTTCCGAACCTTTTGCAACACGTTTCGGCTATCATATTATCCACAAGCTCGACAGCCGCATGCTGCAACCCCTCGACGAGGTACGTGGCGATATCATACGCGCCATGAGCAAGGACGAGCGTGGCAATATGCCCGAGATGGCAGTCCGCGACCGGCTCATTGCCACCCGCCATGCCAAAGTGCTGCCCAAGGCTCTGAAGAAAATAGGCAAAATCATCAAAGACAACGGAGGCTACGACTCCACAGCCATATCGCGTCTGTACGGTGAAAACATGGTGGTTGCCACCTTCGACGGTGGTGCGCCCATCACACTCGACCAGGTGATGCCTTCGGTGCCCCGCACACTCTCCACCGATGTGGACAACGCTGTAAGTCTTATCGGTGGCGCCGCCCACGGCATGCTGCTGAATGCGCTCGAGGCACAGTATCGCGACAATCTTGCTTCCGCGAACGCCGAATACCGCAATCTGCTCAACGAGTACCGCGACGGCATTCTGCTTTATGAAATCTCCAACCGCAATGTGTGGGACCGTGCCGCCCGCGACAGCGAAGGCCTCAATGCGTATTTCCGCGCAAATGCCTCGCGCTATGCATGGCAGCAGCCTAAATTCAAAAGCTTTGTGCTGTTCGCTTCCAGCGACTCTGTTATGCAGGTCGCTCTCCGATATGCCGACAGTCTGAGCACCGACAATCCCGTCGCTTTTGTAGCCGACATGCGCCGCCATTTCGGAAACGATGTGAAGGTGGAGCGCGTTATTGCCGCCAAGGGCGAGAATCCCATCACCGACTATCTGGCATTCGACGGCGACAAAGCTGCCGCAGAGGCTTCGACAAGCTGGAAGGCATTTGCAGCCTACAAGGGAAGGATAATCGATGCTCCCGAAGAGGCTGCCGATGTGCGTGGTGCAGCCGTCACCGACTACCAGGCCGAACTCGACCGCCGCTGGGTGGAGGAACTCAGGCGCAAGTACACCGTGAAAGTCAATAACAAGGTGTTCGAGCAGCTCAAACGCGAAACGCAGGCCCATCAGGAATGAAACAATCACCTATAATCGCCGTCCTTGTCGCAGCCCTCGCGGGATCCTGCTCCGGGGGCGGCGATTCTTCTATACCTGCCGATGCTGTCGCAGCAGTGGGGGGCAGTGTCCTCACAACGGCAGAGGTCGCGGCCAACGTCCCTCCCATGCTTGCCCCCGACGACAGCGCAACCATGGCCAGGGCTTACGTGCGACGCTGGGTCGATGCCCGTCTGGTGTCCGATGTCGCCGCTTCCGACATTGATATGGAACAGATCGACAGGCTCACCGAAGAGTACCGTCTGGAGCTGATTATGGACAGCTACAGAAGGATTATGGCCTCTCGTGCCGATGCCGCCGAGTTCGGAATAGACAGCCTCAAGGCGTACTATAACGCCCATGCCGACGAATTTGTGCTCGAACGTCCCCTCGTGAAAGGAATCTACCTCAAAGTCGCCGACCAGGCGCCCCAGCTGCCACGGTTGCGACGGCTTTACCGTTCGGACCGTCCTGTGGATCTGGACCAGCTCGAGAAAGAGGCTACCGGAGCCATACACTACGATTATTTCCGCGACCGCTGGGTGGACTGGGAACAGATAGAGACACGCATACCCTACGACTTCGCCTCGGGAGCCGATTCTTTCCTGCGTTCCGGCCGCCCGTTGGAAGTGAGTGCAGGCGGTTTCACATATCTGCTGTGTATCAGCGAATATATCGGAGCCGGCAGCGCAATGCCTTTTGAGGCAGCGCGTCCGTTGGTGCGCGAACGCCTGCTGAACGCGCGTCGCCGCCAGTTCGATGCGGTATTGCTCAATGGCTTGCGGCAGCGTGCGCTCGAGCGGGGCATTCTGGTGTTCCCGGCAGGCAATCCGCTGGAATAATGAAATCGCTGTAGGCCGGACTGTTTTAATAAGAGCGTTCCCAAAATTGCCGGAATGCCGCTTTTTGTGTAATTTTGTGTGATAAATTATTCGCAAACGGCAGTTTCACACCAATCATCATATCATGGGTTTTTTCGATATATTCAGTAAAAACAAAAAAGAGACACTCGACAAGGGTTTGCAGAAAACCAAAGAAGGTGTTTTCGGGAAGTTGCGCCGTGCCATAGCAGGCCGCCGCACAATCGACGACGAGTTTCTCGACGAACTCGAGGAAATCTTCATAACCAGCGATATAGGTGCCGAGACAACCATAAAGATTATCGAACGCATCCAGGCACGTGCCGCCCGCGACAAGTACGTGGACATGGACGAGCTCAACAAACTGCTGTGCGAGGAAATAACAGACCTTCTGGCCGAAAACGACAGCGATGAGGCCGGATATGGCCTGCCTTCAGGCCGCAAGCCATATGTCATTATGGTAGTTGGTGTGAACGGTGTGGGCAAAACCACAACCATCGGCAAACTCGCGGCTCATTTCAAGGCCGCGGGCAAGAAAGTGGTGCTCGGCGCAGCCGATACATTCCGAGCCGCCGCCATAGAGCAGCTCGACGAGTGGGGCCGCCGTGCCGGAGTGCCCGTGGTGAAACAGCAGCTTGGATCCGATGCCGCAGCAGTAGCCTACGACACACTGTCGTCGGCAGTAGCCAACGATGCCGATGTGGTGATTATCGATACCGCAGGCCGCCTGCACAACAAGAAAGGCCTCATGGACGAGCTCAGCAAAATCAAGCGAACCATGGAAAAAGTCGTTCCCGGCGCTCCCGACGAGGTGTTGCTGGTGCTCGACGGCTCCACAGGACAGAACGCTTTTGAGCAGGCCCGCCAGTTCTCCGCGGCCACGCAGGTTACCCATCTTGCCGTTACAAAGCTCGACGGAACAGCCCGTGGCGGTGTGGTGATAGGCATCAGCGACCAGTTCAGGATTCCTGTTAAATACATAGGACTTGGCGAAGGCATCGACGACCTTCAGCTCTTCGACAAGCAGGCTTTCGTGCAATCGCTCTTCGGCGACCGCAAATGAGCAGAGCAGTGATTGTGAGCATGGGATGCTCCAAGAATCTTGTTGACAGCGAGCGGCTGGCGGCCATGATGGCCGGCCGCGGAATCGATGTCGTTTTCGACGGAGAACCCCAGGCCGGCGACGATGTGGTGGTGAACACCTGCGGATTCATCGGCGATGCCAAGGAAGAGAGCATCGACATGCTATTGAAGGCAATCGCGCTCAAGCAGCAGGGCAAAGTCGGCCGTGTGTTCGCCATGGGATGCCTCAGCGAGCGCTATCGCGGCGAGCTTGCCGAGGAAATGCCCGAACTCGATGGCCTCTACGGCAAATTCGACTGGAGCGGCATTGCCGATGTGCTTGCCGCAGGCGAAACTCCGGCCAGGCCTTGGGAACGCAGACTGTCGACGGCTCCTCACTATACCTACATAAAGATTTCGGAGGGCTGCAACCGTTTCTGCGCCTTCTGCGCAATTCCGCTCATCACCGGTAGGCACCATTCACGCGCCATCGGGGAAATCGCCGACGAGGTGCGTGCGCTTGTGGCCGGAGGCGTTAAGGAATTCAACATTATAGCCCAGGATCTCTCGGCCTACGGCAGCGATCTCGGCATGGCAGGCGACCGTTCGCCGCTGGCGGAACTGATCGACACCCTTGCCCGCATCGAGGGTGTGGAAATGCTGCGCCTGCACTATGCCTATCCCGCCGGTTTCCCCTACGACATACTTCCGGTAATGGCCTCGCACCCCAATGTGTGCAAATATCTCGACATAGCCCTGCAGCATATCGATGATGCTGTGCTGGCCAACATGCGGCGCCATATCACCGCGGCCGAGACAGAGGAACTGCTGGCGCGAATCCGTCGCGAGGTCCCGGGCATACACATCCGCACAACGCTTATGGTGGGTTTCCCGGGAGAGGACGAGGACGCATTCGAAAGACTGATGGACTTCGTGCGCCGCCAGCGGTTCGAACGCATGGGTGCATTCGCCTATTGCGAGGAGGACGATACATATGCGGCACGCAACCTTGAAGACAACATACCCGAAGATGTGAAACAGAAGCGTCTCGACCGGCTGATGGCTTTGCAACAGGACATCGCTTTCGAGCATGCCGCCGCTAAGGCTGGTTCGGAAATCAAGGTGATTGTCGACCGCGAGGAACCCGACTGCTATGTGGGGCGCAGCGAGTTCGATTCGCCGGAGGTGGACTGCAACGTTCTCATATCCAAGGATACCAAGCTCAAGCCCGGCGACATATGCACCGTGCATGTGGATTCGTCGTGCGGCTTCGACCTTACAGGACACGTAGTGGGATGATCCGGTGCACATTCGGGCAGGATTCGATGCGCGAGCTTGAGCTGAGGCTTGGCTCGGGCGAGCCGTTTGTGGCTGTGATGAAGCCAGGCGAAGGCTTTTTGTCGTTCTATCCTGCCGAAGGCGATGTGCGCCTCAGCCCATGGCCGGGCTGTACGTTCCCTATGCAGGTGTGCCGCCGCAGCACTCCACGGGATTATTACATGGAGTCGATAGGAGAACTTGCAGGTCGGCTTGCCGTCGACAGGTGCAAAACCGTGATATGCCGTACGATATGCGGGCAATGGAAAATGTTCTCTCCGGGTGCTGTCGCGGCAATGGCTCATGACTATTTCAATCGGTTGGGCGGCTCTCTCCGCTTTTTCTTCCACATGCCTGAAGCTGGCTACTGGATGGGAGCCACCCCGGAACTGCTTGCCGAAAGAATGGATGGCAGGCTGCACACGATAGCCCTTGCCGGCTCCATGGCAGCAGACAGTGCGGCTTCATGGTCGCAGAAGAACATCGACGAGCACAACTACGTAGTCGAAGACATCTCTGAAAGGATTGCCGCCGGAGGCTTTGCCCTTGAAACTGGCGAGCGGCGCGAATTGTGCTACAGCAACGCCGTGAAACATCTCTGCACCGACATCTATGCCGTTGCCATGGACGGAGATCGGGAGCTGTCGGTGGCCGATTTCGCCGCCGGTCTGCATCCCACGCCTGCTGTGGCCGGCTGGCCACGCGGGAAGGCGATGAGGGAGATTGCAGAGCATGAGCTATGCCCCCGCAATTTCTATGGTGGCGTAATTTGTAATAATCGCGAAGGTTATGCCTATGTGATGCTCCGTTGCATGCACTTCGACGAAACCGGTTGGTGTGTATATAGCGGTGGCGGCATCACCGGCGCTTCTTTGCCGGAAGAAGAGTGGGAGGAAACGCAGAGTAAGGCAAAGACTCTGCTTTCTGTGCTCGAGGATTATTCTTTGTAGCCGGACGCATTACCGGCAGTCTCTCCATCCTGTAAAGCAATGAACGATTCTTCCACACGCCACACAGTCACACTGGTAGTCACCGCATTGGGGCTGCTTATGCTTGCCTCCGCGTTGCCATGGAGCCGGCTTACCGATAACCGTCTGAAAGATTTCAATCTGCTGTCCGACATCCTTCCACGGGCTGATGATGCATTGGGTGCTGCCGTTAGCCTTGCCGTAGACCCTGAGCTTGAGGCGCTGATTGGCATAGACAGTGATTTGCATGCCGCTGAAACACCGCATGGCGGGGGTGCGGAACTGCCAGGCGCCGCCGCCGACAGCATTGTATCGGACAGCATACCATCCGATAACGTCGCGGTCGACAGCACCGTAGCAAGTCCGAGGCCTTGGGTCGCACCTCTTACATGCGCGCCGGTGGATGCCGAAGGGCATGTGCTGATAGAGAACTACACCGGCGGGGCCATGCTTCCGCGACTGAAAGCGGCGCTGCAGAATGTCGCTTCCGGTATAGTGCGTATTGCTGTCGTGGGCGATTCATATATCGAAGGCGACATTTTCGTGCAGGACCTGCGGGCTATTCTTCAGGAAGAGTTCGGTGGCTCCGGTGTGGGCTATATGAATCTTCACAGCGATTTTCCGGGATTCAGACGCAGTGTGCGCCAGGGCGGAAGCGGATGGAAGTGCACCAATGTACTTGGTATGAGCCGTCGTGACAGCGTGCGTACTCTGAGCAGAGAATATGCAAGGGTCGAAGGCGTAACCGCCAGGGCTACATACCGCGGCTCCTCCCAGTCGGCAACCACAGGCAGCTGGCAACGTTCGGCGCTGCGACTGCTTGCCAGCGACAGCGCTACTGTGACCATGGATATCGACGGACAAAGCCGCGAGTTCGCGATAGCCCCCACGGCAAAGCCTGTGGATGTGGTTCTTGATGGAGCCACCACCAGCCTCACCGTAAGTTGTTCATCTCCGGCGGTGACAGCATTGGGTGTGTTTCTCGACGGCGCAGCAGGCATTGCGGTTGACTGCATGTCGGTGCGCGGCACTTCGGGACTGACTCTCGCACGCACCAACGCCGACATGTCTCTGGCCGACAGCTATGCCCTCATCATCCTCGAGTTCGGCGTCAACGCCCTTTCGGCAGAACAGACCCAATACACAGCTTACGGACACGGTATCACACGGACCATCCGCCATCTTGAGGCATGCTATCCCAAGGCTGATATTCTTGTTATGGGCATCGCCGACCGTGGGGCCAAAATCGGCTCTTCGGTGAATTCCCTGCCAACATGCAACGCCATGACAGACGCACAGCGCAAAGCCGCCAGCGACGCCGGCGTGCACTTCTACGATTTACGGGCCGCCCAGGGCGGCGAAAATTCCATTGTCGAATGGCGCCGCCGCTCACTGGTGAACGCCGACTATATCCATCTGAACCATGCCGGAGGCAAGGTCCTCGCCGAGGAATTCGCTTCCGCACTGAAAAAAGCATTATCCGAATGAAATTGAGCATATGCCTTTCCGCAGCCATGCTGGCCACCGCAATGACGGCCGGCGGCAGTAACACACCGGCCGACAGCACGGCCACGTCGACACGTGTCGATCCGCGCCTGGAGGTAAACCACAGAGAAGACACCATCGACTACGGCGCATATCCTTTTGTGAAACTCGATGCCAACCGTGTGCAGATGAACGGCGACGACTGGACGGCTCTGGCTGCCAAGTTCGCCGGTGCGGCCGCCGGCGACAGCATTCTGAGGATTGTCTATCTGGGCGACTCGCACATCCAGGCCGACTTCGGCGGCGATGTCGTGCGCCAGCGTCTGAACCGGGCAGCCGGCAATGCCGGGCGAGGCTTGATAATCCCTTTCAAGATAGCCGGCACCAACCAGCCCAACGACTACACGTTCAGCACCACCGGCCCCACGGTGGCTTCGAGGTTGCTCAAGCAGCCGTGGCCCACCGATATGCCTTTCACGGGTATCGGAGTGCAGACCCTCGACCATGAGACTACATTCCATATCACTGTGCCCACGGAGGCAAACCAGCTGCGCATTCTCTATCGCGGTCCGGAGCCTGAGATAAAGGCCGTATACGGCAGCGATGTGGCGCAGGCTGTAGAGCACAGCATAGTGTCGGCTTCGCATGTGAACATCGACAGCGCCATGACCGACCTGCACATGCGCGTGGCCTGTGATGCCGAAACCACAATCGCAGGCGTAGTGCTCGAGAACGGTAATCCTGGTGTGCTGTTTCACTCCATAGGCAACAACGGAGCCACCTATTCGACCTATAACGAAGTCGACCGTTTCGGCAAGGAGCTGCGACAGCTCTCGCCCGATCTGGTAATAATAGCTCTGGGCACAAACGAGGCTTTCGGAACATTCACTGAAGAAAGTCTTGCCACCGACATGGCCGTTCTTATCGCCGACATCCGCCGCTATAGTCCGCAGGCCAAGATAATGCTTGTAACACCCACCGAGTGCTACCGCAAACGCTATCGCTGGCGTCGTGGCCGCCGGCGCCAGGCCGGGATGACAGTGAACACCAAGGTGCTGCGCGCACGCAATGTTGTGGCGGAATATGCTCGTGAGCACGGTATTCCTCTCTACGACACCTACGAACTTGCCGGAGGCACGGGTGCGGCAGCGAAAATGAAGCAGGCACAGGTGCTTGGCCGCGACGGCGTGCACTTCACATCCGCCGGCTACCGTCTGTGGGGCTCGCTGCTTTCCGATGCTCTTCTGGAGGTTCTGGAAAAGCAACCTTAAACCCTGCTGCTTGTTTATAGTGTATCAACTGACACTATAGACAATGAAGGAAAGCAGACGAACAACGATACTCATAGGGCTGGCCGCGGCCGTACTCGTGGCCATAGGCATTGGCCGCAGATGTACCGGCGGCACATCATCGCTGGTGATGGAATATCAACGGCCGCGCGGCGACACTCTGGCTGTGGCCATCGAAATGTCGCCCACGACCTATACTTTCGAGAACGACAGCGCCGAAGGCTTCGATTATGAACTGCTGCGGGTTCTCGCGGCAGAGCATGGCATGGAGCTTTCCATATGTCCGGTGAGCAATCTCGAGAGTGCCTTCCAGGGGCTCTACGACGGCCGTTTCGACCTTATTGTGGCCAACATCGCCGCCACCTCCAGGGTTGCGGATTACTTCCCTCTTACCGATGCCGTTTATCTCGACCGGCAGGTGCTCGTGCAAAGGCGTCTTGCCGACGGCAGCGTGCCGGTGAACGGGCAACTGGACCTACGCGGCGACACGGTGTATCTCCCAGCCGGGTCGCCGGCACGATTACGTATGGAGAACATGAGCGGCGAGATGGGCGATACCGTCTATCTCAAGTCCATTCCCGGACATAACGGCGAGCATCTTGCCATCCTCACGGCACGTGGTGTAATTCCGCGTGCTGTGGTGAGCCGGCGTGTGGCAGAGAGTGTTGCGGAAGACTATCCCGAGCTTGACATTTCCACTCCCGTATCGTTCAATCAGAAGCAGGTGTGGGCCGTAGCGCCTGGCGACAGCGCATTGCTTGATTCGCTGAACATCTGGCTTGCGAAGTTCAAGACCACCGAAGCATATTCAAGGCTGGAACACAGGTATCTCTGATTCGCAAGGGCGAACGAACATGCCTGCACGGTTGTTATATCTGTAAAAAAATTATTGCTGTCCGATAAAACTTTTTGAGGCAAAACAAAATTAGGACTGGCACC
>DKUJ01000054.1:0-1530 GCA_002490635.1 Porphyromonadaceae bacterium UBA7207
TTTATGTAGTCGGCAGCGGTGCGCATCGCGGGAGCCACGCCGTCGGCCTGCGATGGGTCGGCGGCAAAGGTTTCCTCGATTGCCAGTTCGGGGTGGAATCCTCCGAGTGATAGCCTGAGGCGCTCGCTGTAGGGGTCGTAGTCGAGGAGGAAATCGGGCTGTACCTGGACGGATCGTTCGGCAGCCTTGCCGCTACCGAGTCCTGCGCCCGGGCGCGGGTTCAGGCGGCGGATTGCCTCCATTGCCTCTGTGAGCTGTTCGCGGGAAGCGGCGGTGGCTGTCGCGAGCCGGTCGAAATGGCGGTTTGAGAACAGGTCGAAGTGGTCGTGGATGATTCGTCGGGCGAGGTCGATTGTGTTTCCGGGCTTGCGCCTTTGCAGCTGGAGCAGGAGGCAGTCGCGGAGGTCGACGGCTCCGATTCCCGGCGGGTCGATTGCGCGTATTGCGTGGAATGCATCCTGCATCTGCTGCGGAGAGGGCAGCGGTGCTCCGTCGATGGCTATGTCGAGAGCGATGTCGTTGAGAGGGCGGCGGAGGTATCCGCTGTTGTCGAGGTTGCCGGCGATGTGTCTTGCGATGTTCATGCCCTCGGCGTCGAGGGATGTGTCGGTGGCGAGCTGGTCCATTATTGTGTCGACCATTCCTCGCTCGTCGTCGGCAGCGATGGCTGTGGGGTCGAAGCTGTTGGCGGAGAGACTCTGCATGGGGGTGTCGGCGAGGCTGTCGGCATCGGCCTCGTCGCCGAAGTCGTCGCTGTCGTCGGTGCGTGCGGTGTTTTCGGAGGCGATGCCGTCGTGGCTGTCGTGGCTGTCATTGCTGCAGCCGTCGGCAGTGGTGAGCGCGGGGTTCTCGTCGAGCCTCCGGCGTATCTCTTCGTCGAATTCGGGCACGGACATTTCGAGCACCCTTCCCAGGGCGACCTGGCGCGGGTTTATGCGCTGCTGCAGGCGCATCTGCTGTGTCTGTTGTAGTTGCTGGCTGTTGCTCATGCTTCTGGTGCCGGGTATTCGAAATGCAAAATTAGGATTTTATAGGCATGGTGGAGGATTAAAGTCTGTTAAAGTTTTGCGGGTGGAATCCTCAGTGTGTCTGTCAGTGCTATTGTTTCTGCATAATCTTGGCAATGCTCAAATAAAATACGTATTTTTGACTACGTCTTAAATACTTCCGCTCGGCAAAGTCCAAATAAATTTGGCTTTGCCCTCGACTTATTCGTATTTTTGCAGTCTTCTCCGAAAAAAAACCAGTCAAACCATTAAAATGAGAAAATTCTATGTTACGGCGTTGTGTGCGCTTGCGGCTTTTTTCAGCTATGCCGCCGCACCGTCGAGCTACTACGACAAAGCCGAGAACAAGGGTGGCCGCGATTTGCTGACGGCCCTTTACGATATCGTAGGGACACATACCAATGTGGGCTACGATGGATTATGGAGCTTATACCGCACCACCGACGTGCGTCCCAACGGTACTATCTGGGACATGTATTCCACCAAGGAATGGCGCTATGGCAGTGAGCAGTGCGGAAACTAC
>DKUJ01000054.1:1857-3949 GCA_002490635.1 Porphyromonadaceae bacterium UBA7207
TCGCCGATGAAATCCGACGCTTTCCATATCTATCCCACCGACGGCAAGGTGAACAACCAGCGGAGCAACTATCCTTTCGGGGAGTGTGCCAATGGAACGTATCTTCCCTCGCACGGCGGTGTGCGTCCTCTGGGCCGTCTTGGGCGGTCGACTTTCCCGGGCTATTCGGGTACTGTTTTCGAGCCTGACGACGAGTACAAGGGCGATTTCGCGCGCAGCTATTTCTATATGGCCGCTGCCTACTACAGCCGCATCGGCCAGTGGCATTCCGACATGCTCGCGGGCAACAACTATCCGGCTTTCAGGGGCTGGGCTGTGAATCTGCTGCTGAAATGGCACCGCCAGGACCCTGTGAGCGAGAAGGAGATGGTGCGCAACGATGCTGTCTATGCCCGCCAGCACAACCGCAATCCTTTTATCGACCATCCCGAGATGGTGGAGTATATCTGGGGCGACCGCAAGGAGCAGCGCTGGACTTCGCAGGGTCCTGCGGAGCCTGAGTTCGTGCTGCCCGCAGAGGGTTCGCTTGTCGATTTCGGCACTGTGGCGGCGGCAGTAGGCGGCAGCCGCAGCCTTACGGTGCGCACCACCTGCATGACGGCTCCCGTAGGGGTGACTGTTGCCGGCACGGGCTTCTCGACTTCCGTTGCATCCATTCCCGCGGCGCAGACCAATACCCAGTCGGGCTATTCGCTTACAGTGGATTTCAAAGCCGCTGCCGGAAGCTACAGCGGTGTGCTTACGCTGAGCAGCGGCGGTGTGACCCGGGCTGTGTCATTGGCCGCCGTGAGCATGGCAGGCCTTCCGGCGGGTGATGCGGAACATGTGTCGGACGAGTCGTTCGATGCTGTGTGGGGTTATGCAGGCGATACTTCGGACGGCAACTATCTGCTGGACGTGCGCCAGGGTGGCGAGGCCATTGCCGGATATCCCCGGCGTGTGCCCGCCCAGGCCGGACGCTACACCGTGGAGGGTCTCGATCCTCTTAC
This sequence comes from Porphyromonadaceae bacterium UBA7207, assembly GCA_002490635.1. Taxonomy (GTDB): domain Bacteria; phylum Bacteroidota; class Bacteroidia; order Bacteroidales; family Muribaculaceae; genus CAG-873. The sequence goes on from DKUJ01000054.1 coordinate 2,847, forward strand.
CACTTATGTGTATACACTGTCGTCGGACGGTATGAAGAGCCGCGAGGTGAGCGTTACCACTGCCGCTCCCGTGCCTTCGATAGAGTTCCTTTTCGATGGCAATCTCTATTTCAGCGCTACTCCTGGCGAGCCTTCCGAGGCTGCCGAACTGTTGATAGACGCGCAGAATATCGATTCCGACATAACCATAAGTGTCGGTGAGCCTTTCGAGCTGTCGACCGACCGCTCCGTGTGGACGCGCCGCGTGACTGTGCCTGCCGAACAGGACAGGGTGTATCTGCGCCTCTACAGCGCCACCGCCGGCACATTCAGCGCCACTCTGCTGGCTACAGCCGGCAGCTACCGGACCGAGGGTATCGAGGTGCGCGGCGACGCTACCGCCGCTGTCGATTTCCTGGAGGATTTCGAGGCTCAGGAGGATGGAATGGATACATACAGTCCGTTCACTTACCACGGTACTGCCGCGGTGTGGAATTTCAGCAATGCCGGAATATGGAGGGCCGACGGCGGTGCCTCCAGCGCGCAGTCGGTACGTTTCGGCAAGGAATCCGATTCATATATAGCCATGGCCGAGAACCGCACAGGCGGTGTAGGCACGGTGTCGTTCGAAGCATGCTACTGGAGCGACAGCGAGAAGAATCCCGTGCTGTCGGTTGATGTGAGCACCGACGGTGGCGTGAGCTGGCGCAGTGCCGGCAAGGTGACTGTGACTTCCGCCGACTATGCTTCCTACAGTGTGTTTGTGGGCGAGGCTCTGCCGGCGCGTGTGCGCATACAGCAGACTTCGGGCAAGCGTCTGAACCTTGACAATCTGGGTGTTACCCGGCATAGCTCGGGTGTGGATGCGCCCGATGCCGCACGCCACAGCTGGGATGCCTTCGCCCGCGGCGGCGACCTTGTGGTGAATGTCGATGCCGAGGAGCTGGAAGTGGGCGTTTATGCTCTCGACGGTAGTACGGTGCACAGCGGTGTGCTGGGGCGTGGCGAGCATGTGTTCGGCAGTCTTCCCGCAGGCATGTATATTGTGGCGGCCACCGATTTCGGCAGGCGTGTGATACTCCGCTGACATTTTCCGGGATATTCCATAAAAGAACGCCGGCCGT
>DKUJ01000024.1:0-30433 GCA_002490635.1 Porphyromonadaceae bacterium UBA7207
GCGGGTTCGGCACACGACGGCGCACCGGTAGCCAGACAGAAATCCTCCAACGACGGATAGCGGCTGTAGATGCGGCGCAATCCGCGCAGCCAGTATCGCAGATGCCGCCCAAAGAATGTGCGGTGTATATTGTCGTCGGGGATGGACTCTATGTCGCCGCCGCGCACAAACTCCGCCGGCCTGTGGCCAAGCAGACCATGCAGTTTTTCGGCATTGCGCAGAATCATGGGACGGCGCCCCCAGGCTATGGTGGCTGTAAGGAGCGACGATATTTCTATGTCGGCCTTGTCGGAGAAGCTTCGCGGAAACCCCACCGGGTCGTCCTTGGCAAAATCGGGCACATTGTATTTCTCCACGAGAGCGTCGAGACGCCCGCGCATCGAATCATCTATTTCTATCATATGAGAAACATAAAAAGCCGCGGCGGAGATTACCGTCGCGGCTGTCGCATTATTTAGGGGTGCCCAGTGGGATTCGAACCCACGACCTTCGGAACCACAATCCGACGCTCTAACCAGCTGAACTATGGGCACCATTTGTAAAGGCACTGCAAAGTTAGAGATTTTGATTGAATTGACAAAGAATTTTTTATATTTTTTCGCTGTCAATTGTCACGTGCGTTGCTATATCCCTCATACGCTGAGCATTGCACAAAAGGAGAGCCCGGCAGCCAAACTACCGGAGAAGCCACAACAAACAAGGGCTATCCTCACGGACAGCCCTTGCTTTCTTACACATAGTACTTAATGTTAGATTATATGTCTATTCCAGATTTTCAATATGAAAAAGCACTGATCAATGCTTGTCGTATCATTTCCGATGCAAAGTTATATCGAATTTGCGAACTACCAAAAAGCCATTACACAGCATCGGGGATACACTCGGATTAATATGTTAAGCCAATCCGCTGCTTTAACTGATAGCCGTAGTTAAATACAACCGGCAGCCGTCAATTTGTCTTTCTTATCTGCTTTTAAGTTAAAAAATGACCGAATCTATAAAGAGTGTTAAAAATAAAGTTCACTGCGACATTATGATACATCGCAGCTTCTACAAGTCCCACAGCACATACAGGAACGGCAAAAGGAAAGCAAAAACAGGTCCTTCCGGAAATTTTACCGGCGGGCCAGCACAACAAATCTACCATTGAACGATTCGGCCTGCACACTGCTCTCTTCGGTGTATTCACTGCGGTCGAACTGCGGAAAGAAAGTATCGGCGGGGCGGCAGTCGTCGATTTCGGTGAGAACAAGCCTGTCGGCAAGCGGAAGTGCGGCCTCATACAGCATGGCACCCCCAATGATATAGGTATCACCGGGACCGTCGGCGGCCATTGCCAGCGCCTCTTCGAGAGATTTGGCCACTTCGGCCCCCTCGGCGCTGAAGCCTTCGGTTGCACTCACCACAATGTTGCGACGGCCAGGAAGCGCACCTGGCAGGCTCTGCCATGTACGGCGGCCCATCACCACTGTGCTTCCCATTGTCGCCGTCTTGAAATGGCGGAGGTCTTCCTTGAAGCGATACACCAGATCTCCACCGATTCCTATGGCTCCCCGGCGGTCGATTGCCACGATTATGTTCACACTCGGTTTCATACAGCCACCTCCGCCTTGATGTGAGGCATAGGATCGTAATCCGTCAGTTCGAAGTCGGCGTAGCCGTAGTCGAACACACTGCTGTGCTCGCCATGGATGAGCATCTTCGGCAGTGCCCTCGGAGTGCGCCCGAGCTGCAGGCGCGCCTGCTCGAGATGGTTCAAGTAGAGGTGGGCGTCACCGAGAGTGTGCACGAACTCTCCGGGCTGCAGGCCGGTGGCCTTGGCCATCATCATTGTCAGCAGCGCATATGAGGCAATATTGAAAGGCACACCCAGGAAACAGTCGGCGCTGCGCTGATATAGTTGCAGACTCAGCCTGCCATCGGCCACATAGAACTGGAACAGCGCGTGACACGGCGCCAGAGCCATGTCGGGCAGCTGGGCCACATTCCATGCGCTCACCACAATGCGCCTGGAGTCAGGGTTGTTACGTATCTGCTCCTGCGCCTTGGCTATCTGGTCTATCGAGCCGCCACGATAGTCGGGCCAGGAGCGCCACTGGGCGCCGTACACAGGCCCGAGGCTGCCGTCGGGGCGTGCCCACTCATTCCAGATACGCACTCCGTTTTCCTGGAGATAGCGCACATTGGTGTCGCCGGCAAGAAACCACAGAAGCTCGTAGATAATGCTTTTGAGGTGCAGCTTCTTGGTGGTGAGCAGCGGAAAACCTTCGGAGAGGTCGAATCGCATCTGGTATCCGAATGTGCTTATTGTTCCCGTGCCGGTACGGTCGGTCTTCTCCACTCCATGGTCGAGAATGTGCTCGAGAAGCTGTAGATACTGTTTCATTTTTCCTGTTTTATTGTAGTAGATTCTTCCGGTGGCGCCACGAAATTCTGAGGCTGATTTCCGCCGCTGGGCTGCATCATGGGCATTCCCAGCCGGTGGCGTCCCTGCCTGTAGGTGATTGCCTGATTTGGGCACACGCTCATGCAGTCGAAACACACCACACAGCGCGAAGCGTCGACAGTGTGGTCGGAAAGGCGGATACAACCGGCCTTGCACACCCGCTCGCATTCACCGCAGTTAATGCATTTGTCGGTGTTTATGTCGGGGTGGAAAACACTCCGTGCCGCCGGCACCGCAAGCAGCGTACCCACCGGGCACACGGTGTTGCAGTAGCGCCTGCCGTGGCGCCACGACATGGCAGCGACCACCAGAGCTATGCCCGCGGCAATCGACATAGACGAGAGACTGAACACAGCACCGGGTCCGTACTCGCCAAGCGGCACAACCACAAACTGGGTTACCATGCGGGCATAGTCGGTATACGGGTCGAGTAAAGTCGGCAACACACTGCCACCAACGAGCACACAGGCCACAGCCAGGACGAAAAACAGCCAGCGCACGGCATTGGCGGGCTGGCTGTATGTGTAAGCGCGCCTGCGACGCCCCACAAGGCGTGCCACAGCAGCCATGCAATCCATCACCGTGCCCAGCGGGCACAGCAGGGAGCAATATATGCGTCCGTAGAAAAGCGTGGCCAGCACCCAGAACACCAGACAGATAAAAGAACCCGACAGCAGAGCCGTAAGAATCTGCATGTTGGAGAACACCGTTTCATGTCCCGCCACCAGCGCCCACGCCGGCAGCAGCATCGTGGCCAGCGCTATGACTATTCTTATGGTGCGTATCGTGCGGTACATTATTGCAATATCGCAATGCCTGCTCAGCGGCGCGAGGGAGTATTGCCCACGTTGGAGGGACGCAGACCGCCTGGCCTGCTGCCGCTGCCATGGTTGCGGCGCGGAGTGAAAGGATCGATCATCTCGTCGCGGCGGTCCTCCCAGGACTCCTCTTCATCTTCCTGCGGGGCCTGTTCCCCACGTTTGAGTTTGGGGCGGTTCTTCTTTATGGCATAGGGTTTCTGGAGATCGACGGGCAATTCGTTCAGCAGCCATGTCTGTTCCACGTCCCAGTTCTTCTTAAGATTGAGCTTCTTTGCGAAGTAGTACACATCCTCCGGGAGAGTCCACGACTCGATAGAGCCGGTATCCCACTTGCCGTTGGCATTGGCGTCGACAAACAGTCGGGCATAGTACTGGCCGGGCTGTAGAAATCTGAACACGGCCACTTCGCTTCCCACAGGTTTCACCGTCCGTGCCACAGGCTCGTCGGAAGTGTTAAGCAGCTCAACGACCACCTGCACGGAATCGGTGCCTGGAAGCGTGAAACTCAGGTTCGAATAATCCTCGAGACTGGCCACGGTGAATTCCTGGCAGAAAGGACGGTTCCATGTGCCGTAGATGCTCCGTGCCGCCAGGGTATCGACGGTAAGCCGGTAGGTCGCGCCAGGCTCCCAGGCAAGGTCGATACGGCGGTTCGTGAGCAGATTCGACGAATCGGGGCGCAGCGAGGCTGCCACCGGCTTCCACAGTGTATCCGCCTTGATATCAAGATAAAGACCTGCGGAGTCCAGCGATTCCCAAGGAGTATCGGAGGCCAGGAGCAAAGGCCGGTTAACATCCTGCTTGCTGCCCGGAAGGCGCAGATTGAAATACTCCATGTCGGGGCGCGGCGGCCACACGGTGTCGCCGGTGAGGCTGTCGACAGTGAAGTTCCCGTTCTCGCGGGCCCTGGCAATGCGCTCGAGTTCCCTCTTTTCGGCCTTTTCCAGATCTTTCTTTGAAATCTTCTGGTCGCGGAAGAAAAAACGGAGGGTATCGGTTGTCCATACGAGCTGTTCGGTGGAGTCGGTTTTCAAATATCTCACACCCAGACGCAACGAGTCGGCGGCAAGCACCTCCGGGTCGGCAATCCATAGTTCGAGGGAATCGTTGCCGGCACTGAGCCTCTGAAGCGCCCATTCCGCGGCAGGACGTCCGGCTCCCGGAGCACCGTCGACGATGCTCACCTGCGGCATGCTGTCGACCTCGGCGGCGAAGTTTATGGTTATGCGCCTGCGTTCGGGGCGCTTGTAATCGGAAAGATAGGCGGGACTGTAGCCCACATTGAACCAGCTGAGGAAGATGTCATTGGGGAGATACCTCACTCCATCGCGCATCACCAGCGAGTCGCTGCGGTCGGCAGCGAAGAGCGTGTCGGTAACTGTTATCCGCTCCACCGACGGCGATACAACACCCGGGAAGAAGGCCACATCCTCCGAACGGTCCCAGTGATAGTCGCGGTTGAGGTCGTTGACAGCGAACACGCGGTATTCGCCCGGAGGCAGATTGCGCACCGTGAACTGCCCCAGCTGGTTGGTGCGGGCGATACGCTCCATCGGCAGCGTGCTCACCGCGGAATCCTCGAGATTGGAGTACACGCCCACAAGCATGCCCTGGGCTGGCTCGAGGTTCTCGGCCTGGAGCACTATGCCGGATATGCGCAGGGTATCGATGGTTGAACCCGTGGAGAAGTCCAGCGCGAAGCCGTCGAGCACATTGCCCTCGTTGAGGTCCTTTATGGCATCGGCAAAGTCGATTGTATAGGTTGTGCTGTCCAGCAGGCTGTCGCGGAGCTCCACGCTGAGCCTGCGGCCGTTGGCGCTGACCTGGGGCGGCTGCTTCTGCGGCGGCGACACCACCACCTTGGTGAAAGCGTCCTCAAGCTGTATGTTCTCGTCGAAAACAAGGGTGAAACGCGTGCGGTCCACGTTCGTGGCACCGGGAGCGGGATTGGAACGCAGGAATACAGGCGGATTCTCGTCGCGTGGACCGCCCTCGAGGCGTCCCATATTGGCGCACGACGATGCCGCCAGTGCTGCCACTGCCGCCGTGGCCATGGACTTCAGTAGTGAATGCGGCGACCTTGGCATGGGTCAGTAAGTTCGGTCAATGATGAAGCCCAGCAAATCGATCAGCTCGCGCTTCTGTTCGCTGTCGTCCAGCGGGGCGAGGGCTTCCACCGCACGTCCGCGCAGATTCTCCATTTCGGCCTGCGCCAGCTCTATGCCTCCGTTGCGGCGGGCGAAGTCCATCACCATTGCAATGTCGCCGTCGGCGATGCTGTCACCGTCGAGGATTTCCACAACCCTCGAGCGCTCGGCACTCTCCGGCGCGGCCTCGAGGGCAGCAAGAAGCGGAAGAGTGATTTTGCCTTCGCGGAGGTCGTTTCCCGTGGGCTTTCCGAGCGCGGCGCTCCCGGCGCTGTAATCGAATATATCGTCGCGAATCTGGAAGCAGCGGCCGAAGGCGCGGGCATATTCCTCGAGCGCAGTCATGCGCCAGTCGTCCACACCGGCGGCCAGACAGCCCATGCGGGCGCTGCTGACAAAAAGCGAAGCCGTCTTGTAGTCTATTATGGCCATATAGTTGGCCTTGGATATGGAATGCTCGCGGGCGTTGAAAATCTGGTCGATTTCGCCCAGCGACAAGTGGCGTCCCAGGCTGCAGAGCGATTCCACAATGCGTATATCGCCGGTGGCGATTGCCTCCTGCATGGCCGACGAGGTGAAGAAGTCACCAACAAGCACAGCTATATGATTGTCCCACACGGCATTCACCGTAGGCTTTCCGCGACGGGTGAACGCATTGTCCACCACATCGTCGTGAATCAGCGAGGCATTATGAAGCAATTCCACGGCAGCGGCAGCCTCTACAACCTTCTCAGTCACGGGGCCGAACATGCGGGCGCACACCATGAGCAGAAGCGGCCGCAGCTGCTTCCCTTTGGTGCGCAACTGGGCACCGACGATACTGCTCATCATCGGATTGGAGCTTGCCAACTGCAGGGCTATCCGCTCGTTGAGCAGAGCCAGATCGTCGGCGTGCCGGTGCTGGAAAGTTTCAAGTATAGTCATCGACTGTCGCGAAAATTCACGCAAAAATAATAATTTAATTTTGATTACGTCCGCTCCCGCCGATTTTTGCCCGAAAACAAGAACACATGTTCCCGTCATTGCCACATTGTACCGAATCGGAAAATAAAGTCAGCGGCCGCCGAGGAGTATGGATAAGCCGACGGCTTCGAGGCTCCCGACAGATGAGCTGACAATATTCAGAGGTTCAGACAATTATAACAACCCGTAAATACAGCTATCACACCATTTCGTCGTAGCGGGGGATGTCGGGCAGGAAGGAGTAGCCTCCGGAGCCGAAGCGGCAGCAGTAGTGGCGCATTCCGTTGCTGACAATGAGATAGGGAGCGCCCACGACTATGTTGTAGCGGGCAATCTGGTCGAACACCTTCTGGGTGATTGCCACATGCGGAGCCTTGTATTCCATAACGACCAGGGGGCGCAGACGGCGGTCGTAGACCAGGCCGTCGCATCGCTTCAACGTCCCGTTCAAGCGCAGGCCGACCTCATTGGCAAGCAGCCCCGCCGGGTAGCCCCTGTGTGCTACAAGGAAGGCTGTGAAATTCTGCCTCACCCATTCCTCGGGAGTCAGCGCCACCCATTTGCGCCTGAGGGCATCGTACACCTCGGGGCCGTTGTCGGCGGCGCGCACAGCTATATCGGCGGCAGGCAGGGCGAGGGCGGGCAATTCGGTCATCTTTTGTTGCTGCGGTTCGGTAAATTTGCCGTAAATTTACAAAAATATTCAGCATCACCCTCCCGACATATATGGCATCCACATCCACTCCCACTTTCGATGAGCTGCGCAAGAGCATTGCCGCAGGCCGATACGCTCCTGTATATCTGCTGCATGGCGAAGAAGGCTACTACATCGACCGTCTGCTGGAAGAATTCGACAAAATTCTGCCTTCCGACGAGAAGGAGTTCAACCAGTACACTCTCTACGCCACCCAGACCGAACCGTCGGCCATTATCGACATCTGCCGGCGCGTGCCCATGATGGCGCAGCGGCAGGTGGTGATTGTGAAGGAGGCGCAGGGTGCGCGCGCCGATGCCATAAACCGTCTGGCGCCCTACATAGCCTCTCCTGTTGCCTCCACAGTGCTTGTTGTTGCCTTCCGCGGCGCCCAGGCCAAGGGCAAGGACCTACTGGCGGCAGTGCGCAATGGCGGAGGCGTGTTGTTCGAGTCAAAGAAGATTACCGAATACAACGCCCCGGCGGCAATCGGCAACTACCTGCGTTCAAAAGGGCTTACCGCCGACCCCAAAAGCCTCGAGATGCTGCGCGATTTCATAGGCACCGACCTCACGCGCCTGCACAACGAAATCGACAAGCTCGCCACTCTTCTGCCTTCGGGCGCGGCGGTGACTCCCGAGGTGATAGAGCGCAATATAGGCATCAGCCGCGAATACAACAGTTTCGAACTTGTCGACGCCCTTGCCGAAAAAAACGCGGCCAAGGCATTCCGCATCCTCGCCTACTTCCGCACACACACCAAGGAAGCGCCTGTTGTGCTTGTGGCATCCTCGGTTTTCAATTTCTTCGCCGATGTGCTCACCGGCCACTATGCCGCCGACCGCTCGGCCGACGGTATCGCCAACGAACTCGGACTCCGCAACAGTTTCGCCGCCAAACGCATCCTCAAAGGCATGAGCAACTACTCACCGGTGAAAACGGTGGAAATCATTTCCGCCATACGACGCTTCGACGCCATGAGCAAGGGCGTAGACTCCAGGCAGAACGAGCACCAGCTGCTCTACGACCTGGTGTACCACATCCTCACGGCTCCAGGGCGCCTATGACACCGTTTCATATAGAAACCGGAGGTTGTGCATCAACGACACAACCTCCGGTTTAGGTTATCGGCTAATATACGGTAGTTACTCGTCGGTGTCGTACCACTTGGAGTACATGAGATAGTTCTTGGCGATTCTGATGTTCATCTCCTTTGACTGGGCCGGGTCGACCATCTTGATGAACTTCGCGGGAGCACCGCCCCACAGCTCATTAGGGCCGATTTTTGTTCTGGCGAGCACGACAGAGCCGGCAGCCACAATGGCACCGGAGCCAACTTCGGCATCGTCCATCACCACGGCTCCCATTCCTATGAGGGCGAAATCGCGGATTTTAGCACCATGGATAGTCACATTGTGCCCTATGCTCACATCATCGCCGATTTCTATGGTGGACTTCTGATATAACGTGTGCAGCACGCTTCCGTCCTGGATGTTCACACGGTTGCCTATGGTTATTGTGTTCACATCGCCACGCAACACGGCATTGAACCAGATGCTGCACTGGTCGCCCATGGTGACATCGCCGACCACTGTGGCGTTTTCGGCAAGGAAGCACTCTTTGCCGATGCGGGGAGTAAATCCGCGCAGAGGAATTATCAGGGCCATTGGTCAGAAAGGGAGATTGTCGGTTATGGAACGTGTCCTGCATTCCAGCCACTGCCGTTCCTCGGCGTCGAGATATGGCGAGAGACGTTCGAAGACAGTGCGGTGGTAGCTGTCGAGCCATTCGATTTCATCGGAGGTCAGCATGTCCACGTCGAACAACCGGAGATCGAAGGGGAAGAGGGTGAGCGTCTCGAAACGCAGGAAGTTGCCGAATTCGTTGGTGCACGCACGGCGGCACAGCACAAGATTCTCGCATCGGATGCCGTGTATGTCGGCGCGGTACAGTCCCGGTTCGTTGGAGGTGATCATGCCCGGACGGAGCACTGCATCCACCCAGTTCAGACGGATGCTCTGCGGGCCTTCATGCACTCCAAGGAAGTGGCCAACGCCATGCCCGGTGCCGTGGAGATAGCTCATCCCGTTGCGCCACAGATACTGGCGCGCGATGGCGTCGAGCTGCGCGCCGCGCGTATCGTCGGGGAACATCATGGTGGCCAGGGCGATATGGCCTTTCATCACCAGAGTGAAGTCGCGTCGCTCCTCGGCAGTTGGCGTACCCAGAGCGATGGTGCGGGTTATATCGGTGGTGCCGTCGAGATACTGTGCGCCGCTGTCGACCAGCAGGAGCCCGTGGGGCGCCAGCACGGAATTGGTAGCCTCGGTGGCCTCGTAGTGAACAATGGCTCCGTGGGGACCGTAGCCGGCGATGGTGCCGAAGCTCTCGTCGCGGTAATTCTCGCCCTGCGAGCGATATTTCTTCAGGATGGCGGCGACATCCATCTCGGTTATTTCGGTGCCAGTGGCTATCGCCCGCTCGATTTCACGGAAAGAGCGTACCAGTGCTACGCCATCGCGCACCATGGCCCTGCGTATGCCCTGCAGCTGTATGTCGTTCTTCACCGATTTCAGTGCCGATGCCGGCGAAAGAGCGGTGTTGACAGCCCTGCCTGCAAGCAGGGAGTGCATGCGCCCCGAAGTGCGCGCCGGGTCCACCAGCACAGTGGCGGCATCCGGCAGGGATGCCAGGAATGCACCGGCCTCGGTGTATCCCATCACACCCACACCTTCGGCGGCGAGGTATTCCAGAAGCGCGGCATCGGTCTTGGAGCTGTCGACAAAGAGGATGTTGCGGTCGGGGCTGAGGAACAGATAGGAGGTGGCCACCGGTGTGTGGCGCACATCGTCGCAGCGTATGTTGAGAGTCCATGCAATCTCGTCGAGTGCCGAAATGAAGATTGCGCCGGCGCCGGCCTCGGCTGTCGCGGCAAGAATCTTCCCTATTTTCGAGCTTGCCGACTCTCCAGCGTAGGCCACATCGTGCACATATATCTTTCCCGAGGGCATTTCCGGGCGGTCGAGCCACACGGCTGAAGGGTCGAAGGATGCATCGACTTTTATTCCGGCCTTCTGAAGCTCGCCCTGCAGGTCGGCCAGGCGCGGCACGGGCAACAGCATGCCGTCGACGCCCACAGTGGCGCCTTCGGGCAGGTTGATGCACAGCCAGTGGCCTATGCCCGGTGTCGAGGCGAGGCCGTCTCTCATAAGTTCTATTTCCGAGCCTTCGAGCTGGCGTGTAGCCTGGATGAAGTATCGTGAGTCGGTCCACAGACAAGCCTGGTCGGCTGTCACCACCAGATCGCCGGCCGAGCCGGTGAATCCGCTAAGCCAGCGGCGCAGTTGCCAGTGAGGAGCGAGGTATTCGCTCAGATGCGGGTCGGCCTGCGGAATCACCGCTGCATCGATGCCCTTTGCTTTCATCAGCCCGCGCAGAGCGGCGAGCCGTATTTCGGATTCGTGTGCCATATTGTTGTTTTCTTTGGATTTTCTGTTTATGCCACCGCACTCAGCGGTAGCTTTTCAAAGGAGGATAGAATGCGTCGGGAATGTGCTCTACGGTGTGGCTGGAGGGAGTGCCGCGGATAGCGAAAAGGTCGAACCTCACCCCGAAAGGCACATCGCAGCCGCGGAGATAAGCCTCGGCTGCCCGCACCATATGGGCTATCTTGCGCTCGTCGACAGCCTCGAGAGGGTCCTCGTCGGCATCGGCCCGGGTCTTCACCTCGGCAAATATCAGATCGGCACCCTTGCATGCCACAATGTCGATTTCCAGACGCCCCATGCGCCAGTTGCGCTCGCGGATAACAGCACCCTCGGCCTCGAGGGCGGCGGCAGCGATGTCCTCGCCCCATCTGCCGAGTTCGTTATGGTGCGCCATATGTCCGCAAAGATAAGCTTTTCCGGCGACAAATCACAGCCGCGATATCAATACCGCCACGTAGCCCACATAAACAGCCACCAGCACAGCGCCTTCGGCACGGGTGATGGTTCGCTCGCGGAACAGCCAGCCGAAAAGCCAGAACAGCACCGAAGCCACAAGGAGTGTGCCAAGGTCGAAGTTGCCGATTCCGCCAAAGGGCAGCGGACGAATGGTAGCCGACAGGCCCAGAACCATGAGCACATTGAATATGTTGCTGCCTATTACATTTCCCAGCGCCAGCCCTGGACGGCCTTTCACCGCCGCGACCACAGAGGTGGCCAGCTCGGGAAGTGAAGTGCCTGCGGCCACGATGGTGAGGCCAATCACAGCCTCACTGACTCCCAGACCTTGCGCGATGCCCGAAGCGCCCTCGACAAAGCGGTCGCCGCCCCAGACAAGCGCGGCGAGTCCGCCGAGAACGAAGAGCACCGACTTCCACACGGCCATCGGCGGTTTTTCATCGCCGGAACCGCCGGACGGTGCGGCATCCTTGCCGGAAAAATCCGGATGCCGGGCGCTGGCGAAAGTATAGCGCATGAACAGCAGGAAGAAGACCAGCAGGAAAATACCCGCCACACGCGACACCTCATTGTCGCCATAGCCGTTCAGCCATCCGCTGTTGCCAAGCACAAGAAGTACCACCGACGACAGCAGCACCATGGGAATCTCCATAGTCATCACACTCCGTTCCATAACAATGGGTCGCACAAGTGCGGTAACACCGATAATAACAAGAATATTGAAAATATTGCTTCCCACTACATTGCCTATGGCCAATGGAGCGCTTCCGCCCACGGCGGCAAGCACGGAGATGGCGAGTTCCGGCGCGGATGTGCCGAAAGCCACTACCGTTAGCCCAACCACCAGCTCGCTCACACCAATGCGCCGGGCAATGGCCGAAGCGCCCTCGGTGAGAATATTGGCACCGACAAGTATCAGCACCAGGCCCGCCACGAGCCATACGATATCCATTATCATGATTCAACTATATTATATAGACAGACAAAAATACATATTAATCGGTTCGCCCGCAAACCCGCTAATAACGAAATTTCCCTGCGAACCACAGCACCACCCGAAGCCTATTTCTGCATATGATGGAATTTTTGTAATTTTGTGGCATGGGACGACTTATGGCCATCGATTTCGGACGCAAGCGTTGCGGCATAGCCGTGACCGACCCCCTGCGTATTGTCGCCAACGGACTCGACACCGTTGCCACTGCATCGCTGGTCGATTTTGTCAGAGACTACGCCTCACGTGAGCCTCTCGATGCGATAATCATGGGCGAACCTCGCGACATGCGCGACCGCCCGTCGGAGTCGCAGCGTTTCATGCGCCCGGCTCTGGCCCGGCTGCGCAAAGCGCTGCCCGACATTCCCGTGGAGCTGTACGACGAACGCTTCACCTCCGTGCTGGCGCACCGTGCCATGCTCGACGGCGGACTGAACCGCACCGACCGTCGCGACAAGGCGCTCGTCGACAAAATAAGCGCCGCCATAATTCTCAACGACTATCTCGAAAGTATCCGCAACAGATAATGAAACTTCCCGTCTACCTCTATGGCCACCCCGTGCTGCGCGCCGTATCCGAGCCTATAGGCCCGGAGTATCCCGAGCTTAAAGAGCTGGTGGCACAAATGTTCGACTCCATGTACCTCAGCGAGGGTGTGGGGCTGGCGGCTCCGCAGATCGGCCGCAACATACGCCTTGTGGTCATCGACGCCGACCCCGTGAGCGACAGCTTCCCGGAATGCGCAGGCCGCAAGATGACACTCATCAACCCCGAAATCGAAATTTTCGACGAGCCGGCCATATCGCGCAGCGAAGGCTGCCTTAGCCTCCCCGGAATCTCCGAAAACGTGCCGAGGGTGGAACACATAACCCTGAAATGGCTCGACGAGGACTTCCAGCCGCACTGCGAGGAAATCAAAGGCTTTCTGGCACGCATCGTACAGCACGAATGCGACCACCTCGAGGGCAAGCTGTACATCGACCACATATCGGGCATCCGCCGGCAACTCATCCGCGGCAAGCTCAACAACATAGCCACCGGCCGCACACGGGTGGACTACCCCGCCAAATACGCTCCCGCAGCAAAACGGCGATAACCATAACCCTACATCTACCTACACATGGCAGACGACAAGAAAATAATTTTCTCCATGGTGGGGGTGAGCAAGACCTACCCTCCACAGAAACAGGTTCTGAAAAACATATACCTTTCGTTCTTCTACGGCGCCAAAATCGGCATCATCGGTCTTAACGGCTCGGGCAAGAGCTCGCTGCTGAAAATCATCGCAGGAGTCGACAAGGAATACCAGGGCGAAGTGGTGTTCGCGCCGGGCTATTCCGTGGGATACCTCGAGCAGGAACCGCACCTCGAACCGGGCAAGACCGTAATCGAAGTCGTCCGCGAGGGCGTGAAACCGGTTATGGATCTCCTTGCGGAATTCGAGAAAGTCAATGAAGCCTTCGGCGACCCCGACGTGCTTGAGAACCCCGACAGGATGGACGCCCTCATCGCCCGGCAGGCCGAACTGCAGGACGCCCTCGACGCCGCCGATGCCTGGAACATCGACAACCGCCTGGAACGTGCCATGGACGCGCTGCAATGCCCGCCCGACGACCAGGTTGTCGACACACTGTCCGGCGGCGAGCGCCGCCGCGTGGCTCTGTGCCGCCTGCTGCTGCAGCAACCCGACGTGCTGCTGCTCGACGAGCCAACCAACCACCTCGACGCCGAAAGCATCGACTGGCTCGAGCAGCACCTGCGCCAGTATCCCGGCACCGTTATAGCCATCACACACGACCGCTACTTCCTCGACCATGTGGCAGGATGGATTCTCGAACTCGACCGCGGCGAGGGAATTCCCTGGAAGGGCAACTACTCGGGATGGCTCGAACAGAAAACCCAGCGCATGGCACAGGAAGAGAAGCAGGCTTCCAAACGCCGCAAGACCCTCGAACGCGAGCTTGAATGGATACGCATGGCTCCCAAAGCCAGGCAGGCAAAGGGCAAGGCGCGCCTCAACAGCTACGACCGCCTGCTCAACGAAGACCAGAAACAGCGCGAGGAACGCCTCGAGATATTCATTCCCAACGGACCGCGCCTGGGCAACAAGGTAATCGAGGCATCACACCTGGCAAAGGCCTACGGCAAGAAAACACTCTTCGGCGACCTTTCCTTCGCGCTGCCGCCGAACGGCATCGTGGGTGTGATAGGTCCCAACGGCGCCGGCAAAACCACCCTTTTCCGCCTCATCATGGGCCAGGAACAGCCCGACGGCGGAGCATTCGAGGTCGGCGAAACCGTGAAAGTAGCCTATGTCGACCAGAGCCACCACGACCTTCTGCCGGAGAAAAGCGTCTACGAGGTGATATCGCAAGGCGTAGAAAGTTTCCGCATGGGCGGGCGCGACGTCAATGCCCGCGCCTACCTCTCGCGATTCAACTTCACCGGCGCCGACCAGGAAAAGAAAATAGGCGTGCTCTCCGGCGGTGAACGCAACCGCCTGCACCTGGCCATGGCACTGAAAGAGGAAGGAAATGTGCTGCTGCTCGACGAACCCACCAACGACATCGACGTGAACACCCTGCGCGCACTCGAGGAAGGTCTCGACGATTTCGCAGGCTGCGCCGTGGTGGTAAGCCACGACCGCTGGTTCCTCGACAGAATATGCACCCACATCCTCTCCTTCGAGGGCGACGGAAACGTGGAATTCTTCGAAGGCTCCTACTCCGACTACGAAGAGCACAAGCGCAGGCTCAACGGCGGCAAGGAACTGCCCCGGCGCCGCTACCGCAGCCTCCAGTAACAGCCGCCGCAGAAAACTTATATGCCGCTTGTCTGTTCTAATTATATATTGTGCGTCGGCCGGTTCCCCGCACGGTAAAAATCGGTTCAACTGAAGTCTAACAACAAAAACGAGTACTCGGAAGACAATGAACACAGAAACAATCGGCATCAGCGCCGGCAGTGTGTGGGAGGCACTCAACACAGCCGAATCACTGAGCATCAAGCAGCTCAAGAAAATAACCAGACTGAAAGACAAGGAAACGTTCGCGGCTCTGGGCTGGCTCGCACGTGAAGGCAAAATCTCCATCGTGCCTGACCCCGAGGACGAGAAGGAACTCCTTGTTTCCCTCGAAAGCGACAAATAAACCGCACGACATCCACAAGCGGCCGCAGCAGACACCCCAAGCACTGCAGCGGCCGCTTCTTTTGTTGCACCCGGAATGCTCTCACAGCCTGCAAAGCCCGAATAAATCCGTATCTTTGCGCCGTGGCAAACATCTACGAACTCCGACGATACGGCAAGGCTGCCTTCCTGGTGGCCGCGGCTGCCGTAGTGGCCATGTTCCTGTATTTTTCGTCGAGCCTCATCTCCGACCTGCAGGCCCAGGAGAGGCAGCGCATGGAAATATGGGCCGGAGCCACGCGCGAACTGGTGGCATCGGCAATGGAGGAACGCCCCGGAACCGACGTCGATTTTCTGCTGGGAATAATCCAGCAGAACACCAACATTCCCGTGCTGCTCACCGACAGCGAGGGAAACATCCTGGACCAGCGAAACTTCCGGCTGCCTGCGCCCGACAATTCCTCCGACCCGCGCAATACCGAATACCTCGGCAGAAAACTCGGTGAACTGAAGTCGAGTCCGCGCCGCATCGAAATCGACATCGCCCCGGGAGTTGTGCAATACCTCTATTACGAAGACTCCACCCTGCTGCGCCGAATGAGTGTGTTCCCCTACATCCAGCTTCTGGTGATGCTCGCATTCATCGCCGTGGTGTACTTCGCGGTGCTCTCCACCAAGAAGGCCGAGCAGAACAAGGTGTGGGTGGGCCTCTCCAAGGAAACCGCACACCAGCTGGGCACTCCCATATCCTCGCTGATGGCATGGATGGAGCTGCTGCCCGACTACGGGGTCGACGCCGACACTCTGGCCGAGATGAGCAAAGACGTGAACCGGCTGAGCACCATAGCCTCACGCTTCTCCAAAATAGGTTCCGAACCTAGAATGGAACTTGTGGAGCTGCGCACCGTGGTGGCCGAGGCCGTGGACTACATGGGCACCCGCATAAGCCCGCGCATAAGCCTCACCTTCAACCCCGGCACCGCCGACGACCCGCAGGTGATGGCATGCACGCCGCTGCTGGAATGGGTGATAGAGAACCTGATAAAGAACGCTGTCGACGCCATGGAAGGCTCGGGAAAAATCGACGTGTCGCTGGACGCCACCCACACCATGGCGGCAATAGAGGTGGCCGACACCGGAAAAGGCATCAGCCGGAAAAATTTCAAGACGGTGTTCAACCCCGGCTACACTACCAAAAGCCGTGGCTGGGGGCTGGGTCTCACCCTGGCCAAACGCATTGTCGAGCAGTACCATCGCGGACGCATTTTCGTGGCACGCTCTACGGTGGGACAAGGCACCACTTTCCGCATCGAATTGCCCGTGGCTCATTAAAAAATGATTAACTTTGTAGCCCTATGAAGTTCCTGAACACCTTGATGGCGGCATTGCTTGCCGCCCTACCCGCCGCCGGCGCAATGCCCATGCGCAGCACCGCCGTGGCTGAAATAGCACCATA
This sequence comes from Porphyromonadaceae bacterium UBA7207, assembly GCA_002490635.1. GTDB lineage: Bacteria > Bacteroidota > Bacteroidia > Bacteroidales > Muribaculaceae > CAG-873. The sequence goes on from DKUJ01000024.1 coordinate 16,593, forward strand.
TGTATTCCCGGCCAACAAGCCGGCGGCCGTTTCCATGGAATTTATGCCCGACGGACAGAGCTATGTCGAGCGCAGCGACGACGGCCGCAGACTCATTGTCCGCGCGATAGCCGACGGCGCCGAGCAGGGCGTGCTCTTCGACATCGCCAACACCCGCGAGACCACCCTCCCCGACTTCGAAGGCTTCAGCATAAGCCCCGACGCCTCACGCGTGCTGTTGTGGCGCATGGCCCAGCCTGTATTCCGCCGCTCTTTCGATGCTGAGTACTACGTATATGAAGTCCGCTCGCGCCTGCTGCGCCCCCTGTCCAAGGAGTTCGGCCGCCAGCGCGACCCGATGTTTTCACCCGACTCACGCATGGTGGCGTTCGTTGCGCAGGGAAACATATACTGCGCCAAGCTGGACTACAACTCCGAAGTGGCCGTAACCGAAGGCGGCAGCACCGGCGGCACCCTCTTCGGAGCCACCGACTGGACCTACGAGGAGGAATTCGGCATAACCGCCGCCATGGCATGGGCGCCCGACAACCTCAACCTGTGCTACGTGGCATTCGACCAGACTTCGGTGCCCGAATATTCCCTCCCGCTGTACCGCGGCACCTGCGACCCGCTGGAGCAGTACGACCTCTATCCCGGATGGCAGACCGTGCGCTACCCCGTGGCCGGCAAGCCCAACTCCAGGGTGTCGCTGCACAGCTACGACGTGGAGACCCGCAAGACAAAACAGATCGACCTTCCCGGAAATCCCGAATACATTCCCCGCATAGCCTACGGACCCGTGCCCGAAAAGCTCATGGTATCGACTCTCAACCGCGACCAGAACCGCTTCGAGCTCTTTGCCGTGAATCCCAAGAGCACCGTTGCAAAAAGCGTGTACACACAGCAGAGCAGCGCGTGGATCGAGCCGGTGGTGTACGAAACCCTCTGGCTGGGCGACGACAGCTTCGTTGTCGCTTCCGATGCCGACGGATACACACGCTACTCCCGCTACAGCTACACCGGCACCCCTATGGGCGACATCTCGCAGCCAGGCACCGACGCCACCGATTTCTACGGCATCGACAGCCGCGGAAACGCATACTGGCAGGCCGCGGCACCCACTCCGCTGGACCGCACAGTCTACCGCCGCGACCAGAAAGGTAAAATCACCGAAGTGGTCGGTTCGCAAGGAAACGCCTCCGCGGAATTCGCACCCGGAATGGCTTTCATGCTCTCGCGCCACGACAACACCGACACACCTCCCGTCTACAGCCTCTGCCGCGCCGACGGCAGCCAAGCCCGCGTGGTACTCGACAACGAAGCCTACGCACAGCGCGCCCTACCACTCAAGGCCGCCAAAGAGTTCTTCGCCTTCAGCGCCAACGGCTTTGAATTCAACGGCTACATGATCAAGCCTGCCGGCTTCGACCCTTCGCGGCGCTATCCAGTGGTAATGACACAGTATTCCGGCCCCGGCTCGCAGAGTGTTCTGCACCGCTGGTCGCTGGACTGGGAGGACTATTTCGCAGCCCGCGGATTCGTGGTGGTATGCGTCGACGGACGCGGCACCGGAGGCCGTGGCGCGGAATTCCGCACCGCCGTGTACCGCAACCTCGGCCACTACGAGACCATCGACCAGCTCGCCGCCGCCGCGCACATCGCCTCACAGCCATGGGCCGGCAGGATAGGCATCTGCGGATGGAGCTATGGCGGATACGAGACCCTGATGGCCGCCTCGGCCGACGCCGCACCCTTCGCCGCCGCAGTGGCCATAGCCCCGGTGAGCGACTGGCGCTTCTACGACACCGTGTACACCGAACGCTACATGCTCACGCCACAGCAGAACGAGACCGGCTACAACTCCTCCTCGGCACTGCGCCGCGCCACCTCGCTCACATGCCCGCTGCTGGTGATGTACGGCACCCTCGACGACAACGTTCACCCGGCCAACAGTCTGCAGTATGTCTCCGCCCTACAGTCGGCGGGAATACTCTGCGACATGTTCGTGTTCCCCAACATGAACCACTCCATCAACGGCTGCAACGCCCGCCCGGTGGTGTACGGACGCATGTTTGAATTCTTCTCCGACCGTCTGAAATGACACGCCTCGACCGCAACGTATCCGGCGCCATGATGTCCACCGTCTTCAGGGCCATGTGGCGCAACTGGGCGCTGGCCTTCGGCGCCATTGTCATGCCCATGATGTTCGCTTTGGTTATGCGCCGGCTATGGCTGCCCATGGTGTGCTTCCTGGAAATATACATGCTGGTGACACTGATGAAGAGCCGGTATTTCGTCGGTGCCGGCGCATGTGCCGCCATTGTGCGGATGGCAGTGCGCGCCCTGGTGATGGGTGCGCTGGTAATGCTCGCCATCGCCGTGCTGTGCACCGACTGGCTTGTGCCGGCGAAAATACACCTTAAGTTCTACAACACCGAGATTCCGTTTATCGCCGCACTCATCATGATGCCGTGCCTGGCCATTTCAGCCGGCTGGATGCTCCTCTCCGGCCATGCCCACACCTACTGCCACACCTGCCGCCGCAAAAACGGCTTCTATGCCGGCGACAGCATCGTGGGAACGCTGTTTTACCGCGAATCGCGCTATCAGGCATCGATTCTTCTGCTCATAGCCCTGGTGCTCGGCGCTGTGGAATACTGGTACTATTTCGCCCGCTACAACAATACGGAGTTCATCGACCCCGACCGCTACTTCTTCATCTACATGCCGTCGGTGGTGTATCTGATATCCCTTGGGGTAATGGCCGGAAGATACATGACCATGTATAACCTCTACGTGACCGTAGAGGACGCCCGCCCAGAACGTCGCAACACCACAACAGTGCGCTTCCTGGTATTCTGCGACAACGACATCCTTCTCCGCCTCGGCGAAAACGGAGCCTGGGACACTCCGCTGGTATCGGTAATGCCCATGCGCCCGTCCATAGGAAACACCGAAGCCGCAGGTCTTTTCGGCGAACTGTCCGACCTGAGCGATTTCGAGGTCAAATACTGCTTCACCACCGACAGCATGGCCGCCGGCTCCAACACCCTGCATTTCGCCGTGTTCGTGCCCGAAAGCAGCCGCGAAAGCTTCGGCGACGACGACCGGTGGTACAACGCCTACATGCTCGACTGCGCACTGCAGAGCGGAACCATCGCCACTCCGCTGGCCACCGAACTGTACCGCATCCACACCATCACCATGGCATGGAAGACCTACGACCGCCGGGGCCGCAGGCTCTACCCGGTGAAGAACTACCGCCCGACCTTCCGCCTGGGCGACCTGCGGAAATGGGACGTCGACTACGACGACACCAGCTGGTTCTCCGTGGCCTTCAACAACGAGGACCGCAAGTTCTTCCGCCTGCGCTCGCTATGGCAGAAGGTCACAGGCATCCTCGACAAGCCCCGCAGCTGATGGCACGCACCCGGATTCTGGCCGTTGTAGGACCCACGGCATGCGGCAAGACAGGCCGTGGCGTGGCTCTGGCCAAGGCTCTCGACGGCGAGATTGTAAGCGCCGACAGCCGCCAGATCTACCGCGGAATGGACATAGGCACAGGCAAGGACCTCGCCGAATACGACGGCGTGCCCGCCCACATGCTCGACATCGTGCCCGCCGGCTACCGCTACAACCTGTTCGAATACATCCGCGATGCCTCACGGGCCATCGACGACATCTTCACCCGCGGGCGGCTGCCGGTGGTGGTGGGCGGCACAGGCATGTACGTGGAACACCTTCTGCGGGGAATATCGCTCCCCGAGGTACCGCCCGACACGCAACTGCGGCAAAGCCTGGCTACAAAAAGCCTTGAGGAGCTATCCGCCATGCTCGCTGCGATGAAGCGCCTCCACAACACCACCGACACCGACACTCCCGCCCGTGCGATCCGCGCCATAGAGATAGAGACCTTCTACGCCTCACACCCCGATGTGGCCGAGACCGCACGGAACGCCAGGCCGAGACCGGCCACGGTGATAGGCATCGACATCCCTCGCGAACTGCGCCGCCAACGCATCACCGCGCGCCTGCGCCACCGCCTCGACAGGGAAGATATGGTCGGAGAAGTGCGCAGCCTGCTCGACTCGGGAATAGACCCCGAAAGCCTTATATATTACGGCCTGGAATACAAATATCTTACCTTGTATGTTACAGGGCGCATGTCGCGGGAGGCCATGGAGAGCGAACTCGAAACGGCCATCCACCAATTCGCCAAGCGGCAGATGACCTGGTTCCGCGGAATGGAACGCCGCGGCATACCCATACACTGGTTGCCGTGGGACATGCCCGCCGACGAATTTGTCGACACGGCCGCACAGCTCTATGAAGAAGGTTCTTAGCGCCATACTGCCGGCTGTCGTGCTCTCTCTGACCATCGGTGCCGCAGCCGCGGAGCCGGGTCCGATGAGTTTCGGCATATGGCATGTGCGCTTCGCCGCGCCTGCGGCAAAGACAGCACGCGCGGCAATAGTGTGGGACGACAGCATGCGCATGGAGGTGGAAGTGCCGCCACGCGGAGCCGACGATTCCCTGGCGCCTATGGGCGTTCGCTACCGCCTCTCCCGCTCGGGCGACACAGTGGCCGACGGCGTTTTCTACGACAGCTACCCTCTGGAATCGCAGGGCATGTCGCTGGTGCTCAGAACATCGGCACACGGAACCGTGGCCGAAGCAGGCGCGTCAGCAGCCGGAATATGCATCGAAGTACCATTCAGCGGATATGTAAACGGCGGACTCCGCGTCGACAATCCGGCCGGGCTCAGGATTCAGCGCAACACAATCAACAGTATCCACCGACCGGAACCGCAGTTCATCGACCCCGACAGCATTCCGCAATCACCGGAATTACCGGCCTCGCCCCAGGGGCGATGGCAGTATCTCGACCGCGACACCAACCCTTCGCTGGCAGTTCCCGGCGGACGATACCGGCTGGCCATCACAGCCTGTGGCGACTCTCTTTATAATATTGTGTACCTCGGCGGCGCCGACTACGGCGACTGGACTCCCGGAATGGTGAAAGGACGACTGAGACCCACCGGATTCGCCGGCAACTTCGACCTGGAATGGCTCGACAGCACCGGCAGCGTGGCTTCAAGCGAAAACTATGCCGACCTGGACAGCTCCAGCGGCATACTCAGCCTTCGCTTTCCGCTGCTGGAAAGCACGCTACGTTTCCGCCGCACGCGCTGACAGCCCGCGCTCAGCCCGCAGGAGTACTTCCCGACAGTTTTCCGCTGGCGATATCGTAGTACAGGTCATTGTCGAGCAGAGTCACGGTGTAGCGCACCCGGTCGCGCCTCAGCCCGAACACCGCATTGAGCTGCTCTGTGCCCTGGAGATATTCGTACACCGCCGGCGGCAGCTGGTCGAAAAGGAGCACCTGCGGCAGAGGCATGCCGTAGCCTTCGATGTCGGTCCACCGGTATGCGGAATCGAAGCTCAGTCCAGGACCGTCGTCGATTCGCACATGGTACACCCCGGCATTGTGCGTATAGCTCTGCAGCTGCCCCGAAGGAAAGTAACGGGTTATGAACGACGCGACGTCGGCAGGCATTTCACCCCAAAGCTCGGCATTGTGGCATCCGGCAGGGGCAAACGGGAGGAAAAACGCCACTATTATCGCAGCAGCCAGACGGACACTGTGCAGGACAGCCTCGGACCGGCTTGTATCGGCTTGTACTTTCATAACTCAAAATATTTTTTATGATTAAAAAACACTACCCGCATATCCTTTGTTCGACACTTTTCTATCCGTAACATCCCGAAAACCGCATTTATCCCCTCATAACAGTTGATTCTGTTTCTGCATGATAACTGACTGGCATTTTGCAATATCAAGCAAAACACCGCATATACTTTCATAGTGCCACCTCAAGAGCAACCGAAACCGACGAATGTTAATTCCTGAGGCAAGTTGCCTTAAAAAAGCGCACCGATGTTTGCTCCGCGAAGTGTGATATCGAAAAAAACGCCACCAAATAGTTAAGTTTGGTCATTTTTCATGGTCAAATCGCTACAAGTATAAAAATTTGTTATTATCTTTGCCGAACAAAGACCCTGCCGCGCCGCTTCCCGAAGCTGTTGTCTCCTCCCTGCAGGGGCAGTGCAATCGAATTATCAATCAATTTATGTCTAATTTTCTCTAAGTATGAAAAAGCTGTTTCTATTGCTTCTGGCAGTGATGACACTGAGCTTGTGTGCGTCGGCGCAGACGCGTACAGTTCGTGGCACTGTCCTCGACGCCGAGAACAACGACCCGCTCATCGGCGTGTCGGTATCCTCCGGCCCCGGCTATGGCGCGGCCACCGACATCAACGGCCAGTTCGTGGTGACTGTTCCGGCATCCGCAACACATCTGAGCATTTCCTACGTGGGTTACGAACCCCAGGACGTCGCCATCACCGACCGCGACCTCACCATCATGATGCAGCCTGCAAACAGCCTGCTCGACCCCGTGATTGTGGTTGCATATGGCGAGCAGAAGAAATCGTCCTTCACCGGTTCGGCAGCCGTTGTAGGCTCCGCCACCATCGAGAAAACGCAGGTCACCAACGTTCTCGACGCCCTCAACGGTAAAGTGGCCGGTCTGCAGCTCTCCAACGCTTCCGGCGCCCCCGGTGCTTCCAACCCCACCATCCGCGTGCGCGGTTTCTCCTCGGTGCAGGCAGGCAACTCCCCCCTCATCATCGTGGACGGAGCACCCTACACCGGCGACATCAACAACCTCAACACCAACGACATCGAATCAATGTCCGTTCTTAAGGACGCCGCTTCCAACGCCCTCTACGGCGCACGCGGTGCCAACGGTGTGATTCTCATCACCACCAAGCGCGCCAGACTCGGCGAAGCTTCCGTGGTATTCGATGCCAAATGGGGCTCGCAGGGCCGTGCCACACAGGACTACAACTATGTGACCGACCCCCGCGCATACTACGAACTCTACTACCAGTCGCTCTACAACTACGCAGCCGCTCCCGCCGAACAGTACTCGGCCAACGGCGGCAGCTATGTGAACATCGGCGGTCTGGGCTACAACAACAAGCGCGCCACCGAATATGCCAACGCACAGCTCATCAACGGCGCCCTCGGTCTCGGATACAACACCCTCACTGTACCCGAGGGCCAGTATCTGGTAGGCTACAACCGCCGCATCAACCCCAACGCCACCATCGGCCGCATGGTCAACTACCAGGGTCAGGACTTCTGGCTCCAGCCCGACAACTGGATGGACGGCTCCTACAAGCACAGCCTCCGCCACGAATACAACCTCAGCGTTACCCAGGGTACCGACAAGACCAACTTCATGGCTTCGTTCAGCTACCTCAACAACGACGGTATCGTGATTTCCCCCTCGAGCTTCGAACGACTCACCGGCCGCATCAGCGCCGACACCCAGGCAAAATCCTGGCTTAAAGTAGGTGCCAACGTGAGCTACAGCCACGTGAACACCCAGGCCATGAGCTCCGCCGAAGGTTCCTCCGCATCCACCGGCAACATCTTCGCTTTCGCCACCGGCATCGCTCCCATCTATCCTCTGTACATGCGCGACGGCAAGAAGCAGATCATGGTCGACAACAACGGCTTCCCCCGCTACGACTACGGCGCAGGCCTCAACGGCGGCAACCGTCGTCCGGTATTCCCCGGCGCCAACGCCATTTCCGATGAACAGCTCAACAAGAACGAGCAGAGCATCAACGCACTCTCCGCAACCGGATTCATCGAAATCCGCTTCCTCAACGACTTCAAGTTCACCTCCAACAACAACGTGAACCTGATGGAATACCGCCTCACAAACACCAACAACCCCTTCTACGGACAGTTTGCAACACAGGGCGGTCTGATTACCAAGCAGCACAGCCGCGAGGTGGACTACACCATCCAGCAGCTCCTCAACTGGAACCGCGTGTTCAACAACCGCCACAACGTGAGCGTCCTCTTAGGCCACGAATGGTATAAGAACACCAACGAACACCTCTACGCCACCAAGTCCTACATGTTCCTGCCCGACGCCACCGAGCTCGCAGGCGCAATCATCGACGGCAGCCCCGGCAGCTACAGCACCATGTACAACAACGAAGGCTGGCTCGGACGCGCACAGTACGACCTCGACAGCAAATACTTCGTTTCGGCATCGTTCCGCCGCGACGCTTCCAGCCGCTTCCACCCCGACCACCGCTGGGGCAACTTCTGGAGCGCCGGCGTTGCCTACCTGATTTCCAAGGAAGACTGGTTCACCGCACAGTGGGTCGACCTGCTCAAAATCAAAGTCAGCTACGGCGAACAGGGCAACGACAACATCGGTGACTTCCGCTACATCGACACCTACGACCTGGTGAATGCCGACGGCACACCTTCGGTTACCCCCCGCGCCAAAGGCAACGAGACCATCACCTGGGAAAAAGGCGGCAACTTCAATGCCGGTGTGGAATTCGAACTCTTCAACACCCGCCTCATGGGTAGCTTCGAAGGTTTCTACCGCAAGACATCCGACATGCTCATGTACTTCCCGCTGCCCGCATCGTCCGGCTTCATGGGATACTACGACAATATCGGCGACATGACCAACGCCGGTATCGAAGTGGAACTCCAGGGCGACGTTATCCGCACCCGCGACTTCCGCTGGACCATCAACGCCAACCTCACCTGGTACAAGAACCGCATCTCCTACCTCCCCGAGGAACGTAAAGGCAACACCATCGACGGCATCAGCGGCTACTCCAGTGGCGACACATTCTACGGCGAAGGCGCCCCCATGTACACCTTCATGATGAAGAAATACGCAGGCGTGAACCCCGAGAACGGTATGGCCATGTACTACCGCAACGTTCTGGACAAGGACGGCAACCCCACCGGTGAAGTGGTGACAACACACGACTACAGCGCAGCTTCCCAGTATCTCTGCGGCACAGCCCTCGCCCCCGTCTACGGCGGCTTCGGCACAAGCCTTGAATACAAAGGCTTCGACCTGTCCGTGGCCTTCAACTACCAGATCGGCGGTCAGGTCTACGACGGCGCTTATGCCTCCATGATGTCCTCGCCCGCAAGCTCCGCTTCCGGCGGCAACCTCCACGTCGACCTCTACAAGAGCTGGACTCCCGAGAATCCCAACAACACCATTCCCCGCTTCCAGGCAACCGACCAGTACAGCGCAGCCAAGAGCGACCGCTTCCTCACCGATGCCTCCTACCTCTCGCTGGACAACATCAACTTCGGCTACACACTGCCTTCCGACCTTGTCAGGAAAATGAAACTCAACCGTGTCCGCGTGTACTTCGCAGCCGACAACATCTGGGTGTGGAGCAAACGCCAGGGCCTCGATCCCCGCCAGTCCTTCACCGGCGCTTCCAACAACACCTACCACGCTCCCATCCGCACTCTCTCCGGCGGTCTTACCGTTTCATTCTAAAACGAGCCATAAGCAATGAAAGCATCATATAAATTTCTGCTTGCAGCGGCACTTTCCGCGCCACTGCTGACCGGCTGTATCGAGGAGTCCGTTCCCACACAGTACGTCCTCTCCAACCAGCTGGTGGGCAATTCCAACGCCATCACAGCATTCGCCAACGCAATGCCCGCGCACATGAATGTAATTGCAACAATTGGTCAGGAGTACCACTTCGACGCCGGTATGCCGTCGATGCTCCAGATACGCAACGTGATGACCGACGACATGCACGTGCGCTACGCCGGCGGTTTCGACTGGTACTCCTCATGGGCGGTAGCCGATGACGCACTCGGCCCCAACTACCTCGTGTGCCAGTACCCGTGGAACTACTACTACGCCCACGTTCTCACCACCAACAACTCCATCAAGGCCATCGACCCCGAGACCGAGATAGCACTCGAGCGCTACTACCTCGGCGCCTCGCTGGCAACCCGCGCAGCCACCTATCTGGACATGGCACGCATGTGGGAAGTGCTGCCCACGGCTGTGAACAACGGCAACTCGCCCGAAGGCAACAACATCCTCGGCCTCTCCTGCGTTATCGTTACCGACGAGACCTCCGAGAGCGACATGCGCAACAATCCCCGCGCCGAGCACTCTGTAATGTTCGAATTCATCAAGAACGACCTCGAGCGCGCAATTCCATACATGACCGGCTATGCCCGTCCCTCCAAGACTCTCCCCGACGTGGCCGTGGCCAAAGGCCTTCTCGCCCGCCTCTACCTCTGGGATGCCTCCTATCAGGCTGAAGTAAAAGCCGACCAGGCTGCCGCCAATGCCTCTTATGCAAAGGCTGCCCAGTATGCCCGCGAAGCCATCAGCGAATCCGGAGCAACTCCTCTCACCCGCGAAGAATGGCTCAGCACAACTGCCGGCTTCAACGACATCAACGTTTCGTCGTGGATGTGGGGCGGACAGTACGCAGCCGAAGACGACGCTGTTGTTGCCGGCGGCATCCGCACCTGGACATCGGTCATCAGCCCCGAACAAATGTTCGGCTATGCCGGCAGCGAATGCGGCGCGATGCCCGAAATCGGCGCTTCGTTCTACAACCGCATCAACAACAACGACTGGCGTAAACTCGCCTTCGTGGCTCCGGAAGGCACTCCCCTTTCGGGTCAGGAACCCTTCCTCGACCCCGAGTTCGCAGCAACATATTTCGACGGCCCCTACATCGCCATCAAGTTCCGTCCCGGCCAGGGCAACATGGAAGACCCCAATGTGGGTGCAGTGGTTGGCTATCCTATGATGCGCGTCGAGGAAATGTACTTCATCGAAGCCGAGGCAACCGCCCACCAGAATCCCGGCAACGGTCTCAGCCTGCTCAAGCAGTTCATGACCACCTACCGCTATCCCACCTACAACGCCACCGTTTCCGGCGACGCCGCAGTAGTGGACGAGATCATCTTCCAGAAACGTATCGAGCTCTGGGGCGAAGGACAGAACTTCTTCGATGTGAAACGCCTCAACATGAGCGTGACACGCTTCTACAACGGCACCAACTTCGAGGATAACGAAACCTACAACACCGTTGGCCGCCCCGCATGGATGAACTTCTGCATCGTGGCCCAGGAAGAGAACAACAACGAAGCTCTCGTAGGCTACAACACTCCCTCGCCTGCAGGCATCTACAAACCGCTCACCAACGACTAAACGGATCCGAATCATTGATTCCATTCAAAACAGCCTATTATGAAAACAAATAAAATACTGAGTGCACTGGCTGCCGGCCTCGTTCTTGTCGGAGCCGCCTCCTGCACCGACAAGGCCAATTGGGATCCCGCCCCAATCTATTCCGGCGAAGAGGTTTATTTCAGCCCCCAGGAAATCGGCACCCTCGACATCGAGACCGACGCCACCTCCGTGGACTTCAAGCTCTATCGCTCCAACGGCGAGAAAGCCGCCACCGTGGTGCTCAACAGCACAGTAACCGACCCCGACGGCGAACCCGCCACCGAGATATTCGACTGCCCCACCGAGGTTACTTTCCCCGCCGGCGAAACTGTTGTGAACGTTCCCGTGGGCATCACCTTCTCCGCAGTCACCGCCGAGAAGCCCTATACTCTCAAAGTGACCATCGGCGACGGCGAAGGCACTCCCTACGGGCCCACCGAAGCTACTTTCACACTACTCTATGCCACCAAGTACACCGAATGGGAACAGGTGAATCCCGGTGAATACGTAGATGTGCAGATGGGCGGAGCCTGGGACTACAACTATCAAGCCGACCTGTTCAAGCGCACCAGCACCAACATGCCCGGCATCTACCAGTTCAAATTCGAGGATCCTTTCTCGGATGCCGAATGGGAATACATCATCACCATCAACGAGAACATCCCCGTTACCGTTGAAGGTGTTGAAGCTCCCACCTATCTCGCCACGCTGAACAACATCGACACCGGTGTAGAAGTAAATTCCGACGGTGACACCTACATCATGGTAGACAATTTCACCTTTTGGAAAAACTACAACCCCAACTACACCACCGAACAGGTGATGAAGCTGATAGAACGCAACGAGATGGTCAATTCTTACTATCAGCCCGCCACCGGCAAGATCAGCCTCCAACTCATAGGCCAGACATCCGCCAACTTCGGAACCACGAGCTACTCTCCCAGCTTCAACGGCGAATACATTATACAGCTCCCCGGTTTCAAGACCTACGAAATCTATGCTTTCCAGGATGGCGTGAACATCGACGCTACCGGTGCTGAAGAAGTGGTGTTTGAAATCATCAAGGGCGCCGACACCTATGCATTCAAATCGCAGCTGGTACTCGGATCTCTCGAAGGCGCCGCCCTCGAAAACGCAGCCAAGGCTCTCGCCGAAAACGAGGACATCGCAGCCTCCACTGAAGACGGCCGCTTCTCCTTCCCCGTTTCCAACGGCACCACCTACACTCTGGTAGTGGCCGCCCTCGGTGAAGACGGCGCCCTGGTGAAACATCTCGGCAAAACCTTCACCTTCACCAGCACCCAACCTGCCGACGGCTACAAGACCATCGGCTACGCCAAGTACACCGACGGCTTCATGAGCGCTATCTTCGAAGGCGCAGGTGCATGGTCGGCTTTCGTTGAAGTGCAGGAAAAAGAAGACGAACCGGGTCTCTACCGCCTCAAGAACGCATACCGCCAGTGGGCCTACGAAAACGAACAGCCCGAAAGCGCGATGCGCGGCAACTACTACCTGAACATCAACGCCAAGGACGCCAACCTCGTCTACATCGAGAAGAGCAACCTCGGCCTGCGCTTCAGCCCCGCACAGGGCAACGTCTTCGCCTACTCCATGGCAGCCGAAATGCTCGCCGAAGGCAAGACTCCCATGGCTATCAAGCTGCAGCGCGCGAACGGCACTCTCAAGAACGGCGTAATCACCTTCTCGGTGCAGAAGCTCTATGTGGGCTATGAGAACGATGCCGAATGGACCAACGCCAACCTCACCGGCACCTTCAAGCTCGAACTCAACACCCTCACCAACCAGGTTCCCGCAGAGCTGTCGACCCGTGTAGGCAACAAATCCAACACCCGCAGCGCAGCCGTGCGCCTCAACACACCCCTGACCTCCACTACCGCAGTGGAATAATCCGAATCATACAGATTTCCCCTATAGCAGGAGGCAACGCCGGATCCGGCGTTGCCTCCACTTTTTTTGCTGCCTGCAAAAACTTTTCCGGGACTTCCGGTGTTTATCATTCGGAACATTAATACAAAAGATATGAAAACGAAAATGATTATCGGCGCGGCTCTGCTATCGATTGCCGGCCTCACCTCATGTGACAACACTGCAAGACTCGCCGGCAATGTGGAAGGCACATGGCACGCGCCCGAAACAAATATGATTCTGAAAAAAGACCATGGCGGCCATTACGATTCCGGAGCAGCCGGCAGGCACGTAAATGACCGGACTCTCGCTTGCGCTCCTACAATTACTTTCACCCGCACTCAGGGCACCAAGGGAGGCGACATCACCATAGTGGCAAACTATACAATGACTATGCCGGTGGCATTGACAGATACAGTTCTCTCCGCTCCCGTAAACGCCACTGTAAGCGGCACGGCAAACGCCAGCGGCACATGGATGGCCAAGGACGACGACGAAATAGCAGTAACGCTCGACGCCACGCGGACCGACGTGACTGTCGACCCATCGTCTCTTACACTCAGCTATGCCACGCTGACCGACTCCCCGGCAGCAGGTCTCGAGGCCATAAAGGCCCGGGTGCAGGCCAATGTGGCATCGGCGGTATCGCAGGCCATCAGGCAGAGCACGGCACGCCTGCACGAGTTCGACGATGTGAAGGTTGCCGGTTCCAACATGAAGCTGGAAATCGGCAAAACCAAACTGATGTTTACCAGACAGCAATAATCCCTACAACCAGATAATCGCCATCCGAAGAAAAGCATCGGAGATGCTT
>DKUJ01000024.1:30780-30910 GCA_002490635.1 Porphyromonadaceae bacterium UBA7207
GCAGCGTAGTTAGGTGGGGGGGGGTAACTGACAAACAACATAATCATTAGGTCGGAAACCATGCACCCAGCGAATGTGCAAGGTCTCCGACCTATTTCCATATACTCGCACTCTATACCCCATCTAACTC
>DKUJ01000018.1:0-5421 GCA_002490635.1 Porphyromonadaceae bacterium UBA7207
AAAAGTTTTATCGGACAGCAATATCTTTTTATGTTATTGGGCATGTTGCCCGTTTTTGGGCTTCAACGGCTTTGCCGACAATAAGAAATTCATTAATTTTGGCAATCAAACCAACCCACAACACCAACCCTAATACCATAATGAGTTATCTTAAGTTCGATAAGAATCTGCTCATCAACTTGGAACAGTCGCTGCCCAAAGAAATGCTGCGTACAAACCAGGCCGGGGCCTACCACTGCACCTCTCTGGTAGGATGCAACACCCGCAAGCAGCACGGGCTGTTGGTGATTCCCGTGGAAGGGATGGGCGACAAGCCACATGTGCTTCTCTCGAGCCTCGACGAAACCGTGATTCAGCACGGCGCCCCTTTCAATCTGGGTATCCACCGCTACCGTGGCGGCGTCTACAGTCCAAACGGTCACAAGTATATTCGTGAATTCGACTGCGAAAGCGTTCCCCGCATGACATACCGCGTAGGCGGCGTAATCCTTACCAAAGAAAAGATTCTCATCAGCGAGGAAAACCGAATCCTCATCCGATACACACTTGTGGAGGCCCACTCCCCCACAACACTGCGCTTCCGCCCCTTCCTGGCCTTCCGGGAGGCCAACAGTCTCTGTGTGGCAAACGACTCGGTGAACCGCGCCATAGAACCGGTGACAAACGGCATCGCCACCTGCATGTACGCCGGCTTCCCCACACTGTACATGCAGTTCAACCACAAGGCCCAGTGGGTCGACCAGCCAAACTGGTACAACGGCATCGAATATGTGAAAGACCTTGAGAGAGGCGTGCCATACTGCGAGGACCTGTGGGTTCCCGGCTACTTCGAGGTGCCCATCAAGCAGGGCGAGTCGCTGATATTCTCGGCGGGAGTCAGCGAAGTCAATCCACGCAATCTCTCGAAAATGTACTCCGCTGAAGTGGCATCGCGTACTCCCAGGACATCATTCTTCAACTGCCTCAAGAACTCCGCCAAGCAGTTCTATATCCGCCGTGGCGAATCGATGTATCTCATCTCGGGCTTCCCCTGGGGAATTGTCCTGGCCAGAAACACATTCATGGCGCTTCCGGGGCTTACTCTGGCAATCGACCACCGCGCCGACTTCGAAACCATAATGGCCACCGCTCTGAAAGCGCTCACCCGTTTCGCCGACACCGGTCAGGTGAGCGATAAAATCCA
This sequence comes from Porphyromonadaceae bacterium UBA7207, assembly GCA_002490635.1. Lineage (GTDB taxonomy): Bacteria > Bacteroidota > Bacteroidia > Bacteroidales > Muribaculaceae > CAG-873. Next base: position 1,184 of record DKUJ01000018.1, read on the forward strand.
CGGAATCGAGCATCCCGACATTCCCCTGTGGGCACTATGGGCCATACAGCAGTATGCCAAGAGCACTGGCACCGAAGCTTGCCGCCAGCGCTACGCCCGGAGCGTTGCCTCGCTGGTAGACTACGTGCTCGAAGGACGGCATCCGAATCTCTACGTCGACGCCGACACCGGCCTGCTCAGCACCGACGGCCACCTGCACCCCGTGTCGTGGATGAACTCGCAGCTCGGAGGCATGCCCGTAGTGCGCCGCACTGGCAAGCTCGTGGAGTTCAACGCGCTGTGGTACAACGCACTCATGTTTGCCGCAAGCCTCATCGAAAACGACAGTTCGCTCGCCTCCGCCCGCGAGCGCTGGCTGGCACAGGCCGAAAAGATGAAACAGCCGTTCATCGACACTTTCCTGAACGAAAGCGGCTATCTCTACGACTACGTCGACGGCACCTTCGCCGAACCTTCCGTTCGCCCCAACATGGCCATCGCCATCGGTCTGGACTACTCTCCTCTCGACCGCCGCCAGCGCAAGCTTGTGCTCGATGTGGTAACCCGCGAACTGCTCACCCCCAAAGGCCTCCGCACTCTGTCGCCCAAAAGCTACGGCTACCGCCCCAACTACCTCGGAAGCCCCGACGAACGCGAGTTCGCCATGCACAACGGACCGGCGCGCCCATGGCTGATAGGCTTCTATGCCGACGCCTATCTGCGCGTGTTCGGCGTAAGCGGTGTGGCATATATCGACCGCATGCTAATAGGCTTCGAGGACGACATGTCGCAGGGCTGCATAGGCTCCCTCTCGCAGCTCTACGACGGCAACCCGCCATACACCGGTCGCGGAGCCGTTTCCCACGCCACGAACGTGGCCGAGGTGCTCCGTGCATACCGGACACTCAAACGGCTTGTACAATAAACCCGAAACTCCCGACAAGCAAAACATAGACTCATGAAAGCACTAATGTTCGGCTGGGAATTCCCGCCCCACATCCTCGGAGGTCTCGGCACCGCCAGCTACGGCCTAACTCGCGGCATGTGGGAATGCGGCGACATGGACATAACATTCGTCATTCCCAAACCCTACGGCGACGAAGACCGTTCCTTCGCACGCATAATCGGCACATCGCAGGTGCCCGTGGCCTGGCGGCAGGTCGACCGCGAATACGTCGACGCACGAATAGGCAAACTGATGTCGCCGGAACTGTACTTCGCCCTGCGCGACCACATCTACGCCGACTTCAACTACATGCGCACCAACGACCTGGGATGCATAGAGTTCTCCGGCCGATACCCCGACAACCTTCTGGAGGAAATCAACAATTACTCGATAACCGCAGGCGTGATAGCCCGCACTCTCGACTTCGACATAATCCACAGCCACGACTGGCTCACATACCCCGCCGGCATACATGCCAAGCAGGTAACCGGAAAGCCGCTGGTGGTGCACGTGCACGCTACCGAGTACGACCGCTCCCGCGGCAAGCCCAACCCCACCGTGTACGGCATCGAGCGCGACGGCATGACACACGCCGACCATATAATCACCGTGAGCAACCTCACCCGGCAGACGGTAATCGACCACTACGGCATCGACCCCTCGAAAGTCACCACCGTCCACAACGCCGTCGTGCCTCTCGATGCCGAACTCCTGGCAATACCCAATCCACGCCAGACAAAAGAGAAAGTGGTCACCTTCCTCGGCCGCATCACAATGCAGAAAGGACCCGAGTATTTTGTGGAAGCCGCTGCAAAGGTGCTCCGCAACTGCTCCAACGTACGCTTCGTGATGGCCGGCAGCGGCGACATGATGGACAAAATGATTATGCTGGCAGCCGAGCGCGGCATCGCCGACCGCTTCCATTTCCCCGGATTCCAGAAAGGCAAGCAGGTCTACGAAATGCTCAAGGCATCCGATGTGTACATAATGCCGTCGGTATCCGAACCATTCGGCATCTCGCCGCTGGAAGCCATGCAGATGGGTGTGCCATCAATCATATCAAAACAGAGCGGATGCGCCGAAATCCTCACGAACGTTATCAAGACCGACTACTGGGACATCGACGCAATGGCCGACGCCATCCATTCCATCATATCCTACCCCGCGATGTACAAACAGCTCCGCGAGGACGGTCTGGCAGAAGTAGCCCGGATAACATGGGACAAAGCCGGACAGAAAGTTATCGACATATATAATAAGGTACTTGGCCGATGAGGCCCCAAACACCCTCATAAACAATGAAAGCGATCTGCTTCAACTTCGAGATACACCAGCCCTTCCGCCTAAAACGCTACCGTTTCTTCGATATCGGCAAGGACCACTACTACTACGACGACTTCCTCAACGACGACATAATGGAGCGTATCGCCCGCAACAGCTACATTCCTGCGGCCGAGACCCTCCTGCGGATGATCGAAAGCAACGAAGGCCGCTTCCGCTGCTCCATCGCCATGTCGGGCATAGCCTTCGAACAGTTCGAACAGTATGCCCCCGAATTCATCGACGTGCTCAAGCGCCTCGCCGACACCGGATGCGTGGAATTCGTGGCACAGCCATATGCATATTCCCTGGCTTCGCTCAACGATCCCGAGGAATTCGCCGCCCAGATGGGCGACACCCGCTCACTGCTGCGCAACCGCTTCGGAGTGGAGACAAAAGTCGCACGCAACACGGAGCTTATCTACTGCGACGACCTCGCCCCGCAGCTCGTCGAACTGGGATTCAACGGCGTACTCACCGAAGGCGCCAAGCACATCCTCGGATGGAAATCGCCCAACTACGTCTACACCGCAGCCTCGGCGCCTTCGCTGAAAATGCTGCTGCGCAACGGTAAACTCAGCGACGACATCGCCTTCCGCTTCACCGACACCTCCTGGCCCGAATTCCCCCTCACCGCCGACAAATACATCGACTGGATTGCCTCCACACCCGCCGAGGAACAGATTGTCAACATCTTCCTCAACATGGAAACCTTCGGCGACATGCAGCCGGCCACCAGCGGCATATTCGCATTCCTCGAAGCCCTTCCACGCTTCGCCGCCGAACGGGGAATCGAATTCGTGACACCATCCGAAGCCATCGCAAGACTCAAGCCCGTGGGCGAACTCTCTGTAATGCACCCGATCTCCGGAGCCGACGAAGCACGCGACATCTCGGCATGGCTGGGCAACCGCCTCCAGAACGAAGCCTTCGAAAAACTCTACTCCGTGGCCGAACGCGTCCGCCAGAGCCAGAACAGAGCGCTCAAACAGGACTGGCTGCGCCTGCAGACCTGCGACCACTTCTTCTACATGAGCACCAAACGCAAGGCCGACGGCATAGCCCACTCAATGTTCAGCCCATACGAAACTCCGTTCGCGGCATTCACCAACTACATGAACGTGCTGGCCGACTTCCTCATGCGCGTGCAGGAGGAATATCCCGAACAGGTTGGCAACGAGGAACTCAACTCCCTGCTCCTCACCATCGCAAACCAGGGACAGGAAATCGAGGCCCTCAACAAGGAGTTGATGGCCATGCGCAAGAACGCCGAACAGTACAACATCGAGCACCGCCTGCGCGAAGCCAATGCCGAAAAAACGCCTAAGGCGACCAAGACAGCCAAAACTCCAAAAGCCACAAAAGCGCCCAAGGAGAAAGCCGCGAAAACGGAAACACCCGCAGCCGAACCCAAGAAACGGGGTCGCAAGCCAAAAGCCGCCAAAGCCGAATAACACGCGATGAACCTCCCTGAGCGATATGTCATAACCATCGGACGGACCTTCGGCAGCGGCGGACGCGCCGTCGGCCGTCTGGTGGCCGATGCCCTCGGCATCGGGTTCTACGACAAGAAACTACTTGTAAAAGCCGCCGAAAAGTCGGGGCTGAACCACCAGTTCGTCTGCGAGAACGACGAACGCATGCCACGCATGCTCGGCGGCATCATCCCCTTCTCCATCGGCTCCTATCCATCAGGCTGGTTCGGAGCGGCACCATCGTCAGGCCCCGACAGCATCTACAAGGCACAGTGCGATTTCATCCACGAACTCGCAGCAAGCGAACCATGCGTGATTGTGGGACGCAGCGCCGACTACATCCTGCGTGATCTCCCCAATGTGGTGAATATATTCGTCCACGCCCCACTCGATGCCTGCGCCGAGCGCGTAATCCGCAGAGGCGAGGCCTCCGACATCGACGAAGCCAGAGCCATGGCCAACAGCTTCAACAAAATGCGTGCCGAATTCTACAACTTCTACACCGACAAGCGCTGGGG
>DKUJ01000018.1:5692-5937 GCA_002490635.1 Porphyromonadaceae bacterium UBA7207
CTTCTACACCGACAAGCGCTGGGGAGCCGCATGCTCCTACGACCTCTGCCTGGACTCCTCGCAGATGCCCCTGGACACCATGGCCGAATTCATCATCCACTACGTGCGCCTGCGCCTGGCATCCTCCTCCCGCTAAGCAACACAACAACACGCCATCCGAGTTCCGCCACGACCCGCTCCATAAAGTCGCGGGTGATTGCATTCTCTATGGAGCTGTACTTTTTGAAATTATTGCTGTCCGATAA
>DKUJ01000039.1 GCA_002490635.1 Porphyromonadaceae bacterium UBA7207
CGACTCCGAGCCGGGGCTTTTTTTGTATTTCAATCGCCGCACCCTCCCCGCACCGGAATCCCGCTCTCGGAAATATCGCAGGCATCCCCCTGGCGCAAATCGGCCAGAGCGTAGCTGCATGCCTTTGGCAGGTCCTTACCGCCATGTATCCGCACACGATATCGCCATCGACAGACAAGGCACTGTAATATGCATTTGTCCGGGGTGTAGCTCCGGAAACATCCCCAGCGCCGTAAAAAGCGCGGCGCCGTTATGTGCATGCCAATGGTTCGCATCGCAGCTATGTGTGTCGAAACGACTGCAGGCTGTCCACATTTATGAATTTATTCGTGAGAAGGCAAAATAATCAGCCATTTAGCACTAAGCTAAATGGCTGATTATTTTGGCGGTTGATGAAGTACGTGTGCCGAGCTCGCGTTAATTATACGACACCTTCATTTCTTCAACGGGCTGTATTATCTTCGTCTGTGAGTCAGTCGGCGGTGTAGACTATCTTTTCAACTCTTGTGCCAGTTATTTTCATACATACAGTGCCGGGTGCAGGATTCTTTATTTCAATTCCCTGAAGGTTGAAATATCGTGCTTCATGGCTGTCATCGGCTGTCATGTCGTCGATGCCGGAGACATTGCTGACCGTAAGTTTGAATGTTGTCTTGACCAGGTTCGCGTAGACTGTCACCTGGGCTTCTCCTTCGGCGAGAGTGTTGACAATAAGTGCAGTCTTGTTGTCGGCGTCTTTGCCGGCGGAGAAAGACGCTATGGAAGGATTGTCGGTCTTGATTACGAAGTTCAGGATGGTGGCATTATCCGGTGTGGTGGCAGGAGTGAGAGTGATGCTGCTTCCTGGCGTATATTCGTGTTGACCGGTGAATTCCACTGTATTGGGGTCCACGTCGTAGTCATGCCAGTATGCGAAGGTGCGGAATTTTTTCCATCCAGTGGCTTTCTTATAATTGCCGTACATATTTGCGGGAATCACAAGCATGCATTCCGGCCAGATTTCCGTAGAGAATGCCTCGCCGTAATCGCTTTCATCAGTATTGGTGAAGGATGGAGGCACGAGACTGTTGTCTGTTCCGAAGTTATAGCAGCGGATGTAACGGATATTAGGAGAGCCGTAGAAAGCTTTTGCACCGATGGTTTCGAGATGGTCGGGCAAGCCTACGCTTATCAGGGATGGGCAATCGGCTGCCATTTCATCGGGTATTGCCTTGATATTGGCCGGGAGGCGCAGAATATCTATATCAGTGCCGGCAAATGCCCTGGGCTGAATTTCGGTAACGTTGTAGACTTTATTGTTGAAAGTCACAGACTCGGCACTGTGATCTCTCCGGAATAGTCGGCAGATGGGAGAACAGTGGCGGTTCCGTAAAAATCGTAGATGGCATAGAGGATGCCGTCGATACTGGCTTCCACGTATTCGTCTCCGCCAATCGCCCGTATATTCTTGAAGTTCTTCCATACCTCGGCTTCTGTGTATGCTGCGTAACTGTTTGCAGGAACATAGAGCTTGCAGGTTTCGAGGGTGGCCAGGGAGAAAGGCTCCTGTTCTTCGGATTCTGTATATCCCGGGAATGTCGGAGGGGTCGGGGCGTTGACAGTAATTGTCCGGAGTGCCGGGCAGCCATGGAACGATGCCAGGCCTATCGTGGTGGTTCCGACAGGCAAAGATACGGATGTCAGTTCGGTGCAATTCATGAAAGCTCCGTCGCTGACACCGCGCATGTTGAATTTAATCATGTTCATGACCTGGTCTGGCAGCTCAATATCGCCGGAGTATGTGCCGGAAGCAGGACTGATTACGTAGGCGTCGGCGATTTTATCTTTTTCGACATACTCGAATCTGTAATTGATGCCATCTATAACGGCTTCTTTCGCGATGCATATCCAGGTGGCTACCATGCTTATGGTTCGGTTGTCGTTGCAGATTACTTCTATCTGTGCGTTCCCTGGAGCAAGTGCCGTGACCATACCTGTTTCATCCACATGCGCAATATCCGGACTAAGTGATTTCCATTCCACACTTTTGTCAGTGGTGTTCTCAGGCGTAATGTTTGCATGAAGCTGTACTTTGTCTCCTACAAGCATTGCCTGAGGCTGCCCCCCGATGCTTACTGTTTCAGGAAGAATATGACTGTCTGGGTTTATCTCGATGTTCAGGAAGTCTTTCCATCCGTCAGCGGCTCTGTAGGTGTTCTCCATGCCGCGTGGAACATAAAGTGTACAGGTAGATGTGATTGTTGCAAAGGCGCCCGAGCCTACGGTGGCCGGTACCAGCACCTGTGCTATCATTGTTTTCAGGGAAGAGCAGCGTCGGAATGCATTATTGTCTATACGGGTCAGGATATCGGGGAGGGTAATCGTGGTGATTCCGGATTCCTGGAACGCACTCATGCCGATTACTTTTACGGTAGCCGGAATCTTTACTTCCGTGACAGCGCTCTGCATATAAAAGGACTCGGTTTTGATTTGTGTGACTACATATTTCCTCGTGTTGTAGGTAATGGTCTCGGGAATGGTGATTATTCCGTTGTATTCATCGCCGGCAGGCCAGCCGGATCTTACGGGAGATTCGACGTAGCACTCCAGCATACCGCTCTCGTCGCCATAAGGTTTATCGGTCAGCTCATAATGGATTCCATCTACTACGACGTGATAGGGATCAGGCTCTACGCCGTCCTCTATGTACTCCTTGAAACCGCTCCAGTCCGGACTTGCCTTGTAGGCTGCCGCCTTCCCGGCAGGAACAGTGAGTGTAACGTTGGCCTTGTTGAAGGTCGAGCTGAACATATTGCCGGGATTTTGTATTTTTTTCTTTGGCTATTCCGTCCAGGTTACTGTGAAGGTGTCGGAATTGTTATTCCGTGTTTCAGTGTAGACAGTGACTCTGCCGTCGATTATATTGTATTCGTAACGGGTTTGAACGGGCAGTACATCGGCTTGTTCAATCTGTACTCCTGAAATCAGATTTTCCGGCTGGGCGCCTAAAATTCCGCCGAGTTGCAATGGATAGTATTGATGTCTTCCATAGTGAATATCGGTAATATTCTGTATGCCGGATGTTGTGGAGTAAGAGTATTTATATCTGTAGAATGGTGTGGTTTTGCCTGAAAAGTCTTCGATTTCGGTCAGATTGCCGTTTTCCCAGATGTAGTAATTCTCCCATGTCCAGGGTCTGTCTAAAGCCCATTCATCGCCTTGCCTGTTCCATTCGGTCCATTTGACAACATTCAGATGGTTCCCGGATGTATAGGTGAATTCGTGCCGATATTTCTTCTGAAACGGGGTGCCAAACTCGTTGCTGCTGAATACGCCGTCGCAATACGAAGCGCGGCCATTTTCCAGATGTATTTCATCGTCGTATTCCCGGACGATGTCGGATATTCCCAAAGTGCCGTAGGCAACGTCTTCGGTATGTATGGATATCGTGTTGTCGGACGGATAGGAATATGTGGCGTTGACCGAACCTCCGGGATATGATACGGTGTATTTAACGGTGCGGCCGTATTTATCGTAGGTTATTTGTCTGGAGGTTGTTGTGCCATTGGAGATTTCGGCGACTTGGGAAAAAACTTCCGGAGTTGGTTCTTCCTGGTTGTCGCAGGAAGCCAAAAGTGGCAATAAGGATATGAGGACGCCGAATTTTTTCATCTGGATATCATTTACAGATATAACGTGGTTGTTTTCGTTATATTGCAAGTCACTGTAATTTCCTTGCGGAATTTTTATGTTCTATATCTGGAAGAAAGGCTGTGATTATTCCGAGAAGTGGCAGCAATGTGCTTATCTGGAAAATGAATTCTATGCTTGTTTTGTCGGCGAGCCAGCCGAAGAATGCCGATCCTATGCCTCCGAGGCCGAAGTTCAGTCCGAAGAACAAGCCGGCCATCATTCCTATCTTGTCGGGCTTTAGTTCGGTGGCGTAGACCAGTATTGCCGAGAAAGCCGACGATATCACCAGTCCGATTATCACAGCAAGGATTATGGTGCATGTGAAGTTGACATACGGCAGTGCCAGGGCGAAGGGTGCCGCACCGAGTATTGAACCCCATATCACATATTTCCGTCCGTATCTGTCGCCGATACTTCCGCCGATTACTGTGCCGGCCGCTACCGCTGCCATGAAGGCGAACAGGCACAGCTGCGACAGTTTGATGTCGATGCCGAACTTGTCGATAAGGAAGAAGGTGAAATAGCTGGTCATACTCGCCATATAGAAGTATTTGGAGAATGTGAGTATGCACAGGATGAATATCGCCAAGTGTATTTTCCTGGACGACAATGCCAGTACCGCCGGGTTTGGGGCGACTGATTCTGTTTTGATTTTATCGATCTGTTTTTTGTACCATTTTCCGACAGGTATCAATGATATTCCGGCGATGAGGGCCACTATCGAGAACCAGGCAATTGAAGGCTGTCCGAAGGGAATGACAACCACAGCCGCCAGAAGTGGGCCGATGGCACTGCCGCCGTTGCCTCCTACCTGGAAAATGGATTGGGCCAATCCTTTTTTTCCTCCGGCAGCCATCTGTGCGATGCGCGATGCCTCGGGATGGAATATCGACGAGCCGCATCCTATCACACCCACGGCAACAAGGATAAGTGAATAACTGTTGGCCACTGAAAGCATGATACAGCCCAGAAGGGTGAAAACCATCCCTGTCGATAGCGAAAACGGCTGTGGATGTCTGTCGGCGAATCTGCCGACAAACGGCTGCAGAATCGAGGACGTCATCTGGAACACGAGCGTTATTATGCCGATCTGCCCGAATGTGAAACCGTATTTGTCTTTTATTACAGGATATATCGACGGTATGATTGATTGCACCATATCGTTGAGCAAGTGGGCAATGCTGATTATAAAAAGAATCGACAGTATGGTTTTCTCCCTGGTGGCGGTTTCGGGCATGTCAGGTCTCATATGGCGTGTTCGAGTCTAAGAAGGTATTCTTTTTTGCCGAGGCCTCCGCGATAGCCGGTGAGAGAGCTGTCGCTGCCGACTACGCGGTGGCAAGGTGCGATAACGGAAATGGCATTTGCTCCTATGGCGACGGCAACGGCGCGCACGGCACGCGGCCTGCCGATAGCCTTGGCGATTTCGCTGTAACAAACAGTTTTGCCGAAAGGAATCTTAAGCAGAATGTTCCACACTGTTTTTTGGAAAGCTGTGCCCGCAAACAGCAATGGCACGTCGAAGGTCTGCCTTTCTCCGGCAAAATAGGCCTCGAGCTGTTGCGTTGTCGTTTCTATGGTTGGGGTGCATCCTTGTTCAAAATCCGCACCGAGCGTACGTCGGAGCCGGTTCTCGACGTGGTTGTGTGGCCGTTCCATCAGCCAGTCGCATAAGCATAGGCTGTTGCCGAATGAACCGAGTAAAAGTGCGCCGCATGGTGTTTGGTGGATATGTGTGATTATTTTTTGTCCGTTATGCATATACGACCTGATTATTATACAAGCTCTTAAAGGTGTGCTCCATGGCCTGTTATCAATGATATGCCGCCGGGGCGCAGTTGCGGGCGCACCGGCGGCATGTATGCTTAAGGTATTTATCGGCGTGGTGAAATACGGAAAATAGTTCCCTCGATAAGGGATGCGTATACGTCGCCGGTGGCCGGGTCGATGTCGATGCCGTTGATTTCGCTCACGCCAAGCGGTAGTGATGCAACAACGGTCTGTGTTTCGGGATCGACCATTGTGATGATTCCGCGGCGGGAGCCTGCATATACAATGCCGTTGTGTTCGGCCACGATGCAGGGTGCGTGTTCGTAGCCCAGGCCCATGTCGACTGTCCAGAGTTCGCGGAACTCGGGGGTGGTGGCATCGATTGCCACGAGTTCTCCGTCCATGGTTTTGGCATATACCCTGGAGCCATCGGCGCTTCGTCCCAAGCTCTCGCGATAGCGGTGGGAGTTGTCGCGCCAAAGCTGTTGCCCTGTGTTGCGGTCGATTGCGGTCATGTAGCGGTCGGGGGCCACGATATAAACCCTTTCACCACTTATTACCGGCACCACATTGCCCGGACCGAGCATATTGGCAGCTTTGCCGTTGTTCCACATCCATTTGAGTTTTCCGTCGCGCAGGCTGAGGCATCGCAGGTTGGTGTCCCAGGCTCCGAACACGAGGTCGTCGCCGTCGATTGCGGGAGCAGCCTGGCAGTAGTTGCCTATAGAGTCGTAGCTCCACACGAGTTTGCCGTCGGAGGGGCGGCGGCGTTCGATGCGCTTGTATCCACCCTGGATGTATCCGCGGCCGTCGGGGGTGAGAGTGCCGTCGGCTACGTATGGGCCTTGCGACGACTGGCGGCGGGCGCGCTCGCGACCTGTCGCGGAATCGAGAACAAGAATAGCATCATGGGCGGGCACTGCCACGCGGCCTTTGCCCAGCGCTACGGGGCGCGAGAAGAGCGATGCTCCGGTCGGTACGCTCCACGCAAGAGAGCCGTCGGATTTGCGCACGGCGCGAGCCTGGCCGAGGGAGTTGCCGAAATAGATGTTCTCGGCGTCGAAGCCCACACGGGTGAAAATCGAGGCGCTGTCGGTCCATACTTTCTCTACCGAGAAGCCTTCCGGCGCAATGAGTTGGGGTGCGCTTGTGCGGGTCATGGGCTTGTGTCCGGTGCGGATTGCCCACGCCAGTTTGGCTTCGGGAGCTCCGCCGAGAGGCTTGTTGTAGATGTGCACCCATTCGGAATCGACTTCCACTATCGCATATCCATAATCGCCGTTGCGCATGTCGAGTGCGCGTGTCATGGCTCCGGGGAAATCGCTGCCGCTGCCTTCCCCGCCGGCGTTGTATGTGCGCCAGGTGTGGTAGTGGCCGTTGATGTGGCCTATTACGGGGAAGTCTTCGAGTACGGCGAGGTAGTCGGAGCAGTTATCGAGGTCGTCGAGCAGCGGGTAATGGTTGAAGGAGAGCACGCGGGCGCCATCGGCGGTGTGTTCCTCCAGAGTGGATCGCAGCCAGTGTAGGTCTTCCTGCTTGATGTGACCGTCGCCCATTTTCATGAACGGTCCGCAGTTTATACCCACGATTACCAGGGAGTCGAGACGTGCCACGAAACGGTCGTTGCCCCATAGGTCGACGAATGTTTTTGTGGCGCTCTGGCTCCAGTTGTTCTCGTGGTTGCCAGGTAGAACGAACAGAGGGGCCTTTATGCCGTCGAGTATGGCTTTGACATTGGCCAGTTGTTCGTCGGAGCCTTCGTTGGTGAGGTCGCCGTTGACAACCACGGCATCATAGTGGCCACGGTTGATTTCCGCAACAGCTGCACGCAGTTTCTCTTCGTTGGTGTTGCCCGGAGTTACGTGGATGTCGGCCAGCAATGCTATGCGCTGGGCCGCACCCGCCAGGACAACAGCCAATAGCATGGCCGCCGCTGCAATGATTCGTGTTTTCATAGTCGAATATGGATAATTGATAAGGTAGTTAGCGTATCTACTGGTGTAGATGGTGACAGTTTATTCCAGGTGACCGTCGCGGCGGGCGCGGTCTTCCATTCGGCGGATACGCTTGTCGAGGTCGGGATGCGACGAAAACAGCTGGTTGATTTTTTCCGAAGCACCGCCGGCGTTTTCTCCCTGCAGCTCTTTTAGTTTGCGGAACGACAATGCCATTGCCACAGGGTTTTTGCCATGCGAGGCAAGGAACTCGTAACCGTAGTCGTCGGCTGCGTTCTCCTGCTTCTTCGAGTAGCTTGCACCTACGAGGGCTTCGCCGAGGCTTCCGAGCTGCGAGTCGGTGAGGGATGCCGCTTTGCTGCCTGTGGATGCAACGCCATCGAGCAGTGCCGAAGTGAGCAGAGCCTGGCGGAACGCTTTCTTCGAGTCCTTGTGTGCCACATGGCCGATTTCATGACCGATTACGCCGAGGAGTTCTTCGTCGGACATTATGTCCATAAGGCCGGCGAATACGCGTATGCTGCCGTCGGCGCAGGCGAATGCATTTACGTCGACAACATTGTAGACCTTGAAGTTCAGAGGTATGCCTTCCACGGAAGTGAGACCTGCGGAGAGAGAGTTCAGTCGAATCACATAGGGGTCGTCGGCCGGTAGCACGTGGTTGTGTTCGTCCATCCACTGGATGTATTCCTGAACGTACTGGACCATCTGTGCGTCGGTGAGAGTCGCAGCCTGCGCGGCTTTGCCGATGCTCTGGCCCACTCTTCCCAGATTCAGCTGGGCGGAGGCTATAGAAGGAAGTGCAATAAGAATTGCCACCATTATGTGGCGGAAGAGTTGTAACTTTTTCATTGCTTGTTTTCTACTATATGTGATTGTGATAGGATACTGTATATACAGCACAAAAGGCCACCGCAAATTGGGATGGCCGATGTCGGATGTTTTATGGATTCAGGTTGTCAACGCTTTTTCTTGAAAAACGGTACGAACCACCGCACTATCTTGAATGCCATGAATGCATATTCGGCAATGGATACGGTGCCGGCGAATCTCGAGAGCAGACCGGAACCGCCTAACAGAGGGGTGCGTTCTTTAACGCGGTCCATGGCTGTGGACATGCGGTATTTCTCTATTTCCATACGTGTCTGCACCAGCACGCGCCGCATCTGGATTTCGCGTATGGTGAGACCACGCCAGTTCTGGTCGCCGGTTTTAGGATACGGGGGTAGATTGATCATAGCTCTTGTCGTGGCTTACCGGTGGTTGAAGAATAAGACGGCTGATGAATCGGGCTATGGGATTCACCACCAGCGCACTCTTGAAAACGAGTATGGCTGCGATGAGAAGCACATAGACTCCGGCGACGATGAACAGCGACCACTGCGGGCCGAGATAAGGCGCGAGCGCCACGCTGACTCCTATTGTTATGAACACCACTGCGACAGTGGCCAGAATGATGACGATGGCACATACGGCCAGTGCCGAAAGAAGGCGTGTAAGCTTTTCCGCCAGGCTCAGACGGGTGTCTTCGACAAGCAGTTTGAGATATCTCACCACTGTGTCGCCAAGACTTGGCCGCGAGGATGTTTCCTGTGGTGTCATAGCATATGGGATGATGGATGAATGGAGAAATCCATATCCGGCAGAGCGTTTGCACATGTTCTGCCGGATATGATATTATTTGTTGGATTCTACCTCGGAGGCAATGAGGTCGACAAGTTCGTCGATGTCATCGGCTGCGATGATGCCTTTTTTCTGCAGCATCATTTTGATTCGTGCGCGGAGGTCTTCACCGGTGGTGGGAGTGAGAAGCGCGGCCACTACAGCTCCTACGGCTGCACCGGCAAGGAATGTTGCGAGTCCTTTCATTGTCACTTCACTTCTTTGATTTCTTCGGCAATCTGGTCGGCGAGGCTGTTGAGTTCGCCGTCTTTGATGCCCGGCACGTGCGAGCGGATGAAGCCTTTGATGGCTTCGCGTGTGTCGCTGCCTTTCTGTGGAGCGAGTAACAGTGCGGTAGCGGCACCTACCAGGGCGCCTCCGAGGGCTGCGATGAAAATGGGAAGTCCTTTCATTGTTCAGTTATGGTTGGGTTAGTGTGATTTTCTTTTTAACACTCGACGGAGGGTTATTGTTCAAAAAGATGTTTGAATTTTGAGAACACACGGCTCCGGTCGGCTTCGGTGGGCATGATTCCCGGCTGTCCTTTGAGGCTTTCGAAGATGTGTTTCTGCTCTTCGGTGGGTTTCTCGGGGATATACACCATTATATTGATCAGCTGGTCGCCGCGGCCGCCGTTCTCGTTGTCGGGAACACCCTTGCCGCGGAGACGGAGCACCTTGCCAGGCTGTGTGCCTGCCGGGATGTTGAGGCGTGCGCGACCGCTGATGGTGGGCACTTCCACGCTGCCGCCGGCCACTGCGGTGGGTATGTCGAGCATGAGGTTATATATCACATCGGCGCCGTCGCGGATAAGTTCGGGGTGGGGGATTTCCTCGACAACAACCAGAAGGTCGCCTGGCACGCCGCCTCCTTTGGGGTAGTTGCCTTTTCCACGCAGGGAGAATGTCTGGCCTTCCTGGGCGCCGGCGGGAATGGTGAACGATACTTCGACATCTTTTTTGTTTACACCCTCTCCATGGCAGTGCGGGCATTGTTCGGTGATTGTCTTGCCGGTGCCGTCGCAGTTGGGGCAAACGCTTGCCGCCTGCTGCATGCCGAATGGAGTGTACTGTTCGGTGACAATCTGGCCAGTGCCATGACAGCGGTTGCAGGTAGCGAACGCCACACCGTCCTTGGCTCCGGTGCCCTTGCAGTTGGTGCACTCCACGAAAGTGGGCACGCGCAGGGTCTTGGTTATTCCGTTGGCGATTTCCGCCAGGGTCAGTTTCACGCGGATGCGCAGGTCGGAGCCTCGTCGCTGGCGCGGACGCCTGCGGCCACCGCCTCCGAAACCGGTAGCTCCACCGAAACCACCGAACGCGCTTCCGAAATCGAAGCCTCCGAAGCCGGCCCGGCGCAGGATTTCTTCCAGGTCGATTCCCTGGGCGGAGAAACCACCGCCTCCGAATCCGGTATGCTGTCCCATGGAGTGGCCGTATTGGTCGTAGAGCTTGCGTTTCTCATCGTTGCTGAGAACATCGTATGCTTCCGTGGCCTCTTTGAATTTTTCCTCAGCTTCTTTGTCGCCGGGGTTGCGGTCGGGATGGTACTGGAGAGCCTTTTTGCGATAGGCTTTCTTTATTTCTTCCGCAGTCGCACCCCGGTTCACGCCGAGCACTTCGTAATAGTCGCGTTTGGTGTCCATATCCGGGGTATTATTCTCCTACAACCACTTTGGCGTGGCGGAGTACTTTGTCGTTGATAGTGTAGCCTTTCAGAGTTGTGTCGATTATCTTTCCTTTCTGGTCGGGAGCCGGAACGGTGGCTATGGCTTCGTGGAAATCGGCGTTGAAATCGGCGCCGTTGGTATCCATGGCTTTCACGCCATTGCTTTCGAGATACTTTACGAATTTGTTGTATATAAGCTCCATGCCTTTATAGATGGCTTCGTCGGCTTCGTTGGCGGAGCATGCCGCAAGTCCGCGTTCGAAATCGTCGAGTACAGGCAGAAGGCCGGTGAGGACACGTTCGGAGGCGTTTTTGAGCAGGTCGGCCTTTTCGCGCATCATGCGCTTGCGGTAGTTGTCGAAGTCGGCCATCAGCATCAGGTAGTCCTGTTTGTCTTTTTCCACCTGTTCGAGGGCTGCGTCAAGTTGTTCCTGCAGGCTTTCCTCTTCGGCCATGGCCTCGCCGGTTTCAATGTTGCCGGTTTCCTGGGTGTCGAGCACGTCCATCACTTCCGGAGTTTCCGATTCCGGAGTGTGCGCGTTTTCGTTATTGTGCTTTTCTTTGCTCATTTATGTTCTTGTTTCTATTCGATGTAATAGTGGCGGCATCGGTTCGTGATAGCGCCGCCAGGGTAATGTACAGCAAAAATCCGGCCAAATCGGACCGGTCTCGATATTATAACGATGCCGGAGGCAAAACGTTCGGTGGCGATGGCTGCCAGTCGGCGGCAGCTGTGCGGCAGTCGCAGTCGCCGAATAATCCGGCGGCCGTCTCTGCCATTTTGACATCCGCGAAGATTCCGAACACCGAGGCACCGCTGCCGCTCATGGCTGAATATATGGCGCCGGCGGCAGTCATGCGTTTCTTTATGTCCGCTATTGCCGGGCGCAGGGGAAATATGGCCTGTTCGAAATCGTTGGTGTGCAGGTCGCTTCCGTGCCACTGCGTGGCAGCCAGCATCAAGGCATTCCGCCAGTCGGCTACATCGGGCAGGGTGCGGGTGGTCACAGCGGCGTAGGCCTGCCCGGTAGATACCGATTCCGTCTGGGGTTTGGCAATCAATATGCCTTTTCCTTTCAGTGCCGTGCATTCTATGCCGGACAGCACTTCGCCGCGTCCGGTGGCCAGCATCGGGCGGTTGTAGATGAAGAAAGGGCAGTCTGAGCCGACTTCGGCGGCCAGGGTGGCCAGCTCGTCGGCACTTAGCCCGAGTCCGAGCACGGCGTTTGCCCCCACAAGCGCGAAAGCGGCGTCGGACGAGCCGCCGCCGAGACCTGCGCCCGAAGGAATGTGTTTCTCCAGAATTATGTCGAGAGGTGGCAATGGATGCCCGATATAGCTCTCCAGACGCATCAGCGCCCGAAGCACAAGATTCTTTTCCGGAGGGCAGTCCAGCGAAGCGCCGGCAAGTGTGAAAGAGCCGCCGGCGACCGCCGGCAGTATTTCGAGGATGTCGCACCAGTGCACCGGCACCATGGCCGTGGCGATGTCGTGGTAGCCATCTGGCCGGGTGTGGCCTATGTGCAATCCTATATTGATTTTTGCGTTTGGGAAAAGCAGCATAATGTTTGCCGTTACGGTACTGTGTTGCGAAGTTACGAAAAAATGTCCATATCTTTGCATCTGTGATTCCTCGTAGCATGCAAATACTCTTCTGGTGCTTCATGGCACTTGTTCTGCTGCCGGCGCTGGTCGGTTGTTCGGGCAAGCGCCAGGCCGTGCGGCCGCCGGTGAGTCCGCCGCGGCAGGAGCAGCATGAGCAGCCAGGCATCGATGCAGGTGTTGCCTCCGATATCGTAGGGGAGGCCCGACGCTGGCTGGGAACTCCTTACAAGTATGGAGGAGACCGCCGCGGGCACGGTACCGACTGTTCGGGAATGGTCATGGTTATTTTCCGCGACAAGGCCGGGGTGAGCCTTCCACGCAATTCGGCACGTCAGCAGCAGGCCTGCGAGAAAATCCGGCGCGAACAGCTTGCGCCGGGCGACCTCGTGTTTTTCAGACCGTCGACCCGCGGAGGTGGGGTGAGCCACGTGGGCATTTATGTCGGTGGCGGCGACTTTATCCATGCCTCGTCCTCGAAAGGGGTGATGGTCAGCAACCTGTCGCAGAAGTATTACGACACTCATTTCCACAGCGCCGGCCGTGTGAAAGGAATAGCTCTCGCCAGGCAGAAACGCGACAGACGACAGGAAATCGATGTTGTAACCGTACCTGTGCAGGCCGTGCAGGAACATCCGGGGAACACTGTTTCAATTCCGCGTCTGCCGGCTCCACGCATACCGGCCGATGTTCCGGCAGTTACACTGGATTCACTCTTGCGTATGCATCCGGCTCCCGCCGACAGAGTTGTGCCAGCCATCCGGCATGAAGTGGAGGAGGCTGACGAACAGCGCAGGAGGGCGCAGTGCGAACTCGACAGCATCATCATGTATCTCGAGATGTAAGAAATAAGAGGTCGTTTAATAATGATTATTAAACAGCCTCTTGATTTCATCGGGCAAATCGCTCTCAGATCTATTTTAATATCCCCGGAATCCTATGTCCTTTATTCTGAGGGTGGGGTCGGTGCCTACCCGGTCGGCTCCTGTTCCCAGAGTGTCTGCGATTATAATGGCGAGTTTCCGGGCTATGAGCATGTTTTCCGGATTCCACAATGCCTGGTGCCAGCATATCCGCAGCACAAGATTGTTCGAGTCGGGGCGCAGTTGAAGGAAGCGATGGAAAAGCCTGCCGGTATCGGTCGCGTGATATTTCTGGCAGTCGGTATGTAGTCCGAATTCCTGGTCCATGTCCTGGGACAGTCTGCCGTAGAATTGCATGAAAGTTTCCATGTCGTTTACCAGATTGTGCTGTTCCATGCCGGTATCGCCTTTGGGTCCGCCTATGCCGAGATGAATCTGAGAGTCGTATTCAGGTTCGGCAGCCCCGCTTGCTATCAGAGTTGTAATGCTCCATGCTTTCGACCGGTCCATCAGTCTGGCGATGTCGGCAAGATAAGCCTGCAGGTTCTGCTCTCCGGCGTGAGCGTTGTCGATCAGATACCAGGACCGGTATGGCGCCCGTTCTCCCGTTTCACGTGATATCCAGTTGAAACCTCCGATTTTGCTTAGATAATAGAAGAAGTTGGTGGTGCCGAAGTCGACAAAACCCGATGGCGAGATTATGGTCACATTCGATCCCCGGTCGATGCAACATCCGTATGCGGTGTTGATGTGGGCGACTTCCACAGCCAATCTGTCCATCGGATTTTTCACCAATGGAATCGTGGAGGCCAGATTGCCGAGTCTGAATCTTGTGTCGGCGGAACAGACCTCGATGATTTCTTTGTCGGTGAGGCCTACGCGGGCCGATATATCGGTAATGGTACGGAACACAGGCACACGCTGGTAGCCGCTTGGCCGGTCGAGTTTTCGTTCGAATGCATTGTGAAGCTTTCGGCGGTTTTCCTCCAGTTCATTGCGGTGTGCCTCTTTCTCGATGGCTTCTGTGAATCCGGCACCGATTATTCCTGCCGGAACAGCCACTATGGCTATTCCCAGAATGCCTACTGCGCATGCGATAGCCCGCCCCCAGAATGTCACGGGTGGAGTGCCGGCGAAACCTCCGGGGTCGCCGATATACTGGGCGAATGCCCACGATACTGATGCGAAGCCATTGTTGTATATCTCCGGCTGTGCTTCATGTTCGAAGAAAAACAGCAGCAGGCTGAGGATAACAGTCACTATTATCAGAAATTGCAGGGAAATCCATAATTCGCGTTTCTTCTGGCTTATGGAAGCAGACAGCAACCGGAACGATTTGGTATAGCGGGTGATGCGGAAGAGGCGCATGGCCCGGGTCAGGCGTAGCACACGGAGTGCCTCCGTCGGGAACGGGAGAATGGAGCCGAGAAAAAAAGGATAGGTGGAAACGACATCGACGAAACCATGGAATGTCAGGCAGTAGCGTATGCGGCCGCGGAATCCATGATACAGTGGATTGATTAGCGGAGCCACCCATATGCGGAGACTGACTTCCACGAGGAAGAATGTCAGGCATGCCATATCCACCCATTTGAGTACGTGCCGTAGCCGGGGAGAGATATCGAAGGTGGACAGGAAAATTTCGGTGGTACTCACCAGAATCATACCTATTATGAGGTAGTCGACAGTGTTATGCCACTGGCGGGTGTGCATATTGTCGTCGAGAGCGCGGGCGAGCTGGATTTTTATATTGTGCATTGGCGAACTCATCGGCGGCGGTTCCGTTTTCCGAAAATAGCATTGAGTACAAAAGCCCCGACTTTGCGTTCCAAGCCCTGGCGGGTGGTGGGAATACCGGTGGCACGCGCTATTTTCTGTTTAGCGGCGGTGATTCCTACGGCGCGTTTCCATGAGAAAGATAAACCGGGCAGTTTCATAGTTTTACTGGTGATTCGATTGTCGTTAAAAAGCACCGAGAAGATACATTACAAGGCATATTCCAAGAATCAATGCCGTCATGCATCCGCCGCAACCGCAGCCTTTCCGTGCGCCGGCCATGTTATCTTGCGTTCTTGAGCTGTTCGCGTAGTGAGACGATGTTTCGCTGTATGCCGGCTATAGTCGACAGTTCGGAGCGTATTTGAGACTCTATGTATGCCACGGCCGATGCTTTCTGGGTTCTGAGACTTGCCTTGGCGGATGCGCTCGATGCATTCTTTATGTTGGCGGAATAGCGGGTGTTGGTTTCACTTTTCCGGGAGCGCAGGCTGGCTATCGATGTGCGGTGGCGGGCTATCTCGGCTTTCTTTATTTCGATGCTGCGGCGTATGGACTCTTTGCTCATGACAGGTGAAAAATGAAAAAAGGATCCGGCTTGGTTTTTCTGTCAGCCGGATCCCTTTTCGGTTTGTGTTGTTATTCTTTACCGGCGGCGGCGAGGGTGATGCCGTTGTCGCTCAGTTTGGTGTTTGCTGAATTGGCAACCTGTACACCGATGCCGTACATCTCTGAGATTTTCTTTTCGAAGTTTCCGACCCGCAGGTTGGATCCGAAGGTTGCCTCGCCTCCTTTTGCCTCGCCCATGAGGCTGCCCAGGGTTGCTTCGTCATCGGCTGTGGCTTTGCATGTGGCGGTTGTGTAGACGCGTAGAGTGGCGCCGAATGCTTTTTTGAAGTTAGCCTTGAGGGTTTTCACCTTCATGCGGCTGTCGATGCGGAGTTCTGCCATTTTTCGATGGATTTATGTGTTGATGAATTTGTTATTGTTCTATGATTTCGAATTCGGTGCGCCGGTTGGCCTCGGCATTGTCGGGGTCGATTGGTTCGGAGGAGCCTTTGCCAGAGGCTTCCAGCCGCGATTCGTCGATATTCTCCCTATGGATAAGGAAATCCACTGCTGCCCTGGCGCGATTTTCCGATAGTGTCTGGTTTGATGCGGGGTCGCCTTCGGCAGAGGTGTGGCCTGTGATGCGCAGTTTCAGGTCGGGATTACGGCGCATGACGCGGGCGAGGTCGTGCAGCGCGATTTTGGCATCATCGTTGAGGTCGGCGGATGCAACGGCAAACTGTGCGGCGTTGAAGTTGCGTTCGATATCCTCGATTTGCTGCATGTACACGGTGTCGCGAACCACTGTCTGGCGTTCCACCACGGTTTCCTGTACCACGATTTCTTTCTCGCGTGGCCACAGCAGCGCTGCTATAACGGCTGCCACAGCAAACGCGATAATCAGCCAGACCCACCACGCAAGACCTTTCCTGCCGTTTGCCGGAACAGGAGGGACGTAGCCGTTGAGATATTCCAGGCGGTAGCCGCCCCGTTGTCCCGGTTTGGCTGTTTTCTCGAATTCGGCCACCTCAACACCGTAGAGTTTACCTTGTTCGACAATTCGCTCGAACGACGGTCTGGACCATACCTGTGCGACGGCAACCTTGCTGCCGTCGCCCATGGTGAGCACTTCGTCGGGCATGACGAAGTAGAGGCTTATCTTGTCGTTGAACTTCATGGCCTCGCCGACTGGCATAAACAGCTCGGGGACTCCCTTGTCGGGGTTGATTCCGTTTGGAAAAGCCTTGCGAATGTCGGCGAGCGTGGCGTGTGGGAACATCGTCGTGTAGGCGTGCATCACACCGAGCGCCGTTCGGTTCTGGGATTTGCCGTAAACTCTTATATTGTTTTTCATTACAAGGACAGGTGGGATATTGGTTCAGATTATAAGTAAGGTATAGAAGAACTCCTTGTTGCGGTCGTTGGCGTCGTCGGTCATGGCAGGCATGGGGTGCCAGTGAATGTCGTACTCACGGTCGAGGTCGAAGCCCGGCATGTTTCTCACGCTCGGAGTATCGGGCGACAGCCAGACACGATGCCGGTCGTGGCGCCCTTCCGCCATGCAGAAGCGGTATTGGTTGGAGGTCGGCCGCTGCGGCGACATGTGCCCGCGGTTGTTTGTGAGCATCAGGAACACGCCGAAGGGGATATTGGAGAAATGGCCGGTGAGCAATTCAAGACGTCGGACGTCTTTCCACGCGTCGTAGAGGTCGAGATCGCGCGCCACCATGTCTTTCATCACCTCGCAGCGCTCGACGTTGATGAGCTGCTGTCCGAACCGAGGCAGATTACGTCCTATCGAAGCCGTTTTATACTTGAGTTCTATCGGAACATAGTATCGACCGCCACGTACAACCATATCGACCCTCATATGCGACGGCCACAGCCTGTTGTACTCCGGTATCTCGCCTTTGGGGAGGTAGTACTCGAGCCACACGTTGTTGTAGTGGCCGTTATGGCGGAGACTCTCGGCGAGATTGAGCTGTAGATCGGCTTCGTTGAACATAAGTTCGCTGCGGGTCGTCATAAACTGTTCTATGTCGTTCATGAGCATGTCGCGCAGTCCGTTCACGCCGGTTTCCATCATACGGATATTAAACGAGCTCTTATTCTTCGTCCTCTTCGGTGTCTATTTCAAGCTCTGCTTCGGTCTTTACCATGTCGCACAGCAGAAGGCAGGCCATGTCGGTGTCGATACCGAGTGCGTCGGCGATGGCAAGAAGGTTGTTCACTTCTCCGCGGGTGAGCACGCCGTCGGCGATGGCCACCTGCATGGCCGATTCATATACCTGGCCTATCTCGACGTCGTCGATATCGTCGGCAGCCTTGTGAAGGAACTCATTCACTTCTTTTTCGTCCATGCGGAGAATGCGGTTTATGGCCACTTCGACCGCAATATTGAATTTGAGCTGGTTAAGACCGAATGTCTCGGCAATTTCAACGACAGCCTCCTTCTCGGCCTCATCGTATTCACCATCGGCCCATACTACAAAGCCGATAAAATTTGCCAGTGATTCAAGAGATGCTTTCATGCCGGTGGCGATTATAAGTTAAACAGACGTTTGAGACGGTTTTTGAGGCTGCCTTTCGCGGCACGGGCTTTCGCCATGCGGGCCGCCATGGCCTTGCCTTCCTTGGTGCGTTTGTCGACTTTGCCGGAGGCTGTTCTCTTGAGCTTAGGCGCGGCAGGGGCTGCCTTTGCGCGTGCTGCTCTTGCTTTCGCCATGCGTTCGGCTATGGCCTTGCCTTCCTTGGTGCGTTTGTCGACTTTGCCTGATGCTGTTTTCTGGACTGCCATTTTTAAGCGATTGTTATTTGTTGGCGTTAATGAAATCGACCAGTTTGCTGCCGGTTGTCTGGGTGTTCCATTTCGGGTCTATCCCGAAGCCTATTTTTGCGGCGATTTCGCGTAATGCGCCGATGGTGTTGCTGTAGGTCCGGTAGGAATTCACGCTCTTGTTGGCGTTTATGGTGATTACGTAGTTGCCTACGGTGGCAGTCTGGTCGCCTCCACCGAAATTCGCCACCAGTCTGCGTCCAGTTTCCTGTGTGTTCCACTTGGGGTCTATTTCGAAGCCGACTTCGGCGGCAGCTTCTCGGAGCGAGGCGATTACGTTATCGAATATCCTGTATACTTTGACCTGGCTTTTTTCGTTTATCTGGATAATGTATTCGCCGGTTATTGCTGATTTTACTTTTGCCATTGTGTTTGGTGTTGATTAGTTGATTGCAAAATTATATATACTGTGAAAGTCCAAGGCTTGGCAAATGCCACAGATAATTGTACACAATGTCAATTGATTCTGTACATGGTGCTTTTTTAGAGGCTGTGACAATGGTTATTGGCCATGCTGGTCTTCTCCGTTTTTTAATAGTTCCGATATGTCGGCGAAAAAGTCATGGTCGAGAATTTTCGACAGGCGCAACAGCAGAAGAGTGTCGATGCTCGCACGGGAAAAGATGTCGTACACATTTCCGCGGACACAGTTAAGCTGCCTCGCCAGCCACACAATTGTGTGCCTTCTGGGGTGGTTTTCGAAAACTTCCTTGATTATGGAGCCAATGTGGATCATGATGCCAGGTGCTTATGAACTTGTTGTAAAAAAGAGTGAATAAACCCTTGCCGTCTACGGCTTTTACCGATAGATGGCAGGAAAATTCTAAACAGTTCTACAATTAAGTTGATAAGAGCACTCTTGCTTCAAATGACCATCTGGCCGGAAATCGAAGCGCGCCTTGGCAAGACTCTTAATTGGAAACGCCGTTTGCCGATTGGGCTATTCCATCATCGCAGGAGCTTGTGCTGCTCCATGGTTCCGACGGCGCTTCCGGTCTATTTGCCTGTAGGGTTGTTTTGGCTTCGACCGATGATGGAAATGCCGTTCGCCGCAGTTTTATCGGTTCGGCATTTCGTGGTGCAAAATTACTACAGGTGAAAACAATCCCGTAACTATTCAGCGGACACG
>DKUJ01000010.1:0-2710 GCA_002490635.1 Porphyromonadaceae bacterium UBA7207
GCGGACCGTTTGCGGACCGTTTGCCGCAAACATAAATTGGCGCAAAACCACTTGTAATGAGCGTTGTCCGGCGGGTCTTGTGGTGGATATGCGAATAAAAAAGGGAGCGGCCGTTCCGGTCGGCCGCTCCCTTCACAGGATTGTTAACAGGGTGTCGGTTAGAGCATAACTTTCACACCGTTGAGCACGTACACTCCGGAGGAAAGACCATCCACTCTGTTTACTCCGGCAGAGAGGTGGAGCACTCGCACGATAATGCCGGAGAGGTTGTACATTTTGATTTCGCAAGCGCGTTCGGAGTGGATGAGCAGGTCATCGCCATCGCGCTCGATGCGCAGCTCGGCAGAGGTTGCGAGGGTGTCGTCGATACCAGTTGTAACGTCGTCGACGGGCACCGAGAGTGTGATAGGCTGTGTGCCTTCGGGAGCTGCCACATATACCGAGAAGGGAGCAACCTGGCGGCCGGAAGCGGTGTTGTCGTTTTCGGCATATGCCTCGGCTTCGCCTGCGGAGAAGGAGGAACCGGCCTCGTCGAGCACGTAGGTGGTGGCGGCATCGAGATTGAGGTTCTGGTATGTGCCCAGCAGGTCATAGTCGGCAGTGTGCACACGGATTTCCTCGGGTGTCTGTTCCACAACGGCATTGGGAGTGGTGAAGCGCACGGTGCGCGAGTCGGTGGCCTTGTGTGTGGCCGCGAGGTAAGGCACGTTGGCTTCGATGGCTCCGCAAAGTTCGAAATCGACGTTTTCGGTATTCAGTGCGGCAATCATGTAGTTTTTGCCTTCCACGGGTTCGGCTTTCGGGCTATCGAAGATAATCATTTCGTTGCCTGTGGCATCGATTGCTTTGGCGGGTGTGAAGGGCAGCAGCATGGGGCTCCATGCAGATTCGCCGTCGGACGACCAGAGCTGCATTTCCATGCTGATGTCGTTGCCTTCGGGGATGGAGAACGTGTTGATGGCGCTGAAGGGATAGCGGGCATCGAGTTCGATGCTGCCGGTAGCACGGTACACGCGTTCCTTGCCTTCTGCGGTTTCCTCGGTGAGGACCTTGATGAAGTTGGCATTTACACCCTGGGGCACTTCCTCGTTCTCGTCGAGATAAACCAGACAGTTGGGGTTCAGGCCGTCGAACGATCCGGCGGTGAAGCCTTCGGCGCGGGGTGTGCGTGCCACACGGCGTGCGCGTGCGGGGCTGGAGCCACGCTGGCTGTTGAAGATAATCGAGGTGAGGTTGTCGCAGTTGGCGAAGGCGTTCTCGCCTATGCCCTTGATGCCGGTGAAGCTGAGGTTGGAGAGCGAGGAGCAGCCGCTGAAGGCATCGGCACCGATGTATTCAACAGTTTCAGGGACAGATACGCTGGTGAGGTTGACGCATCCGCTGAATGTACCGGCCTCGATGTCGGCGGCGTTGGGCAGGGTTATGGTGGTGATGTTCTCGTTTCCTGCAAGAGCGTCGGCGGGAAGCGAAGCGGAAAGTGCGGAAAGGTTGAGATCCTCGAGCTCGGGGAGCTGATTGATAACCTGCACGAGCTTGTCGGAATCGATGTCGCCGGCAAATGCGATGGTGGTCACGTTGCTGGCCTCGGCGGCGTTGATAACGTCGATGTCGGCGGCGGAGAGGGTGGCGCCGTTGCGGGGCACTGCATATACGTTCACTTCGATATTGCTGTCGGTGACTTCGAGAGTGTAATATCCTTCTTCGTCGGCAGTCATCATTGTCTCGCCGGTTTTCACCATGGCGGTGAGTTCTTCGGCATTGAGTCCGTTGAGCTGCACTTTGAAGCGCACGGTGCTGTTTTCCTTCACCTCGCTGCTTGTAAGGCTTTCGTTGGTGTCCGATACTACGGCAACATTTTCCGACGCGCAGTTGAAGGCCACATCATAGTAGTATTCAACCTTTACGGTATGGTTGCCGCTGAGGTCGGCGTGTTTGTTGGGATTGTAGTAGGTGAGGCTGATGGAGCCGTCGGCAGCAATGGCATCGTCGGGGACGATGGTGCCGTCGACATATACCTTTATTTTGCTGTCGGCCGACAATGTGTCGACACCTTCAGGACGGTTTTCGGTAACTGAGCTTCTGCGGGCGATATAAAGCTTGCATTCGATCTGTTCCAGGCCGATGTTGTCTTTGAGGAACGATGCGGCCTTGTCGGCATTGAAACCTGCTTCTGCAGGGAAGCAACGCGAAGCGTCATAGCTCAGGGAGTATACAGGATACTGGCCTACGATGTTGAAGCCGCCGGCTACCCAGCCGTTGTTCCAGTCGCTGCCGTCAGTAGCAAACCAATCTTGTCCATTCTCCTTAGGAGTAAGATACTGGGTGAGATATTCGGCAGGTACAACAAGTGTTACCTTGGTGTTGTCGGGCAGGCCGGTTTCGAGTTTGTTCGCGGAGCTGCCTTTAATATAATTCAGGTGACCTACGTTCCCGTATTTGCCGGGTGTGCATGGCACATATATTGTTTCCAGAGAAGTACATCCGGCAAAAGCATTAGCCTGGATACCCGACATATTTTTGCGGGAGGTTGTGGTAGCGCCTGGTTTTACGTATTTATATTCGCTCCATACATGGAGGCTTTCGGGCAATCTGATTTCCTTGATGCGGCTGCAGCCGTTGAATGCATAGGAGTCGATAATCTTTACGGAATTGGGAAGAATGATTTCCTCGACAAGGCATCCCTTGAGCACTGGGTTGTAGAATGCATTGG
>DKUJ01000010.1:3020-6235 GCA_002490635.1 Porphyromonadaceae bacterium UBA7207
GCTTCCGAGAGGTCGATATGCCGTATGTTGGCTGCGACCATGTAGTTGTTTCTGAAGAAATTGAAGTCGTAGTTATCGATTTTGCCCACAATCTTCAGCTTTTTGATATTCTGGTACTTCTCTACCATCTGGTGGTTGAGTACGTCCCAGTCGTCTTTATGACCTGGTTCAGAGCCCGACAGGTATAGGTGCTCGCCTTCCCCAAGCACGATGGTGGCCTCGGTGTAGGATACCGGAGGTATCACTTTCACGTCGAAGTCCAGGTCTTCCTTGGCGATGAAGGAGTAGGTGAATGTTTTGCCGCCCGTCATTATGGTATCGCCGTTGAGCACGATATCCAGAGTGTGCGATGCTGTCTTGGGGGTGATTTTGAATGTAAGGTCGCGGCCTCTTACGGCGCTTTCAACAATGCCGGAAAGGTTGGCTTTCTCGGCCAGATTTTCAGGGAAAGTGAAGTTGTATACCGGGGTCTGGTTGTTGAGAGCCGGCAGACGGTCGATAACCTCTTCGTTCGAGCCTTCGACAAGAGTCCACACCTTGTTGTTGAACGAAGTGGCGAAGCGTATAAGGTTGCCTTCTCTTACTGAGGCGTCTTTCACACAGCAGGTCACGTTCATTTTCTGGCCTTTGCGGTCGCCAAGGTTCCAGGAGCTTACCGGCGAGATGAATTCCTTGATCTTGCCATCGGCGGTGGTGAGCACGAATGCCCAGAACATACTGTTTTTTGTCTCGAAGGAATTCACACGGACAACAAAGGGTATTCCGGGAAGCACGTTCACGGCATCGGTGAGCAGGCCTACTGTGCCTCCGGTGTCGGTGATCTTCCACTGCGATGGGTATGCGGCGGTCTCGACCGGCTCGATCATGTCGAAGTGAACGATAGTGCTGGAGTTGATGGTAAACGAGTATTTACCTTCGGCGTCGGGTTTGAGCAGGGTGGAGTTGGCGTAGACTTCCATGCGGTTGTCGTTGTCGGCGATATATTCCGCGGTGAATGTCACCTTCTTGCCTTTTTCGTAGCGTCCGGGTTCGGTGTCGGAGGTGTATCTAACATCGTTATTCTCCATTACAGCGAATGCACAGTCGGAGGGAACCGGTGGCTGGTTTTCGGCGTCGTTGTAGAACGATTTGAATGTCACGCCGGCATCTACGTCGGGCTGGTTCCACCATTTGTCCTGTTCATAGGCAGTCTTGGCTCCCCAGTTGGGGCAGAATACCGTTCTGTTCTTGGGTGTTCCGTTGAATACGCACCAGTTCACAAAAACGGGTTTCGGATTCAGCACCCATATCTTGGACAGGCTCGAGGCTCCGAGGAATACGTTGTATTCGTAGGTGTTGACAGCCGCAGGGATTACGATGCTGGAGATGCCGCAATAGCGGAAACAGCCGTTGTTGAGGCGGTTCACACTGCCGGGGAGAATTACTTCCCTGAGGCCCCACAGGTTGCGGAAAGCATCGCGAGGTATGGCGTTGGCCTGGTTGGACCCGTTGGCGGCGATGCGGACTCCGGAGAGGTCGAGGCGGGTGAGTTTCATGCTGTTGCGCATGAATGTGAAGTCGCGGGCGTCGATGGTGCCGAAGAGGGTCAGATCTTTCACTGTGCCGGCGTCGGCTCCGGTGAGGATAGTCTCGAGTGTGCCGGGAGTGCCTACCCATATGCTGCGCTTCTCTTTCACATCGGCGGCATTCTGAACGTAAACCTCGATATTCTGGTTTTCGAGTACGTTGCGCACGGTGTAGTTGTAGTTGGCGTCGGGGGTAAGCGCATAGCCGTTGCTTTTCACGGTCACTACATCGCGGTCGGGATACGACGGAACAATGCGGAAAGAGTAGTTCCAGCCTTTGATAACCTTGCTTTCGCCGGTGAAGGTGGCGTCGGCGATGGAAGCCGGGCGGGTTATCGAGAAATACTGGGGTGCGGCGCCACGGGCCGGAATCTCGTTTGTGGTGATGAGTTCGCCGGGTACGGGAAGCCAGGTTGTGGAGTTGTCGGCACGGGTGGCCATGCGGATAACATCGCCATCGGCAACTTCGATTCCTTCGGGCAGGCTGCATGCGAAATCGGTATAGCCGCTCGAGAATATAGTCATGCCGTTGAGGTGGAAGCCGTCGATTTTGCTGAGCTCGCTCTTGAAGGAGCCGTCGGCTCCGAAGAGAGCCACGGTGATTTTACCGGAGAAGTTGTCGTAGCTCACATTCTTGAGGTTGCCCACACGGACGGTGAACGCCTTTCCTGCGGTGAGGTCGCCTTCCAGGTTGGAGCTCATGCCCAGCTGGCGGGCATCGGCGGTGATGTGTATGGGCGACCATGCGGAGTTGTTGCCGTCGCCCGGCTTGATATTATATATAATGGTGGTGAGGTTGTTGAAGCTGTGGCTTTGGCTTGCGTTGGGATTCAGCGCCGTGCTGGCATACCAGCCACCGTTGTTGTTGCCGTCGATTCCGCCCCATCCCCAGTTGATGTGTATCATCTGGCTGAGAGGATCGAAACCGTCGACCACGAAGGCATGGCCTGCAGTCACATCCTGTCCGCAGTACAGTACGGGACGGCCTGCGCGGATTTCGTTCTCCACAATATGGTCGAATTCGGCCTGAGTTGCTGTTTCGGAACGCTTTTTATAGGAAACACCGGGATCGTAGCTGAAATAGTTGATGAGAGCCGCAGGTACTTTCACTTCATAGGCGCTCGAACCGGAATATCCGAACTGGGTGCCGATACTAACGCCGGTGTGATAGATGAGAGTGGCAACAGCATCGGCCTCTTCCTGGGAATAGCCGCTGTAGTAGTTGTCCATGCGCATGTGATCCCAGTCGTAGGCCACGTCGAAGTTCACGCCGTTGTAGCTGCCCGTGCCTCTTTCGGGGAAATTATGGTATTTCATAATCATGGCCATGGCAGTGCCCACGCAACCTGTCAGGGGGCGTCCGGGAATCATGCTGTTGAAAGGAGCTTCCTGGCGCCACTGGGGTGTGTTGAGAAGAATCTTTTCGTTGTTGCCGGCGGCGCGGCGCACCATCATGCGGCGTGCGTCGCGTGTAGCGGAAGACTGCACGCGGGGGGCGATTTTGATTTCACTTTCAAGTCCCTGCATCATCCATTTCATGGCAGGAGGAAGCGAAGATACGTTGTAGGTGCTTTCTGCGGAGTAGCCAAGTACAGGAGTCGCGCAGTCATCGGCCGACATGATTATGAATTATTGCTGTCCGGTAAAAAA
>DKUJ01000012.1 GCA_002490635.1 Porphyromonadaceae bacterium UBA7207
GGACCCATCGCTGGGAAACTACTACTATCCTTATCTTTTCAAGGTCGACAAGACCACCGGCGCCCGCACATCTGTGGGCAACATGGGATATATACGGTGGGGCGACGCGCCTTCCGCGACTTTCGACTTCGACAGCGGAACATTGTTCGCCACTACAAACTATTTCGGTCATGAGAAGCTGTGGATAATCGATACCTCGACTGCCGTGGCTTCAGAAGCCCGCGCTTTCCCTGCCGGCGAGAGCATGTGCAACCTGTTTGTGCCATACACCGTTACTCCCGACGAGGCTCCGGCGTTGCTGGCCGATTTCGATGTCACTTTCACCGACGCGCAGGGTAATGCCCGTGTGACATTCACCATGCCCACCCTCACACATGCAGGCGAGGCTCTCTCCGGAAATGTGGACTACACCGTAACCGCCGGTGGCGTGTCGCTTGCATCGGGTAGCGCAGCAGCCGGAAGCGTTGTCGACAAAACTGTAAACATCGCCGCACCGGGTGCCGTTACTGTGGAGGCCGCGCTGTCATGTGCCGGAGGACCCGCATCTGTCAACAGGCTGGCAACATGGAGCGGCCCGGATACACCGGCCGCGCCCGCCGCTGTAACCGCCGTGGCAAACGGAAACGATGTCACCGTTTCCTGGACTCCCGAGGCCAAAGGCGCCAACGGTGGCTTTGTCGATGCCGCTGCCGTAACATACAAGGTGGTGCTGCAGCCCGGCGACATTGAGGTGGCCGCTGCCGCAACAGGAGTGCAGATAGCACACACCCTCTCACTGACCCAGCCCGCGAGCCTATATGCCGAGGTCACCGCTTCCGCAGCCGGCCTTCAGGGCGCCACGGCTGTTTCGGAGCGTTTCATCGCAGGTCCGGCGTTCGGCATTCCATACAGCGAGAAATTCGCCACCGCCGATGCCGTGGCTCTCTACACCATCGAGGACTCCAACAACGACAAGGCCACATGGGAATACTACGACGGCTATTCCGAACAGTACATGCAGTGCACATACACGCCATTCGACCCCAAGGACGACTGGCTGTTCACTCCCGGCGTGCATCTCGAAAGCGAAATGCAGTACACTCTGTCGTTCAGCGCATCGGCACGTAAGGTGCTCTATCCCGAGATGCTGGAGGTACGACTGGGAAAGGAACCGGTATCGACGGCGATGACCCAGACTGTCCTCGAGCCGGAAAAAGTGCTCAACGAACAAAGCTACCAGTGGTTTGAATACACCGTGAAGCTCACTGTGGAGGAAACCGGCGATTACAACATCGGCTTCCACGCCATGAGCGAAGCCGACATGGAGCTTCTGGCGATCGACAACATCCGTATCGACGGTGCTTTGCTCGGTGCGCCCGCGCCGACCGACGACCTTGAGGTTGTGCCAGCTCCATGGGGGCTCAATTCGGCTACTGTGCGTTTCAGCGCTCCCGTGGCTCTGCTCGACGGAACTCCTTCCCGGGAGCTTCTCAAGGCCGAAGTGTTCCTAAACCATAAGCTTTTCAAGACCATAGAGAATCCTGAGGCCGGAGCCGCATATACTGTGCTTCTCGAAAACACCCAAGTCGGCGAGAACATCGTGGAGGTGTATTTCTCAAATGCCACAGGCCGCAGCCCCGGTGCCGAGGTAACGGTATTTACCGGTCCCGATGCTCCGGCAGCGCCCGCGAACATTACCGCCACTCCTGTAGCGCAGGGCATACTCGTGTCCTGGGAGCATTCGCTCGGCGCAAACGGAGGATATGTCGACCCCGAAAATATGACATACATCGTGGCCCGCTATCTCAACGGCTCTGCGGAGGTGATAGAAGTCACCGGTAAAACCGCCTTTATCGACGATACTTTTTCCAGCGACTGTCAGGTCACTGTAAACTACATGGTTCAGGCAGCCAACGACCAGGGAACTGCCGAGGCTGGTATCAGCAATGCTCTTGTACTTGGCGGAGCGCCGTATCAGCTGCCTTTCAGCGAGTCGTTTGCCGACGGCATGACCGACTATGGCCAGCTGTGGAACGTGGCTTCCGTTTCGGGAGGACGAAGCATGTGGTCGCTCTGGGACGACATATACTTCGGCTCCTACAGCCCTGTCGACGACGATATGGGCGCCGTGATATTCGTGCCCGACAAGAAGGACGACGTAGCCCGCATCTACAGCGGATGCATCGACCTCACCCCCTCGAAGCACCCTGTGCTCGAATTCTGGAATATGGCACGCAACTCCACACATACTCTCACAGTGGAGGCTTGCGGAAACGATGGCCGCTGGATCGAGCTGCAGACAATCGACATGACAGGTGCCGGCAACGACTGGCAGCAGGTGAAGGTGCCCCTCGACCGATTCAACTATCTCGACCGTGTGCAGATTGCCTTCAAGGCCAAGGCCGGCGACATTTCGTCGGTGCTGCTGGTCGACAAAATAAGCGTGCGCCAGGTATTCACCCACGACCTGGAGGCTTCCGTCAATGTTCCTTCGCTCGGTTACGAAGGTCAGCCCCTGCGGATTGCCGCTACAGTGACAAACCGCGGCGAGAATCCTGCAGGCAGCTTCACCCTGGAGATATACCGTGGCGAGGCACTGCTCAAGAGCGAGGAGTTCAGCGGTCTGGACATCGACGAGTCCGTCGACATGGCGTGTGAGGAAACCGTCGGACTGGGCCACGAACCCAGCACGGTATATACTGCCACTGTGAAGTATTCTGCCGACAAAAATCCCGAAAACGACAACGCTTCGAAAGTGACCCGCAACAACCTGCCGCTCTATCCCGTGCCAACCGGCCTGCATGTAACCTCCCTCGGCAATGAATCATGCAATCTGGCATGGAGCGCGCCGTTGATTCCCGAACAGCCGGCACAGATACCTGTGACCGACGACTTCGAGAGCTACGAG
>DKUJ01000031.1:0-30426 GCA_002490635.1 Porphyromonadaceae bacterium UBA7207
AAATTCACTGAGTTTTTCCAGCAATCCATGGATTCCAGCCCCGATGTAATTGTTCGCATATACGCTTTATGAGATCCCGAACATACTGTCGGCGTTTCAGAACTCCCTTGATCCGGTTTGTCTTGATTCGTTTGCGTCGCATATTGCCCATTTCGGGGTCGTATGCATAGAACTCGATGAACGAGCATCCTTGGGTTTCGCGGTAGACTGGCGGCGTGTACTGCAGTGCCGCGCTCACTCCGCTCATGGTGCTTTGCTGCACTCTTGCACTCCTATTTTCAGGAGTGAGGTTCGTTAGTGAACACATTTTTTTAACATTATTTATTGGATTTCTCCGGCCAAATAATGTTCTGTTCAACATTGGGACTAAAACGACCTGTCCCGTTTTTGTCCCGGCTATATTTGAAAATTGCCTGCAAGTCACTGACCTACAGGCAATTAACCCTACATGGGTCGGGGTGAGAAGACTCGAACTTCCGACCTCCACGTCCCGAACGTGGCGCGCTGCCAACTGTGCTACACCCCGATTGGCTAAGCGACCGCAAAGTTAATTATTTTTGAATGAATAGGCAAAAAAAATAATTGCTTTTCATGTTTATTTGTGGGATAAAAAATTTCTTTATGCGGGATATTTGGCTTGCATGGTGTGTAATTGCTTGATTGGTGGGTTTATATATAGTTGTCGTGTATCTGCTTCCAATAGGTTGGGGTAACAATAAAACACCGAAGCATGTATTGATATGCCTCAAAAAAAGAACTGCACCGCAAAAGTTCTGTATATCTTTAGCGGTGCAGCTTTTGTGGCTATTCTGTATTGTCAGGACATCAGAGGGTGTCGGGGTTGAGGTTGTCTTTCTCGATGTCTTTGAAGTAGCGGTATGTTGCCAGTCGTAGTTCGTCGCAGGCGGCTTCGTCGGCTACGATCACGGCATGTGGGTGCATCTGGAGTGCGGAGATTGTCCACATCTGTGTGATGGAGCCTTCGATACCGTGGCGCAGGGCGCGAGCCTTGTTGTGTCCGTTTACCATGAGCATTACTTCGCGGGCTGCCATTACGGTGCCTACACCTACGGTGAGGGCGGTCTTTGGCACGAGGTCGACGTTTCCTTCGAAGAAGCGGGAGTTTGCGATTATGGTGTCGGTAGTGAGGGTTTTCACACGTGTGCGCGAAGTGAGCGACGAGCCGGGCTCATTGAAGGCAATGTGTCCGTCGGGTCCTACGCCGCCCATGAAGAGTTCGATTCCGCCGTAGGATTCGATTTTTTTCTCGAATCGTTCGCATTCGGCCTTGAGGTCTTCGGCATTGCCATTGAGGATGTTCACGTTTTCCTTGGCAATGTCGATGTGGCTGAAGAAGTTGTTCCACATGAACGAGTGGTAGCTTTCGGGATGGTCTTCGGGAAGGCCCACATATTCGTCCATGTTGAAAGTTACAACATTGCGGAAGCTCACTTTGCCTTCTTTGTACAGTTCGATGAGGTTACGGTACATTCCCAGTGGAGAGCTGCCGGTAGGGCAGCCCAGTACGAATGGGCGTTCGGCAGTGGGCTTGAAAGCGTTGATGCGGGATGCTACGTAGCAGGCAGCCCAACGGGAGAGGGTGGCGTAATCGGGTTCGATTATAAGTCGCATTAGATATTGTGTTTTATAGCGTGTTTATGTTGTCGTATCAGAAAAGCCATGCGGCGGTAACTGTCCAGTAGTTGTTGCGTCCTGTGATTTCGGGCCCGGCGGTGATGCTGGATACTTTTTCGACAGTTTTGGTGATGCCCAGGCCATAGGAGGCGCCCACCTGGAGGTGCGTGAAAAGTTGCAGACCCACACCGAAGTTCCATGCCACATCGAAGGCTTTGTTCTTGTAGGCTTCATTGATGTGGCGCTTGGAAGCCAGGAAAGCGAAGCTGGGGCCGGTAAAGAGATAGGGGCTTACGACTTTGCCTACTATGGGCAGGCCGATTTTGTATTTGAAATTCAGTGGAATCTCGATGTAGTCGCGCTTGATGTAGCTGTCGGCTGTGAGCATGGAGTTCTGATCGGGGCTGTCGGAGGCTCCGGCCTTGAGACTGTTATTGTTCAGGCGGTGAACATACATTACAGAGAGGTCGAAAGCTATGCCGACCAGGGGCACGTTCACTTCCATCATCAGACCGCCGGTGAATCCTGCGCGGTTGTCGGAATTGAAGACGTCGGAATTGAGTCGCATGGAATTCACTTCCGTGCCTATACGTGGGCCAAAGCGGAAGATTTCGCCTGCAGAGGCGCTGAAGCTGCATGCTGCGAGCACGATAGCTGCAAGAAGAAGTCGGATTGTTTTCATAATATTATATATTTAGTTTTTTCGCTGGATTTGTGCAAAAGTAATATTTTTATCTGCATTAGGCAAAAGTTGCCTTGCTAATTTGGTTATAAGCCTTGGAAATATCCCTATTTAATTCGAATGTAAACAGAGAAGTAATTTTGAGGTTTAATTTGCAAGAATATAAAATTTTAATTAATTTTGCCGATATAACAAACCAATCATTCATAAACCTTACAATTCAATGCTTACAACCAACCGTAACTTCTTTCTGGTGCTTCTGCTGAGCATAGTTACCTTCGGTATCTATCAGCTGTATCTCGTCCACTGCTTCGCCAAGGAAACAAACACTGCCTGCGCCGCTGACGGCAAGAGCACAACCGGCCTTCTCGGTTTCTTCTTCCTTTCCCTCATCACCTTCGGTATCTATGGTATCGTATGGCAGGTGATGTGGGCAAACCGCTGCAACAACTTTCTGCGCGCCTGCGGCCAGCCCGAGGGCGTTACCGGTACAAATATGATACTCTGCTATCTCTTCGGCGCACTTACTCTTGGCATCTGGCCTCTTGTGAACTACGCCCGCATGATCACTCTCCAGAACCGCGTAAACGAAACCTACAACGGCTATATGGCCGCAAGCCAGGCCACCGAAGGTTACTCCATGGCCTGATAGAACCGCTGATAAAACAGCAAAATAGTTATTCCGCAAATGTTTCTTAAGAAATGTTTGCGGAATTTTTTATATAAATAGTGAAATAACCGAACTTTGTAGTTACCTTTGTGGTGCGGCATGCCGGTATCGGCCGGTTGTGCTGCGCCTTAAGTATCCATATATCTTGAATCTCACAAAGTTATCATGTTGGAGAAGACTAATGTAAAAGTCCTGGATAAAGTTGTGGTGCGGTTTTCCGGCGACTCCGGCGACGGCATGCAGCTTGCCGGCAACATTTTCACCAATGTCTCGGCAGGCGTCGGCAATCAGGTGTCGACATTTCCGGACTATCCGGCCGAAATCCGCGCTCCCCAGGGTTCGCTTGGCGGCGTTTCCGGCTTTCAGGTAAGCGTAGGCCACGATGTGCACACCCCCGGCGACAGCTGCGATGTGCTGCTGGCCATGAACGCGGCAGCACTGAAGCAAAATCACAAGTTCCTTAAAGAGGGTGGCGTGATTATTGTGGATATCGACTCCTTCCGCGAATCCGATCTTAAAAAAGCGAAATACACCACTGACCGTCCTTTCGAGGAACTCGGCATCAAGGCCCAGGTAGTGGAAGTGCCGGTGACCACGATGACCAAAGCCGCTCTTGCCGATTCCGGTCTTGATGCCAAGAGTGTGCTTAAATGCCGCAATATATTTGCGCTTGGTCTGGTCTGCTGGCTTTTCGACCGCCCTGTCGACGCCGCTCTCCACCATCTGAAAAAGAAATTCGGCAAAAAGCCTGCCGTTTACGAGGCCAACGCCAAGGTTCTTCAGGCCGGCTACGACTACGGACACAACATTCACGCCTCGGTGAGCACTTACCGTATCGAAACGGAAGATCCGCGTCCGGGCGTATATACCGATATCAACGGCAACACAGCCACTGCCTGGGGTCTTATCATGGCCAGCGAGAAATGCGGTCGTCCGCTGTTCCTCGGCTCCTATCCCATCACTCCTGCCACCGACATTCTCCATGAACTTGCCAAACGCAAGGATCTGGGTGTGAAAGCATGCCAGATGGAAGATGAAATCGCCGGAGTGTGCTCGGCCATCGGGGCATCCTTCGCCGGCAACCTCGCAGTGACCTCGACTTCCGGTCCCGGCCTCGCACTCAAGAGCGAAGCTATCGGCCTGGCAGTGATGGCAGAGTTGCCTCTGGTAGTAATCGACGTGCAGCGTGGTGGCCCATCCACCGGCCTACCTACAAAGACCGAGCAGACCGACTTGATGCAGGCTCTTTATGGCCGCAACGGTGAAAGCCCCGTGGCTGTGGTTGCACCTGCATCGCCTACCGATTGCTTCACAATGGCATTCGAAGCGTGCCGTATCGCTGTTGAGCACATGACTCCAGTGATTCTTCTCAGCGACGCATTCATAGGCAACGGCTCTTCGGCATGGCGTATCCCCGATGCCGATGAATATCCGGCAATCAAGACGCCCGATGTACCCGCCGACCTTCTTGCATCCGGCAGCTGGAAGCCGTATATGCGCCGCGAGAACCTCGGCCGCTACTGGCCAGTGGCAGGCACCGAAGGTGCCCAGCACCGTCTTGGCGGTCTTGAAAAGGACGCTGTGGCAGGCTCGATTTCCAATGACCCCGCCAACCATGAGAAGATGGTCAACATCCGCCGCGAGAAAATCGCACGCATCGCCGATGATATTCCTTCACTGAAGATTCAGGGCGATGCCGATGCCGACACACTGCTTATCGGCTGGGGCGGAACCTACGGCCATCTGCTTACCGCCGTGGAAAGTCTCAACGCGTCCGGCAAACCGGTGGCTATGGCTCACTTCCGCTACATAAATCCGCTGCCTGCAAATGCCGACGAAATCATTGCACGTTATCCCCGCGTGATTGTCGCCGAGCTAAATACTGGCATGTTCGCCGACTATCTTCAGTGCCGTTTCCCCGGCAAGAATATCCGCCGAATCAACAAAATACAAGGACAGCCTTTCTCGGCCGGCGAAGTGGCCGAAAAAGTGGCAAAAATTATGGAGGAAAACTAAGCCATGGAAGAACCCCTTTTCAAAGCAGCCGACTATAAAAGCGACCAGGCGGTGCGCTGGTGTCCGGGATGCGGCGACCACGCTATCCTCAACACCCTCCACAAGGCGATGGCCGAACTCGCGGTGCCCCCGCACAAGACTGCCGTGATTTCCGGTATTGGATGTAGCTCGCGTCTGCCGTACTACATGAATACCTATGGTTTCCATACCATTCACGGACGCGCAGCCGCAGTGGCCACCGGCTTCAAGGTTGCCAATCCGGAAATGACCGTATGGCAGGTGAGTGGCGACGGCGATGGTCTTGCAATCGGCGGCAACCACTTCATCCACGCCATCCGCAGGAATGTCGATATCAACATTCTGCTGTTCAACAATAAAATCTACGGTCTTACGAAAGGACAGTATTCGCCTACCAGCGACCGCGGATTTGTGAGCAAATCCAGCCCCTACGGCACCACCGAAGATCCGTTCATCCCTGCAGAACTCGTATTCGGGGCACGCGGCAACTTCTTTGCCCGTTCAATCGATGTCGAGCTTGACACCAGCCGCCAGGTTATGGTTGCAGCTGCGCGCCATCGCGGAACCGCCGTAGTGGAAATTCTGCAGAACTGTGTGATTTTCAACAACGGCATCCACAACGACATCACCGCCCGTGAAATCCGCGCCGACCACACCATTCTTCTGCGCCATGGCGAGAAAATGATTTTCGGCGCCGACGGAAACCACGGTCTTGTCCGCGACGGCTTCCTTCTGAAAGCGGTGGAAATAGGCAAAGACGGCTACACCATGGACGATGTGCTCGTTCACGATGCCCACACAACCTCCAACTTCCTCCACCAGCAACTCGCCATGATGGACGGCCATAGCCTCCCCATTGCTCTTGGCGTTATACGCGACGTGGAATCTCCCTGCTACGACCAGGCAGTGAGCGATCAGGTGCAGGAGGTAAAAGCCCGCAAAGGATTCAATACCCTCCGCGACATGATTCTTGCAGGCGAGACCTGGGAAGTGCGCTGACTGATATTTCGATACCATATCGACGGGACCGGCCGCAGACAAGGCCGGTCCCTCTTTTTTTGATATTACGTATGTTGCAACCGGCCAGTACATAGGCTATTTTGCAAAGTTTAGTATAAGTCATGGCGTTGAAGCCGGCTTTTTTTGTTAATTTTGCAGCCGAAAGCGCAGGCGGCACCATGCCGCCCGTGTCAACCTCAGCGAAACCAAAACTACAATATATTCCAATATGGTAAGCTACAAAGAATTAGGTCTGGTGAACACCCGCGAGATGTTCAAAAAGGCCATCGAAGGCGGCTATGCTATTCCCGCTTTCAACTTCAACAACATGGAGCAGCTTCAGGCAATCATCAAGGCCGCATCCGAGGAGCGCTCCCCCGTTATCCTTCAGGTTTCCAAAGGCGCCCGCAACTATGCCAACGCCACCCTGCTGCGCTACATGGCACAGGGCGCCGTTGAATACGCCAAAGAACTCGGATGGGAAAATCCCCAGATCACCCTTCACCTCGACCACGGCGATTCTTTCGAGCTGTGCAAGAGCTGCATCGACAGCGGCTTCTCGTCGGTGATGATCGACGGCTCGCATCTTCCCTATGAGGAGAACGTGGCTCTTACCAAACAGGTCGTTGACTATGCACACCAGCATGATGTGACTGTCGAAGGCGAACTCGGTGTGCTCGCCGGCGTGGAAGACGAAGTGTCCTCCGACCACCACACCTACACCGACCCCGAAGAAGTTATCGACTTCGCAACCCGCACCGGCTGCGATTCGCTGGCTATTTCCATCGGCACTTCCCACGGCGCCTACAAGTTCACTCCCGAGCAGTGCACCCGCAATGCCGAAGGCAAGCTGGTTCCCCCGCCACTGGCATTCGATGTTCTCGATGCTGTTATGGCAAAACTTCCCGGTTTCCCCATTGTTCTCCATGGCTCGTCGAGCGTGCCCCAGGACGAAGTGGACACCATCAACATGTTCGGTGGCAAACTCCCCGATGCAATCGGTATTCCCGAAGAACAGCTCCGCAAGGCTGCCAAGAGCGCCGTTTGCAAAATCAACATCGACTCCGACAGCCGTCTTGCAATGACTGCTGCCGTGCGTCGCGTGTTCCACGAGAAACCCGGAGAATTCGACCCCCGCAAATATCTCGGTCCGGCTCGTGACAACATGGAAAAACTCTATCGTCACAAAATCATCAACGTGCTCGGCTCCGCAGGCAAAGCCTGAATAGAGCAGCAGCTATAAAAAACAGACCGTCCGGAGTGCAGCGCACTCCGGACGGTCTGTTTTATTGCTGCTATCGTGTTTCAGAAATGGAGGATGAAACCGGCAGAGAGTTTGTCGTTTTCGGCTGGTGATATTTCTGCGACGTCTCCATTGTAGAAATAGAACTCATAATTGAGCTTGAAATCCAGAAATACCTTGCCGCGGGAATAACCGGCAGTTCCTCCGAGAGTCAGGCGTTTGCGTGCAGGCCAGGTAGTGGAAACCTCACCTTGGCTGTCGGTGTAGCCGTCTGTGGCATTTGTATGGCCGTCGAACCGTACCTGCGCCGACAATCGGTTTAACCAATCGAGACGCACATCCCAGCGGTGGCTGGCGAAAAAATTATATTTGTGCGTAGTCGGGTATGGACCTGTGCAGTTGGCCATGAGATATTCAGCCTCGAAGATCCAGTTGCCGGTATTCAGAGTCAGCGTTAAATCTGCCGCATTTATTCGCCGTCCGTTTCCTCGGCCTCCCGGCTGATGCGACATGAATGCCAATTGAGGAGTAAGGCCGCAGCGCATCGGCAGATTGGCCTTTATGCCGTAGGTCAGGGCGCTGTTCCACACAGTATGGTCGGTGCGTGAGCTGGCGTTGAACACACCGCCTTCGACATATACCGGCACCCCGTGGAAAGTATAACCGGCCTTGATGCCGACACTCCGGAGATTGCCGGCATGTTTTCCTATGAAGGAGCGGTTCAGAAAATAGTATGTGTGGGGACTCCGTGCGGCATCGACGCTGAAAGGCACGCGCATCTGACCGGCCATGATCTTGAGGCCGGCAACGGGCGCGATACGCACATATGCGTCGAGCAATTCAATTTTTCCTCTGTCGCAGAAATCCACCTGCAGAAGATAGTCCACTTTCGGCAACACGAAGCCACCGGCGCTCAGGCGGGCATTGCGCACCAGAAAGCGGCTTTCGCCGTTTTCGGCCGAAAGTTCATACATGGCTCTTATTGTTCCGTGTATGGTGGGAACATATTTCCACAAGGATGTGCTGTCGGCCGGTTCGGCGGAAACGGTATTCCCCAAAGCTGTGCCACCGGCCAGAATAATCGCAGTAGCAATCAATCGTTTAATAATCATATTCTAACAGGAAATCGTCGATACACAGCACCGATCCTGCACCTCCTGTAAAGAAGTCGCCGTACATGCTGGCCGAGGCGGTGACAAGAATATATTTTGGCACGCGTGATGTCGATTTATATTTAAGCTCGAACTGGAACGGAACATATTGAGCCACCTCATCGGCCTGTTTCATGCATCCGTAAGCAACGACTTCAGGAGCTTCCGGATTGAACAATTGGCGGTTGGACGGGTTTGTGCGAATCTCCAAAGGTTCGTCTGAGTCGATTAGCGCCACCCAGATTATGCACGTATCGGGACGGCCTATCAGATATTTGTGGTCGTTGTCGGAGTGGCTGATCGGTACGCCATGATAGCGGTACATGCCGCTCATATGAGTTGGGCGTTGGGAGAACGGGCGACCGAACGACAGTACGCCGTTGGTCCCTTCGGTGCGCACATAGCTGCCCACGAAGAGATTGCCGGCGGCGAGCTTGCCAATGATTCCTATGCCTACGAATTTGGTTTCGAGCTGGGCTGCCCAGCCGGAGCCGGAAGGGGTCTGGTCGGTAGGTGTTGTATTGCTTGGCCCGAGAGTTACGGCACCTTTGTTTCCGGTGCCCCAGAAGGGTGTGCCGTTTTCAGCCCATGGACACCATATTTTGCCGTCGAGCCACCATTGGTCGAAATCGCTGTTGGGCAACTGCTCGGCTTTTCCGGTGGTGAATTCTACGATATTGCCCAGGTCGGTTCCTGAGTATGTGCGGGCCTCGTAGGCTGTGCCGGGACTCAGATGGTCTATCCGGGCGGTGAACGCTCCGGCATTGTGTGTCACATTCTGTTGCGGCACACGTGTCCATTCCTCGGTGCCGGACAAGCGGTATTCCGCTCCGTTCTCTTTTCCTGCCTCGGCTTGTCCGTTCACCCATGCCACACATGTCCATGGGTCGACAGAAATGGTGCGGACAGCAACATCGACCTGCTCGACATAAACAGTCCACAGCTGGCGATGGCCGAAAACGTCAACGGCAATCTCGGCAGGGCCTGTGGCATCGATGTAACCGCCACTGGAAATGTCGGGAGACATGGTGGAACCGGCATTGGCAAGCTTGGCACGGACAACATGCAGGCGGGAAAGATCCACATCGGCACGTACCTGCACCAGAACTCGGCGCCCGGGCACATCTATGGTGGTTTCACCCATCTGTCCCTCGACATCGAAATAGCGTTCGATCTGTTGCTGGGCGCTGATAGTCCACAGATAGTCCTGATAAAGGTGCAGGATAACCTGCACCGGCGATGACAAATCCAGAGGCGCTTCAAGCACGTCGCCGACTACCGAAGCCCCTTCGGTAAGGGTGTATGAGTCGACTTCGACGGCGTATATGTTTGTGCTTTCGGCAAGGGTGAGCTTCACGGTGCATGCTGCCGAGTCTATCGCTGTTCCCGCATCCTGTCCTGCGACCTCGAGACTGCGGAAATTGGCTTGAATCTGCGGGTAGGGCAGATCGTTGCTTATGCAGCCGGCCAGTGCGAGTGAAGTAATGGCTGCGACGACAATGTTGGATATTGTTTTCA
Source organism: Porphyromonadaceae bacterium UBA7207 (assembly GCA_002490635.1). Classification (GTDB taxonomy): domain Bacteria; phylum Bacteroidota; class Bacteroidia; order Bacteroidales; family Muribaculaceae; genus CAG-873. The sequence goes on from DKUJ01000031.1 coordinate 9,933, forward strand.
TAGGTCAGATCACCACCATCAGGCCGAAGTTGATATTGAAAATGTTGAAGCGGAAGTTGGCGCCGGAGGTAAAGCGCGAGCCTTCGTCGATGCCGTTTGTCAGCTGTTTCTCGTTGCGCATCTTGAGACCGAAAACTCCGAATGAAACATTGAAAGAAACATATTCCTGGATGAACACACACACACCGGGGCTGAAATTCAGCGAGACTTCCGTGGATGTTGTGCGCGTGTCGCGTGGCTCGCTGTTGTAGAGCCTGCGGAAGCGCGATGAGCCGCTGCTGAAACCAAGCTCCACCTCGTTGAATATGCTGAAGCGGCCGTTGTGGTCGAGTCCTACATAGTTGCGGTAGAAAGCGCCGATGCCGAAACTCTGCTGGTAGTAGCTTACATCGCGCAGGGTGAAGTTAAGGTCGTCGTCGAAATCGACAGCGAGACGTCCCAGGTCGGCGATGCCGCGGTTGTAGTTGAACTTGAGGCCGACGCTCTGGTTGTTGCGGATGAAGTACGACAGATAGGGGCGGATGGAATACATCTTGCCGTTGAAATCAACATCCTTGAGTATCGAAAGCACCTGCACATCGTCGGTGTTGAGTTCGCCGTAACTGGCAGTGATGCCGAAGCCCCATTTGTTGCGTGGAATGAATATGTAGTTGAACAGGCCACGGTCGAATCGTCCCAGATTGCGTTCGGGAATTATGACATTCACGGTGTCGTTACCCACCACAACCATGGCCACGCTGTCTTCGACAGCCCGGGTGCCTTTTCGCACGATACTTTGGGCCGAAAGTGCGCAACATCCCGCCAGGGCCGCCAGAATAATGGTAATTGCTTTGCGAATCATGCTGTCAGATGTAGAAGGCTACGCCGAAGGTTATGGAAAAAAGGTTTATTTTGAAGTTGGCATGCTTGGATGTGCGGTTGGCCACATAGATCTGGTCGGTTACAGAGCGGGTATTCCGGTAATTGAAGCCAAGTACTCCGACATTGACCTCAAGAGCGGAGTAGTTGTTGAGGAACACCACCAGACCGGGAGCCAGGCCGACGTTGAAGTTGAAACTCCGTTCGTAAGTGCCCGTAAGGTCGCGTCCGCTGCCTGTGCACAGCTTGCTCTGGCCGCCGCCGAGTTCGAGCTGCACCTCGTTGAACATTCCGAAGCGGGTGCTGCGTCCCAGACTGAAATAGGCGCGGAAAAGAGCGGTACCGTGGTAGTTGTGGGATATGCTGTAAAGATTGTCGATGTTGTAGCTCGTCTCTGAATCCAGCACGATGTCCGCGCTGCTGAGGTGTGTGCGCTGGCGGCTGTAGGAAAACCGGCCGCCTGCCGCAAGATTGTCCTTGAAGCTGAACAGAACCGTGGGGCTGACTTTGAAGGTGTAGGTGTCGCCGTTGATATTTTCAAAAACAAGGAACTGGTAGTTGTTCTGGTCGCTTTGCTGGTAGCTTACACTAACGCCGGCAATCCAGGCTCCTTTAGGCACGAATCCCACTTGCTCGAGGTTTCGCTTGAACGGTTCCTGTGCCGCTGCCGGCAGCACTGTTGCAATCAGTAGCGCCATTACAGCCAGGAACTTGGTCAGTCGTTTTGCAGTCATGTTCTATTATTTCGGAACGGCGTGCGAGCACCGTCCGCTATGTGACAATGTTGGTGAAAGATATGCAAAATTAGTCATTTTTTCCGGGAGCATGAGCGTTATGCACGAAAAAGCGACTGCCGCAAGGCTCCGGGAAGGCTTTGCGGCAGTCGGTCGATTGCGGTTTGTCTGCTGATGCTCTGGCTTTTCAGAAGCGGTATGTCGCGCTCAGAAGAGCCTGTAGTCCCTGGCCTGGGAGTCCGGGTATTGTCTCGGCCTTACGGCACAGAAGGTTGCGGGCGTCGAATGCCAGCGACAACCTTTCGCTGAGGCTGTAGCCTGCTCCTATATTTATGTCGCAGATGGCGTCCATGTCGACTGTAGATATTGTGTTGGGGGTGCTGCTTCCGGTGTAATAATGCCGGCCGGAGCGTAGTTGCCAGCCTATGCGTACACGGAGTTTTTCGACAGGCGACAATGCGACATGTGCATTCGCTACAATTTTTGCACGGTCGAGGTCGTCGGGGTTGCCGTGGGAGTAGCCGGATGTGCCGGTGCGGAAGTCGGCACCGATATCCAGCCCTGCCCAGCGGAATGTGTATCCGGCACTTATCTTGAACCACAGCTGATTCATGTCCACAGCCTCAAAAGCAAGCACTTCCAGGCCGTTCACAATCAGTGGCATGGCGGTGCGGTCGGCTGCACGGTATCCGCCGCTGGCTCCAGCGCGGAATCCCACACCCTGATTGTATTCCACGGTTGCCTGTATGTCGGTGTTGGAGCGTACTCCGCCAAGTGCCAGAGGTGTGATGTACGGGCTGTAGTCGAACAGGCGGCGCAGGCTGTTGTAGTCGCGCCAGCCATTATACGAAACGGTGGCGGAGATGCGGTCAACAGGCATCCATGCGATATCCACGGCAGGAGCTATCCTTGAGGAAAACCTGTAGTCGGTGCCGTGAGTGAAATCTACGTTGGCGCCTACACGGATATCGTATTTCTGTCCGCGGAACTGCACCTGAGGCTTTATGTTCCAGATATTCATTGAAGGGTTCGCTGTGGCTCTGAATGCGGGCTGTTCGTTGAACCAGCGGATGAGTTCATATCCTTCGCTGTCGAGATGGCGAAGCCCTAACTCGAGCAGTCCCCCGATTTTTCCGGAAGCGGAGCTTATTCTGCCGTTCAATGCTAAATCGATGGCTGTATTGGCTCCGGGTTCGAGATAGGGATTCCGTGGACCCATCTCGATTTTATCGGTCGCGGCAAGGCGGTCGATTTTCAGTTTTGCCGAGTATGCATAGCTTTGGCGGATTTTGCCGAAATCGACACTGCCGACTATGCTGTTATAGCCCTGGTTCTGTTTTATGCCCATAAAAGTCGGCGAGGAGAGGGCGGTGTGGGCGTAGGCCAGCGAGGCCGACAGTTGGTGGCTGCCTATGGTCTGGAACAAGGTGGCGTCGATGCCGAAATTGTTGTCGGATATTGTGAAACGTTCTCCGGCGGCATCGGCGTGGTAGCTGGCCCCCCCGAAGCGTGCGGCAGCCTGGAGGCATGTGGCTTTGGTGTCGATGATTCTATATCCTGCCTGCGCCCACAGTCGATATACAGGAAAATATCCTAACGAGGCATATCCCCGCCATGGAGTGCTTTCCGGCAGTGGCCCGGCTATTGTGGCTCCTATCGAGTCGGTGGTGGGCGAAAGGGTGAGGTCGCCGTCGAAGGGCGAAGGCGCGAGGGTGGCCGTGCCGGTGGCTGCCGGTAGGGTAATTCGAACCGACGACAGCGGCGAGGATGGTGCCAGTTGCGGCAGCACGGTGCGGTCGACTGTTATTTCGGTTTGCATCACCTGGGCCTGGAGCGCGGTGGCGGCTGTCAGTGCCGCCAGTATGGTAGCTGTTGTTTTCATCAGCGCGGTGTGTTGTATTTTTCAAGGCGTTGGTCGATCATCACACTGATATCGACTTCGTCGCCAGGGTAGTTCTGTTTGAGGGCAAGAAGATATTCTCGGGCCTGCTGCTGGTTGTCGCCTTCTGCAAGGATATCGGCCATGAGGATGAATGCCCGTGCAACCCAGTAGCGGTGCGGACTGCGGCTTTGCGACAGTGCTGTGGCGCACTCGAGTGCGCTGTCGCTGTCGCCTCTTGTGAACAGAGCCTCGGCAGCGCTGAATGCGCTTTTGCAACCGTATATGTCGTTTGTGTCGTCGGCTACGGAGCGCCACAGCTCAATGGCATCATCAATCGTTGTGCTGTCCTGGGCCAGGAAGCGGCCGCGGGCATAAGTGGCTTGAGCCATTGCTGAACCCGATGCAGGGCTTTCGAGAATAGTCTGTGCCACAGCGCCTGCGAGAGCAATCTCGTCGAGTTCGGTGGCTGAACGGAGAATACCCAGGCGTGCGCGCAGCGCCATCTGAGGGGTGGAGGCTTTGGGTTCGAGCGACTGCCACAGGGAAAGGGCTCCGGGGGTGTCGCCGGCGTCGTAGCGGGCCTGGGCCAGCATAGCAGTGCCTTCCTCGGCTTCGGGTGCATCGGGGAAGCGGGCAAGGAAACTGGCCATGGATGTGGTGTCGGAGTTCTCGGTAAGGAGTCGTGACGCAGTGCCGAAAGTTAGCGAGGCGGCCGAAGTACGGTCGACGGCAGGCGCCCCTTCCACAGTTTCCATAAAGGCGATGTATTCGGTTCCGCGGCCTTGCTGTGCGAGGATTTCGCGGAGCAGCCCCGATGCCTGGGAGGCTTCCTCGGAAGTTGGATAGAGGCTTATTACGTCCTTGTATGCCTGTACGGCGTTGTCGCGTCGGCCGCATTCCAGCAGAGTCATGGCTTTCTGGAGATATGCACGGCGGCCTTGCGATGTGCGTGGATGGCTTTCGATGAGTGTCTGATATGTCGCCAGTGCGTCTTCGGTGCGTGAGGCCGCAATTTGTGCGGCCGCTTTGTCGAGCAATGATTCGGCGTGGTAAGTGGAGCTGGGATATCCGGCGATGAAGCTGTCGATGGCGGCGATCTGTTCAGGATACCGTCGTTGGAACCCGAGCATGCGTGCAAGCTGGTAGGCCGAGTAGTCGGCGTTCACTTCCGAAGTCGCAATCGCATGCCGGTAGTGGTTGGCGGCAGCTGCGAAGTCGGCGGTAGCATAGCTCATGTCGCCACGGCGTGCGGCGATATCGGCCGCTGCGGCATCGGTGAAATGTCCCGAGTTTTCAGCTGCTGCGAAATAGCTGTCGGCCTGTCGGTGCTTGCCGTCTCCTGCAAGGGCATATGCGAGAAGGTACTGGGCAACGGCTTTGTTGTCGCCAGAGATTTTTCGGTGGTTTACCGCAGCGGTGAGCTTTTCAGCTGCCATGCGGTTGTCGCCGGTTGCAAGTGCGGCTTTGCCCAGTTGCAGAGAAATCAATGGAACAAGACTGCTGTTAGGGGCAAGCTGCGCAGCCGGGGAGAGCAGTACCATGGCCTGGCGGGTTTTGCCTTCCGACATGGCGCGTTCGGCCAGAAGAAGCATCAGTCGCTGGCGGCTTTCGAGAACATGTTGCGAAGGATTTGCTATGGCCTGCAGTCGCTCGAGAGCCTTTGTATAGTCTTCGTCGGCCAGATAGCCCTGGGCGAGATATTCACGGATTCTGTCGCTGTATATTCCCGTGGGATATTCGGCAAGGAAGTTTTCGAGGGTTTCCACAGCCGATCCGAAAGGCGTGGTGCCACCGGCGAAGCGTGCCACGGCATAGCTGTAGAAAGCTTCGCGACGCAGTTCATCGTCGGAGGGGCTGGCATTGATTGCCCTTTCGAAAGCCATGGCGGCTCCGTCGCGTTTGCCTTCGGCAAGCATGATTTGGCCGGCAAGAAGCAGAGCGCCCTGGGCTTCGGTGCCTTTTCCGTGTAGCGCGCGTTTGAGGTATTCTTTGGCTGCTGCGTTGTCGGAGTGCCGGTAGGCGTCGACGGCCAGCAGATAGGCTGCGGTTGTGGAGGGTGAAGATGCCTGCTGCCAATGAGCCTTGAGATGGCTTACAGCATCCACTTGATTTCCGGTATTCCAGAGGCTTTCGCCTAAAACGCGGTCGAGGGCGGCCCGCTCCTCAGTGTTGAGCAGAGTGGATGAGGCTGCACGCCGGGCGGTGGCGATGGCATTGCCATACTGGCCCTGGGCGAAATCTATTTCGGCGAGATATACACCCGCGGCTACGCCAGGACGCCTGGATATGTCGCATATGGCGAAATTCCGTCGAGCCTGGTCAAAATCGCCGTTGTCGTAGTCGATAACGCCCAGATAGAAGCTTGCTGCCGGACGCAGTGTCTTCTCTTCGCAGGCTTTCTCGAGCCATTTTCGAGCCTTATCCTGCTTGCCGCAGGCCATAAGGGCTATGCCGCGGCCGTATGCCGCGCGGCAGTTGTCGGCAGCGGAGAGGCTGCCTTCGGGAATAAGGCTGTATTGTTCCAACGCTCCTTCTGCATCGTTCTGCAGAAGGAGTATTTCAGCCAGGGCCATATGGGCAGTACCGCGCGACGGCGATGCCGGATTTTCGGAAAGCCACTGTTCGAAAGCGGCTGCAGCCTGGGTGTAGCGTGCGCTGCCGCAAAGAGCCTGAGCCTGCAGCAGGAGTTCGGGGTCGTTGCCGGTAGCGGTGGCGAAGGTGTGGTTGTCGAGTACGCCCTGCCAGTTGTCGCACCGTGCATAGAGCCGGGCCAGCTCGGTGAGGGCAGGCGATGTGGATGCCGGAATCTGTGCCGGCGCACCCGATGCCAGTGCCAGAAAGAGTGCCGACAGCAGAAGTGTGGGTCGATTCATCGATTTGGAATATCTGTTCTTGGTATTGCAGGCGTCCGCCACTCCGGACTACCGAAGCGGCGGACGCCGATATTGGAATGGAAATGATTGTCAGATTACGTTTTCGTCGTCGCTCTCGATTTTTGCAGGAGCGGCAGCTGGTTCGACGCGGTCGGAGGTGACGCGTTCGAGCCACTTGACCATGCCGAACATAACGCCCATGGAGACGATGCACACCAGCATGAACACACCCCAGCAAATCCAGAGGCTCCAGTTGTTGTACATCAGCGGGCCGAGGGGCAGAAGGAGGTTACCGACAGCGGTGGCTCCCAGCCAGAGACCCTGGCACAGACCCTGCATGTGGCTCGGTGCCACTTTGGATACGAACGAGAGTCCCAGGGGCGAGATAAACAGTTCGGCTACAGTGAGGAAGAAGTACAGCACGATAAGCACCCACGGACCTGCCTTTATGCCGGCGGTCTCGCTGAGCGGCATCGATTTGAAGATGTCGGCCGAGGGGTAGTCCATAACCCAGGAAATAACCATCAGGAAAAGGTAGGCCACAGCGGCGAGTCCCATGCCGATGGCAATCTTGCGGGGAGTGGAGATTTCGATGCCTTTCTTTGAGAGTGTGCTGAAAAGCAGCATGATCAGCGGAGTGAGCACAATCACGAAGAATGGATTCACTGCCTGCCAGATTTCAGGGGCTATGGTGTCGGTGACACAGAAGTCGCGGGCGAAGAGGCTCAGTGAGGTGCCGTTCTGGTGGAAGGAGAACCAGAAGAAGATAACCACCGCAAGTACGGCCAGAAGAGCATAGAGGCGCTGGCGGATTTCTCCGGCCATGGCCTTGCGCTCGGCCTGCGAGATACGCACGGCTGGACCTGCTTCTTTCTTGGCGGGGGTGGGGAGGATTTTCTTTGTAGCCAGGAAGATGGTCAGCGAGATGAGCATCGCGGCCACGGAGGCTATGAAGGAATAGTGGATGCCGGTGTTGAACACTTCGAGGTACTGGCTGCAGAATGCTGACACATCGGCTGCGGCTTCGCCATTGTTTACCTGGCTGATGAGCGCCATCAGGTTGTCGGCGTCCTGAGAGTTCATGCTGTCGGTTACACTGAGGTACTTGTGGCAGAGTTCGGGAAGCTGTGCGTTATATGTGAGATTGTGCACGCCGAGCCACCACGAGCGCAGCATGGGAGCCACGAAGGGTGCGATGAGGCCGCCGATGTTGATGAACACATAGAAAATCTGGAAGCCGGAGTCGCGCTGCGAGGAATATTTGGGATTGTCGTAGAGCTGGCCGACAAGAGCCTGCAGATTGCCTTTGAAAAGGCCGTTGCCGAATGCTATGAGGAACAGGGCGGCGCAAGTCATCGGAAGCAGCCAGCCGATATTGTCGGATGTGGACAGGATGGGAATCGATAGAACGCCGTAGCCGAAGGTCATTACCACAAGGCCGCTGGCGATGGTGCCTTTGTAGTTGCGTGTCTTGTCGGCGATGAAGCCGCCGACAAGGCTCAGAATGTAGATGCCGGCGTAGAAGATTGAATAGATAAGTGTGCTTTGTTCTTCGGCCAGACCGAACTTGGAGCATAGGAAAAGCACAAGCACGGCATTCATTATGTAGTAGCCGAAGCGTTCGCCCATGTTGCTGAGGGCGGCGGGGATTAGACCTTTGGGTTGTTTTGTAAACATAACGTTGGATAAATGGTGACAGGTCGAATGGCCGACGGCGTCGGTGTCTGCCGTAGCTCTTCGCCGCTAAGTTAGGCAATTTCCGCTACAATACAAAACTTTTTTGGCCACAGCCCGGCGATGCGGCGCTATGGCGGCATCGTCGGGCTGTGACTGAATATGTTGCAGAAAGCTCAGGCCAGAGGATTCCAGCCCTGGGCTTTCAGCGGAATCTCGTTGCCGTCGCGGGTCACCATGGCGCAGCCGTCGCCGGCCTTGGTGATATAGCCGATTACCCTGACTCCTTTTATGGCCACCACTTTGTCGTGGTCGGTAAGCGGCACGGTAAAGAGCAGTTCATAATCTTCGCCGCCGTTGAGTGCGGCGGTGACCAGATTCATATTCAGCTCTTCGGCCATCACTGCTGTCTGGTAGTCTATGGGGATACGTTCCTCATAGATGCGGCAGCCGGTATCGCTTTGCCGGCAGATATGTATCAGTTCGCTGGAGAGGCCGTCGCTGATATCCATCATCGCCGTGGGGCGGATTCCGGCTTTGTGGAGCTCTTCGATTATGTCGCGCCGTGCTTCGGGTTTCAGCTGGCGTTCCACCAGGTATTCTTTACCGCTGAAGTCCGGCTCGAAATCGCTTTGTCCTGCCGATGCGGTCTTTTCGCGTTCGAGCAGCTGGAGACCCATATATGCGGCGCCAAGGTCGCCGGTGACGCATATAAGATCGGTGTCGCGGGCACCATCGCGACGGATGGACTCGCCCTGAGGCACTTCGCCGATGCAGGTAATGGAAATCACCAGTCCCTGGTGCGAGGCACAGGTGTCGCCGCCGACAATGTCCACTCCATATTTCTGGCAGGCGAGGCGGATTCCGCTGTAGAGCGCTTCGATGTGCTCCACAGTGAAACGCCGCGAGATGCCCAGGCTGACAGTGATTTGCCGGGGAGTGCCGCCCATGGCGTAGACATCTGAGAAGTTCACTACCGCCGATTTGTAGCCTAAATGTTTCAGAGGAACATAGGTGAGGTCGAAGTGGACGTTCTCCAGAAGCAGGTCGGTGGTTACAAGTGTGTCGAGACCTGTTTTCTGGCTGAGCACTGCGGCATCGTCGCCAACGCCTTTAACGGTATTCGGGCTGTTGTATTCGAGTCCTGCGGTCAGCCTGTCTATGAGTCCGAACTCTCCAAGCTGGGATATTTCCGTTTGCTTTTCCTCCATCAATCAGCAGTTTTCGACCATGGCTTTCATAAGAGCCACAACGGTTGGCTGAGCCTTGAGTGCCGCTTTCTGCACTTCTTCGTGGGTCGGTACTTCGGTGATGTCTTTGCCGCCAAGGTCGGTGATTACGGAGATTCCGAACACGCGCATGTCGCCGTGGCGGGCCACAATCACTTCAGGCACCGTGCTCATGCCCACTGCATCACCTCCGATAACGCGGAAATATTCGTATTCGGCTGGCGTCTCGAATGTGGGACCTGTTGTGCCCACATATACGCCATGCATCAGGCGGATGCCTTTCTCAAGGGCTATACGGTCGGCCAGAGCCACGAGTTCCTTGGAGAAGGGTTCTGTCATGGCGGGGAAGCGCGGGCCGAGTTCGTCGTAGTTGTGGCCGCGGAGCGGATTTTCCGGGAATAGGTTTATCTGGTCGGTGATAACCATAACGTCGCCTACCTTGAATTCCTTGTTCATGCCGCCGGCAGCGTTGCTCACGAAGAGGGTTTCGATGCCGAGCGCTTTCATAACGCGTACGGGGAAGGTCACTGTCTTCATGTCGTAGCCTTCGTAGTAGTGGAAGCGTCCCTGCATGGCCATGACGCGGCGTCCGCCCATATCGCCGAAGATAAGGTTGCCTTTGTGCCCCTGGACTGTGGATACGGGGAAGTTGGGAATCTCGGAATAAGGAATGTATATGGCGTTTTCGATGTGGTCCACCAGTGTGCCCAGGCCAGTGCCCAGTATGATGCCGATTTTAGGAAGTTCGCCTGCGCGTCCGCGGAGGTAATCGGCTGTCTGTTTGATTTTTTCGAGCATGGTTATTATCGTTAGTTACGGGATTTGCTTATTGTTTGCTTGTCCGGAAGTAGAACACGCCGCCGTGAGTCAATGTTCTTTCCGGGGGTGATTGCCATCGATGATTTTGCGGAGCACCTCGATTATTCCAGGCTCGTTGTCCGGCCTGTCGAATTCCACCGAGATGGGAAGGTAGAAGGTGGATGCCTTAAGCTCATAGGGGAAGTATGGATTGGCTTTGAGCCGCACGGCGTCCTTCTCGGTGGTGACAATAATACGCTGGCCGCCCTTGCGAAGGCTGTCGAAGCGCCCCTGGATATATTCGATGTCTTTGCGGGTGTAGTTGTGGTGGTCGGGGTATATGTCGACTTTCACCCTTGCCCCGTGGCTTTTCACCTGGCGGATAAACGGGCGCGGGTTGCCTATGCCAGCAATGGCGAGGATTCTGTCGTTTTCGCCGAGCCAGTCAAGGTAGGGGACAGTAGTGGCAAGTTCAGGGAATACCGGCCGAAGCTCCTTGTATTGGAAGTGCGAGAAGAACAGATGCTGGAACGGCATGAGATCGTAGTTTCCGCGCACATCGCTGTAGTCGAACGGCCGCATGTTTGTCGGGCACTTGCTCACGATGAGTATTTCGGCTCGGTTGAGCCCCCGGCGGCCTTCGCGTAGATTGCCGTACGGCAGAAGGCTGTCGCGATATACCGGACGGTTATATTCGCTCACCACCACAGAAACCGTGGGTTTCACGTAGCGGTGCTGGAAGGCGTCGTCGAGCACTATTAGGTCGATTGCCGGGTTGATGCGCATTATCTCCTCGATGCCGGCCACACGGTCCTCGCATACCACCATCATGACTTCGCCATCGAATTTATGATATATCTGGTATGCCTCGTCGCCTATGTCGCGGGGTGTGGAAGTAGAGCCGGCGACCACAAAGCCCTTTGTGCTCCTTCTGTAGCCACGGCTTAGAACCGCCACTTTGCGGGTTTTGCGGAACGCATCCACGATATATTCCACATGTGGTGTCTTTCCTGTACCTCCCACTGCGAGATTGCCCACTGTGATGATGGGCACTTCGAACGTGTGTTCTTTGAGGATTTTCCAGTCAAAGAACTTGTTGCGCATGTACGTGGCTGCTCCGTAGAGTTTGCTGCATGGAAGCAGGACGACTTTAGAGAGTATCGATGGCATGTCGTGGAGGTTTGCAGGAACTCGTGAAATGCGTTTATATCCGGTATATTTTTAGTGGAAACGGACAATTTCCATACGCGCCTGCATCGGATTCATGGAACGGAGCCGGCGGATGAATCGGATACTTTCCATCGTTGCGGGATCAGCTGCAGCTGCTTCAGTAACAGTCGAAAGCTCGGCGGCTATGTTGCCCTGGCGCAGAACCTGAAGCCACATCTCTTCCTTGACCGCGGGATACGACTGTACGGCATCGCTGTCGAGGTCGACTTCTGAGCTGATGGCGGCTACTGCATCGGCAAGTGAGCCGAGCGTGTCAACAAGTCCTAACTGCAGTGCTTTGGCGCCGACCCATACGCGGCCTTCGGCGATGGCTTTCACGGAATCGACAGGCATGTCGCGGCCGTTGGCGACACGGGTGGTGAATGTTTCGTATATCTGGTCGACACTGCGCTGCATGGCAGCGTGCTGCTGGGGAGTCATCGGCTCCATGAGGCTGATGCCGGCGGCATTGGCGTTGGTTTCCACAGTGCTGAAGTCCACGCCGAGTTTGTCGGTAACCAGTCCGCTTAAATCAGGAATCATACCGAATACACCGATGCTGCCGGTAATGGTGGTGGCGTCGGCAAAAATGCGGTCGGCTCCGCAGCTTATGTAGTAGCCTCCGGAGGCTGCATAGTCGCCCATGCTCACATAGAAAGGCTTGCCCTTGCTTTTGAAATATTCCAGAGCATGCCATATCTGTTCCGAGGCGAACGCGCTGCCGCCGCCGGAATTTACGCGGAGCACAAGGCCGCGCACTTTGTCGTTGTCGGCCAGGTCGATGATTTCAGGAGCCATCCTGCTGCCTACGATGCCTTCCTTGCCGTTGTCGACGATATCACCGACGGCGAAGAGTACTGCAACGTGGGGGCGCTCCGTGTTTTCGATGGAGCCGAATATGTCGGAGCCGCTCATGTACTCAGCCGGAGAAACCAGGGGCAGTTCGGCTTCGCGTTTGGCACCGGCTATGTCGCGCAGAATATTCTCCACGTTGTTGCGGTATTCGAGGCGGTCCACAAGTCTGCGTTCCACGAAATCATTGGCCGGCAAGGTGAAAATAATTTCCGAGGCCCAGGTGCGGATGCTGTCGTTGCTGATGCCGCGTCCGGTGGCAATCTCGTTGCTTGCATAGGCCCAAAGGCTGTCGCAGTACTGCTGCATCTGCAGGCGGGCAGGCTCGCTCATGGAACTGAGAATAAAGGGCTCTACAGCACTTTTGAAGGTGCCGACTTTGATAATCTGCATCCTGATGCCGAGTTTGTCGAGTGCGTTGCGGAAGAAAGGAGTTATGCCTCCGACACCGTGGATGTCGACAGCGCCCATCGGGTTCAGGTACACGGAGTCGGCACGGGAGGCCAGAATGTAGTCGCCCTGGGCGTAGTTGTCGGCATAGGCGATTACGGGTTTCCCGCTGCGGATCTTGAAGCGGTCTATCGCTTCGGCCAGTTCCTCGCGGGATGCCATGCCCATGGCTGCCCCCGCACAGTCGAGGTACAGTGCTTTTATTTTGTTGTCGTCGGCTGCGGCGTCAAGCGCTGCGAGCATCTGTTGCAGGGTAGGAGTGTTGTTCTCGAGGTTCTGGATGGCGGTAAGCACATCGGTTTCCTGCTCACGCTCCTCGACAACGCCGCTGAGGTTTAGATAGAGGATGGATTTGGAATTCTTGTTTCCTGAAGCAGAGCGTCCGGCCACCACGCCGACAAGCATAATACCGCACAGGAATGCCAGAAGAAGCGAAACCCAGATGCCGGCCATGGTGCCGAGCATGGATATGAAGAAGCGTTTAAGCATGGAGTTATATAGTTTTCGCGTGGTTGAAATTGTGTGTTTGCTGTTATGAAACCGACAGAACCGGCTCTTCGGGCAAAGATAGCCAAAAAAAGTGTTTTATGTAGCTTTATACGGTGTTTTTTAGCACCATGGCGAATTCGCGTGGCAATATCACGTTGGGCAATGCCGCCGCCGCTGCGAAAAGAGGCGCTATCTGGCTGTCGCTGAAACCTGCTATGCCGCAGCCTATGCGGGTTACATAGAACGTCTTGAACGGTAGCAGCCGTGCTATTTCTATGAATTGGTCGACATACGGTTTTATGGTCTCCACACCTCCCTGCATGGTAGGGATGGCGTAGGATTGTCCCATCAGTCCGGCGCCGAGTCCGGGAACGGCGCCGAAGCATAATTGGGCGGTGCGTGCCGCGCCGCCGGCATGGCGTCCTTCGAGATTGCTGCCGAACACGAACACTTCGTTAGGACCGAGACTGCTTATCTGAGGTGGGGTATACATCATTTCTTTATTTTTTTGTCCGTTTTACAGCGGTTATCATTCTCACAGCCTTGGGCGACAGGCCGAGCAGATACAGCACAAGCAGTATGGCGGCGAACATTGCCATGGAGGCCAGGGAGATGCGGCCATCGTCGACTGCGGTCACGTTGTCGAGCACGTTCGGCATGGACTGCTCTTCGGTGTCTTCGGGCGGCATTTGCTCCAGAAGGTCGTCGGGAAGTGATTTGAGTGTGCGTTTCCATACAATCGTGCCGCCTCTGGTATATACCAGTCCGGCACTGCCGCGGACAAGCTGCTCCAGGGCGGTGTTTTCTGCCGAATACACAGGGAAGCGTGGACGCGTGAGGTCAAGCCAGTAGTCGTAGGCGGCTCCGCGGGAACCCACTATGGTTGTGAAGTCGATGCCAAGCTCCGACAGGTAGCTGTAGAGGTTGTTCACCTGATGCGACCGGGAGAGAAACTGCACTCCCGGGTCGGGTACAATGAGCCATAACTGAGGAGCTTCAGGATTCACGATATCCGCGCTCACATCGTCGCCGTCGTCGTCGCGAACTGCTATGTCGGCGCCGGATTCAGAGGTGGCTGTGGCTTCCACAAAAGTCCAGCTTTCGTCGGGCAGGGAGTCCAGCGCGAAAGCCTGCCGACGGCCATCGCGTTCGTAGACAAATAGTTCGTCGACGTTGTCGGTGTCGCTGGCCGAACGGAATATCTGCGACCCCAGAGGATAGTCGCGGAAGTCGGCCACGGGCTGCACATGGTAGCCCATCATGCTCAGTCCCAGCGGAAACGCCAGCGAAACCGTTGCCACGAGCCATTGCACAGGTGCGGGATAGATTCCAGGCACGGTGCGGTTGCGCCATAACAGATAGCCCAGTACGGCGCTTATTCCAATGTTCTTCCAGAAGGTGGCCCAGTTGGAAATCTTGAAAAGGTCGCCGAAGCATCCGCAGTCGGCCACGGGGTTGGCGATGGCGATGTATAGAGTCAAGGGCAGCATTGCCGCCATCATGGCTGAGGCAATGATGGCCGACACTCGCTTCAGGCAGCCTGAGGCGAGAATAATGCCGGTAGCGAATTCCAATGCCGACAAGGCAATACATCCGGCCACAATAGCTTCGTGGGGCACTTGCAAGTCCCACGCCGAAAGATATTCGCCTACCTTGATTATGAACCCGGCGGGGTCTACAGCCTTGGCCCAGCCTGAAACAACGAATACGGCACCTGCAGCGAGACGGCAGAGCCACACGAGTATCCTGCGCAGGCGCAGCCGGAGCTCATTCCTCATCGTTGAGTTTTATGATACCGAAAACTGCATAGTTGACAATATCGAAGTAGTTGCCCTCGACGCCTTCCGACACCGATGTGCGGCCGCAATGGTCTTCGATTTCCTTTATGCGCTCGAGCTTGGTGAGAATGATGTCCACGAACGATTCCACGCGCATGGCGCGCCAGGCTTCATCGTAGTCATGGTTTTTTGCCGTCATCAGCTCGAGAGCCTCGGCTGCGATGCCGTCGTATAGTTCGAGCGCGCGTGCGTTGTCGATATCCTTGTTGTCGGCGAAGCCTTGCCGGACCTGGATTACTGCGATTATTCCATAGTTCACAATGGCCTTGAACTCAGGCATGATGCCTTCGCCTACCGCCGAGAACCCTTTTATCTGCAGCGATCGTATGCGTCGCGCCTTTATGAGAATCTGGTCGGTGATTGCCTGAGGGCGCATGATGCGCCAGGATGGGCCGTAGTCGGAAAGCTTGGCGGCGAATACCTTGCGGCATTCCTGCATTGCTGCCGTGAAAGCGGCGTTGGTGTCGGTTGCCATGTGCTGGTGCCTGTCAGATTATGAGCATGGCGTCGCCATAGCAGCCGAAGCGGTATTTCTCTTCTATGGCAATCTCGTAGGCTTTCATGACAAGGTCGTAGCCACCGAACGCCGCCGCCATCATGAGCATGGTGCTGTAGGGCATGTGGAAGTTGGTGACAAGGTCGGTGCATACGCCGAAATCGTAGGGAGGGAAGATGAATTTGTTGGTCCATCCGTCGTAGGTCTTCATGTGGCCGCCCATGCTGTCGGCGGTGGTGATGGCGCGAAGCACTGAAGTGCCTATGGCGCACACGTGTTTGCCTCGGTCTTTGGCGGAGTTCACCTGTTCCACCAGTTCAGGACTGGCTTTCATCTGCTCGGAGTCCATGCGGTGTTTGGTGAGGTCTTCCACGTCGATTTCGCGGAAGGCGCCGAGGCCGCAGTGAACGGTGACAAAAGCTTTTTTGACACCCTTGATCTGCAGCCGTGTGAGCAGTTCGCGGGAGAAATGCAGGCCTGCTGCTGGCGATACCACCGCACCTTCTTCTTCGGCGAAGATGCACTGGTAGGTTTCGGCATCGGCGGCATCGGGGGCACGTTTGATATATGGCGGGAGGGGAGTGTTGCCGAGTTCGTACAGTGCGCGCTTGAATTCATCGTGAGGGCCGTCGTGGAGAAAACGCAGCGTGCGGCCTCGCGATGTGGTGTTGTCGATAACCTCGGCTACCATCGATTCGTCGTTGCCGAAATAGAGCTTGTTGCCTATTCGTATTTTGCGGGCGGGCTCGACCAGCACATCCCATAGTTTGTTTTCGGCGTTGAGTTCGCGGAGAAGGAACACTTCGATGCGGGCGCCGGTCTTCTCCTTGTTGCCATAGAGCAGCGCGGGGAAAACCTTTGTGTTGTTGAACACCATCATGTCGCCGTCGCCGAAATAGTTGATGATTTCCTTGAAGATATGGTGGGATATCTCGCCGGTCTTGCGGTCGATTACCATCATGCGGCATTCGTCGCGTGATGTGGCTGGACGTTCAGCAATGAGTTCGTCGGGCAGATGAAATTTGAACTGCGAAAGTTTCATCGGTTTATTGTGCTGTTATTGTGGTCGTTTTCGTATTGGATTGATGGCTTGTGTCGTTTGCGTCGTCGGGCATCTCCACAGGTGCGGTGCGTATCATCTCCACGGCCTGCGGAACAGTCATGCAACTGCCGATATATGTGTCGCCCACGCGGGTGCGGCGCAGCCCCTTGAGGTGGGCGCCGCTGCCGAGCGCAACGCCTATGTCGCGGGCAAGGGCACGGATGTAGGTGCCTTTGCTGCATACAACGCGTATGCTTATTTCACCGGGGCTGAAACTCAACAGGTCGATACTGTCGATTACCAGCTGTTTGGGCTTGAGCTCCACGGTTTTTCCCTTGCGTGCGCTCTCATAGGCCCGTTTGCCGTCGACTTTCACCGCTGAATATGCCGGAGGAATCTGGCTTATGCTTCCTGTGAATTGCTTCAGCACTTCAAGCACGAGTTCTTCGCTGATATGCTCCACGGGGTAGCGGGCATCCACTTCCGTTTCGAGATCGAACGACGGGGTGGTGGCTCCCAGCGTAAGGGTGGCTTCGTATTCTTTTACTCCGGCCTGAAGCATGTCGATTTGCCTGGTAGCCTTGCCGGTGCATATAATCATCACACCGGTGGCAAGTGGATCAAGTGTGCCTGCGTGGCCTACCTTTATTTTCTTCATGCCCAGCCGGCGGCTCAGTTCTCCGCGTATCCGCTTCACGGCATCGAAAGAAGTCCAGCCCAATGGCTTGTCGATGCACAGAATTTCGCCATCAAGATAATTCATAGTAAATGGCTTAGAATAATCCGTAGAACTTGGCCAGACAAACCAGGCCTACAATGAGGCAGTACAGCGCGAACCATACCAGCTTGCCCTTGCGGACAAGTTCGAGCATCCATTTGCAGGCTACGCAGCCTACCGCAAACGAAGCGATGAATCCCGTTATGAGAGCGGTGAAGCTTACGGCTGTTTCGGGAGCGCCTGCGGCGATGTCGATTGCGTCGACAGCGAATATCTTGCGGGCGTCGAGCACGGCCTCTCCGAGGATGGGGATAATCACCATCAGAAACGAGAACTTGGCTATCTGCTCACGCTTGTCGCCGATGATGATGCCCGTAGCTATTGTCGACCCGGAGCGCGACAGACCGGGAAGAACTGCCACAGCCTGGGCGCAGCCGATAACAAAGGCATCGACAAAAGTGATGTCGCGGGGTTTGCCTCCGATGAGAGGGCGTTCGCCGGTCTGTCCCGGGCGCGTGCGGGTGAAATATGAGAAAGCGAGCAGGGCCGCGGTGCCCAGAAGGCAGTATCCTACCAGGCCGATGCCCTCGCCGAATATCATTTCTATGGTATCCTTGAAGAACACCCCTACGATTCCGATGGGAATGCAAGATACCAGGATTTTGCAGACATACCAGAAGCCGTCGTCGCGGCGGAAAGTGAAGAAGCTGCGGCACAATGGCCAGAACTCTTTCCAGAGAACAACTATGGTGCTCAGAACTGTGGCCACATGAAGTGCCACATCGAACTGCAGGCTTTGTGCTCCGCCGAGGTCTACCCCGAGTATTTCACGGAAAATGGCCAGATGTCCCGAAGAACTTACAGGAAGATATTCGGCAAGTCCCTGAACGATGCCGAGTATGAGTGCGTCAAGCGTGTCCATTGGCCTTGTTCTTGCAGGTCGGTTTTATTATTATGGCTAATGCCATGGCTACAAATCCTATGAACGCGATAGCGGGACCAACGACGATGCGTCGGGTGCTGAAGATATCGGGGTTGAACTCCTGAGGTGTGGAGCTTGAGCCGAGCATCAGGAGGAACCCGGCGACAATCAGCACAGCCGCCACTCCCATGGCAATGAAGTTCAGTCGCCCCAGTGGAAGCGAAGCCGCGGGGGTGTTTTCCGTTTTTGTCTCGTTAAAATCCATTATTAGTCAGGTAGTGAGTAGTTGATGTTTTGCAACTTATTTAAGGAACATCTCGTCGTAGCTTGCGGCAAGATAGCGGTTCGTGGCAAAATATGAGGTTAGAGCGGCCAGCAGCACGCCGGCTGCCACAAGAGCAGCGCACATAACGGCCATCACTGGCCACGACAGTGCCCGTGCCACAATAATATCCACTCCGGCGGCGAATATCCTTGCCGTGCACACAAGCGCACATGCCACAACGGAGGCTATGAGGCCGTTGATGGCTCCTGAGCGGACAAACGGGCGGCGGATGAAGCCCGGAGTGGCGCCGACAAGTCTCATCGTATGAATGAGAAAGCGGCGACTGTAGACGCTCAGACTCACAGTGTTGTTTATCAGCGCCACAGATACCAGCAGGAGCACGCCTGCAAGAATCAGCAGCACGGTGTTCGTCCGGGACAGCGTGCTCTCGACGCCGTCGAGAACTTCGCCTTGTGTGGCCACCCGTGCCACGCCTTCGCACTGCGAATAGTACTGGCTCATCGCTGCCACGCTGTCGGCGACGGCGTGTTCCGGTTTCATTTTCACCTCTATTTCGGCACTGTATGGGTTCACACCGGGTTCAAGGGCGAAGTCGCTGCCCAGAAGCGCGCGTTCCGAAGCAAGGATACTGTCGGCGCTGAGCATTTTCACCTCTCGCACTGCGCGGTCTGCGGCAAGCATTTCCGCGACATCCCGGACAAGAGTGGTATCGGCGTCGGCTTCCATAATCACAGTGAACCCGAGGCCGCCGCGCAAATCATCGCCCAGAGCGCGGGCGCATATGCCGGTCATTGCCGAAAGACCAAGCAGCACCAGAACGAGGCACACACTCACAATGGATGTGATGCGTGAGCCCATGGTGGAAATTTTCTTCAATTTTTTTGTCGACATTGTCATTTAGTTGAGAATACGTCGCGGAGTTGCCGCTGGCGCATTTCAATCCCAAATTCGTGCAAAATTAGCAAAAAAATCCGCGACTTCCAAAACCATTTTATAATGCAGATTAAACAAGCAACAAGCAACAGAATAAGCAATAGATACCGAAGAGCAGATGCTCATTCTGCCAAAATATCTAATGAAGACTTCTTGATTTTTAGAGGTATTTCAAGTTGCTTTGAAAGGATTCTGTCAGATGAGTAATTAAGAGTTCTTTTACTATGGAGTTAGGGTTTTTAAATTGGAACTATTTAAACCCAAAGGACTACTTATATTTCGTAACTGATAACTGAAGTCATATTAACTATCCAACCGCGCTTTTTGCCTTCCGGTCGAGAGATATAGCCTTTTTCAGCGAGGTTGTCCATCTGTTTTTGTATAGCAGAACGGCTTATACCGAGAGTTGTCGAGATTGCCGAGAGAGAAGCATTCGGATTGGATTGAAGGACGCGGAGAATACGAGCGGGAGTGGGTGTAGAGAACCGAACGATTTCACCCTCGTACCACCACATCATTTCTCGGTCGCCTGATAAGAATTCAAGCATCGACGAAATGTCGGCTGTCAAAGCAGATTCAATATATTCCACAAAGGGAGCTACGGACTTCAAAGAAGCGTGCGCGCCGTCGGCCGGTATTGGACCGGTTGCGGCATCCGCAAGCCCCAAAGCGTTGAGATACGCTTTCTTGTTCTTACTGCGGATAACCATCATTGGCCAGCTGTGACGGCGCAAGATGAAATTAACCATCAGTCGTGCTATACGACCGTTGCCATCCTCAAACGGGTGGATACGGATATAACGATAATGGAATAGTGCAGCAAGTTGAACAGGAGTTAGAGTTCCTTCCGAAATGGCATTGTTATACCACTGCACTAAATCCGCCATCAAAGCCGGCGTTTCTTCCGGAGATGCATATTCAAATCGTTCTCCAGTCGGGGTGATAACGGAATTTGGTCGTGTTTTGTATCGTCCGGCATGAACGGTGTAACTTGTGGTTTCACCACCAGGTAGCTGACGATATACCTTATAATCCTCACGCAACATCACCTGATGAACCTGTCGAATAAAAGTTTCAGTCAAGGGCTCATCAGTATCAGCTTCCCTCTCAACCATATTTAGGCAAATGTTATGAGCTTTCATCTCCTCAAGGTCTTTCATCTTGGCAGATCCTATTACTTCTCCGAAAAGAAGAAGCACCTCTGTTTGACC
>DKUJ01000031.1:30725-61244 GCA_002490635.1 Porphyromonadaceae bacterium UBA7207
TTATAATTGAAGTCGAGCATAAACTTCCGCTTCAACCGTTTTTCGTCATCTGCCGAAAGAGGCTGAATGTCTAACCACTGTCTGTAAAGTTTATCGAGTTGCGCCATATTTATAATGCAAAGATGCGAAACGTACCACTGATATGCAAATATACCACCTGAAAAGTGGTATAAACAAAATAGAAGAGCAGCAATTATACCACTAACATGGCAATATACCACCCATGAAGTGGTACAATATTTCAGTCTATACTTTTTTTGACCATAGTGTTCCCTCGGAAATACCGGCGGCAATCTGGCCGCTAGTACCATATTGCCACCGGCATGAGTTATGACTGCGGAGATTTGTGCTTTTTCAAAACTGGTATCATCCAGACTAAAATTCATGTGTACACTGCTTACCGATGTGTCAAATTCAAGTGGCAGTTGCTTGTTTTGCAGTTTCAAGAACGAAGTGCAATAAGCAACTGCCTATGCTAATTCTTGCACGGGCTGCACCGGCTTCAGCGTTTCTTGTGATGTGGCTTGTAGCAAAGTCTGATAAGTTTTGCCATGCGCATCAGATTGCCGTTTTCACTGAAAGGGACAAGCAGAATCCTGCGCCTGTGATAGTTTCCGGCTTCGCCGTATCTTGTGGTATATCGTCGGCGTTCCTCTACGATTGCCGATAGGAAATCTGCCAGCCGGCCGTCGTAGTCGATTGTGCGGTCGCTCAATAATTTGGGAGCACTAAGAATTTTCAGATAAGCTTCGGCATCATTATCGATGCGTTTAACATCGGCAACGAAATTATCAAGACTATTGTAATCTGCGATGTTGATGAAAGCATCGGAGTTGAAATCTTTACACACATCGGGAGCGCCCCAGTAGAGTGGAACGGTCGAGGCGGCAAGAGGCTCAAGAATTTTTTCCGTAACATAGCCTTGCAGCCGGCTGTTTTCCAGTGCTAAGTTGAACTTATAGCCTGCAATAAATTGTATCTTGTTGTCAATCATTCCTCCCACATTGTTACGCCATGAGCCTCCGTAGGCAATCGCCCGGTAGGCTTCCACAGCGTCGACAATCTTGATGCGCTGCGGATCGCAGTTCCAATGGTTCCGCATCAAGAAAGTGCAGAATGGTCTTTCTGCCATGTCTCGGCCAAACGACAGGTTATGCGTCTGTTTCACTTTATCGTATTCGTACAGCATATATAAAGGGTAGCGTAGATGTCGCTTCCCAAATTCTATACGATGAAACGATATCGCGTAGTCACATTCATTGAAGTCAGGCACATCGTTTTCGCCGGTATAGTAAACTTTAATAGGACTGTCATATTCCAGGTGAAGCTGTCCGTTTCGAGAATAGAACAATATTTCAGGTTCCTCAGAGCTGGCAGCAGGAATAACCTCCACTACATACCGCGAACGCAGTGCTGAGAGAAATTTATTATCGGTTTCATCGAATCCTTCCCAGAAGTCGATGAATTTCACAGATACACTTTTTGGCATTGCCGGATAAACGTTTGTTATTTATGAAAGAGCAAGTATGGCTGGCGAATTCGAATCGCATATGCAAAATTAGCTATTTGAGCCAGCTTAGACATTTTTTTATGGGAATTTTAAAAATAAATTTGCTTAACTAAAACATTAGTTATACCTTTGCTGCACCAACTAAGGTATTAGTTATGGAAAGAAAAATCAAATTGACCGAGAAAGAGACTCCCATCATGAATCTGCTTTGGGAAAAAGGGCCCATGTTTGTGCGGGAGGTTGTGGCTGCATATCCCGAGCCACGGCCGCATTTCAACACTATTTCTACGCAGATCAGGATATTGGAGGATAAAGGTTTCGTGAGTCACAATGTAGTGGGAGGAGCGTTTCAATATTATGCAGTTGTCGGGCGTGAGCAATTCATAGAACGTTCTTTCAGCGATATTGTGAGAAGTTTTTTCAATAACTCCTATAAATCCGCAGTGTCGGCTCTTGTCGAGGAGGAAAAGATTTCGGTGGATGAACTTCGCCAGATAATAGATATGGTGGAAAAACAATCGAAGAAATGATGGAAGTTTTTTCTTATTCGCTGGGCATAAGCATATGTTTGCTTTTCGGCTATCTCGCGTTTGCTCTGTTCATAGCCGATGTGAAACAGCCGCGTTTCAACCGTGTGTTGCTGTGGGGCATTATGGCCTTTGGATTGGCAATGCCTTTTATCCCTTCCGCCAATTGGCCTGCCGGTTCTGTTGTGGCAGCAGAACTGTCGGCCGGAACTCCCGAAATTATTGCTACAGGCGCCGAAGAACATCCGGTGGCTATAGGCAAGATTTTATACGTCGTATATCTTGCGGGCGTAGTGGCAGTGCTTTCTTTCATGATAGTTTCATTAATCAGGTTGATACGTATCATCCGTTCAGGGAAAAAGGTGGCAGGCGGAGATGGAACGGTTGTCGTTTTCACCGATGCAAAGACTTCTCCTTTCAGCTGGATGCACTATATCATATTGAATAAGGATGAAGAAGCCGACGACAATCGCATGACAGTCATTCATGAGAAAGCTCACATCCGCCGAGGACATTCATGGGATTTGGCTGTTGCAGCACTGCTGTGCGTCTTTCTGTGGTATAATCCTGTAGTATGGCTCTGGCGCCGGCAGCTTGCATTGGCGCATGAGTATGAGGCCGACAGCGATGTGGTGGATGCCGGCGTGGATATTAAATCGTATCAGATATTATTAATAAAAAAGGCTGTTGGCACGAGATTGCAGTCACTGGCCAACAACCTGACTCATAGTAAACTTAAAAAAAGAATCACCATGATGTGTAAAAAGCAGAGCAAGGGTGCGGCATTACTGCGCACTCTGGCCATCGTGCCGGCGATAGCCGGTGCGTTGGCAGTGGCAAACATCCCGGCGGTTGCAGCGGTTGTCAACCGACTGTCGCCGTCGCAGTCTGAAACCGTCGGCGAAGTTACTCAAAATCCTTCTGCCGGACAAGAGCTGCCAGCAGCCTCTTCCGAAGATGCCGTACAGTTACCATCTTTCCCCGGTGGCGAAATGGCTATGTTCCAGTATCTGATGGAGAACATGCGCTATCCCGAGAATGCATCCAAATCAGGTGTGGAGGGCAGAGTGATTGTTCAATTCAAGGTAAACGCCGATGGTACTCTTTCCGAAGTGTGCGTTCCGAATCCAGTCGATCCCGACCTCGATGCCGAGGCAGTAAGGGTAGTGAAATCCATGCCCAGGTGGAATCCCGGTAAGGAAAACGGTGTTGCCGTGGCCGCAGCTATGGTATTGCCCATGGAATTCAAGCTGAAATGAATACGCCCCGGTTTGTATGAACCGGCAAGACCATCCCAAAAGAGGGTCTCTGGATTGAACCGGAGGCCTTCTTTTTTGCTGTTGCCGCTACAGGGGCTATTTACATTCGGGGTAGATGTATTGGCCGTGGGTGCGCGAGCGATATCCTATATCGATGGCGAACGACGGGCATTGGTGCACGCACCGTAGACACATGAAGCATTTGGGTGCATTCCAGCGAGGATGTCTGTCGGCCATTTGTATTGTTCCCGACGGGCAGAATCGTGCGCATCGTCCGCATCCCGAACATTTTTCACGGTCGATACGGAAACGCGACGTCCGGCGTTCGGTTTCGTAGCTGCTATGGTATAGTCGCGCCAGCCATACTGGAATCCGCAGGCCCGACATGTGAAGTCCGCTCCGGGTGACTATTGCGGATGCTATTTCTTCGATTTCGACTTCTGCACGTTGTTCGATGCGGCGGTTGCGCCGGGCATCGGATACATTGAACATAGGCGTCCATGTGTCGACCATTCTCACCGATGCGGTATTTATGGGATTTGTAATGCAGGTGCGCTCTTTCAGCAACCGCGGCAGAAGGGCGGCGGATGCTCCGGGGGATGTTCCGAATGTTGTCACTAGATACACATATGCATCCTGCCCGCAATGCAGCTTGAGCTTTTCCACGAACTTTTCCACCGGCAAAGGCAGTCCGAGAAAATAGGTAGGAAACACGAAGCCTACGCGTTCGTTGGCGGAGGTTTGGAATTCGAAAGATTCAGAGCGCAGACAGTCGGCGATATCTACAATGTAATCCTCTGTGGCATTGGCTATCCGCCGAGCCACATGCATGCTGTTGCCTGTTGCGGAGAATACGAAAATCATTTTCGGACAACTGTTATATAAGGCGGTTCGAAGCGTAGCACGCCTTGGCGCACAAGCGCGTCGACAGCATCGGCATCCTCGGCGGTCATTTCCGGGAATTCATGCGTTATCCGGCCCATAGTAGCCCTGCCATCGGGGCACGATGCTATGAATGCCACGATTGAATCCCTAATGCCCGTGATGCGTTCCGCTGGCTCGACAAGCTTCAGATTGTCCGCGCTTTTGCGTTCACGGCATATGTCGCACATTCCGCAAGGTTCGGCATCTTTTTCGCCGAAATAGGCCAGCATGTGCTGCTGGCGGCAATGCGGGGTGCCGAACACAAAGTCGCGCATGGCATCCATGCGGCGCTCGAGAGCAAGCCGTCGGTCGTCGTAGACCTGCCTTCCCAGAGGAAGATAGCGCGATTCCGTGCGTGGTTCGGGAAAATATACATAGGAAGTGCGGTTTGCCGGAACGTACTGTATCACATGTTGCTGCCGGAGCCGCAGCAGCGATGAATGCACCATGTCGCGTGTGAGCCCGCATCGTGTGGCTATGTGGTCTTCATTCACATTGGTGAGATCCATGAACACGCCGGTGTAGAGCCTCAGCACAGCTTCGAGCACGGCATCGTCATTTTCGTCCATGGCTGTCGAATACAGTTTTTCGCGCGACAGCAGCACCTGCACACGCGGAGGAATCGATGTCTCCTCTATATATTCAATAAATTCCGTGCGCGAGAGAATCCGTAACGATGCAGCAAGTATGCGCCGGTCGATTCCGTATTCGAGGCTCATGGCATCGGTCCGGAATTCGTAGAGCTGTCGTTCGCCACCCTCCATGGGAATGTCGAGATAGCGGCAGATTTCATCGTATATATGGCGCACAGTCTCTTTGGGCGGGAATTCCGCGGCCAGACGTCGGGCGAATACCGCCTTGTCGTTGGCTGTTGCCAGAAGCACAGCCCAGGAATGCAGGTTGTCGCGTCCGGCGCGTCCTGCTTCCTGGTAGTATTCTTCAAGAGTCGACGGCATGTCGAAATGTACCACCAGGCGAACATCCGGTTTGTCGATACCCATCCCGAAGGCTGTGGTAGCGACCATTACACGGACATTGCCACTCATCCATTCTTCCTGGGCACCGTCTTTGAGTGTCGGCTCCATGCCGGCGTGATAGTGTGTCGCGGTTATGCCTGCGGCATTCAGAGCTGAGGACAGTTCGTGGCAGCGGCGTCGCGAGCGCACATAGACTATCGCACTTCCCTGCGTATGGTCCAGGATATGCAGCAGCATGGTTTCCTTCACACGGCAATTGCGGACCATGAAGGAGATATTGTTGCGCCGGAAGCTGAGGCTGAACAGCCCCGGGCGATGCATATCGAGTTGTCGGACTATATCGGCGAGCACCTCCGGAGTGGCTGATGCCGTGAGTGCCAGCATAGGGGTGTCGGGGAAGATGCATCGCAGCGTGTCCAGTCGGAGGTACGACGGGCGGAAGTCGTAGCCCCACTGCGAAATGCAGTGCGCCTCGTCCACAACTACAAGACTGACTTCAAGTTTTTTCAGTTCAGCCACGAAGTTGGGACGTCCAAGACGTTCGGGAGCCACGTAAAGCAGTTTTATACGCCCCTGTCGCAACCGTTCCACAATATAATCGGCCTGTCGGAGGCTCAATCCCGAGTGGAGACATTCGGCGGCGATGCCGAGAGTGTGCAGACGGTCAACCTGGTCCTTCATCAGGGATATGAGTGGCGATACCACCAGTGTCACTCCCGGCAGAATCAATGCCGGAACCTGGAATGTGAGCGATTTTCCGCCGCCGGTTGGCAGCAGTCCTATGGTGTCCTTGCCCGAAAGGATATTCTCTATTATAGGCAGCTGGAGCGGCCGGAAGCTGTCGTAGCCCCAGTAACGGTGCAGAACTTCAATGGGTGTGAGTCCTGTTGCCGACGGCTCGTTGTCGCTGTCGGCCTCCAGGAACGTGAACTGGCCTTCGGGAACCATGGTCCGGGCACTATTCCACCGCTGCGCGTATCTGCTTCACAAGCAGCTGCAGCGAGGTGGAGTTCTGGTGCTTGTTCTCTTCGATGGTGAAGCAGATGTTGAAAGGCTTGCCGGAATGTATGTGTTCGAAGTAGGACGCCATGTTGAAGGCAATGCCGTTGATCACACGACCGGAAGTGTCGTCGACCATCTCGAGTTTTATATGCTCCAGATTGCGGCCTACCAGTTTGCTGGTGCCGAAGTCCTTGACCCGCCGGCTGCAGAATGTTGGCTTGCGGTTGCCGGGCCCGAATGGGTTGAACAGGCGCAGGGTCGACACGAATTCCGGGGTGATTTCGGAGAACGACAGGAAGGCATCGATGTCGATTTGCGGAGTCAGCTGTTCCGGGAGTATGTTGGCCGCCACATAATCCTCGAAGCGCGAGGTGAAGGCGGGGATATTCTCCTCTTTCAGCGAAAGACCCACGGCATAGGTGTGGCCGCCGAAGTTCTCCAGAAGGTCGCTGGTGCTCTCTATGGCTTTGTAGATGTCGAATCCCTGCACCGAGCGCGACGAGCCTGTGGCCAGGCCGTTGGATAGTGTGAGCACAACCGACGGTTTGTAGTACAGTTCGGTGAGGCGGGATGCCACGATGCCGATAATGCCTTTGTGCCAGTGCTTGTTATATATCACGATGGAGCGTTTAGGCGAATGCATCTCGCCACGTTCCTCGAGAATGGCATTGGCTTCTTCGGTGATGCGTTTGTCGAGCTCCTTGCGATCCTTGTTGTATTGATCGATTTCGAGGCTTTTGCGGTTGGCGTCCTTTACATCGCGGGCCACAAGCAGTTCCACGGCCTCGCGTCCGCTCTGCATGCGTCCGCTGGCGTTGATGCGCGGGCCTATCTTGAAAATGACATCGTTTATAGTCAGTTCCTTGCCGCCTAGACCGCAGGTGCGTATTATGGCGCGCAATCCCACATTGGGGTTGCTGTTCAGCCGCTTCAGCCCCATGTATGCCATAACGCGGTTCTCGTCGATGATGGGAACGATGTCGGCGGCGATACTCACCGCCACAAGGTCGAGCATGCATTCCAGCTCGGCGGTGGCGATGCCGTTGCTGATAGAGAACGCCTGCATGAGTTTGTAGCCCACACCGCAGCCCGAAAGGTGGGGGCATGGATAGGTGCTTCCTTCGAGCTTGGGGTTCAGAATGGCGGCGGCCTTAGGCAGCTCGGCGCCCGGCTTGTGGTGGTCGCAGATTATGAAATCGATGCCGAGAGAGGCGGCATGTTCGATTTCCTCGTTGGCCTTTATGCCGCAGTCGAGAATAATCACCAGCTTGACACCCTGGTCGGCGAATTCGTCGATGCATTTGCGGGTTATGCCATAGCCTTCGTCGTAGCGTGTGGGAATGTAGAAATCGAGTTCGGAGTAGAAGTTCTGCAGGTAGCGGAAAACAAGCGCCACGGCAGTGCAGCCGTCCACATCGTAGTCGCCGTACACCATGATGCGCTCTTTGCTGCCCATGGCGCGGTTCAGGCGCTCCACGGCAGCATCCATGCCCGGCATGAGAAACGGATCGTGAAGGTCGCGCAACGACGGGTGGAAGAACCGCTCGGCACTATCGATATTGTCGATGCCACGTTGTACCAGAAGATCGGCAATCGGCTGGCAGTTGGCGAAGCGACGGGCGAGTTCAGCGCCGATGCGCTGTTCTTCCATCGATAGAGAAGGGTAGTTCCATTTGCGTGTCATGTCGGTAGGTGTGTCGGGACAGTGCAAAATTAGCGAAATTTACCCGGCGGAGCCATTTGCCGAAGGGCCGTTAACAGAATTTATTATAGGTGCGCTCCGGCAGCCATGAAAATATTTATCAACATTGGATGCCGATTTTGTTCCGGTGTCTTGCGGTACCGCCGGAAAATGCTCAACTTTGCCTCCGCTTATTACAAGCCCTCCAGACCCATGAGCACTGAACCTGAAATCTATTCTTTCGATCAATCCTACGAAGCGTCGTTGAAGTATTTCGACGGCGACGAACTTGCCGCCCGCGTGTGGGTGAGCAAATATGCCCTCAAAGACAGCGAGGGAAACATCTACGAACTCACTCCCGACGACATGCACCGCCGTCTTGCCCGCGAGTTGGAACGAATCGAGAACAAATATCCCAATCCGATGGATGCCGAAACTATTTTCGGTCTGTTGCGCGATTTCCGCTATGTTATCCCTGCGGGAAGCCCGATGGCCGGAATCGGCAACAGCAGACAAGCCGGATCGCTGTCGAACTGTTTTGTAATCGGTATCGACGGCAAGCCCGACAGCTACGGCGGCATTATGCGCATCGACCAGGAACAGGTACAGCTCATGAAACGCCGCGGCGGAGTAGGGCACGATCTGTCCCATCTTCGTCCCAAAGGTTCTGCGGTGAAGAATTCCGCGCTCACATCCACGGGCCTGGTGCCTTTCATGGAGCGTTACTCCAATTCCACACGTGAGGTGGCGCAGGACGGACGGCGTGGCGCCCTGATGATGACTGTATCAATAAAACATCCCGATGCGGAAGCCTTTATCGATGCCAAGATGACTCCGGGCAAGGTCACCGGAGCCAACGTGTCGGTGCGCATCGACGATGCCTTCATGCAGGCTGTCGAAAACGGCACCCCATACCTTCAGCAATATCCCGTCGACGCTGCCGAGCCTCAGTTTACAAAAGAGATCGACGCAGCAGCGCTGTGGCGTAAAATCGTGGGCAACGCATGGAAGTCGGCAGAACCGGGAGTTCTCTTCTGGGACACCATACGCCGCGAAAGCGTGGCCGACTGCTATGCCGATCTCGGCTTTGAAACCATTTCCACAAACCCCTGCGGAGAGATACCCTTGTGCCCATACGACAGCTGCCGCCTGCTGGCTGTCAATCTGTATTCCTTCGTAAATAATCCCTTTACGGAAAAAGCTGAGTTCGATTTCGGAAAGTTTCGCGATGTAGTGGGCAAAGCCCAGAGGCTCATGGATGATATCATCGATCTGGAGATGGAGAAAATCGACATCATCCTTGCAAAAATCGATACCGATCCCGAACCCGAGGAAGTGAAAGCCCCAGAACGGGATCTCTGGCTAAAAATCAAGGCCAAGACCCTCCGCGGACGCCGCACCGGACTGGGAACTACCGCCGAAGGCGACATGATTGCCGCCATGGGGTTGAAATACGGTACCCCGGAAGCTACCGAGTTCTCCGTGCAGGTGCATAAGGCTGTGGCTCTTGCCGCTTACCGTTCCAGCGTGGATATGGCTGCCGAGCGTGGCGCGTTCGAAGTTTTCGACGCCGGACGCGAGGCCGGCAACCCTTATATCGCCCGCCTCTGCGAAGCCGACCCGCAACTCGGAAGCGACATGCGCAGGCAGGGCCGTCGCAACATCGCCTGCCTCACAATAGCTCCAACAGGAACCACCAGCCTGCTCACACGCACTTCGTCGGGTATAGAGCCGGTGTTCATGCCGGTTTATAAGCGCCGCCGCAAAATCAACGCAGCCGAAGCCGGCGCGAGGGTGGACTATGTCGACGACAGCGGCGATGCTTTCGAGGAGTACATCGTATATCATCCCAAATTCCTCGAGTGGATGAAAGTCGCCGGAATTGAGGCACGTACAAACTATACACAGGACGAAATCGACGAAATCGTGTCACGTTCGCCGTATTCCGGCGCGACCGCCAACGATATCGACTGGTACGAGAAAGTGAACATGCAGGGTGCCATCCAGAAGTGGGTCGACCATTCCATATCAGTGACAATCAACCTCCCCGCCGACATCAGCGAGGACGCCGTCGAGCAGCTCTACCGCAAGGCATGGCATGCCGGTTGCAAGGGATGTACCGTCTACCGCGACGGTTCCCGCTCGGGCGTGCTGGTATCGATAGAGAAAAAAAGCGATAAACCACAGCCTGCGGTTGCCATAAAACGCCCCATCGAACTTGATGCCGACGTGGTGCGCTTCCAGAACAACAAAGAAAAATGGATTGCTTTCGTCGGACTCGTCGGCGGAACTCCGTATGAAATCTTCACCGGTCTCAGCGACGATGAAGACGGTCTGTTCCTTCCCAAGAGCGTTACGCACGGAAAGATAATCAAGGCCGTGGACGACAACGGCAACAAACGCTACGACTTCCAGTTCATAAACAAGCGTGGCCACAAGACCACAATCGAAGGCCTCAGCGACAAGTTCAATCCCGAATACTGGAACTATGCCAAGCTTATAAGCGGCGTTCTGCGCTATGGCATGCCTATCGACCAGGTGCTTAAACTTGTGGGGGGCCTGGAGCTTGATTCCCAGAGCATCAACACATGGAAGATGGGCGTGGAGAGAGCGCTGAAGAAATATCTGCCCAACGGCACATGCGCCAAAGGACAGAAATGCCCCAACTGTGGACAGGAAACGCTGGTATACCAGGAAGGCTGTCTTATCTGCACGGCCTGCGGCACATCCAAGTGCGGCTGATACAGGCCCGATAATTAAAAGAAACATGAAGGTCCGGTCTGCAACGCCGGGCCTTCATGTTTTCGGTCATGCCGCAGCGGCATATGCGGCCGCCAGGTTCACTGCACTGATATTTTTGAGTAACGGCAAATTTGGGTATTCTCTCGATTTATTCGTATTTTTGCCACCGCAATCAAAATAAACTATCACCGACGATGAGCGACATAAACCGTCCCGTTCGAGTGCGTTTCGCACCTTCGCCCACGGGTCCTCTTCATATAGGCGGCGTACGCACGGCGCTTTATAACTATCTTTTTGCACGGCAGAACGGTGGCACAATGATTCTGCGAATCGAAGATACCGACTCGCAGCGTTTTGTGCCCGGAGCTGAAGACTACATAAACGAAGCACTTGCATGGCTTGGAATCGAAATCGACGAAGGCGTCCGTGAAGGCGGTCCCTTCGGTCCATACAGGCAGAGTGAACGCCGCGACATCTACCGTCGCCATGTGCAGATGCTCCTCGATGCAGGAAAAGCATACTACGCATTCGACACCCCCGAAGAACTCGAGGCCGCAAGAGCCGCGACTCCCAACTTCCAATATGATGCATCCACGCGTATGGGTATGCGGAACTCGCTGAGTTTACCCACTGAAGAAGTGGAGAAAATGATTGCCGACGGGCAGAAATATGTTGTGCGGTTCAAAATCGATCCGGGACGTGATGTGCAGGTCCACGACCGTATCCGCGGCCTTGTGACAATAAAAAGCGACATCCTCGACGACAAGGTGCTCTATAAGAGTGCCGACGACCTGCCCACCTACCATCTGGCAAATATAGTAGACGACCATCTCATGGAGGTCTCGCACGTTATTCGTGGCGAGGAGTGGCTGCCGAGCGCGCCTCTGCATGTGCTTCTCTACGAAGCTTTCGGTTGGTCCGACACGATGCCCGAATTCGTGCATCTGCCTCTGCTGCTCAAGCCCGACGGAAAGGGCAAGCTGAGCAAGCGCGACGGCGACCGCCTTGGTTTTCCCGTGTTCCCGCTGCTGTGGAACGACCCTAAAAGCGGTGAGACATCCAGCGGATACCGCGAAAGCGGATATATTCCCCAGGCTGTGGTGAATTTCCTCGCCCTTCTCGGCTGGAATCCAGGCGACGACACCGAGGTGATGAGCATGAATGAACTCATCGCCAAATTCTCGCTCGACCACTGCTCGCGTTCCGGAGCCAAGTTCGCCTTTGAAAAAGGTAAATGGTTCAACCATGTGTACCTACAGGAAATCCCGTCGGAAAAACTCGTCGAGCTTTTCCTGCCGGTTATGGAAGCCAACGGAGTGGCTCCCGACGCGTTCTCAAAGGAATATATCTCCAAAGCTCTCGAAATTGTCAAGAGCCGCGCCAACTTCGTGCCCGAGTTGTGGGAACATGCCCACTTCTTCTTCCGCGCCCCCTTGAGCTATGATGCCAAAGCTGTTAAAAAACGCTGGGACAGCACAATGGGAGATACTATGACACGCCTGGCCGAACTGCTCGAGTCACAGCCCGACTTTTCCGGGAAAGTGCTCGAGCCGGCAGTGATGGAATGGATAAAGAGTAACGGACTTCACATGGGAAATGTGATGAACGCTTTCCGCCTCACCGTTGTAGGCGAATGCAAAGGTCCGCATATGTTTGAAATCACCGATCTCCTCGGACGCGACGAGACCCTGCGCAGAATCCGTGCGGGTGTGGATTGCATCCATCCTGCCGATGAGCCTGATATATAATGCAGTCATAGCTGCTTATGCCGGAGCCGCAAGGATTGTCGCCATGCGTTCCGGTAAAGCGGCGCTGATGGTTCGCGGGCACCGCGACAGTATAGCGCGCGTGCAGGCCGGTTGCCCCGAGGGGGGATATACTCTGTGGATACATGCCGCATCGCTTGGAGAATTCGAGCAGGGCAGACCTCTCATCGAGCGTCTGCTCGCGGCGGATTCCGGGTGCAGGATTCTGCTCACATTCTTTTCCCCTTCGGGATATACCGTGCGCCACAACTTCCACCCGAGGGTGACTACGGCATACCTGCCGTTCGACACTCCCGGCAATGTAGAAGCATTCCTTGATGCCGCAAAGCCACAGATGGTGGTGTTCGTAAAGTACGAATTCTGGCACAACTATCTTCAGACTGTACGCCGCCGTAACATACCTGCCTATATAATCTCTGCAATCTTTCGTCCGGGTCAGCGGTTCTTCGGCCCTCTGGGGAATAGATTCTGTAGCGATCTGCGGTGTTACAATCGCCTGTACGTGCAGGATGAAGTTTCGCGGAAGCTGCTCGCCGATGCCGGAATTCACAATGTCACGGTTGCCGGCGACACGCGTTTCGACCGTGTGGCCGATATCCGGGAGCGCCCTCTGGGCAACTCCGCGCCAGGAGAATTCGCCGAAGGTTCCGCGCCGGTGGTCGTTTTCGGCAGTAGCTGGCCGGCCGATGAGGATGTCTATATCCCCTGGCTGAAAGCCAACGAAGGAGTGAAGGCTATTGTGGCGCCTCATGAATTCGACGCCCGGCGCCTTGGCGTTCTGCGCTCCCGCCTGTCGCGGGTTCCCGGCGATACCATGTTGCTCTCCGAATTCGAGAAGGCCTCCGTGGAAGCCCGCAGCCGTGTAAGCATACTTGTTATCGATTCCTTCGGGCTGCTCTCCGGCTTGTATCGTCTGGCTAGATTCGCTTATGTAGGCGGCGGTTTCGGCGCCGGCATCCACAATCTTAACGAGGCTGCAGTATATGGTATTCCTGTGATTTTCGGTCCCAACCATCGAAAATTCAACGAGGCTGCCGGGCTTATGGCATGTGGTGGCGGTTTCAGTGTGGACTCTGCGAACGGATTCGCCACAGTGGCATCAGGGCTTGCCGACAACAGCAGTCAGTGTGCGCGTGCCGGCAAGGCGGCAGGCGATTACATAGACAGCAATATAGGCGGAACCGATATTATTTTCGCCGATCTCTTTCCCCAATATATTAAACGCAACGACAAATGATAAAAGCAGGCATCTACGGCCCTTCGACCAACGAGTCGGCTCTTCGCAAACAATTGTTGAGGCTGCTGCTTCGCCATCCCGACGTCGACCTGCGGGCTGTGGCTGCTCCCGGGGCCACGGGCATTCCGCTGGCGGCTATGCATCCGGTATATACAGGAGAAACGGAACTGCGGCTGGAATCCGTTGTTGATGTCGATGCGCTCGATGTGTTGTTCGTTATAGGCGAAGACATGCTCACGCCCGACGCAATCCGGAAACTCGATGAGGACCCGGAATTCCGTGTTATCGTTCTTGGCCGGGCGCCAATGTTGCGTGCCGACCATGGCCGTTTCGAACCGGGATTCGCCGAGTGGAACCGCAAGGCTCTTGTGCGTGGCGCGCGTGCCGCAGTGTCGCCCTCGGCAGAAGCTTTGCTCATGGCGACAGCGCTTTTCCCGCTTGCCAAAAACTGGCTGCTCGGGGCTGATGTGGAAGCGGTAGTCAGTGCCGGTGCGGAAACCGAGGATTCCCCTGCGGAAGCCACGGCTTTGCTTAAGGCCGTGCAGGGAAGTTTCGACGCCGCGATAAAACTTGCACGGAAAGGTGCCGCCACTTATGAACGGCTCGATCTTACTGTCGAGATGCCCTTGCCGGCATCGGTAGAGCGGATTATCGAGAACTACCGCGAAGCATACAGCGACCATGGATTCGTGTATATCATTCCAGGTACCGACGGTATCGACGAAGACCTGCGGGGCAGCAACAAATGTCTGTTGCAGATTTTCAGCCGTGGCGACAGGCTGGTGGTGAATGCCAGCGCCGATATTCTCACACGTGGTAACGCCGGCAATGCCGTGCACTTGATGAATCTCCTGTTCGGTCTTCAGGAGCGCACGGGATTGTCGATCTGAAAAAATATTATCCGGGATTTCCGGCAATGGAAATCCTTAGGCTGTCTGCCGAAAGATATCGGCGTGCCATTTCACCTATTGTGTCGCTGTCGATTGAGGCAATCACTTCCTGCTGGCGTTGAAAATAGTTGTCGGGCATTCCGACGGCATATTGCGACACAATGACTTTCATTATCGAGAATGGCGTGTCCAGAGCCTCCAGGCTGTCGGAAACTGCATGGAGGCGCATGCGTTCCAGCTCGTCTCCCGACGGTGGATTGTCGGCCAGAGCCTTGATTTCATTGCGTATTTCTTCCACAACCCTTCCGGCATAGCCATTGTCGCATTGGGCGGTTATGGTGGCATGGCTGCCTTCGCGGTCGCCGAGCAGAAGTGCGCTGATACCATAGGTTAATCCCTTTTTCTCGCGGATATTGCTCATGAGACGGCTTCCGAAATAGCCGCCCAGCGCCATCACTGCAAGGCGGAGCGCATGGTAGTCGGGATGCTGGCGGCTTATGGTTGGAATGCCGGATGCGATGGCCGACTGCACGGCCTCGCAGTGGCGGGAAATTATGGTCTGCGGTTCTTTAGGTCGCATCGGGCGTATGTCCGGCGATATGGCGGGAGCAGTGTCGGGAATGGCTTTGAGAAGCGCTTCCGTGGCCTCGACAGTGGCCTCGTCGAGCTGGCCGCACAGGTATGAATGGCAGCCGCTCTGCGTGTAGATGCGGCGGTGCATCGCAACAAGCTTTTCAACGGTCACGCCATCGAAGTCCGCAGCCTCGTTTTGCCTGGCCAACGGGTGTCCCTTACCGAACAGAAGAGGCCCGAGATTGAGCATGGCCACATTGGCCATCTGTCGCCGTGAGATTTCCAGCGATGTTTTGGCGCGGACTTTCGAAACCTCCAGTGCCCGTTCGTCGAAGCGTGGAGAGCTGAGAATCTCGCCAACGAGCGATAGTATGTCTTTGCTCTTGCGACACAGCATTGCCACATCCATCCCAAGCATATGCGGTCTGACACTCATAGAAACTCTGGCACCCATATTGTCGAGTTTGCGGGCGAGAGTGGCGGCATCGGTGTTCAGTGTGGCATCAGGCCATTGGGTGGCAAGCAATCCGAGCTCGGCTGAATTGCCGAGTTCCGGGTAGCTGCCGTCGAAGAGCAGAGTAAGGCGGCATGCCGGTTCTTCGGCACCGCCAAGAAGGTGCAGCCTGGCTTTTCCGACTTCGGTTTCGTGGACTTGTGGCAGCCGGCTTTGTTCCGGGAATTGTGTATGGGGCGATTTGCTGCGGTCAATCATTTCTCAGCATGGCTTCTGCCGCGGCAAGGTCGGCGGGTGTGTCTATGCCGATTGTCGGCTCTTCGGTAAGGGCCATACGGATTTTGTAGCCGGCCTGGAGCCACCTCAGTTGCTCAAGGCTTTCGGCAAGCTCGAGAGGCGACTGTGGCAGTCCGGTTATGCTGCGGAGCACTTCCACACGGTAGCCGTAAAGCCCGACATGGGTAAGAAATCCCACTTTTGAGGGCCACTCCTCATGTGCGGCATCGCGCACATAGGGTACCACCGAACGCGAGAAGTACAGGGCATTCATCTGTGTGTCGGTCACGACCTTAGGTGTGTTGGGATCGGCAAGAGTGTCGTAGCTGCCTGTCGGGGGGAATGGGCGGGCAAGCGAAGCGATGTCCACCTCGGGGCTGTCGAAGCATCCCATCAGTGCTCTGATCTGTGAGGCGGCGATAAAAGGTTCGTCGCCCTGCACATTGATCACAACATCATAGTCGCCTCCGATTATGTCGCAGGCCTCGCGGCAGCGGTCGGTGCCGCTGCGGTGGCTGGCGGATGTCATCACGGCTCGTCCGCCAAAGGCTTCCACAGCCTCGGCGATACGGCTGTCGTCGGTGGCTACGGCAACATCGTCGCCCATTACCGAGCTCACACGGCGGTAGACATGTTCAATCATCGGTCGGCCGCCAAGCATTGCCAGCGGTTTGCCGGGGAAGCGGCTGGAGGCGTAGCGGGCTGGTATTATTGCTAAAAATTTCATTTTTCGGAGCTTGATATGGCGCACACATAAAGTTGCGCGTTCTCATATTTCACAACTTTCACAGTTTTTCCTTCGGAGATGAACTCGCCGGTTGAGACGGCATCGAATATGTGGTTGCCGATTTCGATTTTTCCTGCCGGACGGAGGATTGTGACAGCCCGTCCTGTCTGGCCTACATAGCGTGCCGGCTGCATGTCCACGCCCACGAAGCCGTCGGCATTGCTGAGCACGGTGGTGAGTTGCGCATGACGGCGGAGGAATTTAGGACCCCGCGACGATGTCAGCCATAGCACCAGAATCACGGCCAGGATGGCGCCGGCTCCTGTAACAGCAAGAGCGTGGCCTGCCGATGACATATCGAATCCTGTCACCGAGTCGGCTCCCATGGCGGCGGCCACCAGCGAAACAGCCACGGCGACAATTCCCGCTATGCCCGCAATGCCGAATCCTGGTATCACGAACAGCTCGAGTGCTATCAGAACAATACCGGCGATGAACGTGATTACCACCCAGCCCTCGATGGAGCCGGTGGCGAACATCGGCAGAAAGTACAGCACAGCGGCCACCAGAGCCACAGCGGCGGCAAAACCGAGCCCCGGAGTGTGCATTTCCATGTATATTCCTCCGAGAATGAGCATCACCAGAATGGCTCGCACGCCTGCCGATGCCAGGAAGCCGAGGATGTCGTCGCCGAGGGTGGCTTTGTAGGTCACGACCCTGGTGCCCTGCATATCCATGCGGGATGCGATTTCCTCGAGGCTGTCGGCGATGCCCTCGGCATATCCGCATGCTATGGCTTCGCCTGCGGTGAGGGATAGCGAGGAGTCTGGATTCACCATTGCCCTGGCCGTTTGCGGGTCGCGGCGCCACATGCCGCAGTCGGGTCCGGCTGTATGGCGGCCGTGGTGTTCTGCGGTAGCTGCCATTATGGTTGCCATATAGCTCTGATATTTGGTGGGCATTGGCTCTCCGGCACCGTTCACCACTGTGGCGGATCCCATGGAGGCATCGGTGGCCATGAACACGCTGTCGCAGGCCAGGGCTATAAGCGCTCCCGCCGATGCGGCGTTGTGGTTCACCCATGCCACGGTGGGCAGTGTCTGCCTCAGCAGGAGACTGCGGATGGAGTCGGCGGCATCGAGAGCACCGCCATAAGTATTCAGCTGCACGATTATTAACGATGCATTTTCATCGGCAGCCTGGGAGCAGCCACGTTTCACGTGGCGGAAAGCCGCCATGTCGATTTCGCGCTCAATCGGTATGAGCATGGCCGTGGAACTGTCCTGTGCATTCACCGGGAGATGCGCGATACAGATAAGGCACAGCAGGAAGGCAAGAATGGTGCGATGTGATGTCATGAATGGTGGTGTTGATGATGATGCCTGCGGGCATCGTCTCTATGGCATTGCTGCCATTTGCCGGACTATGGCTGCGCGATTGAGACAAGGTATTCCTTCAGGCAGGCAACCGGATCCGGCGCTGAAAACACCGGGTCGCCGGTGCAGATTCCGTTGAATCCCTGGGCGAGTAACTCACGGGCCTGGGCGGCGGTGTAATTACCCATGGCTACGAAAGGAATCAGAGAGCCTTCTTTCCGTACCGTGGCTATCACATCCACCGGTTGCAGCGGACGCAGGACGATGTAGTCGATGTCGGCTTTCTCATATTGCAGAATCTGCTTCGGATTGTCGGTTTCGGCGCCGATAATTGCTTCGGCGCCGAAATCGATACGGACAGAGCCTGCATCGTCGCCACAGGAGAGCAGTACGCCATGCAATCCGAGTTCGCGGGCAAGCTGGATGTGGCTCTCTATGGTCAGTATAATGGCATTCTCTCGGCAAAGAGGAATCAGTTCGGAAGCGAGTTCGCGAATCTGTGGTTCTTCCATGCCGGCCGAGCGCAGCACCAGCCATGTGGCGCCGCCTTCGATGGCCATCTGGGCCTGCTCGGCTATCGAGTAGTCTTCACGTGGTTCTAAGAGTATCTGTAGCATAGGACGGTTATTCCATTAAGAGGGATTTGCCGTAGTCTGTCAGCATTGAATCGATGGTATAGGCAGGAATTGGTACGGCTATTTCACCTTGTGCATAGCTGGCCGCTTCGTAGGGCTGATACACGAACACGATATTCATGTCGCCATCGATTGTTATGTTGTTGTCGGCAGGCAGGGACGAGATTTCTGTCTGTCCGAGCACGCAGGACATCTGGCGGGCTTTTTCGGCGATAATGGCCGGAAGAAGACCGATGCTTTCGGCTTTGACAAGGTCGCCAAGACCGAAACTGCGGTGCTGTTCCATGTCGTAGTTGAAGTAGCGGGTGCCGTGCATGCCGTGTGCCGCGCGCGGGGCATAGCTCGAGGAGCTTACGGCGATGCTGAGAATCCGTGGTGTCATGGTGGCGATTCGTGAGCTTACGCTTACGAAACCGTCATATGTACTGAGTGCCTCATTGCTGTTGAGCAGGCTGTCTGTCGCGGATTCACTCAGGTTTATGGGTGTCGCCGAGAAGCCGAATTCAGAAACCGAGTGTCTGAAGAAACTTTCCACGGCTGTCATGGTGTCGGAGGTGCCGAATGCCTCCTGGCGGATTTCGTTGCAGAGGGTATCGGCAGAGATACCATGGAAACTCACCGGCATTATCATATCCACTTTACATGCTACGGTGAGGTCGGAGGGAACTTCGTAGTCTGCTGCCGAACCTGAAAGGGTGTATGCGGCTGCATGGCGCAGCTGGCCGAATTCCATGTCGCTTTCGGCCACTGTTGTATTGGAGCATGAACTTACGGCAAGGGTTGCCAGCGCAATGGCGGACAGTCCGGCAAATTTGAGTATATGCATAGTTAAACGTGTTGTTATGTTATTTATACACCATTACAAACGTGCGTGGCGTGGTATTGTTTTCGAAAAGGTCGTAAATGGCAATAGGGACGCACATGGTGCATCCCTATTGTGATACTTTTTTCAGGATATCGCTTCCATGGAATCGATGTGACTATCTCAAGCGGAGCCTTTGTCCTATCTGTAGTTTTGTCGAGGTCGTTATGCCGTTGAGACGGCATAGATTGCGCACTGTTGTGCCGTTTCGGGCAGCTATGCGGCTGAGGCTGTCGCCACGGCGCACTCGATATGTGCTGGCGCCGTTGCTGCTGGAAGACGCGCTGCGCGAATATGCCTTGGGCGGATTCTCGCGGCGGTAGCGGCTTGCATATTCGCTGTTGGCGGCAGGATCGAAGTTGCGGGCCTCCTGATATGTGTCTTTGTTGAAAGTATACGTGTCGGTGTGTGTGGTCTGGTTGGCGAAGTCGAAGATGGCGCAGGGGTTGATGGGATAGCCCATGTAGCGGGTCTCGAAGTGCAGGTGTGGGCCTGTCGAACGGCCTGTATTACCGCCAAGGGCGATGGGATCGCCGGCGTGGACATACTGTCCGGGTTCCACAAGATAGCCCGAGAGATGGCCGTAGACGGTTTCGAGGTCGTTGGTATGGCGTACAACCACATATTTGCCATATCCGCGGCGCTCGTAGTTGATTATCCTCACACGGCCGTCGAAGGCTGCGCGCACGGTATCGCCGATATTGAGCTTGAGGTCTACGCCTTTGTGCATGCGGCGGAAGCGGCGCCTGTAGCCGTAGGGAGAGGTTATGTAGCCCGGGTGAGGCATTGAAAATTTGCTTACGTCAATCACCACGTTGTTGGGAACGTCGATGCCGGAATAGCAGTTGACACGCTGGCTGTCCCAGCCTTCGGTGTAGATGTCGAGTTCCGGTTCCTCTTCTTCGGAGAACAACGATTCAAGGTAGCGTGTGGTGTTCTCCACAGAGATTCCCGAATTGCCCTGGTTGGCCAGCAGATTGTCGTGGCTGGCCGCATGGCTTGCCGGCAGGTGGAACTCCTGGGCGGAGGCTCCAAACAGTGAGGCCAGAAAGAGAGAGGCTGTGATTAAATGTCTGTACATCGGAGAGTATATGTTTTTATGCCTCATGCCAGCTCGTCGTCGGCATAGGTGGCACTTAATGTGGCGGGGCTGTAGTCGAACACTTCCTCCGGAGCGAAGAATCGTGCCACTTCTACGGTTGCGTTTTCGGGGGTGTCGGAAGCGTGGATGATGTTCTCCTGACCGCTCATGCCGAAGTCGCCGCGGATAGTTCCCGGAGCGGCCACACGGCTGTTGGTGGCGCCGGTCATGGAACGGACTACTGCGACAACATCTTTGCCGCGAAGAACCATCACGATTACAGGTGTCGCCATCATGCTGCGCAGCAGGGTGGGAAAAAACGGACGCTCTACCAGATGGGCATAGTGTTCGCGAAGGATTGCTTCGTCGAGTTGCATCATCTTGATGCCTGCTATTACAAGGCCTTTACGCTGAAAACGGGTTATTACATCGCCTACGAGGCTGCGGTTTATAGCGGAGGGCTTGAGTATGATGAGGGTCTGCTCCATGGGGGGCTGTTAAGTTTTTTTTGCAGGTTAGGTTTTCAATCCCCCAAATATAGTCATTTGATGGCGTTTTTGCACCGGCGCCATGATGTAAAAAATGCTAAACGCATCGAAAGGCGATGTGTTTGGCATTATAAAGTAAAGATAGTAAATATCTTATTGGTCGATATGTTGTACAACAGTTTTCAGAACAATGCCTTGGCGGACATGTTGCCGCTCTGCGGTTATGGTTAAAAAAGTTGAACGGGACTCATCAGCCGAACAGGGGTGTAGGATACACACCGGCATTGTGCAGTTCGGCGAATTTGGCCACCACATC
Source organism: Porphyromonadaceae bacterium UBA7207 (assembly GCA_002490635.1). Lineage (GTDB taxonomy): Bacteria > Bacteroidota > Bacteroidia > Bacteroidales > Muribaculaceae > CAG-873. The sequence goes on from DKUJ01000031.1 coordinate 52,029, forward strand.
AGGTCGGTCCTGGCTGTACGTTACGCCGAACCAGCGGGAAGGAGTGTCGAGAACTTCCACGCTTACGTTGCTTGAATGATTCGGGACCATAGTAGTCGTCGGCGTTGATTACGGCAAATGGTTCGGCAATCGCTTCCGCACCCATGAGTACCGCCTGTGTGGTTCCCCAGGGTTTTGTTCGTTCGGCCGGGCAGGTGAAGCCGGCAGGAAGTTTGTCCACGCTCTGGAACACGATTTCAACGGGAACGTTGTCTTTGTATTTTGAAATCACTTTCTTTCTATACCGAAACGGTACACGATGTTTCGGCAGTAGGTCTGGTCGGGGCGGAGTGTGGAGTCGGGAAAATCCGGTCGGTTGGGAGCGTCGGGATAGTTCTGGCATTCGATGGCCACGGCATCGTAGTCGTGGTATTCGGCTCCGTTTTTGCCTTTGGGGCATCCGCTGAGCCAGTTGCCTGTGTAGACCTGCACCGCGGGCTGGTCGGTGAGTACTTCGAGAGTCCTGCCGCTGCCGGCTTCGGTGAGGCGTGCTGCAAGCTGTATGCCCTCCTTGTGTGGGAGCACCCAACAGTTGTCGTAGCCTTTGCCGAACTTCAGGGCGTCGAAAGGCTCTTTTATATCGCGTCCTATGGTTTTGGGAGTTGTGAAGTCCATGGGTGTGCCTTCTACGGGAGCCAGCTCGCCGGTAGGAACAAGAAACGGGTCGGTGGGCAGATAGCAGCGTGCGCAGAGCTCAAGTTCGTGGGCAAGCACGCAGCCGCTGTCGTGGCCCGCGAGATTCCAGTAGGCGTGGTTGGTGAGATTCACCACAGTGGGTTTGTCGGTTGTGGCTGTGAGTGTGAGCTGGAGTTCGTTGCTGTCGGTCCAGCGGTAGAGCGCGCGGGCGGTCAGTGTTCCGGGATAGCCCATTTCGCCGTCGGCGCTCACATACTCGAACAAGGCCGTATCGTCGCTGCTATCCAGCAGTTTCCATATCTGGTTGTGAAATCCCTCAGGGCCGCCGTGAAGACTGTTGGGACCGTTGTTGATCGGCAGATTGTATTCCGTTCCGTCGAGGGTGAAATGCCCTTTGGCGATACGGTTGGCATATCGGCCGGGAATTTTACCGGCGGCAGGACCGTCAGCCATGTAGTCGGCGGTGTCGGCGTATCCTATGGTCACATCGGCGAGTTTGCCGTTGCGGTCGGGCACTTCCACCGCCATGATGGCGGCACCGATGCCGCCGAGAGTGACAGCGGCGCCGGAGGTATTGACAAGACGCACTTGCGGAACTGTTCCGCAAGTGCATTCTTCGGTTGTAACGGTTTTCATTGGATGTGGCGGATGTGTTTTTCCCATTCCCATGCGGAACGCAATGTGTCGTCGAGGTCGCGTTCGGCTTTCCATCCCAGCTCTTTGTTGGCGCGGGCGGTGTCGGCCCATACTGCGGGAACATCGCCGCTGCGGCGTTCTGCGAATCTGTAGGGCAGCTTCAGGCCGTTGGCCTTCTCGAAGCGTGTCACCAGTTCGAGCACGGAGACAGGGCGTCCGGTGCCGACGTTGAAGATTTCGTATCTTGTCTGCATTCTTCCGTCGGTCATGCGGTCCACGGCAGCCACATGGGCGCGGGCGAGGTCGTTGATGTCGATGTAGTCGCGCAGGCATGTGCCGTCGGGGGTGTTGTAGTCGTTGCCGAATATGCTCAGCGACTGGCGTATGCCGGCAGCCGTCTGGGTGATGAAAGGCACAAGGTTGTTGGGCACGCCGCTGGGCAGTTCGCCTATGAGCGCCGAGGGATGGGCACCTATGGGATTGAAATATCGCAGGGCTATGCCACGGAAACCTTCGTAGGCGGCGCAGCAGTCGCGGAGGATATCCTCGGCAATCTGTTTGGTGTTGCCGTAGGGCGAGGTGGCAGGCTGGCGGGGCGACTCTTCGGTGACTGGCAGTTCCTCGGCATTGCCGTACACTGTCGCCGACGAGGAGAACAGCACATTCGGGCGCTTGAATTCCTTCATCATCTCCAGAACGTTCATGTAGCTTACCAGATTGTTCTGGTAGTACTTCAGCGGTTCGTCCATGGATTCACCCACGGCCTTGTAGGCAGCGAAATGAATCACGGTGTCGAAAGCGTGCCGTTCGAAAACGCCGCGCAGCGCTTTTATGTCGCAGGTGTCGATTTCCCCGAAAACGACCTTGCGTCCGACGATTTTCTCGACACCATCCAGAGCCGAGGCTTCCGAGTTGGAAAAGTTGTCGATAACCACCACATCATATCCGGCTTCGATGAGAGCCACCGTGGTGTGTGTGCCGATGTATCCGGCACCTCCGGATACAAGAACTGTCTTTTTGCTGTCCATTATATTGTTTCAGTCTTGAATCTTACGTGCGCCATCGCTGATGACCACCTCGTAGATTTTAGCTTCGTGGCCATAGCGTTACGCGAATTTTGTGCGTGCTTGCGCCACGAAAGGTTCGTGTAGTTCGTTTTTTACCAGGTTGATTGTGCAGCCGCCGAAGCCGCCGTTATAGTCGGTGTGCTCTCCTATGAGGTTGATGCGTCCGGCGGAAGTATACATGGTTCCGTGGTCGCCGAAGCGTTCGGAGAATACTTTTTGAATCTGTTCCTTTATTTCCATCATTGGTTATTTGGGAGATTTGACAAAGTTAATTTTTTTGCTCCGAAAATGGAGCAGTAACACATACGATTAACGAACTTTTACCATAATTTCGGCGGCCCGCAGTCCGCGAGCACTCACTCTCACCTTCATGGTGCCGGGAGTGGCTGAGGCGCGAGCTATAACGGTGGCCGCTCCGCTGAAGAGCTTCATGCGTGGTTCCTGGAAGGGAAGCAGGCATGTGGGGTCGCCGTTGGCGGTGAGCACAAGCGCCCTGGCTTTGCCGGAAGTCTTCACGGATTTCTCCATGGCAGGGCTTCCCTGGCTGTCGTATGCCACAACACGTATCTCGCCGTGGGCATACTTTGTCGATGCAAAGTTCGTCAAACACATGGAGCATGCGCAAGCACATAGAGGACATAATAGGACACAAAACGGATAAAGGCCGGCGTCAGCTGTTTCTGGCGCCGGACTTTGTCCGTTTTGTGTTGTTGTTTGTCCTATTTGTTGCCTTCGGCAGATGTGCTGTCGGCAGGTGCGGCCGTGGTCTGCGCGGGTTTCTTTTTCTTAGGCCTGAGGAAACTGAAAATGTTGTCGAAGTCGCGGCGGTACATTATACCCACACCTTGTGTTGTGGCGGCCGAGCGCAGGTAGTAGTTGGCGTCGTTGTAGCGGTTGTAGGCCTTGAGCCTCCATGAACCACGCTTGTTGAGCAGATACTCGATGTCGAAGTCGCCCACGAACTGGTTCGAGTTCATGCTCTTGTCGCGGTAGCCGAAGTTGCCGTTGAAAAGCAGGCGGTTGTTCAGCAGCCGGCTCGAGAGGGCGAGGTCGACTTCCACATCGGAGAAGTCGCCGCGGTCGGTGCGGAAATTCGGTGCGATGCTCCATTTGTCGGAAAGCTTGCCAAGCAACGAGCTGAGCTGGCTGGAGATAGTCGATGAAGCCACCGAGAAAAGTTCGCCACCGCCGAAATCGCCGCCTTTGGCGTTCATGTAGTCGGGAGTGTAGAAGCGGTTCAGAGCCAGAAGATATATAATCTGTCTGTTCATCATGTCGTTGGTGCTTACTATGCTTCTCACTTTGCGATATGTGTCGGAAGTCAGCGTGGGAAATTCGAGGTCGAAGGAAATATCTGGCTGGCGGATGTCGCCGTGCACTTTCATGAGTGCATGCACCGGTACTTTTGTACGTGCCACGTCGCGATCCTGAAGGAACGATTCGTCGAGGTCGCTAAGGTTGGCATTGGTGGCATAGTAGGCCTGGAGGTCGGAGCGGATGGCATAGGGGTCGCCGTCGAAATTTATGGTGCTGCCTTCCTTTATGGTGAAGTCCTTGATAATGATGTCCTGGAGGGTGAAGCGGTATCTGCCTTCGAGCACCGAATATGCCCCGTAGATTCTAAGGTCTTCATCTGATGAGTCGTAGCTCATTGTCACATGTCCGTTTCCGGTTGCATGGATTGCGTCGTCGGCAAGAGGGTCCATGACAAGAGTCAGTGCGGCGTTGGGATTCAGGTCTACGGATATTTTCATTTTGTAGTCGGATACTTCTTCCTGTGCCGCTGAATGCAGCCGTTCCTGGATTTCTCGCACTATTACCGGAACATCATCGACCGTCTCCACGGCAACTCGCAGCGAGTCCGGAGTTACGTCGCGGAAATTTATGAACGAGTAGTCCACGGCATCGAGCCTGTCGGAGAGCACGAAGGTGAAGGTGGAGCGGGGTGCTGTGCTCATGTCGGCTTCGATGTTCACAACACCTGGTTCGCCATACACGCTGGCGGTGCCGTTGCCGTATATGGTGCCGAACCAGTCGGGGTTCTGTGCCGGGGTTCCGTTGTACGAAAGGAAGTTGGTGGCTTCGGTTACGTCGAAGCGGAACGACGGCTCTTTAAAGAACTTGTGGCCTACCCATCCGGAAATTTTCGCGGTGTGTCCTTCTGCATCGTACACAGTGGCTTTCGGCACGATTATGCGTCCCGGAGTCATATGCACGCTGTCGGTGGTGGTATAGCTGCTGTTGGTGAAATCTATGGCCAGTGTTACATCGCGGGCGAAAATGTCGCCGGTGAGGTCTATCTCGCTGAAGGTGCCGAAAAGACGGCAGTCGCCGCTGGCGCGTCCGCTGATGTCGCGGGCGAATGCCTCCATGAATGGTTTGAGGAAGCCCACAGGCACATTGCGGGCCTGGAAATTCAGATCCAGCGATTCGCTGAACGGCATTATGTGGCCGCTTATGCGCGAATGCTCGCCGGTGTCGCCGGTTATGTCGGCGTCGAGAAAGAACGAGCGGTGTTCGCGGTCCCATCGGGCGAGGATGTCGGCATCGCCTATGGTGCAGCGGTTGTATCCTATGGAATCCACATGCAGGTTGTCGCATTGCAGAACCGGCTCGGAGGTCAGCAGCGACGATGCTGTGAAAGTGCCGGTGGCGCGGCCTCCGATCATGGCCTTGTCGATTTCGAGTGTCTCGAAAATCGACAGCAGCTCGATTTCCGACAGGTCGATGGTGGTTACGTCGGCGGGTTCGCCGCTTATGATGCCGTCGATGGCGATGCGTTGCGATTCCGCTTCGAGTGCGAAATTCTCCACATCGATGCTGGAGGCGCCTATAACGATTTTCGACGGATTGATGCACCATGTCTCGTTGCCGAAGTTGACTGTGCCGGGGTTGAAGTTCACTACGGCTTCCACCGGGCTTAAGGCTTTGCCTTCGGGTGATGCGCTGGTGAGACCGAGAAGTTCGGTGGAGAAGTCGAAGGTGCCGTTAAGAGGTATGCGGCGCTGTATGGTCCAGTCCACATGGGTGTCCACACGGTTGTCGAAAGCGCGCACCACTGTACTTAGTCCCATGTCGCCTTTCTTGGTAGGGAACTGGGTGGTGAGGTAGAGCATGCTTTCGTAGGCGGCGCTGTCGAGGCAGGCATATATGGTCGTGTGGTCGTAGATTTTGTTTCCCTGGAGCAGATAGGGGGCGTCGACTTCGAGATATGCCCGCGCCGACGGTGTGTCTACACGGCCGGTGATTGTTGCCGGATGGACAATGGCTACCGGGAGGTTGAAGAATCTGCTGATTTCCTCGGTGGGCTCTATCTGTATGTCGATGGCGAAATCGTTCAATGTGCTCGCCCGGCGTGTACTGTTTTCGGGAAGTACCGATGGCAGATAGTATGCGGCCATGTGGCGGAGTTCCGGCAGGAGGGTCCGGAAGGAATAGTGCCCCATGAGGCGGCCGTTCAGAATATCGGACTTCAGTATTATGGTGGGTACGGCGGCCTCGGGGTCGGCACTGATGCTCAGGCGTGGTAGACGCAGGCCGTGGTTGCGGTTGTCGAGCCATCGCACGTCGGTTATGTCGATTGTGCCGGCAAGATTGTCCGGGGAGTCGCCGTGTGTTTCAGCCACGAGTTTGGCGCCGAAGCGGTAGCCGGGCTTTATGTCGCTGATTCCAAGAGTCTGCAGGTCTACGTTCGCAAGTGCGGCGGTTGCGCTTAGTGCCGGCGGGTCCGCCGCGCGGTCGAAGAAAACGTATGCATGGACGTTGGCGGCAGGGTCGTCCAGGTTCACCATTGTCTCGGAGCGCCCGTCGGGCTGCAGACGTATCTCCGCGGTGAGGTTGCGGTATGGGTAGCCGCGGAACTCCAGAGATTCCAGACGTGCGTCGATTTCGCCGGAGGTTATGCGGCCGGTCTGGATGTCTGCATGTGCCGAGCCGCTGGCTGTTCCGAGGTTGTCGTTTGCCGTGAGCATGCCCAATGCGAGGTCGGAAAATTCGAGGGAGGCTTCGATAGATGGTCTTCGCCCGTTTTTCCGGTAGTTGCCTTCGAGCCTTAGGTTGCCGGCGGCACCTGCTGTGCGCAGGCCTGCTTTGAACTGATGCGGAGTTCCTTCGGCGGAAGCCTCTATGGCAGTCAGCGGCACACGAGCGAGCAGTTGCCGTTGTTTTGCCGGCAGAACATCGGAGAGCATGGAACTGAGATGGCGTCCGTCGAAAATAGCCGCCACATTGTGTGTGCGGAAGCGGAGTTCCGGCAGGGAGTCCAGTCCGGAAGCCTCGGCGGAGATAGCGAAGGCGAAAGTGTTGTCGCCGCCATGGCGCAACACCAGGCGTTCAAGATTTACGCTTCTTAAGTCGCTCTGTACATCCAGGTCTAACGACAACGGCTGGCCGAACTTGCCGAGATTGCTTTCCAGAGGGGCGAAGTCCGGCAGGAAAAGGCGGCAGTTGCCAAGTGTGCGCACCCGCAGCGGATGAGAGGCTATCGCGTGGCGTATGTCGCCGGCGACGGGCATCACAATGGTGTCGAATGAAAGGTTCGTGCGTCCGGTCTCGAGTTCGAGACCGGCGACATGGAGAAGATTGTTTCCGAGATGTGCCTGCAGTCTGAGGCGATTGATTGCAAGACCTGACTGTTCGTGTGCCGAAAGGTGGTCGAGGCTTATGCTGTAATTGTTGTTGGAGATTTCGGGAATAAATGCATTTATTGCCAGCTCGCGCAAGCGGATATGGTTGCGGTCGAAATGTCCTGAGTCGGCAGGGGCGGCGTCCCGTACATCGTAGTCAAGGCCGCCACGACGCACTATCACGCTGTTGATGCTCAGTTCGAATGGTTTTTCCTCCCTGTTCTGGTTGCGGTTGGCTTTTATATGCTCTACGATTGGCGCTATGTTGAGCGGCGAATCCGGGGCTTCGCGCCATAGCCTGCAGTGCAGGCCGTCGATAAGGGCGAAGTCCACTATTATATCCCCGCTGCGCAGCAGGCGGGCGGTCTCTATGCCGGCGCTCACACGTTCGATTGTGGCTATGGTATCAGTACCGGAGGAGTCGGTGAGCGCTATGTCTGCCAGTGTTACCCGGCTGAAAGGCCTCACTCCGAAGCGCCCTATGGTCACTTTTGCGCCCAGCTGCCGGGAGAATTCTGTCTGCACCACCTCGCGCAGGTTGTTCTGTACAGAATCTATCGACAGGAGTACATACAGTAATGCCGGTACGCCGACTGCCACGAGCAGCAGCAGCGATACCAGCACACGAAGGATTTTCCAGATTCGATACATCAATACTGCGCCGGAAGTCAGCGCTTATGGAATGGCAGCAGATGTGCGGCCGCCAGTGCCATATCGCGGAAGAACAGCGATACGGGTGTGATGACGGGGCGGAAACTTGTCTGCCTGGTGGGAGAGAAAAGCTTAAGTTTTCCGGGGTGGCATTCTATGGATATTTCCGACGACATGAGCGCGGGGTCGCCGTCGATATGCGCGGCACCGTGCGATGTGCGGGTAATCCGCAGGTTGGAGGCCCGGAATGTATCTATAAGGGCGTTCTTGCCCAGATAACCGGTCAGAAAATCGACGCCGAGAACTGCATTCTGGAAAATGTTGCCTGTGTGCACCACCGTGATGTCCAGTTCGCCGTCGGTCACGGATGCATCCGGAGCGATGAACGCGTTGTTGCCGTATTGGGAGGCATTGCACACTACCACAAGGAAGGCGCGGTCCGATATCGTCTGTCCGTTGACTTCGATGACATATCGTTCCGGCGAGAAGCTCACATATTCGTCGATCACGCTTTTGAGATACATCATCAGCCCGCGGCGTTTCTGGCGGGCGAAGCGTTCGCTCACGGCGGCATCGAATCCCACACCGAAGGTGCAGAAGAAAGGTTCGCCGTTGGCTGTGCCGTAATCGGCGGCTATCACGTGGTTCTCGCAGATTACTCTCAGCGAACGCGCCACATCGACCGGGATGCCCAGATGCCGGGCAAGCCCGTTGCCGCTGCCGCAGGGGATAATGCCCAGCGGGGTAGTGGTGCCGATGAGTCCGCGGGCAGCTTCGTTCACGGTGCCGTCGCCGCCGGCCACCAGAACACCGTCGAAACTGCCGTTTCCGGCAATTTCGACGGCAATGGCGGTGGCGTGCCCTGGGCCATTGGTGGCCTGGAGCTCTACGTCGTAGCCGTAACGGGACAGACGGCGCAACACATCGGGGATGATGCGGTGCTTCGAAACTGTGCCGGAGGCCGGATTCACTATGAGCGCTACCTTTTTGCGCATTGTATGGTGTGTCAGTCGGCGGTTTCGGAAAATTCCATCAGGTATGCCTTGATGAAATCGTCGAGTTTTCCGTCCATAACGCCTCCCACATCGGCTGTCTGCCAGTTGGTGCGGTGGTCCTTCACACGGCGGTCGTCGAATACGTAGCTGCGGATTTGCGATCCCCACTCGATTTTCTTTTTGCCGGCTTCGATTTTTGCCTGCTCAGCCATGCGGTGTTCAAGTTCCTTGGCGTAGAGGATACTGCGCAGCTGGCGCAGGGCGTTTTCCTTGTTCTTGGGCTGGTCGCGGGTCTCGGTGTTCTCGATTAGAATCTCTTCTTTCTCGCCGGTGTAGGGGTCGGTGAACTGGTAGCGCAGGCGCACGCCCGATTCCACCTTGTTCACGTTCTGACCGCCGGCACCACCGGAACGGAAGGTATCCCATGAAAGGAGGGCGGGCTCGATTTTGATTTCGATGGTGTCGTCGACGAGCGGGGTCACGAAGACGGACGCGAACGATGTCATGCGTTTTCCCTGGGCGTTGTAGGGCGACACACGCACGAGGCGGTGCACGCCGTTCTCGCTC
>DKUJ01000044.1 GCA_002490635.1 Porphyromonadaceae bacterium UBA7207
TACTTATTACCTTGTTGACATCGGCCAGCACTATGACCTCGCAGCCGCCGGCGATACGTTCCGAGAAATGCTCGCGGATGCGTGTTTCGATATCGGCTACAATCTCGGGGCCTTCCTCGGAGCCGAAAACAAGCCGCAGCTGGTCGAGATATTCCTGAAGAAGACGGTAGGCGTCCTCGTCGATGTGGAAAACCTGGCCGTCGATATTTGCTGTGAAGGTGCGTTTCATTGGTTGGTGATGGGTGGTGGGGTTGGTGTTTGACTCAGATGTGCTACTGTGGACGTTATTTCCTGCCACGACTGCTGAAGCTGTGCAAGGGAGCTTTCGCCCAGAGGGGTGAGAGAGTAATACTTGCGTGGTGGTCCGGCTGTCGACTCCTGCCAGCGGTACTGGAGCAGGCCGTCGTTTTTCAGGCGGGTAAGCAGAGGGTAGAGTGTGCCTTCCACCACAATCAGGTGGGCGTCCTTCATCCTGGTGATTATTTCCGAGGCATAGGCATCGCCCTTGCGCAGCAATAGCAGCACGCAGTATTCGAGCATGCCTTTGCGCATCTGGGATTTGAGATTGTCGATATTCATCGGTGGGTGCTTGGTTGACGACGCAAAGGTAGATAATAAATAGTACTGTGCAATGCATAGTACTAAACTAATCCTTACAATTAATACTATTTCACAATTCGATATATCTAAAGTTAACATCGATTAATTCGCTGCTGCCCTTAAAGCGCTTTATCTAATTTTGTAGTTTGAAATAAAGTGTCAATGAAACAGGAGACTATTCATATAGGAGGCATACCGTTGTCGGTGGAAGTGAGTGGCGCCGGACCGCGGGCGGTGATAGTTATGCACGGCTGGGGCTGCAAGGCCGCCACGGTGCGTGTGCTCGCCGATGCCGCCGCCGGAGCGGGTGCCACTGTGTACAATCTCGACCTGCCGGGTTTCGGAGACACTCCCGAACCTCCCGAGGCATGGGGTGTTGAGGAGTACGCAGGTTTCGTCGAGGAGTTCTGCCGCATGAAGGGCATAGAACGACCGGTGCTGATGGGCCATTCCTTCGGCGGCCGAATAGCCATAGTGATGGCTTCGCGTACGCCCGTGGAAAAGGTTGTGCTGGTGGATGCCGCCGGCATAAAGCCCCGCAGGTCGTTGCGCTACTATGTGAAAGTGTATTCCTTCAAGGCCGCCAAGTGGCTGCTCCCCAAAATTGTTGGCAAGAGCCACGGGCATGCTTTAATTGAACGCATGCGCGGGCGCGCGGGGTCTTCTGACTATTCGCAGTCGTCGCCGCGGATGCGCGCGGTGATGAGCCGGGTAGTGAATCAGGACCTGCGCCATCTGCTGCCGGCGATATCGGCGCCCACGCTGCTGATATGGGGCGAGCGCGACACCGCCACTCCCATCGCCGATGCCCGGCTTATGGAACGGCTCATTCCCGATGCCGGGCTTGTGAGTTATCCTGAAGCCGGCCACTATTCGTTTCTGGATCGTCCGGCGCAGACACGTGCTGTGATAGAAAATTTTGTAAGCCCTTCCAAATGACAATATTCCATACCGTACTTTTCACCGTGGCCGCCGCGGCAGCCTTAGCCAACTGCTGTGTGGAGCTGCGCCGCTGTCTGATGATGCTCCAGCAGAACTCCTACCGCCCCGAGCGCTACCGCAAGTGGCTTAGCCAGAGCGCCGACAGTACTTCGGGCCTGCGCCTTACGGGTTTTATAGTGCTTCTGTTCTGCATCACGCCGTTCTGCCCGCCGGTGGCAGGTGCTGTGCTGATGATTGTGTTCCTGGCGTTCTGCATCTCCGTCCAGAGTCGCCGCCGCTATAAGAAGCCGCTGGTCATGACCCGCCGTGCCATGCGCATCTATTCCACGTCGCTGGCCATTGCGGTTATTGCAGCCGGAGCCCTTTCCCTTGCCGGAACAGGCTGGAGCGGCGGCGCCTACCGTATGGCGCTTGTCTTTCTGGCGGCCTACTGTCTAAGCCATGTGCTTGTGATTGTGGCCACATGGCTTCTGGAGCCCCTGGAACGCCATATCAATGCGAAATATACAGCCCAGGCTCGCGCCATTCTCGAGAGCATGCCCGGACTGCGTATAGTGGGAATAACAGGCAGCTATGGCAAAACCACCACCAAGCACTACCTCCATGCCATGCTCGGTGAGAAATATTCCACGCTGATGACTCCGGGCAGCTTCAACACGCCGTTGGGTGTGGTGCGCACCATCCGCGAGCAGTTGCGCCCATATCATGAGGTGTTTATCGTGGAAATGGGTGCCAAGAACATCGGCGACATCGACGAGATTTGCCGTATCGTGCATCCTCACGATGGAATCATCACCGCCGTGGGGCCGCAGCATCTGGAGTCGTTCAAGACTCTGGCCAATGTGCAGGCAACCAAATTCGAGCTGGCCGATTCTCTTCCTGCCGACGGTCTGGTGCTGGTGAACGACGACTTCGAACAAATCGCCGACCGTCCGGTGGGCAATACCCGCTGCCTGCGTTATGCCGTGCGCAACACTGCCGCCGCCGACTACACGGCCTCGGGCATCGACTACAGCCCTGCCGGCAGTACCTTTACCTTGAACTGCCCTGCCGACGGCTGGAGTCTGAGGCTGCGCACGCCTCTGGTAGGCGAGTGCAATATATCCAACGTTATGGCTGCCGCGGCCATGGCTCGTGAGCTCGGTGTCCCTGACTCATCGATAGCCTATGCCGCAGAACGCCTCGAGCAGGTCGAACACCGGCTGAGCATCAAGCGTGTGCCCGGAGGTCTCACTATTATAGACGACGCCTTCAACAGCAATCCCGTAGGCTCAGCCATGGCTCTGGATGTGCTGGCCGCGATGCGCCCCGGAAAACGGATTCTGGTGACTCCGGGAATGATCGAACTCGGTTCGGGACAGAAGGAGCTTAACGAGGAATTCGGTTTCAAGGCAGCCTCGGCAGCCGATATAGTCATAGTCGTGGGACACTACAACCGCCAGGCCATATCCGAAGGACTCAGTCGCGGCGGCATGGGAGAGGGCAGCGTGTATCTCGCCGAAAGTTTCGCCCATGCGCAGACCATCCTTGCAGGCATGGCTTCGGCAGGCGACACCGTGCTTTACGAAAACGATCTTCCCGATACATTCAAATAGAATATGAAATCTACAGCAAAAACTACTATAGGAGTGGTCTTCGGAGGCCGTTCCACCGAACACGAGATATCAGTCATATCTGCCTGCCAGGCCATGGCCGCCATCGATCGCGACAAATACGATGTCGTACCCGTGTACCTGAGCAAGCAGGGCCGCTGGTTCACAGGCGACGGGCTTGCCGATGTTACTGCCTACCGGAACATCAACGCTCTTCTGGACCGCTCCACCGAAGTGTACATGCGCCCGGTCTACGGCGACTACAATCTTTACCGCGCAAATGCCGGCGGCCTGTTCGGTGCCAAAGGTCCTGTGGCGAAGCTTGATCTGATTATTCCGGTGCTGCACGGCAGCAACGGCGAGGACGGCATCTTCGAGGGTGTCCTCGAGACAATCGGTATTCCCTATGCCGGATGCTCCACGCTGGCCTCTGCCAACGGCATGGACAAGATTATCATGAAGATGATTCTGGCTGCCGACGGAATACCTGTGGTGCCCTATGTGTGGTTCACCGACAAGCAGTGGTTCGCCGGTCGCGAGGCTCTTGCCGCCAAGGTGGAAAACACTCTCGGCTATCCTGTGATTGTGAAGCCCGCCAATCTGGGTTCGAGTGTGGGCATAGGCCGCGCCGACAACCGCGGGCAGCTCGAGGAGCGTGTGGCCGACGCGCGCCGCTACTCGTCGCGTATCATCGTGGAGCGGCTGGTGGAGCAGCTGCAGGAAATCAACTGCTCGGTGTTGGGCGACTGCGACGAATACCGCACCAGCGTGCTCGAGGAGCCTATAAAGAGCGGTGAGATTCTTTCCTATACCGACAAGTATATGGGCGGCAGCAAGGACAGCCGCGGTATGCACGCCGCTGCAAAGCGCATTCCCGCAGAACTTCCCGCCGATGTGACCGCCGAAATAGGCCGTCTGGCCGGCGAAACCTTCCGCGTGCTCGGATGCCACGGCGTGAGCCGTGTCGACATGATGATCGACCGTGCCGACGGGAGCATCTATGTGAACGAGATAAACACCATTCCGGGTTCCTTGTCGTTCTATCTCTGGGAGGCTACCGGCATATCCTTCGCCGAACTTATGGACCAGCTTGTGCGCCTTGCCCTGAAACGCAAACGCGAGCAGGCATCCAAGACAGTGAGCTACGATTCCAACATTTTCGCCCTCGGTGGCGGAGTGAAGGGCGCCAAAGGCTGCAAAGGGGCAAAAACGGCCCGTTGAACAGCCCGCAGTTCGGAATATAATTCGTAAATTTGCAGTTCAAAACAAGCAGTTAACAGATTATCCCACGATGTCTACTCTCAAGCCCATACGCAAAGCTCTGATTTCCGTCTATCACAAGGACCGACTCGAACCCATAGTACGCCGTCTGCACAGCGAAGGCGTGGAACTCCTGTCCACCGGCGGCAGTCGCCAATTCATCGAAAGTCTCGGAATTCCCTGCACGCCCGTTGAGAGCCTCACCGGATATCCCTCCATTCTGGGAGGACGAGTGAAAACCCTGCATCCCAAAATCTTCGGCGGCATCCTTGGCCGTCCGGCCCTCGAGAGCGACGCCGCCGACATGGCGGAACACGCCATCGGCGCCATCGACCTTGTGGTTGTGGACCTCTATCCTTTCGAGGATACCGTTGCCTCCGGAGCCTCCAAAGCCGACATAATCGAGAAAATCGATATCGGCGGCATCTCGCTTATCCGCGCTGCCGCCAAGAACCATGCCGAAGTGGCCATCATTCCCTCGCGTGCCGAGTATGGCGTTCTTGAGGGTATCCTGTCGGCCAACGGTGCCGCCACCACCGAAGAGGAACGACAGTTCCTTGCGTTCCGTGCCTTCGCCGTAAGTTCGGCATATGACTCGGCTATCTGCAACTGGTTCGGCACCTTCGCCGCTCCCGAGCCCGGCAAGTTCTCCGCTCTTCGTGTGGCCGTGGATGGTGCGAAAGCGCTTCGTTATGGTGAGAACCCTCACCAGCAGGCCTGCTTCCACGGCGATTTCGACGCACAGTTCAGCCAGCTCAACGGTAAGGAAATAAGCTACAACAACTTCCTGGATATCGATGCCGCCTGCGCGCTCATCGATGAATTCGACACCACAACGGTGGCCATCCTCAAGCACAACAATGCCTGCGGTCTTGCATGCCGCGGCACTCTTGCCCAGGCCTGGGACGACGCTCTGGCCGCCGACCCCGTGAGTGCTTTCGGCGGTGTGATTGTGACCAACACCAAAGTCGACGCAATTGCAGCCGGAAAAATCGGACAGATTTTCTTCGAGGTAATAATCGCTCCCGACTACGACGACGATGCCCTGGCTATCCTCAAACAGAAGAAAAACCGAATAATCCTTCAGCGCAACATCGTGGACGTGCCTGCCGAACGCATGCGCTCGGCTCTGGGTGGCGTGCTGGTGCAGCAGGCCGACAGCAAGACCGAGACTCCCGACGACTTCAAGACCGTGGCCGGCAACGAACCCGACAGCCGCCTGGCCGCCGACCTGCTGCTCGCCAACAAGATAGTGAAACACAGCAAGAGCAATGCGATAGTGCTTGCCGCCGATGGCCGTCTGCTGGCTTCCGGAGTAGGGCAGACCTCGCGTGTCGACGCCCTTAAGCAGGCCATCGAGAAGGCCGCGTCCTTCAATCTGTCGCTGAAAGGCGCCGTGATGGCTTCCGATGCTTTCTTCCCCTTCGCCGACTGTGTGGAAATAGCGCACAATGCCGGCATCGATGCGGTGATACAGCCAGGAGGCTCGATCCGCGACACCGACAGCGTTGAATACTGCCGCAACAACAATATGACAATGGTGATGACAGGCTTCCGTCATTTCCGTCACTAATCCTCAATCTCCGCACCACTAAATGAGACTGTTCTCGCTCACAAAAGAAATAGCGATCGATCTTGGCACCGCCAACACGATCATCATACATAACGACAAGATTGTTATCAACGAGCCGTCGATTGTGGCTCTGGACACCCGCACCGACAAGCTCATCGCCGTTGGCAAGGAAGCCCACCAGATGGAAGGCAAGGGCCACCCGGGCATACGCACAGTCCGCCCTCTGCGCAAGGGTGTAATCGCCGACTTCAACGCCGCCGAACTCATGATTCGCGGTCTGGTGAAGAAGGCCAGCACCAAGAACAACTGGTTCTCTCCCTCGCTCAGGATGGTTGTAGGCATACCCTCAGGCTCCACGGAAGTGGAAGTGCGTGCCGTGCGCGACTCGTCGGAGCATGCCGACGGCCGCGATGTGTACATGATTCATGAGCCTATGGCCGCTGCTCTCGGTATCGGACTCGATGTGGAGGCGCCCGAAGGCAACATGATTGTGGACATAGGCGGCGGCACAACCGAAATCGCTGTGATTTCACTCGGCGGCATCGTGAGCAACAAGAGCATCCAGATTGCCGGCGACGACCTCACCGACGATATCCTCAACCACATGCGCCGCGCGCATAACATCAAAGTGGGTGTGCGCACTGCCGAGCAGATCAAGATGCACGTTGGTTCGGCGCTCACCGAGCTGGACAACCCGCCGGAAGATTACGTGGTGCACGGCCCCAACCTGATGACAGCGCTGCCTCTGGAGGTGCCTGTGAGCTACCAGGAAATCTGCCACTGCATCGAGAAGACCATCTCGAAAATCGAAGCCGCCGTGCTCAGCGCTCTGGAACAGACTCCTCCCGAGCTTTACGCCGACATTGTGCGCAACGGCATATGGCTTGCCGGTGGCGGTGCTCTGCTGCGCGGCCTCGACAAGCGTCTTATCGATAAAATCGGTATCCAGTTCCATGTGGCCGACGACCCCCTGCTTTGCGTGGCGAAGGGTACGGGTGTGGCACTGAAGAATACCCACCGTTTCCGCTTCCTTATCCGCTAAGCCTCTGCGGATTTTTCCGTGAACGAGCTCTTAGCTTTCATAGTCCGCAACAGCAAGTGGTTTGTCTTCGTCCTGCTGGCGACGGCGAGCTGCGTGTTGCTGTTCCGCGGCGATCCCTACCGCCAGCATATCTTCACCACCAGTGCCGGCGCCATGGCATCGGGAGTCTATAAGGGAGCCAACGAGCTTACATCGTACTTCAATCTCCACGAGATAAACGAAGACCTAAACCGCCGCAACGCAGAGCTCCAGGCCGAACTCTCCGCCGCACGCGAGCGGCTGCAGCTGCTCGACGAGGCCGCTTTTACCGATACTCTTGTGGCCGACAGCGGCCTGCGGCCTTTTGAGTTTGTGGTCGCGCATGTGATCAACAACTCCATTTCGAGGCCGTTCAACTACATCACCGTCAACAAGGGCAGCCGCGACGGCATTCGCCCCGAGCTGGGAGTGATCGACCGCAACGGTGTGGTGGGCATAGTGAGCAACGTGGGACCGGGCAGTTCCAGGGTCATTTCCCTGCTGAATCCTCATTTCAGGCTTTCGTGCAAGCTCAAGTCCACCGACTATTTCGGCTCTCTGGTATGGGATGGCCTCGCACCCGATGAGGCTCTGCTTGAGGAATTGCCCCGGCACACCAATTTCGCTCCCGGCGACACGGTTGTGACCAGCGGTTACTCGGCGGTGTTCCCCGCGGGACTTCCTGTGGGAGTGGTTATGGAGAATGAAAGCGACAGAAACCAGAATTTCTTCACACTGAGGGTGCGCCTGCTGGCCGACTTCACCACGCTTGGCAACGTGCAGGTGGTAATCAACAACCGTGCCGAAGAGCTCCGCGCCCTCACCGCCGGCGAGGAGAACGACAGCCGCCGCAACCCGTTCGGAAACTGACATGGCTAAATTCGCATTACGCTACGCACTGGCATTCATTGTCCTGCTTCCGGCGCAGGGTGTCGTTTTCAACCACATGACCCTGTTTTCGGTGGCGGTGCCGCTTGTGTTCCTCTGGCTGCTGGTTTCGGTGCCTGTGACTGTCGGCACCAATCTTACCATGCTGCTCGGGTTTCTCACGGGGCTGGGGGTGGATATTTTCTGCGACACTCCGGGGGTGAACGCACTCTCCTGTACGGTGGTCTCCTTCGCCCACAAGCCGCTTTTCCATCTCTATTCATCTTTTGACGACGACCTCGGCGGCCGCTCGCCTTCGTCGGCATCGATGGGAGCGCCTGCGTTTGTGAAGTTTCTGCTCACAACTGTGGCGCTCTATTGCGTGCTGATGTTCACAATCGAGGCTTTTCAGATGTTCAACTTCCGCATGTGGATTCTCAGAGTCACGTCGTCGACAATATATACGTTCATAATGCTTTACGCCGCCGACTGTCTGCGGCCACGGCGTGAGTGAAACCTTTTGCAAGGCAAATCCTCCTCAATTGAGAAAGAACTACGATCTCGAGAAAAGAAAGTATGTAATCGGCGCTTTTGTGGTGCTGATTGCCATCATATACTCGGTGCGGCTCTTCGACCTGCAGATCAACGATGCCAAGTACAAGCGTTCCGCCGACTCCAATGCTTTCCTGAAAAAGACCGTCTATCCATCGCGCGGACTTATCTACGACCGCAACGGCGAACTTGTGGTGTTCAACCAGCCGGCCTACGACGTAATGATGATTCCGCGCGACGTGCAGCCGTTCGACACCCTCGACTTCTGCAATACCCTCAATATCACAAGGGAGCAGTTCGACCGGCGTCTGACCGACATGCGCTCGTCGTCGGGCTATTCGTCGTACACCCCCCAGAGGCTTATTGCGCAGCTGTCGGCCCAGGACTACGGGCGCCTTCAGGAAAAGCTATACCGTTTTCCGGGTTTCTTTATCCAGAAACGTATCCTCAGGCAATACAATCATCCTACGGCTGCCAATGTGCTCGGCAATATCCGCGAGGTCAACGGCGACGACATCGAGCGCGACGACTACTATTCGCCCGGCGACTATACCGGCGACCTTGGCGTGGAGAAAAGCTACGAGCAGTATCTGCGAGGCGTAAAGGGCGTGGAGATTCTTATCCGCGATGCCCGAGGGCGCATACAGGGCCGCTATGAGGACGGCGCCGCTGACATCGAACCCATTTCCGGCCGCGACCTGCGCCTAAGCCTCGACATAGGGCTGCAGCAGTATGCCGAAAGCCTCATGACAGGCAAACGCGGCGCCGTGGTGGCCATCGAGCCGGCTACAGGCGAGATACTCTGCATGGTGTCTATGCCCTCCTACGACCCGATGCTTCTTGTTGGGCGGCAGCGTGGCGAGAATTACCGTGCACTGGTGAACGACGACTCCTGGCCGCTGTTCGACCGTGCCCTCATGGGAGCCTATCCGCCCGGCTCCACATTCAAGCCCACGCAGGGGCTCATCCTGCTTCAGGAAGGCATAATCGACCTGAACACCGCCTATCCCTGCTATCATGGCTATATAAATGGCGGGTTGCGTGTCGGCTGTCACAGCCACGGATCGCCGCTGCCGCTCAAGCCGGCTTTGCAGACATCGTGCAACGCGTTTTTCTGCTGGGGCTTCAAGGCCATGATCGACAAGCGCAGCAAATACGGCTCCTCGGCGAACGCCTTCGAGACATGGAAGCACCATCTTGTGAGCATGGGCTATGGCTACAAACTTGGCGTGGACCTTCCCGGCGAGAGCCGCGGCTTTATTCCCAACGACCGCTTCTACAACCGCTTCTATGGCGAGGGACACTGGAGCGCCAATACAATAATCTCCGTTTCCATCGGCCAGGGCGAGATACTTTCTACGCCTCTGCAGATTGCCAATCTCGGTGCCACCATTGCCAACCGCGGCCACTTCTTCACCCCGCACATTGTCAAGGCTATCCAGGATACTGTAATGCCCGAGGAGTTCTCCATCCCGCGCTATCCCACGGTGGAGGAGCGCCATTTCCATGCTGTGGCCGAGGGCATGCGCATGGCTGTTACCGGCGGCACCTGCCGTCGCGCGGCGATTCCCGGCATCGAAGTGTGCGGAAAGACGGGCACCGCCCAGAATCCTCACGGCAAGGACCACTCGGCGTTCATGGGCTTCGCACCTTATCAGAATCCGCGTATCGCCGTGGCTGTATATGTCGAGAACGGCGGCTGGGGTGCTACATACGGTGTGCCCATAGGCTCTCTGGTGATGGAAAAATATCTCACAGGCACCATTTCTCCCGAGCGCAAGCCAATGGAGGCGATGATGCTTAATTCAAGTATTGTGTATGCCGCTCCAAAGAGGTAAAGATTCCGGCACGGTTTTCCGAAGGCTCGACTGGCCCACTGTGCTGATATACCTGATAATGGTGTTCGCCGGCATGGTGAGCATCTATGCCGCCAGCTACGATTTCGACCAGGCTTCCATGTTCTCGGCCGACGAGTTCTCCGGCAAGCAGTTGCGCTGGATTGGCCTGTCGCTCCTGCTTGGCATGGTGATTCTGCTTGTGGATGCCAGGATGTACGAGACATATGCCTATCCTGTCTATTTCGGGATACTGATATTGTTGGCCATCACGCCCTTTGTGGCCCACGACATCAAAGGCTCGCATTCGTGGATTTCGTTCGGCTCCATGAGCCTGCAGCCCGCCGAGTTTGCCAAGTTCGCCACGGCGCTGGCATTGGCGAAGCTTTTCAGCAGCTATCAGTTCAGGCTCAACGCCAAGGCGGGTAACTATGCCAAGGCCCTGGCAATCATTTTCATGCCCGTCGTGCTCATTCTGTTACAGAACGAGACCGGCTCGGCGCTCACTTTCATGGCGCTGTTCTTTGTGCTGTACCGCGAGGGAATGAGCGGGCTGGTGCTTTTTGCCGCCGTTTTTGCCGTGGTGATTTTTGTGGTTGGCATCAAATATACCGAAACCATGGTGATGGGCATGCCTGCGGGGCAGTTTGCCGTGCTGGTGATTGTGATGATAGTCACAGTCGGCATGGCTTTCTTCTACGGGCGGCGTTATGTGGTGGCCCGGAATCTGCTTTTCGGCTATCTTGCCCTCGGGGTGGTGCTTGCGGCCATTTCCATTACGGGGATAGACATTCCCGCCTTGCCGTTCCTTCTGGCGGCCATAGGCATTGCGTGCGTGTATGTGTGCCTTGATGCCATAAAGACACATCGCCCGCGGCTCTATGTCACTGTGGCCTCGGCAGTGTTCGGCGTGGTGTTCCTCTTCAGCGTCGGAGCCGCATTCAACCACCTGCAGCCACACCAGCAGATGCGCATAAAAGTGGTGCTGGGCATGGTGGAGGACTTGCGCGATGCCGGCTACAACGTAAACCAGAGCAAAATCGCCATAGGATCCGGAGGATTTTTCGGAAAAGGCTTCCTCAACGGCACACAGACCAAGCTGAAGTATGTGCCGGAACAGCATACCGACTTTATATTCTGCACCATAGGCGAGGAGGAAGGGTTCGTGGGCGCAATGTTCGTAACACTTCTTTTCCTGGGGCTGATACTCCGGGTGCTCAAAATCGGCGAACGCCAGCCCACGACTTTCGGGCGAGTCTACGCCTACTGCGTGGCATCCTATTTCATTTTCCATTTCTGCATCAACATAGGCATGGTCATAGGGCTATGCCCGGTGATTGGCATTCCGCTGCCTTTCTTCAGCTATGGCGGCTCCTCTTTGTGGGGATTCACGATTCTGCTGTTCATACTGTTGAAAATCGATGCCGTCCGCAAGAACATAATGGTTTACTGATTGGCCGAATGCAGGATTTTCCGTATTTTTGCACATACTGACGGCCGGGAGCGATGCCCGGCTATGTACTCCAATAATCTTACTTACCGCACAACACCTTCAACGCATTGTAAAACACCATGAAACAGCAACGCGACCTCAGCTTCTGGAAACTATGGAACCTCAGTTTCGGTTTCTTCGGCGTCCAGTTAGCCTATGCCCTGCAAAGCTCGCAGGTGAGCCGCATTTTCTCCACCATCGGCGCCGACCCGCACGACCTCAGTTATTTCTGGATTCTTCCACCACTTATGGGGCTCATCGTGCAGCCCATTGTGGGCAGCGCCTCCGACCGTACATGGACCCGCCTTGGCCGCCGGCTGCCATATCTGCTTGGCGGAGCACTGGTGGCCATCATAGTGATGTGTCTTCTGCCCAATGCCGGCTCGATGGGGCTGGGCATTTCCTCGGCCATTATTTTCGGCCTGGTTATGCTCATGCTTCTGGATACCTCCATCAATATGGCCATGCAGCCCTTCAAGATGCTTGTGGGCGACATGGTGAATGAAAAACAGAAAGGCCTGGCCTATTCCATACAGTCGTTCCTCTGCAATGCCGGCTCTGTCGTGGGCTATGTGGCTCCTTTTGTGCTGGCGTGGTTTCTTGCGAACACCGCTCCTGCCGGCGAGGTGCCCCCTACGGTGACCTGGGCTTTCTATGTCGGCGCCGCCATTCTGCTGGTATGCGTTGTGTACACTTTCGCCAAGGTGAAGGAGATGCCTCCGGCCGAATATGCCCTCTTCCACGGCATTAAGGACGAAAAGACCGGCAAGGAAACCAAGCAGAACATGTTCCGTCTGCTGGTGAACGCTCCCAAGGTGTTCTGGACCGTAGGGCTTGTGCAGTTCTTCTGCTGGGCCGCATTCCTGTATATGTGGACCTATTCCACCGACGCCGTAGCCTTGCAGGCCTTCGACGCTCCTGCCATGCAGACCGTGACAGGCGTGACTATCGACGGACAGACATATGCCGACAAATATATCTTCAACTCCGAGCGCCCTGTGATTGAAAACGGACGCCTGTCGATTGCTGGCATCGAGGTAGACGGAGCGTTCTCCCGCCCCCGGACCGTGGTGCTCGATGGCGACACACTGATGCGTGACGGCAAGCCCGTGGTCGTGCAGGGTGTGTCCAGAATGGAGTCGGGCAGCTCGATAGCTCCCGCAGGAGCCACTATAACTGTCGACGGCACTGCCGTGACCGTGGCCGCTTCGGCAACTGCCGTTTCGGAGCTTTCGCTGGTAGAACCCGGCACGAGCCTCACCCTGGCTCACATCGCTTCGCTGGATCATGGAACCGGCAGCTATGTGCTCGAGCAGACCTCGAGCCTCCCCGCGGTAAATTCCCCGGAAGAAATCATTCTTAACTACGACACCCTTCTCAATCCTGCCACTGCCGCCTACCAGAGCGCCGGAGACTGGAACGGCATCCTCCTTGCCGTTCAGGGCATCGCTGCCGTGCTGTGGGCCATAGTGCTCGGTGCCGTGCGCCGCCGCAAGCCTGCCTACTCGCTGAGCCTGCTCATCGGAGCCGTCGGCTTTGTTTCTGTATATTTCATCCAAAACCAGTATCTGCTTTTCGTTTCCTACTCCATGATGGGCTGCGCATGGGCAGCCATGCTCGCCATGCCGTTCACCATACTCACCAATGCCCTTTCCGGAGGCAACATAGGCACCTACCTTGGGCTGTTCAACTGCACCATCACAATCCCGCAGATTGTGGCGGCGCTCTGCGGCGGTCTGATTCTGCACAGCTTCCCGCGTGCTGCCTGTGGTGCTCCTCTTACCGTGGGCATGCTTGTGGTTTCCGGCGTGTTGCTGCTTTTCGGCGCTATCGCCGTGTGGGGCATCAGGGAAACTTTCGGCTCTCAAGAACGTCAATAATTTATGGAATCACTTCGCCAGCTATATAAGATAGGCAACGGACCTTCGTCGTCGCACACCATGGGCCCCCGCAAGGCCGCAGAGCGTTTCGCGGCGCGCACTTGCGGGCATGTGTCGCGATATAGCGTGACACTCTACGGCGCCCTGGCCGCCACCGGCCGTGGCCACCTCACCGACCAGGCCATTATGGAGGTGCTCACCGCCGTGGCTCCCGCAGAAATAATCTGGGAGCCTGAAACGGTGCTTCCCTTCCACACCAACGCCATGACTTTCCGTGCTTTCGATGCCGAAGGCTCCGAAGTCGACTCCTGGACGGTGTATTCCGTCGGAGGCGGCGATATCGTGGAAGAGGGCATGAGCCGCAATGCAGGTCCCGACATCTATCCTCTTACTCACATCAAGGACATCCAGGCGGAATGCGAGCGTCGTGGAACTTCCTACTGGGAGTATGTGGACAGCTGCGAGGGCGCCCAGATCTGGGACTATCTTGCAGAGGTATGGCAAGTGATGAAAGAGGCTGTGGAACGTGGCATCGAGGCCGAGGGAGTACTTCCCGGAGGCCTTGGTGTCCGCCGCAAGGCCGTGAGCTACTACGTGCATGCCGAGGGATATAACAAGAGCCTGAAGAGCAGGGGACTGGTGTATGCCTATGCCCTTGCCGTAAGCGAGGAGAATGCCTCCGGCGGGCGTATTGTCACCGCGCCCACATGCGGCTCCTGCGGTGTGGTTCCAGCGGTGCTGTACCACCTTCACACCTCCAAAGGTTTCAGCGAACAGCGTATTCTGCGGGCGCTGGCAACAGCAGGCCTGTTCGGCAATGTAGTGAAAACCAATGCATCGGTGTCCGGGGCTGAAGTAGGATGCCAGGGCGAGGTCGGCGTGGCCTGCGCCATGGCTGCCGCTGCCGCTTCGCAGCTCTTCGGCGGCACGGTGGCACAGATAGAATACTCCGCCGAGATGGGTCTGGAGCATCATCTGGGGCTGACATGCGACCCGGTGTGCGGTCTGGTGCAGATTCCATGCATCGAACGCAATGCCTATGCCGCAGCCCGCGCACTCGATGCTAACCTTTATTCGGCGTTCAGCGACGGACGCCATCGCGTGACTTTCGACCGCATCGTCGAGGTGATGAAGCAGACCGGTCACGATATTCCGTCGCTATATAAGGAAACCGCCATGGGCGGTCTTGCGGTAATCCATTGAATTAAACCAACACAATAATCTATAAACGGGATAATCAGAAATCCATGAGAATTAAAGCAATCTTGGCAGCGACGGCTGCCGCGGCTGCCCTTTCGGTGGCCGTGGCGCAGGCTCCCAAACACGAATTCCGCGGAGCTTGGCTTCACACAGTCTTCCAGGGACAGTACAAAAACCAGAACACCGAGCAGAACAAGGCCTATCTCATCGGCCAGCTCGACAGCCTCAGGAAAGTAGGTGTCAATGCGGTAATCTTCCAGGTGCGTCCTCAGAGCGATGCATTCTATGCAAGTGAACTTGAACCATGGAGCCGCTATCTGACCGACGGCGGCAATGCCCCGAGGCCTTTCTGGGATCCACTGCAGTTCATGATCGAGCAGTGCCACGAGCGAGGCATGGAACTTCATGCATGGCTCAATCCTTACCGTGTGACTTCCAATAGCAAGCAGACGCTGCCGCAGAACCATATCTACCACCGCCATCCCGAGCGTTTCATACGCTACGACGGCAAGCTCTATTTCGACCCCGGACAACCCGAGAACCGTGAGTTCATCGGTGCCGTGGTCGACGACATCGTTGCCCGCTACGATGTCGACGGCATTCACTTCGACGATTATTTCTATCCTTATCCCGTTAAGGGCAAGGAATTCGGCGACGACGCTTCCTACCGCCGCTATGGCAACGGCATGGACCGTGGCGACTGGCGCCGCCACAATGTGGACCTGCTTATCGAGGATCTGCACCGCCGCATCGCCGCCGCCAAACCCTGGGTGCGCTTCGGCATAAGTCCTTTCGGTATCTGGCGCAACCAGAGCTCCGACCCCAGAGGCTCTCGCACAAGCGGTCTGCAGAACTACGACGCTCTCTATGCCGATGTGCTGCTCTGGGAGGAAGAGGGATGGATCGACTATCTTCTTCCGCAGCTCTACTGGGAACTCGACCACCGTGCCGCCTCTACCCGCGAGCTTCTGGGCTGGTGGAACGAAAACTCGGGCGAAAAGCGCCATCTCTATATCGGCCAGGATGTGAAAAAGTGCATGGACAAGGGTGAACTGGGCCAGAAAGTGGCATACACACGCGCCGGCTCCAATATCAAAGGCAACTGCTGGTGGCCCGGATATTCGGTGACCCGCAACTACAGCGGTGTGGCCGACTCGCTGGCCACAAGGCACCAGGCGACAGTGGCTCTGGTGCCTTCCTACCCATGGATGTCGGAACGCCGGCCGCAGGCTGTCGGCGGCCTTGATGTGGAGAACCGCAAAATCAGCTGGGAAGCCCCTGCGGCAACCGGCACAGCCGACGACGTGAACCGCTTCGTGGTGTATCGCTTCGACTCTCCCGAGAGTGTCGATATATCCTTGGCCGAGGCCATTGTGGCTGTTACTCCGCATGCCGCTTTCGAGGCTACTGCCCCGGGCGTGTATGTGGTAACGGCTCTCTCTCGTGCCAATAACGAATCCGAGGCTTCTGTTCCTGTTGTAGTACGATGATGCAGAATACCCCGCTCGTTTCCGTGATAGTCCCGGCACACAATGCCGCGGACTATCTCGGCGAGTGCGTGGACAGTATCCGGTCGCAGACGCTTGCCGACTGGGAACTCATTCTTGTGGATGACGCCTCCGACGATGCCACCGGCGCCATGTGCGATGCCTTCGCCGCTTCCGACGGCCGTATAAGAGCCTTCCATATCGCCGCGCGCCACCAGTCGGCAACCCGCAACTACGGCACCGCCAGAGCCAAAGGCCGCTATATCTGCTACCTCGACAGCGACGATGCATATGGGAACTCCGCTCTCGAACTGATGATAAAGGCAATGGAAGAGTTTGATGCCGACATGTGTGTGGCGGGCTATGTGGACGGCACTGGCAATACTCTTCCGCAGATGCCGCAGCCGCAGTGGGCTGTATGCAATGGCACAGAGGCCTTGAGGAATATTCTTTACCAGCGCCCCGGGTGGCATTGCTCCGTGTGCGCGCGCATGTTTACACGCGACATGATATCCCGCGCCGGCCAGTTCGACGAGGCTCTGTTCTATGAGGATCTCGAGATTGCCCCTCGGCACTGCATGGCTGCCGCACGTGTGGCCATGACAGAGGCTCCGCTCTATTTCTACCGCACCAATCCGTCGAGTTTCATGAACACCTGGCACAGCCGGCGACTGCATTCGCTGGCTGTAGTGGATCGTATCGCCTCCAGGTGTGCCGTAGACAGCCGGCTTGCCGCAGCCGCGCGCTCGCGGCGTTTCAGCGCCTATTGCAACATAATGGGTCTGGCGGCGCGCAACGGCGACCGTGCGACGGCCCGAAGCTGCTGGACGGTGGTGAAGAGCCTGCGTGGAGCAGTCCTCTCCGATCCGGAAACGAGATTGAAGAACAAAATCGGCGCGCTGCTGGCATTTGCCGGTGGCGGCGCCTGCACGCTCCTGATGAAATGGCTTGGAAAGTAGTGACTCTCGACAATGAGGCTTTCGCCGATGCATGCCACCGGCTCCAGCAGGCTGTCGAAGCCTCGGGCTACCGGCCCGACATGGTGCTGTCGATAGTCACCGGCGGACTCTATGTGGGCAACGGCATGTTTGCCGGCACGCCGCATCTGAGCACAATTCTGAGGCGGCCAACAACGTCGCTTAAGACAAGACTGGCGAGGAGCATTGTGGCTGCGTTGCCGCGCGCGGTGCAGAACCGCCTCCGCATTGCCGAAGCGGAAATACTCAAAAGGCATGTCGTCCCGAAGGCGCTTCCCGAGGTGCATCTGCCTTTCGACAGCGGTTGCGGGGCTCGCCGTGTGCTGGTGGTCGATGATGCCGTGGACAGCGGCCGCACGCTCGCTGCCGTTCTTGCCGCCGTGCGGCAGGTGTTGCCGCAGGCGCAGGTGCGCTCGGCGGTGATTACCGTAACAACCGACAACCACAGTGCCGAACCTGACTATGCCTTGTGGCGCGACCACACTCTTGTGCGGTTCCCCTGGTCGATGGACGCCTGATTTTTTTTGTTGCGATGGCTGCTCCTGAACGATATATAGTGGTCGATCTCGACGGCACGTATTATCTTGGAAATACGTTGCATGATTATCTGCGCACTGCCATGCGCAGGCATCTTGCCGGTGGCCGATTCGGCAGGGCGTTAGGTATCATGTCCCTTGGCGCGCTGCGTGCCTTGCGCATTATCAGTCACCGCCGATTCAAGGAGTCGGCGCTTGCAGCCGCAGGCAGCGACAGCGCCACACTGGAACTGTTTGCCGCCGAAGCAGTGAAACGAATCAACATGCCGCTGCAGCGGTGGCTCACGGAGCAGGAGAGCGACTGTGGAGTGATTATGGCCACTGCCGCCCCGCGTTTCTATGCCAGGCTTCTTTGGCCGGGAGCTATGGTGGCTACCGAATTCGACGGACGGGCGATGGAAGCCGAGTGCCGCGGAGAGGAAAAACTTGCGAGGGTGAAAGCCGCCATAGGCAGTGGCTGTATCCACACAACCGTTACCGACCATTCCGACGACTTGCCGTTGATGCGCGAGTCGGTGGGTCGCGTTATTCTTGTCGCTCCTTCGGAGACAACGAAAAGAGTGTTGAAGGTCAATGGCATACAATATGAAGAAGCGCTTGAGGCATTCGGAGGCGCACACTGAGCGAGACTTGCTGCTGTTCCGCGCGGTCGCCTTTGCGGTGTGCGCCATGTTCGCCGTGTTGTACGCGCAGACGCCCCTCTATGCCGACGACCTGTGGTATCTCGAAGGCATGAAGCCGCAGACAAGCGGCTTCCGTGCCTTTGTGGCCTGCCTGCACACTGTGGGACGGCATTGGCTGCACGACACAGGGCGTCTTGCCAATCTCATATGTCCGCCTTTTCTCACACTTATGCCGAAGTGGGTGTACGGTATTATGATTGCCGCAGCCATCTATATGCTCATAGACTATGGGCGGCGTATTTCGCAGGCGCCGCCGCTGAGTGTGCGCGCCGGCCTGTGGCTTGTGGCCGTGGTGTTTGCTTTCCCATGGCTCGACTGCATGCTTTCGGTTGTGTTCTCGCTCAACTATGTGTTGCCGGCAGCCATGTCTGCGGTGTTGGTCTGGTATCTGCTTCAGGGGTTGCACGGGCGCAGATATGGCCGCGCAGGCACTATGTGGCTGTCGTTGCTTGCCTTTGCCACCGCCTGGATGCACGAGGGACTTTCCGTGCCTCTTGCCGCCGCGATGGCAGCTTATGTCCTTTTCGGCGACCGCAGCAGGCTCGGCAATGTCCGGTGGCCGCTGGTGGCCTTTGCCGCAGGCTGTGTTGCCATTTTTGTGGCTCCGGCATTCTGGAACCGTCTGGGCAATGTGGAGGGCAACCTGCCGAGGCGAACTCGATGGGAGTGGGTAGCCAATTTTGTTGCCTTCAATTTCTTTTCCTATGCCTATGTGGCATTTATGGCTTTTTCGCTGTGCTTCCGGCGTGTCCGTCGGAAAATGACCGCCGGCACGGTGTTCGGCGGTCAGGCCGCGGGCTTCCTTGCTTTCGCATTGGCGTCCACGGCTATGATGGCGCTGTTCATGGTAGGGCCCCGGGTTGGCGCTTTCGCGCAGATGGCCGGTGCCGCGGGTGTGCTGTGGCTCGGCAGCCTCTATCCCGTGGTGTTGCGCCGGCGGATGCCGGCGCTTGCCGGATGGGCGGTCCTGGTTGCCATGTGCATGGTAAGCATGGCGGTCTCGCTGGCGGTGCAGCCACGCCTGGAGCGTGAATACATGCAGGTGGTGGAGCAGGCCGCCACCTCGGACGATGGGGCGGTGTTTGTGGATTGCACCGACATGCGTCCCGGAATCGACTTTTTCCGGCCGGCATATAGTCTGACATCGTTTGCGCTGAGCAACGAGCGTGCCGGCAATTTCTATTGCGGAAGACCCGTTTACATCCTGCCGCGGGCCTTGTCGGGCTTCGGGGCCTCGCATGCCACGGTGTGTGCTTCGGACAGCGCGTTGCTGCTTTTCGACGGCAAGGTGGTGTTCCGCGGGAATGTGCCGCACAACAACATGCGCCTGGTGCTCACACTTGCCGACGGCGGACGGTTGGAAACGCGCTGTCAGGGACGCAACTTCACCGGCGCCGACGGCTTGCCGTATGCATGGCTCCGCCCCCATGTCTCGTTCACAGGCAGGACAGTCCATGCCGTCGATGCCCGCAGGGTGGAGCGGTAGCGCCTTGGCGGGAATGTGATTCCGCAGAAAAAAACGACAGCCCGCGGCGATTGCCGCGGGCTGTTGCGTTATTTTTCTTTCCGGCAGATGATTATTTGCCGAAGAAGCGTTTGTAGAGACCCTGGAATCCCTGGCCGTGGCGGGCTTCGTCCTTGGCCATTTCATGCACGGTGTCGTGGATGGCGTCGAGGTTGAGTTCTTTGGCGCGGCGTGCGATGCGCATTTTGTCGGCGTTTGCACCGGCTTCGGCAGCCATGCGCTTTTCGAGGTTGGTTTTTGTGTCCCAGACGCATTCGCCGAGGAGTTCGGCGAACTTCGATGCATGTTCGGCTTCTTCGAAAGCGTAGCGCTTGAAGGCTTCGGCGATTTCGGGATATCCTTCGCGGTCGGCCTGGCGCGACATTGCCAGGTACATGCCCACTTCGCCGCATTCGCCGTTGAAGTGTGCGGTGAGGTCGTCGATCATTTCTTTATCGCAGCCTTTGGCAACACCGATTTCGTGTTCGGTAACGAACTGGAGGTCGGCGGTGGTGTCGAGTTCTTTGAATTTGCTGCGGGGAGCACCGCAGATGGGGCACTTTTCGGGAGCTTCGTCGCCTTCGTGCACGTAGCCGCAAACGACGCAGATGAATTTCTTTTTCATTTGTCTTAGGGGTTGGTTATGTTGCTGAATTCAATCAGATTACAGGTTTTTCGGCTGCCTTGTCGCAATTGGATGCCAGTCATTCTATTACTCCGTGGGCACGGAAAACCTTTGTTATTTTATGCAGAGCTTCCTCCACCTGCTCGGGAGTATGTGTGGCCATGAGGCTGAAGCGGATGAGGGTGTCGTGAGGCGCAACCGCGGGCGATACCACAGGGTTCACGAACACGCCTTCCTCGAGGAGGTCGCGGGTGATGGCAAAGGTCTTGAAGTTGTCGCGCACATACAGCGGTATGATGGGCGTGGATGTGTTGCCGATTTCAAAGCCTGCTTTGCGGAAACCGTCGAGGGCGAGGTTGGTGTTTCTCCACAGCGCTTTCTGGATTTCGGGTTCGGTCTTCATTATCTCCAGAGCCTTGAGTGCCGCGGCAGTGGATGCCGGGGTGATGGAGGCTGTGAATATGTATGAGCGCGAATGGTGGCGCAGGTAGTTGGTAATCTCCTTGTCGGTGGCGATGAATCCGCCCAAAGAGGCAAAGCTCTTGGAGAAAGTACCCATGATGAGGTCCACCTTGTCGGCCACGCCGTAGTGGTGGCATACGCCGCGGCCGCCTTCGCCGAAAACACCTATGCCGTGTGCTTCGTCGACCATGACGGCAGCTCCGTATTTCTCTGCCAGACGCACGATTTCGGGCACGTTGGCCACGTCGCCTTCCATGGAGAACACGCTGTCGGTGACAATGAGTTTGAGCTTGTCGGGGTCGCAGCGCTGGAGCTGTTTCTCCAGGCTGTCCATGTCGTTGTGGCGGTATTTGAACTGGCGGGAGAACGACAGGCGGCGCCCTTCGATTATGGAGGCATGGTCCTGTTCGTCCCAGATAATGTAGTCTTCGCGGCCAGTGAGGGTGGAAACCACACCGAGATTGACTTCAAAGCCGGTGGAGTATATCATCACGTCTTCCTTGCCGATGTAGTCGGCGATTGCTGCTTCGAGTTCCTTGTGCAGGTCGAGTGTGCCGTTGAGGAAAGGCGAGCCGGCGCAGCCGGTGCCGTATTTGCGGGTGGCCTCGATGGCCGCTTCTTTTATGCGGGGGTCGTTGACAAGTCCTGTGTAGCAGTTGGAGCCGAACATGAGCACGCGGCGACCGTTGATAATCACTTCGGGATCCTGCTCCGAGGAAATTGCTCGAAAATATGGATACACGCCGGCGGCTTTGGCTTCCTGGGGTGTGGTGTATTGTGCGAGTTTAGCTTGTAATGCCTTCATATTGCTTTGTTTCACTGGCCGGCAGCATGAGCCGGACTAAATCGATGCGATAGCGTTGCTATAATCTGTGCAAAGTTAGTAAAAAATACTTGACCGGCAAGTCAATTTTTGTGCGCTCGTTTGTTGGCGCCAAATACTGAACTCTCACGACATTGGATTTGGAGATATAATATTAATTGCTTATATTTGTATTATAATAATATCAGTATTATGGTGCAGAGTGCAAATAGTGATAATATATTATCTTTATTGGATGGGTTTGTGCTGAATAATGCCGATGATATGGCAAGGCTGGTTGCCGGGAACTTCCGCAAGCGGCGTGTTGAGAAAAATATTACCAGGCAACGCGTTTCCGAGTTGTCGGGAGTGCCTTTGTCTACCGTTGCCCGCTTTGAGCAGAAAGGGCTTATCGCCTTTGAATCCCTTATAAGGTTGGCGATGGCTTTGGGATATGCTCCGGATGTCCGGAACATGTTCGGAACATCCAGGTTTGAAACGATGGACGAGCTTGACATGATCCGCCGAAAAAGTGGCGGCAAAAGGGCTTACGCAAAAAACAGGAAGAAATGAGAAAGTCTGAAAAGCTGAAAGTCATGTTTCGTGGTCGGCCGGTGGGCACATTGTCGCTTACGCCGGATAACCGTCTGAATGTGTTCGAATACGAAAAATCGTGGATTGCCGACGGCTTCAGCATCTCTCCGCTTGAGCTGCCGCTGAAGTCGGGTGTGTTCATAGCCAAGCCGCAGCCCTTCCATGGCGATTTCGGTATTTTCGAGGACAGTATGCCCGACGGATACGGTCGTTATCTTCTCCACAAGGCTCTGCTTGGCAAAGGAATCAACGATTCGGCTCTGTCGTCGTTGGACAGGCTTGCCATTGTGGGCGACAACGGTATGGGCGCACTCACTTATTCACCGGCGGTTATGCTTGAGCGGGAAGAGACTGTGACCGATTTCGACAAACTTCAGCAGATTGCTCTCGAAGTATTGAAAGAGCAGCAGGACAGTGATGCCGGACTGTTGCTGTATAATAGCGGCAACAGCGGTGGAGCGCGCCCGAAAGCTGTGTTTTCCGATGCCGACGGACATTGGCTTGTCAAGTTCCGGCACACCTACGACCCTGGCGACATGGGTGCGCGGGAATACCGGTACAACGAAATCGCACGAAAATGCGGAATCACCGTGCCGGATTTCCGGCTTGTCAACGGACGCTATTTCGCATCGCGCAGATTCGATATCGACTCCGACGGCAATCGCCTGCACACCGCAACGGCAGGAGGGCTGTTGTGCATCTCTCTACGACAGCCGTTCATGGATTATTCAAATCTTCTCGCGCTCACTGGCTATATAACCCAGAGCCGCGATGATGTGGAGCAGATGTACCGCAGGATGCTGTTCAATTACCTCACCGACAACAAGGACGACCATTGCAAGAATTTCAGCTTTTATGTAGTAAAAGACTCCGATACCGGGGCATGGCGTTGGCGGCTTGCCCCGGCATATGATCTCACACTCTGCACAGAGGGGTATAACGGCGAACATGCTACCTCGGTAAATGGCAAAGGGCGTCCGGGATTATCCGACTTCATTTCCGCAGGCACAAAAATCAGACTTCCCGAAGTGCGATGCCGGGAGATAATTGACCGGATGCGCTTCGGGTGTCGGGAGATTACGCGTTACGATATGGATTGATAAAGCTTGTGCCGGGCAGTCAGTCGTCGTCATTGCCGGCGCCGGCGGCGTCCCTGTATCGGTCGGGCAGGGCTTTTTTTGCCTTGGCTCCGAGTTCTTCCAGGCGCAGCGCGCGGCCTATGAGGTTGCCGGTGCCGCCGGTGAGTTTTCCGTAGGCATCGTTCCATGCCTCGCGGGACGAGGCTATGGCGCGGTCCATCTTGTCCATGTCGTCGAGGAAGCCGCGCAGTTTGTCGAGCATCAGTCCTGCCTGGCGTGCTATCTCCAGCGCATGCCTGTTCTGTTTGTCGTGGCGCCACATCTGTTCCACCAGCCTCACCACGCCCATGAGATGGGTGGGCGCGACAATGAGCACACCGGCCTGGTAGGCGCTTTCCCAAAGGTCCGGGTCGAGCTGCATGGCAGTGAGGTAGGCTCCTTCGTGGGGTATGAACATGAGCACGAAGTCCACGCTGGCCTCGCCCACAAAGTCCTGGTATGATTTGTCGCGCAGTTCGGCTATGTGCTTGCGCACCGATGCCACATGCTCGCGGCCGAATGTGCGGCGGCCGCTTTCGTCGGCTGCGTCGATCATGGCCAGGTAGTGCTGGATGCTCACTTTGGAGTCGACGATTATCTTGCGGCCTTCGGTGTAGTTTATCACTACGTCGGGGCGGAGGCGCCGTCCGGAGTCAGTGCATACTCCGGCCTGTACCACGTATTCCTGTCCGCGTCGCAGGCCGCAGCGTTCGAGAATGTTTTCAAGAATCATCTCGCCCCAGTCGCCCTGCACTTTGGCGTTGCCTTTGAGGGCATCGGTGAGGCGTCGGGTCTCGCGGCCGATTACGGCGTTGAGGTCGGCGAGTTCGCGCACGCGGCGGTCGAGGGCGAGGCGTTCGGCGGTGTCGCGTTCGGTGCGTTCGGCGAAAGTCCGGCGGAACTGCTCGAAGTTCTCGCGCATGGGCTTCAGTGCCTCTGCCAGAGTGTCGACATTCTGTCGGCGGAGCGCGTCGCCGTTCTGTGCCAGGGCGGAGTCGGCCAGTGCGCGGAACCGCTGTTCACTTTCCTGCACCAGTTTCTGCTGTTCACCGGTCATTATTGTCAGGCGCTCGTCCAAGCGGGCATTCTCGGTCCTGGCTTCGGCGAGCAGAGCCTTGGCCTGGTCCAGCTCGGCGCGGAGCTGTTCCTCGCGGCTGTGGCTCAGGTTGGTCTTTATGGATTGGCTCCGAAGCAGGACTCCGAGAACGGCGCATGCGAGCGCCAGCGATACAACGGCTATTGTGGTAATCATAACACAAAGATAGCGTTTTTCGGCGAGGTGCCTGCCGTGTAGTGCCTTTTGTGTTTATTTAGCCGTTCCCGATAGCCGGTGGCAAAATTTGTTGCCGGAGCATTTTTCAGCTGCCGCCGCCGGCATGCTCAGTGGTTGGCGGTGTTGGTAATCACTGTGTTGGAAGAGGTGGATGTTACGGTTACGAAGCCGGAGCCGTTGTGTTCCACTATTATAGGGTCGGTGAGCCATGAACTGTCGTTGCTGTCGTCGTTCTCCGGCTGTCCGTCGGGGTCTTTGCTTCGCCAGTTTTTCACCAGTGTGTAGTTCCCTGCGTTTTGTACCAGGGAATAGGTGCTTGTGCCTTTGTGGTTCTCGAAGCGGTATATCATCATGTCGTTCCGGCGGGTGGCGGTTATTGTGTTGGTGCGTTCGCGCTCGAATAGCTGCACCAGCCGCTGGTAGTATTCCTGATTGCTGAAATTCATTACCGTGTTCACTTTTGTGAGCCTCCGGTTATGGTTGCGGCGTTCGGTGTATGTGGTTTCCACGTCGGGGCATCGCTCGAGATCGTTCATGTAGTTGTCGATGCGGCTCTGGGCTGTGGACGTTATGGCCGCCAGCAAAAGCGTGAAGGATAAGACGGCGTTGCGGATCATATTCATGGTGCCTGGGTGGTTATCGTGTGAAAATCTGGCTGCGGATGAATCCCGACAGTTCATCGTCGTTGATATTGCTTATGGCCTTTTCCAGCGCTATGGAATCGTTGGCCAGGCTGTCGGCGAGGGTTGCTGCGGCGCTGACTTCGTCGTATATGACAACGATGTCGTCGATTCGCTGCCCGTCGCGCACGATGTAGCTTCCCGCATACGAGGCATAGGCGCTGTCGGCAGCGGAGGTGCGCCCGTTGCGGTTGATCAGGCTCAGTCCCGCGCCTACGGCGATGGCCGCTGCCGCTGCAATTCCTGTGAATGCCGCTATACGTGCGCCGGACAGGCGCCGGCGGGGTTTTGCAGTCGAAGGCAGAGAGGCATACCAGCCGAACATGCCACGGTATGATTCCAGGTCGGCAGGCAGGCTGCCGGGGTTATGGTTGCGGTAGAAGGCATAGAGCCAGCGTTCCTGTTCGGGGGTGGTGATGCCGTCGAGAAATTCCTGCACCAGCAACCGCGTGTAGTCGCATTCCTGAGAGCTGAGAAAATTTCGGGTTCTGTTCATATTATTAAGGAGAGGTCAGTAGTCGGGGTTGATTCTTGCTCCTGGCACAATGCCGAAGGCTTCGGCCACCCGGCGCCTGGCACGGCTCACCGCGGTGCGCACGGCGCCTTCCGATGTGCCCAGCAGAGAGGCTATGCGGGCATTGTCGTAGCCTTCGATGTGGCGCAGGCGTATTAGAGTCTGCTGTGCCGGCGGCAGCGATGCCAGCACCGAGTCGATGTAGGCTCCGCGTTCGCGGTGGAGATACTCGTCCTCGGGCGAAGGAGTGGCGGCGTCGGCCTCCGATATTTCTACGGTGGAACCGGGGGTGTTGCCGCGTATTATATTGAGTGCCATGCGGCGAGCCATGATTTTGCCGAGCGCGCTCACGTTGTGGTATCGGTCGAGGTCGGCGCGCATTGTCCACAGCTTCAGCAGTGCGTCCTGCGCCACATCCTCGGCAGTGGCGCTGTCGTGCACCACCGCCCTTGCCGAAGCCACCAGCTGCGGGCGCAGCTCGCGGGCAAGGATTTCGAACTCGCTGTCGGTCATCATACCAGTAAGACACGCCGGAGGCTGTAATGTTACACTCTGAGGCGAAAAAAAACTCAAATGCCCCATGGAGTATCTCCTGTGCTTATTTTATGTGTGATTTTGCAGCAAGGGGATATGATTATTTGAGCATCCGAGGTTCAGGCTGTTTGCAAAATGACAATTTTTTGAAAAAATACTTTGAATTGTTTGGCGAATACAAAAATGCGGTTTATCTTTGCGCTGTAAAGGTGGTTATTCGGACGGCAACGTCCGGAGCAGTCCCCGGAAATCCAGTGAGAGAACATCAAAGGAATATTCATCTAATTCAAAAACCAAGCAGAATGAAGAAACTCTACACTCTTCTTGCCGTTGCCGCTTGCGCAGCCAGCGCCAGCGCTATCAACAGTGTTGTTGTGGACCGCCAGGCCGTCCCCGCCGCTCTCGATAACCGTTGCGCCGCCATCGATGGCATCGAATACGCTCCCGCCAAGGCTGCTCCCGTAAACGGCCAGTGGAACGTTGTCGGCACAGGCACCGCCGCCGAAGGCTTCCTCTACGACGCCATGTACGAAATGCCCATGGTTGCCGGCCAGCAGTGGGAAATCACCATCGAACAGTCGGCCAGCGATGCCAACTGGTACCGCACCGTGTTCTATAACGACAACTCTCCTATCGTAGAGCTTCTCGGCGAGGGCGATACCGGCTACTTCTACTTCAACATCGGCAATCCCCAGAAAGTGTACTCCGATCCCTATCTGGTAGGCGGCGGCGAGTTCACCTTCTACCAGCGCTGTAAAGAAAGCGGTCTGTCCGACATGGTTCAAAACCCCGCTTTCGCCGAAGGCCACTATGGCAAATACGAAAACGGCGTTATTTCCTTCGAAGCAGGAACTTTCGCCTAC
This sequence comes from Porphyromonadaceae bacterium UBA7207, assembly GCA_002490635.1. Taxonomy (GTDB): domain Bacteria; phylum Bacteroidota; class Bacteroidia; order Bacteroidales; family Muribaculaceae; genus CAG-873. Next base: position 27,506 of record DKUJ01000044.1, read on the forward strand.
CACAACAAGGCTGAGAAACTTCTTCAGGCAGTCGACAAACGCGGCGACCTCCGCATCGCCCTCCCCGGCACCGTTATGCCCGCCAAATGGCAGCCCATCGGCATGAGCGTATGGGAAGAAGCCATCCTCGCTCCTTTCTTCACCGCCAAGGAAGTGGGTGGAGCTCTCGTCCCCGGCGCACCTCTGGTATCCGACGTAATGGTGGAACGCAGCGTCGACAACGCCAACATTATCCGCATCGTCACCCCCTGGCTCAAGTACTACGAATCTCACGAAACTCTGGTTATCGACCTCTCCAATCCCAAATATGCTGTAATCGACCAGCAGCCTACCGGCTTTGTTGATTCTCAGGAAGGCCCCATCGACATCCTGTCGGCCAGCGCCAACGTGGCTCCCGGTCAGGCTTTCACCGAAACCGCCAAGATGATCAAATTCGACGCAGCCACCAACGTGGTATCGTTCCCCGCCAACTGCTGCTATGTTTACTATCCCGTAACCGATCCCGAACACGTGTTCACTGTTAAGGACGAACTGGCATTCGCCGGCGCTCTCAGAATCGGTACCGAAGGTGGTGTTGGCTCCATCGTTGTGGAAGACACCAACGCAGCTCCCGAATACTTCAACCTTCAGGGCATCCGCGTTGCCAACCCCGAAAGCGGCCTCTACATCGTACGTCGTGGCAACAAGGTGAGCAAAGAACTCGTTCGCTGATTGGCGACCGCACCTGATAAAATATAGAAAAAGCCTGTTCCGGAGTTTCCGGAACAGACTTTTTCTATATAGTCACCCCTGTCTGTCCGTTTTTTCGCGGCAATATTTATGCAGCGGGAACGGGCGGATGCACTATTCAACCCAATCATTTATTAACTTTTATTGAATGTAACATTTCACAAGAATGTTGGTCGGCTGCCTTATGCTGCTGATGGCTTTCGCAGGAAAGTCGTGGCATGTGTATGCAGCGATCGATAATGCCGCTTATGGCATTCTTGCCTTCAGCGACGAACAGTCTCGCCTTACGAACAATATCGTGAGGTTCGATCTGGTGAGCGATAAGGAGCCGGTATTCACCGGCGCGGTCGCTTTCAGTGAGACTGCCACCGCCGGTGCATATGCAGCACGCGGCTATTACGTTGCCACTACCGAGATGGCAGGATCGAAGGAGATGCCCAAAACTCTGGTGAGGTTCGACATTGAGAAGGGAACCTACACCACCGTAGGCCGGCTCAGCGGCTATGAGAGCCTGATCAACGACATGACCTACGACAACTCGACCTCGACGATGTATGCCGTTTCGAGGGTCGGAGATTCCCGGTCGGCACTCTTCGCTATCAGCCTCTCCGACGGCACTTCCTCCAGAGTGGCCACACTCGACCGCCGGTTCTTTACCCTGGCGTCGACCTATGCGGGCCAGCTCTATGGCATAAGCTATGAAGGCGACTTCTGCGCTATCGACAAGAACAGCGGCAATGTGAGCGTGATAGGCCACACCGGTCATTATCCGCAGAGCTTCCAGACCATGGAGTTCGACTATTCCACAGGCCAGCTGTACTGGATCGCATCCACCCGCGTGATGAATGAAAGCGGTTCGATTGAGGTTCCGGAGAGTTTCGTGGCCACAATAGATATTTCGACGGGAGCGGTGACTCGCCATCAGGAATTCGGCGACAACCAGCTTGCCGGTCTCTATATTCCCGCTTATACCGCAGCTCCGGGCTGTCCCGACGCAGTGCAGTCGGCTCGGATCACTCCCGGCGAAAACGGCGCTCCGCATGCCGTGCTGTCGTGGGTGAACCCCTCGAAGACATACGGCGGCGAGCCTCTTAAGGCAATCACCCGCGTGGAAATCGAACGCGACGGCGAACTTGTAGGCACCGTGACTACGGCACAGCCCGGCGCGAAATCGTCGTACACCGACAATATCGCATCCGCCGACGGCGCCGTGCACACCTGGCTGATAACGGCCTATAACAGCGGCGGCCCCGGCGTGCCTTCCAGAATCAGCGCTTTTGTAGGACGCGATGTCCCGGCGGCTGTTGCGGAAGTAAAGGTTGAAAAGACCTCTCCCAATACGGCACGTGTGTACTGGAATCCTGTCACCTCGGGTGTCAACGGCGGCTGGACCGACCTTGACGGTCTCACTTACGATGTTGTCCGTAATCCCGGAGAGGTGGCTGTAGCCTCCGGCATAACAGAGACCGAATGGTTCGAGACCGGAGTGGAGGAGTCCGGCACTTACACCTATACCGTTACCGCCCGCAACAGCTGCGGCGAATCCGCCCCTGCCGTGAGCGCGCCGGTGATTCTTGGCCCGAAACTCGGCCCTCCCTACACCTGCGGTTTCGACGAGGACTTCGGACAGTGGACTCCCGTCGACGCCAATTCCGACGGCAACACATGGTACCGCTTCAATCTCAGCTGGGCACATGCCGACGGCGCATATATAAACGGCGCCAGCAATGATATCGACGACTGGCTGGTGAGCAACACCATGGAGCTTGAACCGAACACATCCTATAAGGTGTCGATAAGCTCCATTGCCAACGGCGACCACAATCTTTCTTTCCACCTGCTCGCCGACTCCGACCTCAGCGCACCGCTGCAGACAATAGGAAACCTCACCATCGGCAGAGGATACGAGGTGAAAACCGACGAGTTCCAGTTCAACACAGGTGCCGACATCGGCGACTGCAACGTGGCCATCCACGATGTGGCCGCCACCGGTTCCTCCTATCTGCTCATCGACGGCATCTCAATTGAGAAGATTGTGGACTACAACCTTGCGGCCACCGGAATCATAGGCAACACCAAGCCCGTGGAGGGCAACACATACGCCTACACCGTTACCATAGCCAACAAGGGCGGTATGGCCATGGAGTCGTTCGCCGTAGGGCTTGTCGACGCCGATGGCAACACCCTTGCCTCGCTGCACGTTTCCGAGCCTCTCGCCGCCGGTGCTTCGGCAACCTATCAGGTGGACTATACCTTTGCGACGGCATCCACAGTTACCGCTATCCGCGGCAAGGTGATTTCCGCGCTCGACGAGGTGGAGGCCGACAACACAACCCCGGCACTCGCGCTCACTGTGATGCCTGCCGGCACTCCCGAGGAAATCAAAATCGGCGAGAAGGTTTCCACAAGCTCTTACCATCCGCTGAACCTCTACGACAAGTTCGGCGCATCGCTCAACATCTATGCCGCTTCCGAGGTGGGAGTGCGGCAGGGACGCATCACCGGAGTGAAGCTCGAGGGCAACATCTCCTCCTACTCCTCGGGTGTCACCGGTGTCGGAATCAAGCTCTATATGGCCAATACCGACCGTACCAAGGCTTCCGACGGCCTCATTCCCGAGGAGGAGATGACTCTGGTGTATGACGGCACATTCGACCTCAGTCCCGGCGACAACTATCCTGAGTTCGTATTCGACGAAGCGTTCGACTACAGCGGTTCCAACCTGGCTCTGCTGGCGGTGACTTCTCTCGCCAATGCGAGCACCACCTACAAGTCGGTGTCGCAGCCGTATTATACAAGTCCTCTCGAGGGCAACAGCGCGTTTGTCTACGGCAACGACTACAATGCGTTCGACTTCGCCACCTCCGCCGGCTCCTTCAGGTCGAGAACCGGCAATTCCGTAATCACCCTCATGGTGCAGTCCGGAGGAGCATCGGTGTCGGGTCTTGTGTCCGATTCCGAAGGCAACCCTCTCGAGGGTGCCGAGGTTCGCATAGCCGAGATTCACGCCCGCACACAGACTCTGGCCGACGGCTCATATCGTTTCGATTTCGTGCCCAACGGCACTTACACAGTCAGCGCGTCGATGTTCGGATACGAGGCGCAGCAGCCTGTCACTCTCATTGTGGAGGATGCCGACGAGACCGCCAGCCTCACACTCACAAAGCTGCCTGTCTACAAGGTTAGCGGCCGTGTGGTATCGCCCGACGGCACACCCGTGGACAACGCTGCCGTGGCGCTCGCCGGCTATACTCCGCTCGAGACTGTTACCGGAGCCGACGGCACGTTCGAGTTCGCGGATGTGGTTGCACACGAGCTCACTTCCGTAACGGTGTCGAAGCCATGGTTCACACCCTCGGAGGTTGCGTTTGAGCTCAGCTCCGACATGGCCCTCGGCGATATCGATGTGAAGTATTCACGCTATGCGCCTGTGAATGTGTCGTCCGGCGTGGAGGATGGCAGCGAAGCCATGAAGATAAGCTGGAACAGCCCCGCGGCCGACGCCGTGCTGAGCTATGACTCTGGCGTGGCTGCATCGCAGGTGGGATTCATGGAATCGGTGGGCACGATTGTGATCGGTTCTGTGTTCCGCACTCCCATGACACTCAAGGGTGTGCGTTGGTTCACTACATCCGAAGGCGGTCCCCACAACGAGGTGCACATCTACGTCTACGACCTCGATGCCGACGGCAATCCCTGCGGCGACATGCTCTATAGCCAGAGGTCGGTGGCCAACACCGACGGCGAATGGTCGTCGCTCACCTTCGCCGAGGCTGTGGAAGCACCACGCGGCTGCTTCGTTTCCGTGAACTATCCCGGATTCCTGGGGCTTGGCGTTGACAATGCGCCCAAGACACACCCGCAGCCGGCGCAGACCTATGCGTTCTCCACCGACTACAATACGGGTGAATTCATGTATTTCGATTCCGCGTCGTTGCTGGGCAATCTTATGATCCGTGCCGAAGGCGCTCCCTATTCGGCCGAGGGAACTCCGGTATTCTCCGCCGGAGAACTTCCCGGTTTCTATCGCTACAATATCCGGCGCTCCGCCGGCTACGGCAGCTCCGAGTGGACTCTTGTGAACTCCGAGCCTCTTGAAACTCTTGAGCTGGTCGACAACGCCTGGCCGACACTTCCCGCCGGCGTATACCGCTATTCCGTTTCGTCGGTTTATCCCGACGGCACCGAATCGGCCGCCGTGACCACCGCATATCTTCCCCGCGAGATGAACGGCAGCATAAGCATGACTGTAGCCGCCAACTCCGCTTCCGGCAGTGCCGAGGGCGCCAAGGTGACTCTTACAGGCGACGACGACAATGTGGTTCTCTCGTCGACCGTAGGTGCCGACGGTGCTGTGGCTTTCAGCGATATCTGGCGCCAGACCTATATTCTGGAGATCGAATTGCCGGGATATGAGTTCACCCCTGTGGAAGTCTCAATGGCCGACAGCAAGGATGTGGTACTTTCCGGCCTCGTTGTCAAGGAAATTATCGCCAATCCGGTGAACGTGCGTCTCACCGGCGACCTCAGCTCCGGATACCGCTTCACCTGGAACGAATCCGGCGAAATCGAGGACGACTTCGAGGGACATGATGCATTCACTCCCGAGTCGGCCGGCGAGGTGGGCTGGATCTATCGCGACGGCGACGGCTCCCGAACCTTTGCCGAACCCGAGTTCGAATTCCCCGGCCGCACGCAGCCCGGCTCGTTCATGGTGTTCAATCCGTGGCTCACATCCCCGTCGATGGCCGAGGCACGCTCGGTTTCGCTGCCCCACAGCGGTGTCAATGAGCTTGCCTGCTTCGCCTCTTTCACCGGTAGCGACGACTGGTTTATCTCGCCCCGCCTCACCTACCACAACGATTTCCGCTTCAGCTTCTTCGCCCGCGGCTATTCGATGACCTACGGTGAGGTTATCCGCGTGGGATACTCCACCACCGACACCGAGGCATCCTCGTTCACCTGGCTGGCCGAGAATGTCGACGTGCCCAAGCAGGTGTGGACACAGTTCGAGTACACGATTCCTGCCGCCGCACGCTATGTGGCGCTGAACTGTGTGTCGCCCGACGGTTTCATTCTCTTTGTGGACGATGTGGCCATCTCCTCCGGCAACGGCATGCCTATGAACACAGCCATCTCCGCACCCGAAGTAAAGTATGCCGTTATGCTCGACGGCCAGAAGGTTGCCGAGACCGACAGGTGCGAGTACATTTTCACAGATGTAGCTTCCGGCGCCCATGTGGCCTCTGTAAAGGCCGTATATGCCTCCGGTGAATCGGAACCTGCCGAGGTTGTGTTCGGCGAGTCCGGCATCGACAGCGCTGTGACGGGCGGAATCGCCGTGTCGCCGAACCCCGCTCCGGGTTATACCCTGGTGAGCGGCGACTTCACCGGTGCGCTTCTCTATGATCTCAGCGGTCTGTGCGTGGCAACGTTCACCGGCGACAGCCAGCGACTTGACCTCACCGGCGTGGCGCCGGGCTTCTACATACTTGTGGTGCAGCCCGCCTCGGGCGCTCCCGCAGTATCGGTGAAGCTCACCGTCCGCTGATATCCCTTTCCTGAAAACAGTTCCCGCCCCGGTGTTCCAGCGAGCACCGGGGCGGGATTCTTTATGCCGTTATCTTAAGGTAGCTTGTTTTCAGAGCACAACCACTTTCACAGGGGTGCCGTGGGCGGCTGTTGTCACGAAGTATATGCCGGAAGGAAGCGGGATGTCGGTGTTCTGTTCCACGGTGCCTACTTCGGCCACGAGGCGGCCGGCGACATCGAATATGCGGCATCCGGGGTGGGGTGTGTTGCATATTATGCGAATGAAGCCTTCGAAGCCTTTTGCCAGCAGCGGCTGGTCGACGGTTACGCCGGACACACCTGCGTGGTCGACGAACACCACGTTGCTCATGGGCGAGCGCACTTCCAGACGCACGCTCTGCACGGAGTACGCTTCGGAGTCGCTTTCGTCGAAGCCTACGATTTCCAGTGAGTTGTCTTCGGCTACTATCTCCTCGTCGATGGCTTCGCCTCCCACATAGCGTGTGCGGGTGACCACGAAATAGTCGATTGTCTCATTTGCGGGGGCGGTCCAGTTGGCGGTGTAGCGGTCGGACTCGATGTTTGTGGGTGCGGTGGCCGTGCAGGCTGAGAGTGTGGGCACAGGCAGGCACTCGCCGCGCAGCGAAACACCTCTGGAACCGTCGAAATCGCCGCTGAGCAGCAGGCGCGAGGTGTGTGTGCCGGTGGCGGTGGGCGTGTAGTTCACGGTGAGCCAGTAGCCGTCGGCCGAGCATGCCAGATTGGCGGGAATGGCTTCGGTGGCTACGGAGAACATCTTGCTGTCGGCGCTGTAGAGGAGTACCTCGACGGCATGCCTGAGGTCCTGGCCGTGAACGAAAAGCCGCGATGTGGCAGTGTGCCCTATGGCCACCTGCCCGAACTGCAGCTCCATGCCTGTGGCAGGCGCCAGCAGCTGAGGGTCGCCCGTGGGGGGGATAATCACAGAACCGGGGGTGAATGGTTCGCCGCGGCGTTCGCCCCAGATGTATTCGGCCAGTTCTGGCATGTCGATGAACGGATTGCGGTTGTTCTGGAACCCGTAGACGGCTTCGTTGCGGTCGACTTCCTTCTGGCTCACCGGGTCCATGCGGTGCCATTGCATCAGCAGGTCGATGGACCAGTTGTTGAGGGTGGGGTAGTCGTTCTGGCTCACCATGTATGTGTACTTCCAGGTGAGGTTCTGGTAGCATGTGGCCATGTAGAAATAGGTGCGTGCGAAGTCGCCTTTGTATTCATCGTCCGGCTCGAATACGCTCGCCGCATTGCCGCCCTGTCCTCGCACGGGGTATCCTACACGGCATATTCCGTTGTTGAATTTTACAGGCTGGTTCATGTCGACGGTGCCGAGGGGGTAGTTGCTTTTCGCGGAGTTCGCCGCGCGTTCCGAAGGATAGAGGTGGTTGAGGTCGACATACGCTCCTACCGATTCGGAGCCTCCCCACCAGCTTTTGGGGAAGGAGTGCTCGCGGTTGAGGCCGGTGAACGAAGGCGCGTAGAGAGGGATGTCGGAATACATGTCCCACCACCGCCTGCTGTCGGGATAGACGTCGGTGACCTGGAAATAGCGCGGGAGGTCGTTGTAGGACGACACTCTGGTGAAGTTTTTGATGATGTTGTGCACGGCGGTCTTCAGGTCGCCATCGGTTTTGCCGTTGAGGCTGCTGTAGTATCCCGCGGGGATTTCGGCCATGGAGCACAATGCAGCGAATGCCGCAATGAGCAACAACCGGCTTCTTAGTTTTTTCATCGGAGGTGAATGTGGGAGCTGATGTGAGAATTGGGTATTGAACCGGCAGCAAGGGAGCCGCCGCTATTACAACGCACAACGTGCGACCGGTGTTCATGCCGGTCGCACGTTGTGTTGCGAAAATTCGTTATAGTGTCAGAGGAGTATAGGGCATGTCCCATGCTTCGGCCACGGCTTTGAATGTGATTTCGCCGTCGACCATGTTGACGCCTTCGGCCAGGCCTTTGTCGGCGCGGCATGCTTCGCGCCAGCCTTTGTCGGCCAGGCGCAGTGCATATGGCAGTGTGGCATTGGTAAGTGCCATGGTGGAGGTGTAGGGCACGGCTCCGGGGATGTTGGCCACGGCATAGTGTACCACGCCGTCGACTTCATAGACGGGTTCGGAGTGGGTTGTGGCGTGGGAGGTGGCGAAGCATCCTCCCTGGTCGATGGCCACGTCGACCATCACAGAGCCTTTCCTGAGGAGTTTTACCATGTCGGGCGTGACAAGCTTGGGAGCTTTTGCTCCGGGGATGAGCACGGAACCTACGACGAGGTCGGTGGTGGGCAGTTCGGCCTCGATGTTGTGCCGCGAGGAATATAGGGTCTTCACATTGGCTGGCATCACTTCGGAGAGGTGCCGCAGCACGGGCAGCGATATGTCGGTTATTGTCACGTCGGCACCAAGTCCGGCAGCCATGAGCGCGGCATTCTTACCTACTACGCCGCCACCGAGGACGAGCACCTTGGCAGGCTTCACTCCCGGGACTCCGCCGAGGAGCACGCCGCGGCCTCCCTGTGGCTTTTCGAGGAAGCGGGCACCTTCCTGGATGGACATGCGACCGGCCACTTCGCTCATGGGCACCAGCAGCGGAAGGCCTCCGGTAGGGCCTACTACGGTTTCGTATGCTATGCATGTGGCTTTAGAGGCCGCCATGGCCTCTGTGAGGGCGCGGTCGGAAGCGAAGTGGAAGTAGGTGAACAGCAGCTGCCCGGGGCGCACCAGAGCGTATTCGGGTTCTATAGGCTCCTTCACCTTTATAATCATTTCGGCAGTGGCATATACATCCTCTATTGTGGGAAGTATGGCGGCGCCGGCGGCCACATATTCCTGGTCGGAGAATCCGCTGCCTTCGCCTGCGGTATGCTGCACATACACGGTGTGGCCGTGGTGTATGAGTTCGTGCACGCCCGACGGGGTCATGCCAACGCGGTTCTCGTTGTTTTTGATTTCTTTGGGAATTCCGATAATCATCGTGTAAGGTGTTGGTAGTTAGGGTTAGGTGATGTGTTTTAAGGTTAGCAGGACGCCTCCGGAGAGCCGGAGTTTTGTGTCCGGTGCCAAAATTACACAAATTCCGTTTTCCTGCAACACCCTCGCAAAAAAATATTTCGTGGTATGATTTAAAAATCGTACATTTGCCAACAATTCCAAACCAACCCTATGGCAACAAAACCGTTTCACTACCAGGAAATGTTTCCCCTGGGACCCGACACTACAGAATATTACCATCTGACTTCCGACTATGTGCGCACCGAGACCTGGGGTGGGCATGAGTTCCTTGTCGTGGAACCGGAAGCCCTCACCGTGCTTGCCCGCCAGGCCACACACGACAATGCCTTCATGCTGCGTCGCGAGCACAATATGATGGTTGCGAAAATACTTCAGGACCCCGAAGCGAGCGACAACGACCGCTATGTGGCCCTTACCATGCTGCGCAATGCCGAAGTGGCCGCCAAGGGCGCACTGCCTTTCTGCCAGGACACAGGCACAGCCATCTGCCATGCCGAGAAAGGCCAGCTGGTGTTCACCGGCTGCAACGATGCCGAAAAGATTTCGGAGGGTGTGTATCTTACCTACACCACCGACAATCTCCGCTACAGCCAGAACGCGCCTCTGAACATGTACGACGAGGTGAACACAGGCTGCAACCTGCCCGCACAGATCGATATCCACGCCGGCGAGGGCAACGAATACCACTTCCTTTTCGTAGCCAAGGGTGGCGGCAGCGCCAACAAGACCTACCTCTACCAGGAAACCAAGGCTACAATCAATCCCAAGACCCTGGTGCCCTTCCTTGTTGACAAGATGCGCACACTCGGCACGGCTGCATGTCCTCCATACCATATCGCTTTCGTGATCGGCGGCACTTCGGCCGAGAAGAATCTCGAAGTGGTGAAGAAGGCTTCGGTGAAATATCTGGACTCCCTGCCTACAAAGGGCAACGAGTACGGCCATGCTTTCCGCGACATAGAACTGGAGAAGGAACTCAAGAAAGCTTCTGAGGAACTCGGCCTTGGCGCACAGTTCGGCGGCAAGTACTTCGCCCACGATATCCGTGTGATCCGTCTGCCCCGCCATGGCGCGTCGTGCCCCATCGGCATGGGTGTGAGCTGTTCGGCCGACCGCAACGTAAAGGCGAAAATCAACCGCGAAGGTCTCTGGATCGAGAAACTCGATGCCAATCCCGGAGAGCTCATTCCCGAAGAACTGCGCAATGCCGGCGAAGGCGACGTGGTGAAAATCGACCTCAACCGCCCCATGCCCGAGATTCTGGCCGAACTCACCAAATATCCGGTGAGCACCCGCCTGTCGCTCAACGGCACCATCATTGTGGGTCGCGATATCGCCCATGCCAAGATTAAAGAGCGCCTGGACCGTGGCGAGCCCATGCCGCAGTATCTCAAGGACCACCCCATCTACTATGCCGGCCCGGCGAAGACTCCCGCAGGCATGCCATCGGGTTCGTTCGGCCCCACCACCGCAGGACGTATGGACAGCTATGTGGATCAGTTCCAGAGCGCCGGCGGCTCCATGATTATGATTGCCAAAGGCAACCGCAGCAAGGCTGTGACCGACGCCTGCAAGGCTCACGGAGGCTTCTACCTTGGAAGCATCGGTGGCCCGGCGGCAATTCTGGCACAGAATTCGATAAAGAAGGTCGAACTGCTGGAATACCCCGAGCTGGGAATGGAAGCCATATGGAAAATCGAAGTGGAGGACTTCCCCGCATTCATCCTTGTAGACGACAAGGGTAACGACTTCTTCACACAGATCGCGCAACGCTGCCAGGGATGCCCTGTTAACAAATAAGCGGCTTCCGGTGTTATCATAGTCGTGGCGGGCGCGTCCTAAGCAAGGGCTCGCCCGCCACGAATCTTTTTAGAAACTGTTTCCGAGAAACCGGAGTATATATATTCGGGCAGTTTCCTGGAACAATTTTGACAGAATCCAACGCTATGCAGAGAGTCTTTTTAGCAATCACAGTAATTATTCTGACGAGTATAATGAAAGTCAACGGAGCCGAAAGTTTCTCTACTCCCGATTTTGCCTATCCGGCCAATGTGGAGAAGAACGCCTTGCGTATGCTCTCGACTTCCGGTACGGCACCCGCCGGCGAGCGCGGAGCAATACGCCTGCGGGCTTTGCTGGAGATGTCGCGTGCGGCAGTGGAAATCGATCCCGATTCAATCTTCGCCATGCCCGGCAGGATTTCGCACTATGCCTCGCTCGAGAGCGGCAATCCCCAGGCCCGGGCTATGCTGGAACTTCTGCAGGCACAGACTCTGAGCGGTATCTATCTTTCGAACCGTTGGCGCTACGACCGTGTCGACGCTCCATTGGCTCCTCTTCCCGAGGATATAAGGCTGTGGAGCGGCCGGCAGTTCCGCAATGCCATAGAGGCTCTGCTGCTGCGTGCCGATTCGCTGGCTGCGGCCGCTCCGGCAATGTCTCTGGAGGCTTTCGACGGCTGTGTGAAGCAGTCCGGCATAACCATGCCATACGTGCCTACAGTGGGCGCGTTCGTCCGATATAGGGCCATAGAGACACTCAGGGAGCTTGACAATGCATCACTCGCCGACAGCCTGCTTTCAGCGGCAATCAGCTCCACACCCTCCAGTGAAGCGCCGTATTATTTCTGGATATGGCAGAAGGACGACAACAATGCCTCGGCCTTGATGAACAGCTACAAAGCACACAGCGACGTGGAGGCCGCAAGGCTACTGCTGCTGAAGGCAGTGGAAGCGGTGGAGGTAACAACCTATGATGAGTCCGGCAAAGAAACCGCAAGGACGGATGCTAAAATCGCTGCTATCGAGGAATCGCTCAGCCGTTTTCCCTCATGGGGCGGCAATGCGGATCTGAGGAATATTCTCAGCCGGCTCACCGCTGCCACAGCCCGTTGCCGGATGCCCGACTATGGGTATCCCGGGAAAGCTCTTCCCCTGACAGTGGACTATGAGTTCGCCACAAAGGTGGCAGTAACCGTGTACAGGCTGCCGGAAGGCCGCCGGATGAGTTCGCCGGAAGATGTGCGGCGCTGTTCCGTCGATACTGTATTCGATATTGAGGTTTCCGGGCGGCGAGGAAGTTCCGAGGTGAAGTTCATGCCGCAGGAAAGCGGCCGCTATGCCGCCGTGTGCGATGTCGACGGCGTTGCCGGTTCCAATATTGCGGAATTCGACGTTGTGCCGTTCCTGCCCGTTGTTATCGGCGGCTGTGACCGGATGGCGGTTCTGACACCTTCGTTCGCCGATGGCACTCCGATGCCCCGGATTGGCGTCGTGGCCGAAAAACACAGGCGCGGAGTTTCCACAAAAGAACGCCTTGGCCAGACCGATGCTGACGGCATACTTCTGGTGCAGCCGGAAGGGACATACAACGGCAATACCACTCTTGCCTTCGAGTACGGAGGCCATATATTTGATTTAGGCGACAGCTACCGACGTTTCGGCGCTCCCCGCAAACCTGATCTCAGCAATGAATCTGCGACATTGTTCACCGACCGTGCCCTTTATCGTCCCGGCGACAGCGTGGCATGGAGCATGGCAGCCGGCGAGCGACTCGCCGACGGAACCATGCGCACGGCTTCGCGGCGCCGCTATTCGGCGAAGCTTCTGGATGCCAACAACACTGTTGTGGATTCGATTGAAGCCACTACCGACACTCTCGGACGGGCTTACGGCGTTTTCGCCACTGTCCGTGGCGGGCTTCAGGGCAGTTATACTTTGCGCGTGAGCGACGGCAACCGCACAGTGGCAATGACATCGGTGATGGTGAGCGACTACCGCATGCCCGTTTTCGAGGTTGTGGTCACGGCGGTGCGCCGCGGTGTGCCTGCTGCCGGAGCGATTACTATCAACGGCAAGGCGACCACTTATTCCGGAATGCCTGTGGCCTCGGCCCGGGTCGATGTCGAAATCTTGGGCGCCAGCCGCTGGCGCTGGTTCGTTCCCGAGCGTTCTCTTGGCAAGCTTGAGTGCAGCACCGGTGCCGACGGCACGTTCTCGGTGGAAGTGCCCGCTGCCATGCTTGAGCAAAAGAACGGCTCCGAGCCTTACCACAGCTTTGTGGCGCGTGTGCTGGCAACTGCTGTCAATGCCGAGACTGCCACCTGCGAACGCAATTTCACCACCGGCAAGCCCTATTCGCTCGATATGAGTGTCGCCAGTGTGGCCGACGGTTCCAAGCCCTTGACAGGATGTTTCTACGCCTACGATTCCGAAGGGGTCAACAAGCCCATGGAGCTTGTATGGCGCATAGGTGTGCCTGCCGACGGAGGAAAGACTCTGGAGCGTGTGCTTGCATCCGGCAGCGCGCGTGCCGGCAGCGACTGCGCTATGGACATCGCCGCAATACCGGCAGGGTGCTATTCCATTGAAGTCGCAGCCGCCGACACCGCTCTGGCCGATACCAGAATATACGAAGGCGCGCTCACTGTGTACAACACAGCGCGCAACGAGGTACCCGACCTGGACTCGCCGCTGTTTATGCCTCCGCAGCGTATTTTTACCGGCAACGGAAAGTCCCGCGTGCTCATTGGCGTCGCCGCCGACAAGGCTACGGTGTATATTGCCGTGCGCCACGGCAATAAGCTCCACTGCATCGAACCGCGCACTCTGCGCCGTGGTTTCCACCGCATCAATGTGGCAAACTATGCCGGTGAAGGCGGATGCGAGGTGCTTCTGGCAACCGTAGCAAACGGTGTATCCCATGTGGAGACACTGGAATTCGAGAAACCCGCCGTGGCGGAACTCGAAATCACCGCCGAGAGTTTCCGCGACCGCCTTGTGCCCGGCGATACCGAGCAATGGCGTCTGCGCCTGAGTCGCGGCGGCCGGCCTGTGGAAGGTGCGGCAGTGGTGGCCACGATGTTCAACAGGGCATTGTCGGCATTGACTCCCTATCGCATGAGCATCCCCTTCAGGTTCTACACCCCGCAGCCTTCGCTGATCTACACCGGAGTGAGTGCGCGCACCGACTGGTGCTCGGCCGCGGTGAATCCCACATATGAGGTGGCCGCTGCATTTGAATGGCCGCAGTTCATGTTTATCGCCGACCGGTATTTCCGTTACTTCACAGGGTCGATGGCTACCGCCAGAAAGATGGCAGTAAACGACATGGCGTTCAGCGAGAATACAATGTTATCCGAATCCGAGGAATCCGTCGGAGCGGTGGAGGATGCCGATGCCGGTGCCTCTGACACAAATACAGAAGCCGACTACCGCGATGCCGAGGTCGCGCAGGCATTTTTCGTCCCGTCGCTCACCAGCGATGGCGAGGGCAATGTGGATATTGTGTTCACAGTACCGAATGCCAATGCCGAGTGGCAGTTCGAGAGTGTGGCGTGGACAGCTTCGCTGGCCTCGGCGCGCCATTCGTACACGGCACGTTCGTCAAAGCCGGTTATGGTGCAGCCCAATCTGCCGCGCTTCCTGCGCCAGGGCGACCGCGCCACTGTGCTTGCCACCGTGTTCAACAACACCGATTCCGCGGCGGTAATCCGCAGCATAGTGGAAATCTTCGATCCTGCCAGTGGCCGTGTCATAAGCCGCAATGAAACGACAAGCGATGTCGAACCTCAGGCATCGGCATCTGTATCCGCGGAGATTGAAGCTCCCGCCGATGCTGCTTCCGTAGGCTACCGCGTACGTGCCGTCCTGGGCGGATATTCCGATGGCGAGCAAAGCGCCATCCCCGTGCTTGCCGCAGAATCGACAGTTATCAACAGCACCGAATTCTATCTCGATGCCGATGCCGCTCCCCTGCATCTCGACGTGCCTGTGGAGGACGGGATGGCTTATACTCTGCAGTATTGTTCCAACCCCGTATGGACGGTTGTGAAAGCGCTCCGCGGACTTGCAAAAGAACGTGCCGGAACCTCGACATGGCTTGCCTCGCAGTTGTTCTCCTCGCTCGCCGCAGGCAATATCGCCGCCGCCAATCCTGCAATCGGGCGTGCTTTCGAGCAGTGGCGCAAGTCGGACAGCGATGTCCTCGAGTCCATGCTTTCACGCAATGCCGATCTAAAGCTGCTCCTTCTTGAACAGACACCGTGGCTCCAGGCCTCGGCCGACCAGACAATGCGCATGGAGGCTCTGGCCGCAGTGTTCGACGGCGCCAGGGTGAAAGCCGACATTGAGGCCGCTACGGAATCGCTTGCAGCGCTCCAAGGGGCTGATGGCGGTTTCGCCTGGGCGTCGTGGAACAACAGTTCGTCGGTGTGGGCAACAGGAGAGGTGCTAACCACACTTGCCATAGCCCGCTCCCTCGACATGCTTCAGGGACAGCCGCGTCTCAGCAGCATGGTTTCGCGAGCCTTCGCATACTACCAGCAGGAACGCACCGGCCTCTGTAATGCCGACGGCGTCGACTTCGACTTCGCTCGTATCGCATGTCTCTACCCCGGTTTCACACTTACCGACAAAGGGCAGCGGCTTCTGAACCGCACCGTTGAGTGGATAAGCCGTGAATGGCGCTCTTTCGATGCCGGCGACAAGGCATGGAGCGTGCTCATACTCAAGTCGGCAGGCAAGAGAGACAAGGCGAAACAGATATTGTCGTCGCTGGAACAGTTCGGCGTTGAACGTCCCGGGCAGGGACTGTGTTTCCCCTCGGTGGACGACATCCGCAGCTACGCCAACATAATGCAGGCTTTTGCCGCTATGGATGCTCCGGCCGCCACCATCGACGCCATGAGGCAATGGATAACTGTGCGCGCCCAGGCCACCGACAATCTCGGCGCATGCAATCCCGACTATGTGATTGCCGCCTTGTTGCTCACCGGCAGCGACTGGACTGCCGTCGATAATAATTTCAGCATTGTCATCGACGGCCATGTGCCCGCTGTCGGCGAACTGGACCGGGCCACGGGCTATTCCTGCGTTCCGGTGGATGCCTCCGGCGACACAATCCGTATAGAGGTGCGCCCCAACGGCAACACACCTTCCTATGGCTCGGTTGTGGCCGTGGGCCGGCGTCCGATGGATAATATCGAGGCACGCGATACACGCGACCTGTCTATTGCAAAGCGTTTTCTGGTGAACCGCGGCGGCAGCTGGGTGGAGACCGACAGCTTCGCTCTCGGCGAGAGAGTCAGGGTGCAGTTTACAGTCATCGCCGGCCGCGACATGCAGTATGTGGTAATCGATGACGAAAGGCCTGCAGCTCTGGAGCCTGCCGACCAGTTGCCGGGCTATGTTACCGACGGAGCGCTGGGTGTGTACCGTGTCAACGCCGACAGCCGTACCCAGCTCTTTGCCGACCGGATGCCAAAGGGAACCTGGCATCTGACCTACGACATGACTGCCAACAACGCCGGAACGTTCACCGGCGGGGCGGCCACCATCCAGAGCCAGTATGCGCCTGAACTCACAGCACGCAGTGCCGGAGAAAGGATTACTGTAGGTCTTTGAAACCTCTTAAAATTCATCACAGACAAGAATGATATCAGAGTTTGTCAGAGCCCTGGGCCTGCGGCGGCAGCTCGAGAGTTCCGCCGGCACACTGCTCGGTGCCGGCGACCGCGAGGCCATTGCGGAGATTCTGCGCCGCAGTCCGCTGGAGCGCGACCGCTTCGGCTTTCATCCGGCGGTGTCGGCTATGGCCACGGCAGTAGCCATCTGCGCCCATATCGACACCGACCGCAACATGGTGCTGGCAGTACTGCTGGCACCGGCGGTGTATGCCTCGCTGTGCTCCATAGAGGAAATAGAACGCCTCTGGGGAGAGGATGTGGCTGTTCTGGTGAGCGGTCTTTCCAAGGTCGCCGGTCTCTACAGCCATTCCGCGGTTGTGGAGAGCGACAATTTCCGGAAACTGCTTCTCACTTTCGCCCAGGATATCCGCGTGATTATAATCATGATAGTGGACCGTCTGGCGCTGATGCGGGCCATCAACCACCATCCGGCGGAGAAGCTGGTGAAAGACATCGCTTTCGAGGCCAACTATCTCTATGCTCCGCTGGCGCACCGCCTCGGGCTCTACGCCGTGAAAAGCGAGCTGGAGGACATGTCGCTCAAGTACGGCAACCGCGAGGTGTATTCCCGGATAGCCCGCGAGCTGAAGCAGACCAAGGCGCGCCGCGAGAGCTATATCGCCGATTTCATAGCCCCGGTGAAGGAAAAGCTTGCCGCCGAAGGACTGAAATTCGAAATCAAGGGGCGCACCAAGAGCATCTATTCCATATGGAACAAGCTCAAGAAGCAGAACAACACTCTTGAGGAAATCTACGACCTGTTCGCTATCCGTGTTGTCATAGATTGCGAGCCTGCCAGGGAGAAGAGCGAATGCTGGCTTGCGTATTCGCTCATCACCGATATGTACACCCCCAATCCCGGCCGTCTCAAGGACTGGATTAGCATTCCCAAAAGCAACGGCTACGAGAGCCTGCACATTACAGTGAAAGGTCCCGAGGAGCGTTGGGTGGAGGTGCAGATACGCACCCGCCGCATGGATGCCGTGGCCGAGAAGGGCCTGGCCGCGCACTGGATGTACAAGGGCATCCAGGCCGAGAGCAACCTCGACGCGTGGATGAATAATGTGCGCGATATCCTCGAGGCTGCCGAGACCGGCCCCATGCAGCTTATGCGCAACTTCAAGATGGATGTCTATTCCCACGAGGTGTTCGTGTTCACACCCAAGGGCGACCTCTACAAACTTCCGCAGGGAGCATCGGTACTGGACTTCGCCTTCCAGATACATTCCAACGTGGGTCTGCATTGTGTCGGGGCGAGAGTGGATGGCCGTAACCGCAAGATCAACCACCGGCTTGCATCGGGCGACACGGTGGAGATTATCACCTCCCCGCAGCAGGAGCCTTCGCGCGACTGGCTGGCATGGGTGGTGACATCCAAGGCACGCAACAAGATACGTTCGGTGCTCAAGGAGAACGCCAACCGTACCGCCGAGCTCGGCCGTGAACTGCTGGAACGTCGCCTGCGCAACCGCAAACTCGAAGTGGACGAGTCGGAACTGTCGCGTATCATAGCCCGCATGGGCTACAAGGACGCCATAGCCTTTTTCGGTGCCCTCGGCTGCGGCGACATGGAGGTGAACGATGTTGTCGAGGCTCTGGCCGAGAGCCAGCGCCGGGCCGACGAATGTCCGGCAAGGGTGTCGGCAAGCACATACATTCTCCAGCCACCTGCAGCCGACACCGGCAACGATAGCAATGGTTCCGAAGAAACCATAGAAATAGGCGATGGTGTCCGTGGCGTGCGCTATCAGATGTCGCGCTGCTGTAACCCGCTGTATGGCGACAGCGTGTTCGGCTTCGTGGCCTCCGACGGTGCAATCAAAATCCACCGTGAAAGCTGCCCCAATGCTCCCAACATGCGCTTGCGCTATCCATATCGTCTTATCAAAGTGCGCTGGAGCGGTGGCGGCGCAGGGCAGTCGCTGGCGTCGGTGTCTGTTACCGGCAAGGACGATATAGGCATTGTCACCAACATAACATCCATTATCAATAAGGAAAAAAACGTATCTTTGCGAAGCATATCCATCGAGAGCGACAACGGTGTTTTCCGTGGGGTGCTCGCCCTGGGAGTCGTCGACACGGCCGATCTCGCCAGGATTATCAAGAAAATATCTACTGTTAAAGGTGTGAAGAATGTACAACGCAATATGTAAATCACTGGCAATGGCGGCTGTGGTGCTGTTTGCCGCTGCCTGCGGCGACAGCCGTAGCGATGCTGCCCGGGAACTGTGCCGGCAGAGCGAGAGCGAAATCGCCGCCGGACGCCACTATGCCGCCATCGGACTGCTCGACACACTCGACAGCCGCTACCGCGACCTTACCGAGGTGCGCCGCAGCGGTATGGCCATCAGGGCCCGCGCCATGGAGGGAATCGCTCTGGACAGCATCCCTCTCTACGATGCGCGCCTTGCCGCCGCCACATTGGCCGTGGACAGCATGCGTCCGTTGTTCGAGCATGTCGACGGTGCACCGGGAATCGATGGTTACTATCTGCCTAAGGGTACCGACCGCCGTGCTTTTGCCACCACCGGTATCCAGGGGCGTGTGAGCGACGACGGACTTTTCTACATCGCCGCCAGTGTGGCCGGGCGCAGCATAGGACTGCGTGCGCTGGAATTGCGCAGTGGAGCCGAGACATGCACCTCCGCCGATATCTCGCCTGCCAGAGTGGTTACAGTCCGTGGCTCCGAGGCCGCCAGCTTCAGTCCTGAAGAGGTGGATGTGCTCGGCCGGTGGCTGACAGCACACCGCGGACAGGTGAAGCTTGTGCTCCGCGGACGCCGCTCCGACATAAGCCAGGCACTCAGTGCCCGCCAGCAGAAAGAGATAGTCGACTGCTATGCCTATGCCAAGGCTCTGCAGGAACAGCGCACAGCCTCGATACGCCGCGAAAAGTACGAGCGCATGCTCGCCACGGCCCGCGACCAGATTGCAAACCTCACACCGGCACCAGACAATGACTGACATTATCGGCGGAAGCCGCTTTCTTGTTACCGGCGGTGCCGGATTCATCGGTTCCGCTTTTGTGGGCATGCTTGTCCGTGCCGGAGCCGATGTGCATGTTGTCGACGCTCTGACCTACGCGGGCAACCGCGCCAATCTCGATGGTGTGGTGGCTCCGGACATGTTCACCGTCGCCGACATCGCCGACGGCGCAGCTATGGACGCCTTGATTGCCGGCTTCGACCCGCATTACGTAGTGAACTTTGCCGCGGAATCGCATGTGGACCGTAGTGTGGACAATCCGGCTCCTTTTGTATCAACAAATATCACCGGAACACAGACGCTTCTGGAAGCGTCGCGCCAGGCAATGCTGAAAGGGGCTGCACTGCGGAAATTCGTGCAGATAAGCACCGACGAGGTGTATGGCGACCTGGAGGTGGCCTGGGACGAGCCGCGTGTGGCGCCGCCTGTTGCCGGACTCGGGCGCGAAGCGCTACTCTATGGCCCTGATGCATTCAGCGAGATGTCGCCGCTGCGTCCATCGTCGCCGTATTCGGCATCGAAAGCCTCGGCCGATCTCATGGCCGTGGCGTACCAGCGCAGTTTCGGGCTGCCGGTGGTGGTTACGCGTTGCAGCAACAACTATGGCCCGCGGCAGTTCCCCGAGAAGCTGATTCCGCTTATGATCAACAATATGCTCGGGCACCGTACTTTGCCGGTATATGGCAACGGCACCAATGTGCGCGACTGGATTCATGTGGACGACCACTGCCGCGGGGTGCTTGCCGCGGCGGTTGACGGGCTGCCGGGAGAGGTCTATAACTTCGGCGGCTACTGCGAGATGCGCAACATCGACCTTGTGCGCCGGCTCATCGCCGCTGTGCGCGACCTTACCGGCGACCCCGGTGTATCGGAAGACCTTATCCGTTTTGTCGGAGACCGTCCCGGCCACGACCGCCGTTATGCCATCGACGCCACAAAGTCAATTGCCCGTCTGGGATGGCTCCCGCAGACAGGCTTCGACGAAGGCTTGGAGGCTACCGTGAAGTGGTATCTCGACAACCGCGAATGGACCGAGAACATCGTTAACGGAAGTTACCGCGACTACTATAAAAAAATGTACGCCAACCGATGAAAGGAATCATTCTCGCCGGGGGCGCCGGCTCCCGCCTCGCACCCATAACAGGAGCAATCTCCAAACAGCTTATCCCTGTTTACGACAAGCCCATGGTGTATTATCCGCTGTCGGTACTCATGCTTGCCGGCATCCGCGAGATACTTCTGATAAGTACCCCCGCCGATCTGCCCGGATTCCGCCGGCTTCTTGGCGACGGACATGCTCTTGGCATCGAAATAAGCTATGCCGAGCAACCCCGTCCCGAAGGATTGGCACAGGCTTTCATAATCGGTCGTGAATTCATCGGCGACGACAGCGTGTGCCTTATCTTAGGCGACAACATATTCTATGGCCAGGGGCTTACCGAGCTTATGCTTCAGGCGCGCGCCAATGCCGACGCCGGAGAGGCTACCGTGTTTGCCTATGCAGTGAGCGACCCGCAGCGTTACGGCGTGGTGACACTCGACAGCGACGGACGTCCGCTGCGCATTGTCGAGAAGCCAGCTGAACCGGAGAGCGACAAAGCTGTGGTCGGTCTGTACTTCTATCCTAACGATGTTGTGAATGTGGCCGCAGCCATTAATCCGTCGGCACGCGGCGAGCTGGAAATAACGGATGTCAACGGCACATATCTCGAAGCCGGGAGGCTCGCGGTGCTGTCTCTTGGCCGTGGATTCGCATGGCTCGACACAGGCACTGTGGATTCGCTCATGGAGGCGTCGTCGTTCATTGAAGCCATACAGAAGCGCCAGGGGTTGCTGGTATCGGCAATCGAGGAAGTCGCCTTCCGCCGCCGGTTCATCGATGCCTCCAGGCTGCGCGAGCTGGCACAGCCGCTCATGCACACCCACTACGGCCAATATCTCGCACGACTCGCCGATGGAAAAATACAGTGAACCTCATATAATCGACCTTCCCTGCATACGTGACCCCAGGGGCAATCTCACCTTCGTCCAGAATGGCGACAGCCGTCTGCCTTTCGATATCGCGAGGGTGTACTGGACCTACGATGTGCCTGCCGGCGAGGAGCGCGGCAGCCATGCCCACCACCAGGGTCAGGAGCTGATAGTGGCGTTGAGCGGAAGCTTCAACGTGGAACTTTTCGACGGCGTGGCAACGCGTACATTCACACTCAACCGTCCCTTCCAGGGATTATATGTGCCTCCGGGGTTGTGGCGGACACTCGACAATTTTTCGTCGGGCAGCGTGTGCATGGTTCTGACGTCCGTTCCCTACGATGAGGCCGACTATATCCGCGACTACGACGAATTCATAGCTTTGAGTCTCGGAAAGAACAAAGACAAAGAATGAAATATCCATTTCTCGACCTTGCGGCGGTGAACGCACCCATGCTGGCGCAGATTCAGGACGCTGCCGCAAGGGTGATAGCTTCAGGCAGGTATATCGGGGGCCCGGAGACGGAAGCTTTCGAGCAGCGGCTGGCCGAATTGGCGGGCACTGCTTTCGCCGTGGGGGTGAGCAACGGGCTTGATGCTCTCAGGCTCATATTCCGCGCATATATCGAACTGGGGCGGCTGCGCCCGGGCGATGCGGTGATTGTGCCTGCAAATACCTACGTGGCAAGTTTCCTGGCAGTGAGCGACTGCGGATTGAGGATTGTGCCCGTCGACCCCGATTCACGCAGCATGAATCTCTCTGGCGATGCCGTGGAGGCAGCCGCGGCGGCGAATTCGTCGGTCAAGGCCGTACTCACGGTCCACCTCTACGGCCGCGCCGCCTACGATGTCGCCATGGCCGACGCCGTGAGGCGCCATGGGCTGATTCTTGTCGAGGATAACGCACAGGCCATAGGCGCCGTGTGCGAAACGGCCTCGCCCGCAGACAACCACCGTACAGGCGGTCTGGGACACGCGGCGGCCTTCAGTTTCTATCCTACCAAAAATGTGGGCGCCGCCGGCGACGCGGGTGCCGTGACCACCGGCGATGCCGAACTCGCCGCATGTGTGCGCGCTCTTGCGAATTACGGCTCGGACGTGCGCTACCACAATATATACCGTGGGCTCAACTGCCGTCTCGACCCCATCCAGGCGGCAGTGCTCGGCGTAAAGCTCGACAATCTGGAACGTATCACAACTGCCAGGCGTGCCAATGCCGCTGTCTATGCCGCCACGATTTCCAACGCGGAACTCACGCTTCCGGTGCACGACAG
Organism: Porphyromonadaceae bacterium UBA7207; assembly: GCA_002490635.1. Taxonomy (GTDB): domain Bacteria; phylum Bacteroidota; class Bacteroidia; order Bacteroidales; family Muribaculaceae; genus CAG-873. The sequence continues at coordinate 50,503 of DKUJ01000044.1, forward strand.
TCCCGACGGCGATGTGTGGCACCAGTATGTCGTGCGTACTTCCGACCGCGATGGTTTCCGGAGCTATCTCGCAACGCATGGAGTGGGCACCGACGTGCACTATCCTCTGCCACCACACAGGCAGCCGTGCTATGCAGGGGCGTTCGAGGGCACATTCCCCGTTGCCGACAGTCTTGCGGCTACGGTGGTGAGTCTGCCGATATCCGAGGCCACCACACCCGAACAGATACGGGAAATAGCCGAAATCATAAACAGCTATCACAGATGACACAACGCGCTACCGCGATATTCCATACATTCGGCTGCAAGCTCAACTTCGCCGAAACAGCCACCGTAAGAGATATTTTTGCCACACACGGAATCACAGACTGCCCCGAGGGTGGCGTTCCGGATTTTATTGTGGTGAACTCCTGCAGCGTTACCGCCGAGGCCGACCGCAAATGCCGCAGTGCCATACGCAATTTCCACCGGCGCTATCCGCAGGCAGCCATAGTGCTCACCGGGTGCTATGCGCAGCTCAAACCTGCTGAGGCGAGTCTGCTGCCGGGGGTGGCGGTAGTGGCCGGGGTGAACGACAAGCTGGCACTGGCCGACATGGCTCTCGACTGGCTCGAAAGACGCCGGCCACACACCGAGGTACGCCCGGTGGCGTCTCTGCGCGAGTTCATGCCATCATGCGCCAGAGGCGACCGCACAAGATTTTTCCTGAAAGTGCAGGACGGATGCGACTACTGGTGCTCTTACTGCACCATTCCGCGTGCGCGTGGACGGTCACGTTCGGGAACAATCGCCGACATCGTGGCCCAGGCCGAGGCGGCAGCCGAAGCCGGAGGAAAAGAGATTGTAATCACCGGGGTGAACATCGGCGATTTCGGGGCCGGGCGTGACGACAGCCTGCTCGACCTTTGCCGCGAACTTGACAAGGTGGAGGGCATTGTCCGCTACCGTATCAGCTCCATAGAGCCGAACCTGCTCACCGACGACCTTATCGACTTCGTGGCGTCTTCGCGGGCGTTCATGCCGCATTTCCACATTCCGCTGCAGAGCGGCTCTGATGCCGTGCTGGCGCTGATGCGTAGGCGGTACGACACGGCATTGTTCGCCGCCAAGGTGGGTCGGATACGAAGCGTGCTTCCCGATGCATTCATAGGAGTGGACATAATAGCCGGCGCAAGAGGGGAGACGCCGGAGGAGTTCGAGCGCTCGCGCTCTTTTGTGTCGTCGCTCGACATCAGCCGGCTGCATGTGTTTCCCTATTCGGAACGTCCCGGAACACGTGCCCTGGATATCGCCGGCGTCGTGGACCAGGCAGAAAAGCACCGGCGTGCCGCGGAGCTGGGCAAGGTGTCGGCAGGCAAGCTTGCCGGGTTTTCCGGAAGGTTCACCGGCAGTGTCCGCCCGGTGCTGCTGGAGCATTCGCACGCAAACGGACATATAGGAGGCTTCACCGACAACTATCTGCGTGTTTCAGTCGACGCGCCGGCATCGGCCGACAACAGCATAGTGGATGTGCGCCTTGGCGCCTATCTGCCGGAAAGCGAGAGCATGGAGGCCTCTGTGGTAGCACGATAATGGCTATGGAGCGATTACTCCATGCATTGCTGTGGCTGCCCGCAAGGCTGCCGCTGAGGGTGTTGTATCTGTTTGCCGATGTGTTTTTTGTCCTTCTATATCATGTGGTGCGCTATCGCCGCGGAGTGGTGGACGGCAACCTGGCGCAGTGCTTCCCTGAAAAGGATTTGCAGGAACGCCGGCGGATTGCCCGCAGCTTCTACCGCAATTTCGCCGACTATATAGTGGAGACCGTGAAGCTGCTGCATATCGGCGACGACGAGATTCGCCGCCGCATGGTGTTCGACAATCTCGGGCTTCTGCATGCACATATTGCCGCGGGACGGTCGGTCGCCGTGTACTTCGGGCATGCCGGCAACTGGGAGTGGGCGCCGTCTGTGACTCTCCACATGCAAGCTGCCGGCGACGAGGCCGCGCGCTTCGCGCAGGTGTACCGTCCGCTGAGCAACGGCGCTGTCGATGCCCTGATGCTGCGTCTGCGGTCGCGCTTCGGCTCGGTGTCGTTGCCAAAGGCCACAGTTTTCCGCTCGCTGGCAATGTGGCGCGCCAAGGACATAGTGTCGGTGACCGGATTCATGAGCGACCAGAAGCCCTCGCACGGCGATCCTACCGTGCCCTTGCTGTTTCTGGGACGCCCTACGGCGTTTATCAGCGGAACCGAGACTCTGGCGAGGCGCCTGGGCATGGCAGCCATCTACTGGGACATGGAAAAGACCTCGCGCGGGCATTACCGCATAACCTGCCGTCCGCTGGCCGACAATGTGGCCGAAACAGCTCCGGGAGAGATAACCCGCAGCTACGCCGCCATGCTTGAGAAAACAATAACACGTAATCCTGCCATCTGGCTATGGACACACAAAAGATGGAAACATCCTGTCGACCCATCGTCGCTATTATCCTGAACTGGAATGGCGAGTCGCTTCTGCGGGAATTTCTCCCGCAGGTGGTCGCCACCACCGACCCTGCGATAACGCGCCTTGTGGTGGCCGATAACGGAAGCGACGACGGTTCCCTGCGCTATCTGCGCGATAACTGGGAAGGAAAGGTGGATATCCTTTCCTTTTCGGAGAATCTCGGATTCGCCGGAGGTTACAACCGCGCCATCGTGGAGTGCGGCCAGCATCCCTATGCCGTGCTTCTGAATTCCGACCTGGCCACCGACGCCGGCTGGGATCATGCCCTGCTGGAATATATGGAGTCGCACCCCGACACAGGTGCCTGCCAGCCGAAAATACTCAGCTACCGCAATCCGGAGGTATTCGAATATGCCGGTGCCTGCGGTGGATATGTCGACCGCGACTGCTATCCTTATTGCCGCGGGCGTATATTCGGTGTATGCGAAGCCGACAAAGGGCAGTACGATACTCCAGCAGAGGTTTTCTGGGCATCAGGCGCCGCGCTGATGGTGCGCCGCAAGCTGTATATGGCTCTCGGAGGCCTGGATCCGCAGTTTTTCGCCCATATGGAGGAAATTGACCTCTGCTGGCGCATCCGGCTGGCAGGATTCAGTATTGCCGTGGTGCCTGCGGCATCGGTGCGCCATCTGGGTGGAGGAAGTCTTGAGGCCGGAAATCCCAGGAAGGTGTATCTGAACTTCCGCAACAATCTGCTGATGATGCACAAGAATCTGCCCGACAGCATCCGTGGCAGGCTTTTGCTTCGCCGCCGGCTCCTCGACGCGCTGGCATGGGCGAAGATGGTTGCCGGCGGCGACTTCAAGGGTGCCGCGGCAATAGTCAGGGCACATCGCGACTTCCTCAGGATGAGGCGCCTCTATGCAAGCCATCCCGACGAGAACCTGATCGGCGCCGATGCCGGCAGCCGGCGAAGCATACTCTGGCAGCATTTCGCCCGCCGCCGCACCAGATTTTCGGAACTCACATAGTGTGGAGCCTGACAAAAGATTGGGATTGATGTTTGGAACAAACTCTTTTTGCAAGGCCTATGCGTAAAAGTTTGGCATATGAATTCCGGAAGGTGAAAAATAGTTGTGGAATTTAAAAAGAATAGCTATCTTTGCACCGCAAAACAAAGCCACACCATGGAAAGATGCCGGAGTGGTCGATCGGGGCGGTCTCGAAAACCGTTGTGCCCTTGCGGGTACCCAGGGTTCGA
>DKUJ01000040.1:0-4924 GCA_002490635.1 Porphyromonadaceae bacterium UBA7207
GCCGCCGACACTCTCGCTGCCGCAACGCCCGAAAAAATCGACAACGCACTTATTGCCGTGGCAGATGCCGTGGAGGCAGCCGCAGATGAAATCATCGCCGCCAATGCGGCCGACTGCGAGACCATGGACAGCTCCGCTTCCAGTTGCGGACGCCTGCGGCTCGACCGCTCGCGGATAGCCGACATCGTGTCGGCAATCCGGCAGATTGCCGCACTGCCCTCCCCCGTAGGTGTGGAGCTTGCATCTGCGAAACGACCCAACGGCATGCTCATCCGCAGGATATCGGTTCCATTCGGAATAATCGGCGTAATTTTCGAAGACCGCCCCGATGTGGCCTTCGATGCGTTCGCACTGTGCTTCAAGGCCGGCAGCGCCTGCGTGCTCAATCCCGAGCACGAAGCCACGCACACCGTCGAAAAAGCCGTGGAAGTAATCCGGCGCGGACTGCTCGCGCAGGGCTTCGCTCCCGAGTGCATCGCCATGCTCGATGGCGGTCATGATGCCACCCTCGAATTACTCCGGGCACGCGGAACAGTCGACCTGATCATTCCCCGCGGCAGCCGGCGACTTATCGATTTCGTGCGCGACAATGCCAGGGTGCCGGTAATCGAGACCGGTGCCGGCGTATGCCACACATTCTTCCACGCCGCCGGCGACATCGCAACAGGGCGCGACATCATCTACAATGCGAAGACCCGCCGTGTGGATGCATGCAACGCCCTGGACTGCCTGCTGGTCGACCGCCCAAGGCTGACCGACCTTCCAGCACTATGCTACCGGCTGTCCGAAAAGAACGTGACCATCTATGCCGACAACGAGGCATTCCACGCCCTCGAAGGCGCATATCCCCTGCTGGAGAAAGCCACCGAAGACCATTATGAACACGAATGGCTGGATTATAAACTCACTGTCCGTGTTGTCGACGGCATCGACGAGGCCATCGAACACATCGCACGCCATGGTTCACACCACAGCGAATGCATAATAACCGAAAACCGCCCCGCCGCCGAACAGTTCCTGCGCAGAGTCGATGCCGCATGTGTATATTCCAATGTGAGCACGGCCTTCACCGACGGCGCCCAGTTCGGATTCGGTGCCGAAATGGGCATCAGCACACAGAAACTGCATGCCCGCGGCCCGATAGGACTCAGCGGACTGTGCACCTACAAGTTCCTGATTACCGGAGCAGGACAAATCCGACCCTGAAACCATCTCCCCCTCTCAAAACAGAATCGCTCCTGCCTGAACCCGGGCAGGAGTGATTACATATGTCAGAGAAAAGCGTCTGCTTCAGATAGCCACTTTGCACACAGCCTTGCCGCTGCGGAGAATATACACTCCGGCGGGCAATCCGGCGGTCTCGACACTGTCGCCGGCGGTATCGGCCACAAGACGGCCATCGGCGGCGAACAGACTCAGACCGTTGCAACCGGGAGCGGTCAGCAACGTGCCGTTGCGTAGCACGGTGAGTTTCTCGGAAACCTCGGTTGCCGGAGCCTCCACACCGCTGAGTTCGGGAGAATACAGGCGATAGCAGGCAATGCCGTTCGAAGGGCAGTAGAGATACACCGTATAATCGGCATAGTCGTTGCGCTCCACGGTGAGCCAGTTGAAAGTCGAACGGTTACCGCCGTCCACATATCCCAGTGTGCCTATCGGATCCACCGAGCAGTAGACCTTGTCCATGGTCAGGTCGCGCACGCTGAAACCACCCATGTAGTTGGAGCCGGAATTATGAAGCAGCACACGGTTGCCGCCCTCCACAATCAGGGCGCAGCCGCCGGTGCCGTTGCGGCCGGGAGCCGTGGTGGTGGCGCGGGAGGTAAGCACATTGTGGTTGCTGCCGCCGCTATAGCCATGGATGCCCTGCGAGCGCACGGTGTACAGCCAGTTCTCGGTGTCGTCGGCGATAGGGCACACATAACCCGCGGTCGATCCGTTGTAGTTAAGCTCTTCAGAGGCATGGACACGGGCAACAGCGCCGGAGGCTACTGTGATTATATTCACCCGGTTGCACTTGTTGGGAAACAGATAGATATGGCCGCCTTCCTGCGAAAGAAGGTTGCCCGAGGCATTGATAAAGTTGGTCTGGCCGACCATGGGAACTTCCACCTCGAAACGCACAGCCTCGGCAGTAGTGCCTGGAAGCACGTCGGCAGGATATACCATAAAGGAATGCTTGCCATTGGTATTCTTGTCGTCGCGCACAACGATATTGCCGGCGTCGTCGCGGGCGCAGCCCCATCCGGCACCGCCGGGAATAGAACCCAGATGCCCGCTGTTGTCGAAAATATGAATCAGCTTCTCTTCGCAGTTGTTGACATAGAACTTGCCGCGGCAGGCAGTGCCCTGCTGCGCGTTGTTGCCGTCGATATTGCCGGGATGGTTATCGGTTGTATTGGAAAAAATCCACTGGCGCTCGATTATCAGCCCGAGGTCGACCGGCTGCTGTGCCGCAGCGGGCACGCCGAAGGACACCTGTATGAAACCTATGCTCTGGAAGAAACCATACATGGTGGCACCGTCGGCTGCGGTGGCACCGGCCTGGAAGCCGGATGCGAGACACGGAACTCCGGTGGTGGCGGTCACTCCGGGATTCAACGTATTTGTAACCGCATACATATCCCCTGTGTTGGCACCCACATCGGCAAGTTCAAACCACACTTTCCTGCTTTCGGCAGAAGTGTAGGGGCACACAGCATAAAGTTTGGACCCGTATCGGCCGAACGATATCCCTGCCGATGGCCCTGCGAGCCGGGCTACGGTCGCATAGGGACGCATCTCACCATCGGTGGATGCCCATGGAAATGTGAGCTCGACTCCCGGCTCGATAACCTGGTTGTCGAAAATTATGTTGTCGCGCGAAAAGGGCGATACTGTCATGCCCACAGGATAATCCTCATTCAGTTCAAACGCATCTGTGGTTGCCGCAACATCCTTGACTACAGCACCGGATTTTACCTCCAGACCATGCACGGCAACCTTCTCGCCTGCCATGCCCAGAACGTACACCTTCATTGCATCGCTGCGGCCGGTGGCGGCAAGCGACAGGCCTGTAAGACCGGCGGCATTCTGCTCCAGAAGTTTCTCAGCCGTTGCCTCTGGAGTCTCCCACATATAGAGAGTCCATGCTTCGCCGGCATTCGCCTTGTTGCAGGCCAGAAGTCTGCCGTCGGCACTCACCGCAATGGCTTCCGGCACAAATCCTGCAGGAACAGACACCGTGCCTACCGTCTGCGTTGCTGGATTGGCGGCGAGAATGCTCCGTTGCGACCGGGCATCTTCGCCGAGCAGATACCATATACCCGTATTGGCGAATACCGCAAAATGGATTTTAGACAGCGAGGCAACCTCCTGCGGGTTCCATGCTTCCGGAGCCTCAAGGGTATAGTGTCCGCGCACCAGAGGGGTGTAGTCGGTCACGGGATAGTCCACATAGTTCAGCTCGCGGGTACTCGCGGGATCAAGTTCGGGAAGATTGTGGCCGTCGAGACGGTCGGTGGTTATGAAGTCGCAGCCCATGTTGCCGTAGCTAATGTAGCCGTCCTCGCTGTTAGTGGTCCACATATTCACCTTCAGTCCCTTGGTGTGATAGCGGGTAACGGCGGCCTTGTCGAAGTATCCGGCCTGGATGTCGACATCGATACCGTGCTCCACGCACCAGTCGAAATGGTTGGCCCAGTACTCGCCGGTCAGGAACTGGAGGGTGATGTCGGGATAGTTCTTTCGGATATATTCCAGACAGGGCTTCATCGAAGTGAGGATAATCACCTTGTCGCGCATGCCGGCCTGTTCGATTTCCTGGATAAGCAGCGGAATGTTGCTCTGGTCGTTGCTGTTCACACCGGCGGTCCACTTAAGCTCCACCACGGCGCCTACACCGCCTTCCTTGCATATCTGCAGATACTCCTGCATCGAGCACAGACGGCCTGTGTAATCCACGCCGTTGCGGCGCTGGTGCAGCTCTTCGGCCTGCAGCTCGGCGAGAGTGGACGTGGCAATATCCAGAGTACCGCCCAGGCGGGTAGTGTTGTCGTCGTGGGTGCACACGAACTTAAGGTCCTTGGTGAGCTTCACATCCGTTTCGAGGTAGTGGTAGCCGAGTTCGATTCCTTTTCGGAACGATTCCTCGGAATTCTCCAGCCCGAATCCGCTGCCGCGGTGCCCTACAAGCAATGGCTGGGCGTAAACGCCTAATGCCATGGCGAGCACCAGGAAAGCTGTCGCGAGTCTTTTCATGTAATTAGAATGGATTAAATAGTATTAGGATAGATAATGGTATTAGCGGCGCCGGGGTTTCCGGCGCCGCTAAATTACTAATTTTTCGTAAATAATCCACACTTCCGTCCCAGGCATCTGCCGGAATCAGAGAATGGCATCGGTCTGTACGCTGGACATGAACCACCGGCCATACTCAGCCCACGCCGAGCAGCTCGATGTCGAACACCAGCGTCGAACCGCCCGGAATACCCGGCTGGCTGAAACGGCCATAACCCTGTTCGGCGGGAATGTATATCTCCCAGCGGTCGCCCACGCGCATCTGCTGCAGGGCGATAATCCACCCCGCTATTAGCTCGCGCAGGCGGAAAGCCGGAGCAACACCGCCACGGCTGCTGTCGAAAGTCTTGCCGTTGATAGTGCGCCCGGTGTAGTGCACCGTAACCACACTCGACCGCCCCGGCTGCGCACCTCCCGGAGCGCCGCTGCGAATCACTTTATAATAAATGCCCTTGTCGAGAGCCCTCACACCGCTCTCTGTAGCCTTCTCCTGAAGCCACCGGCGGTTCTTTTCAATATATTCCTGCTTTGCCATAAATATTTTTCAGCACAATCCATCAGCCATAAATCATCTGTTTTGTCTCATCGAGTTCTTCTTTGAAATATGGATTCTTGACTGATGACGCTTCTACCAAATCAACTTCTC
>DKUJ01000040.1:5261-9611 GCA_002490635.1 Porphyromonadaceae bacterium UBA7207
TTTATGGCTTCTCCCATTATTTCCGCTTTCCTCTCAACGGCACTTCTGCGCAGATAATCTTTCTCGAAGATATCGTAACGCATTGGATAATCCACAAAGAAACTTTCCACTTCATCAATGGCTTTCTTGATATCGTAGAGATAAACGGCTATGTAATCATCCATAAATCAATCGTTTCTTCTTATCAACCAATGCTTTGAATATGGGATTAAGGTTTGTGCCGTATTCTATCAAATCCACCTTGCGGCCGAAAAGACTCTCCAAGGCTTCCCGGAAATCGAAGTAGTTGGTAACGTAATCCCACTTCTCATGGTCGGTAGTATCGAAGTTGACAAGCAGGTCCACATCGCTCTGGTCGCTGAACCTATCGGTGAGGATAGAGCCAAAGACAGCCAATGTCTTGACCCTGTGCTTCCGGCAAAGGTCGATAATCCGTTGCATATTCAGTTCAATCAACTTCATAGACTGTTGTATTACATGTGCAAAAATAACGATTCGTTTTGATATATAAACGATTGGACGCTGAAAATCGTTTGTACCTCTTATCCGGACACACCTCACATCTTATGCGGATGAAAAATCCACAGATATGCAGAATCCGCGAGACTTCAATAAATGATGCCTCGCGGATTTATCTAAGACATGCGTGCCACGACAGCACGTGTGTATGCCTGCGGAATCGTCTTATCGGAGGTACACCTTGGTGGTGTTGACTATATACAGACCCGGTTCATACTCGATGTAGTTGAGACCAGGTTCCACGGCTACAGTCTCGGAACGTCCGTCGATGCTGGCCACGGTAACGAATGTATGGAGCGGTGAATACACCACGATAGTGGTACCGCGAGCGTGGATTCTGAGGCCTGTCTCCTCGGCAACATCGTTGATACCCGACTGGTCGATACCGTTGCGGGTATATGTGGCGTTATTTACAGCTACAAGGTCTGCGGTCTGGTCTCCGCTTCCGTTGTTGAAGATAATCATCGGAGATGCGATGTCGTCGTTTGTCGTGAACGAGATTTTGTAAAGGTCGCCTTCGCGGGTCATTGCCTTGCCGGGCCATGTGCCGAGGTACTTTTTGCCGCTTGCATTATCCCAGAAGTACGCGTTTACAGAATTCCAGGAAGAAGAGTTGCGGTTGTCGTAGTAGATAGTCCAGGTTGTGGCGGCCGAGGGATCCTGCTTGGTGTAGGTCACCTTTCCGGTACGTGTGCCCGTGGCGCCGGTGGCGCTCCAGTCAACGGAAATCGTGCTGCCGTACTGCACATCCCCGCCGATAGTGAAAGTTGCGGAGGAACCTGAGATGTTCACCTGGGCGCCGCCGTCGATGCGGTACCAAGCCGATGTGGCGTTGGCCACCGTTGCGGTCACATCAAGTGTCTCTGTCTTGAAGATGCCGCCGTTGGGTGAGAACTTTACCACAGGTTCGTCGGAGGAAATCTCGATCTGTCTGGCGTTGGAACCGCCGTCATATTCGAAGTATGTATCCTCGGTGATACCCTTGATGTCGGGGGTCTGTCCGCTTCCGCTGTTGAAAATCACGTTCACAGCCTCCACATCGGCAAAAGTCGAGTAATAGAATTCCTCTCCTGCGATTGTTTTCTTGTCGAGAGCCGACGAAGCCTTGCCCGGCCATGCGCCAAGCAGCTTGTTGTTGGCGGAGTCCCATGCATACATGTTGAATGCGCCGGGAGCCTTCACATACACGGTGATTGTGGCGTTGGGGTCCACCTTCTTGTACTTCACTGTACCGTTGAAGTTTGTACCTTCGCTATTGGCCGCGCCCCAGCTCACGGTCACGGTCTGACCGTAGTCCATACCTTCACCGATGGTGAATTCCTTGCTCTGGCCCTGAGTGAGATTCACCTTGGCGCCGGAGCCGACCTGATACCATCCGGAAACAGCTTCCTCATTGAGAGTTGCGGTGACATTCAGGGTCTCGGTATTGAACGAACCTCCGGCAGGAGAGAATTCCACTCCGGGATTTCCTACAGCGTCATCAGCAGTGTAGAACTGGTCGGCGGGCACGTCGGGGAATACGGGGTTGCCTCCGTGGGCCACAGGAGAAGTGGTGTAGATGAACTTGCCATCCTCGCCTACCTTGCCGCCGGTCCAGTCTTTCACAAGCACTCGGAGCTGACCCTTGGTTGCGGGAGCCTCCACTGTGATTGTGGACCCGCTGTAGGTCTTGCCGGTAACGATATCGGTATATATACCTGCAGGCACATTCGAGAATGTCGCACCGCCGTTGATGGCCACGAGTACATAGCTCTCGTTCTTGTAGGCGCGTTTGAACGCCCAGCCGCCCTTGGCGGAACATCCGTCGAAGGAGTACTGACCCTTACGCAGGGCGGGCACGGCGGCGCGGATCTGGTTGAGGCGGCGCAGGTGCTGTGCCAGGTCGCCATCAAGAGTGGAGGCCACATTACCCGATGCGGTGTATTGGCCGAAGTCCGATGCGGTCACATCTCCTTCAAGGTAAGCGCCAAAGTATGCGCGGCCGGAGTCTTTGCGGGGTGTCTTGTTGTTTTCGCCGCCCACATCGATGGGTTTACCCTTCTTGAACTCGACTTCCGAACCGTAATAGATACAGGGGATGCCACGGAATGTGAACATCAGCGAGAGGTTCTCGGCCCATTGTGCGGTTCCGCCGTTGAAGCGGGTACCGTCGTTGGGGCCGGGACCGTAGTCGTGCGAGTCTACGTAGACCACATTGAATGAAGCGTCGTTGTACTTCTTGTCACCACCCTTGGCGAGGTCGACAACATAGGCCGCATTGTTGAAGCCATAGTGCGAGGGAAAGTCGATGATTGAGAAGCCGGAATACTGGGAGTAGTCAGGTTCGTGCCATTGTCCGTTTTTCAGAAACACATTGTCGCTATCGGGAGTGTCGGCAGTCTCCTTTTCGCAGACAGCCATAGGACCTACAGGAGTGTCGTGTCCCTCGGGAAGCACCTGTGCGCGCCACCATTCGGGATTGCCGTCGAATTCATCGAGGAGATTCTGGGGAGATTTCCAGGTGTAGAAATAGCTCGAGAGATTGGGCTGGTCGCGGTATACCACCGAACCCTGGAAGCGCTGGCAGCATTCGCCGAACATGAAGAAAGGAGTGCCCCCGCGTTTGGCTTTGTGGGTCTCTGCGATTGCGAGGAACTGCGGGATGAACTGCTTGTTGAAGGTCAGACGCGAGATATGGCCGGTAGTGTCTATACGGAAGCCGTCGACACCCATCTCGATGAACTTGCCGTAGCAGTTCACGATGTATTCGGCTACATAGTCGTTCTCGGTGTTGAGGTCCACGCAGTCACCTGCAATCTGTCCCCACCAGCGGTTGGGAAGGTCCCAGTTCCAGCCCGTGCCGTAATGGTGGTAATAGTTGTTGGGCTCGTATTCGGGATTCTTGAAATATTTCCAGCGCTCCGCGTACTGCGCTTTGGGGTCCTGGTCGAAATAGTTCGAACTCAGCCTCTCGGGGTTGGGAATCATCGATGCGGACACCGATGCCTGGTTCTTGATATTCTGGTCGCGGGTGAAGAGAGGGTTGAGATAAACCTCGCCGAAGTTTCCGGTATGCTGAAGCACGATGTCGAGGATAATCTTCATCCCTTTCGCATGGGCAGCGTCTATGAGGTCCTGGAATTTCACATCCTCCGATGCGCCCCATGCTTTGCGGCTCTCATAGCGGAGATCCACATTCGAGAAGTCCATGGCATGGTAGCCGTGGTAGTCTTCGCCCGAAGAGTTCTGTACTACAGGAGTAATCCACACGGCAGTGAAGCCGAGCGCCTTGATATAGTCGAGCTTGTCGATAAGCCCCTTGAAGTCGCCGCGCCAGTCAGGGTCGCCATTGGCAATCTGCACATCCTGCTTGTCCCAGGAACATACATTGTTGGTGGGATCCCCGTCATAGAAACGGGTGGTCATGGCGAAATAGATTGTCTCGTCACGGAAGTCGGTACGGTCTCCGACGAAAGTTCCGGCCGAGGCTGAGCCTGCTGTCAGGGCCATCAACGCCCCGAGCAGTACCCGTTTGACTTTTCTCATGGTAATCAGTAAAAGTTTAAGTGGTAATGATTGTAAGTATGATATGAATAGAAAATGCGGCTCAAGCCGAAAATGCTATTGCGTAATATGAACGTCTGCAAATTTAGTAAAATTTTTTAAATACCAAATTTTTCAAGCAACTGTTTTAAAACAGCTGCCCAAGTCAGTGCGCCACGGACGACATGCCTATGCCGACAAGATAAAACCAATTGATGCAATGATTGGCGTTGCAAGCGTAAGCGAGTGTCTCATAATAAGTATTAGGCCTTTGCACGGAAAACAAAAAAAAGCGAACTCAGATTTTAC
>DKUJ01000026.1 GCA_002490635.1 Porphyromonadaceae bacterium UBA7207
ATTGTTACTGTAAGCATTACTGTTGATTTAAGCAGATTTGCCTGTATGTTTCAAGCAAAGACTGTGTGTTGGCTGTGCCGTCGTACATTGAAGTATCGTATGGTGCGGGTTTATAGGAACTGCCGAGGGCAAATATGTCGCATATCTTTTTGGCGAGCATCTCGGTTTCTTCGAAGCGGTACAGCGCCCCGGAATTCATATCTGTAATCTCAGGAACTCCGCCCACAAAGCTGGCCACATACGGCATGCCCAGCAGCTGTGCTTCGCCAAGTGAATTGGGGCTGTTCTCTATAGCCGAGCAACAAACAAATATGTTTGATTTGAGGTATCTGTTGCACATGTCCTCTTCGTTAAGTGTTCCGGTAAATTCAATATGCTCCGAAATCCCGAGCCGGGCAATCTGCTTTTTAAGATATTTTCCATATCCATCGATTCTCCACCACGGTGCGGCCGTAGGGTCATAACCGGCGACATATACCTTGGTATCGGGATAATGCCGCAGAACCAATGGCAGGGCTTTAAAAAGCATGTGGACACCTTTTATGGGATAGGAGGCCTGTGATACGAAAATCGAATGGGGTTCACAAGCGTCATAGCTCCATTTGTGACTGTAGAATGAGTCTCGCAAGGTTTCTCCGCAATGATGATATTGCGCTTCCGGATTGATTGCCCATGTATGTGCCTTATCCCATTCTGTGCGGCCAATGATGTGGTTTACCTTTTGCAGAAGTTTAATCTCCCAGCCCCCTCTGTCCTCAAAACTTTTCTGACCTTTGCGTATTGTGTCGCGTTTGATAATGTCACGGAATGTCAAATGTTTTTTTACATTCGTAAAATCGATGCCTGCGGTATAATATCGTGCTATGCACGATACCATGCCCTGGATTGACACTACAACCCCCTGCGGCCCGCACGCATTGACGTATGCCAGCCCGTGGGGATATTCTGAGCCATGAATATGAACAACATTGGGGTTGAATGTATTCTGAATCTCTCTCCAATATCTTTCAAGAGATTTATTGTATTTAACCGTTTTCTTACCTTTCATTGGTAAAAGGTACCACGTTGTACCCTCTATTTCCTGTTCAATAAGTTTATCTCCGTTATAAATAGTTGCTACAGCATATTTATTGTTTGAATTTGTTTTCAAATTCTTTAATGAAGAATACATCCAGCCACCCACTGAATATCCCTTATGTCCAGTTGCTTCACAAATTGGAGGCAACATGATATTTGTTATCCAAAGTATTTTCATTAACGTTTGAACTTAATAGGAATATTTTAAGAAACTAAATCGTCTCATACTTGATAAATAGAGCAGAAGAAATGATAAGAGCGTCACCGTTAACCAAGTGAAAGTAAATAATTGAAATTTCGGTAATGCTCCAACTATAACGCCAATCACAACAATCATTGAATAATGCGAACAATAGTATATGGTTGACATGTTCCTTATGTATTTCGTGCTTGTTTTAATCCTGTTCGGTAATGAATTGAATAAAATGAAAATTGAAGGAGATAAAACTAACAAGCTAACATAACAGTCATCGGCTTTTCTTAAGTTGTATTTCACAATCAAATAGTTTTCCAAACTTAACAAAGCGAATCCGATTATCGTACCTGCTATACCAATTGTTATTGGTAGTTTCTTTTTATCGGCCAAATTCTTTCCTATAAAGATAAATATAAGGCCGACGGGGAAACTGTTATAAATACTAACCCCACCCCACTTAAGACATTGAATATCAAGTAAATTGCAATAATTTGAACTTATGGTGCATAAAATATAGCAACCTAAGGATATAAATCCGACAAGGTATTTATATCTCCTAAACTTGTAAATAAGGCTTATGCCAATTATATATGCTGAAATATACCATGAAGCCAAGAATGTGCTTCCGATGGTCAGCCCGCGAACTAAATTCCATGTGATTGTGAAGATATCATCTTGAAACCATCTTCGCGCAACGATAGTGACCGGCAATAAAACTATAAACCAAAAGAGATATAGTTTCAATGCTCGTTTGATAAAATTAATCCAGACCTTATTCTGTTCATCTGAACTCAGAGTACTTATCTTCTTAAAAAAGAAGTAGGAAGAAATAATAAAAAATACGGGTACTGCGGCTCTTAATATTGGCAATTCAATTGAATATCCTACATGTATCATAATTATCATGACACTCATCAAATACTTCAATACGTCAATATTATGATTCTGTGATGGCATATCAATGGAATCTTTTTGAAAAAGCGGCTATAAGGGATTGTATTATCAATTTTTCTGAAAATGTCAACCCGAATGTGAACATTGAAATGATTAATCCTATTGTAGTCATAATGCCACAGACAACTAAAGAAAATACGTTTTGGTATGGAAGGATGTAATCAAACATAATTCCGAAAGCTATCATAACGGCAGATATTCCCAAAACGGGAAAAAAGACATTCAGAAGAAATAATCTTGGAGATATGTTACATTTTAGTTTCCCATAGTATAGAATCACTATATCTCCACCTAACCCCATAAACATTATCAATGAAAGATAAAGCCAAATAGGACTTCCTTCAGAACTAAAAGCAATTATGGACAATATGATTGGCATTATATTCATTATACTTTTCCATATCGCATATCCTTTGATGTCTCCTTTTCCATAAATTGCAGTTGCTATTGGATTCGCCATTTGCACAATTACGGTCTGAATTAATTGGAGCTGACAGAAAACAATGGTCCATTTTGGAACTTCCTCAAGCCAAACCGACAATATATATTCCATCTTGATACACACAGGTATTGCGAAAAACAATATAAGAATAGCAGAAAATTTACTGCCTGAAAAGGTTACAGCTGATACAGATTCTGAATCAGCGCTCGCCGTTCGCTTTACTATCACTGGGTTCAATGCTTTCATCATATTTGTAGAGAATGCTGACAATTGACCATTTACCTGATTGGCTATGCCTTGTGCCGCATTCAAGACAGTCCCAAAAAAATGATTAAGGACAACAGATAAGCCTTGAACAGTAAACAAAGATGATATTGCAGTCAAGAAATTCCAGCCGGAAAATTTCGCAATGCTTTTAACCACTCCGAAATCCCAACTTTTCCGTAAGGCAAATCGACACTCCGTATAATGCTTATGGCAATACACTTTCATTATCGATAGTGTGATAAGAGGAAGTGTTGCCATCAGTATGCTATAGATTAATAGCCTATTACCATCCGAATATACGCATACATATGCAATTCCGAGTTTCAACAATGATTCGATTACACCGATTATTGCATAATAAAACATGTTCTCATGGGCGTTCAAAACAGCATCATAAGGGACATTCACGATTGTCAGGATAGTGCTGAATATCAAAGTGAAATATACTATTTTTGCCGTCCAGATCCTATCCGTGGGGATATTGAGAAATTTATCGAACAATATAGGCATTATAGATAATAGCAACAATATGGTTGCTGCCGCTATAATTAGGTGGAGAATGAAGCTAATGTTAAAAATCTTAGTCTTGTTCTGTTCATCTCCCTTACCCTCGGCGTATGACATAAAGCGTTGAGTGGCGTTTGCCAAAGTGGAGTTGAGAAACCCCATCATTGCAATACTGCCACCAATCACATTGAATATGCCAAAGTCAACCTCACCGAGCGATGCAAGAATCAAACGGGTACTATACAGAGATACGAATAGAGTTAGCCCCATTCGTAAGTACAAAAATCCGGTATTCTTTACTACTCGTGAAGAAGTTGACATCAGTATAGTTTAAACTTCGAACTATGAATGTGTATATTGTCTATGGCAGGGATTCTCATATAATCGCCATATAATGCCGTTAAATATGAATCATATTTCTCGGGGATGGGGAATTCGGTATCTTCAAACTTGATTTTAATAGTATTATGTATATCGCTATAGTATCTTTTTTTAGGAAAGATAGATCCAAGGCGATGCCTGTATACGCCATTGGACTTGACCCGCGAAATTATTCTTAATATGGGCAGGCAAATTTTGTTAGCAATATTCCAGAAATGCTTTTTTCCCCGATTGTTTAAATGATCTGCTTCTAATAAGCAGGAATTCAAAAAAATACCTAACTTAAACAATCGTATGGAGTTGGATGGCGCGATGGGAAATATGTCAACAAAACACCCTCGGTATTTATATTTGATATCATAGCCATAATCTTCTTCGATAAAGGAATGACAATCACGCACCTTGCCAAATGAGAGGAGAAAATTTTTGTCAGTGTCGCTGGTTTGAAGGATATAATCAGGATGGTTCAACGATTTCATTATTTTGCAGAACCTGATATAATCCTTTTCGAACATCTCAATATCAACATCATCATCCCAAGGTATAAATCCGCCATGACGTACCGCGCCAAGACATGTTCCGGAAGAGAGCCAATACTGAATGCCATGCGTTTTACAAACGCTATCTACGAATTTGAGTATTTCTAAAATACGTAATTGAAGTTTGCGTAAATCAGAACCTTCAGGGTTAAATCTATCCCTTAATTCAACCTGCAGTTTTTCATCAATCATTAGGATTATATTTTAAAGTTGGACATCTGCTAAATAAAATTTATTCCCATTGGTAATTTTTTTCGATTGTCGGACAATTGATATAATTTTCAATGGTGGGATTTCTATATCTGACTAAGCCACAATTGAAGTCCTCTAAGAAAATCTGCACTTTATGTCAGGGAGCCAACCTTCATTAACCTTAATGACAATCATGCGAATCCCTTTATTGGCGGAGCATTCCAATTTTTTAGCCAAGTGTAGATTTGAGCAGGATGCAACTACAGTAGCCCACACGCGCCGGCGGTTGCTTTATTTCCCAGAGATTGGGCATCAGAGATTTTGGCAGAGTTTGCGAAGATTGTCTTTGGAGAGGAATGGCAACTCGATGGTAATGATTTCTTCTACGAGTCTACCATTATGAATATACCGTTTGCCCATTATATTCTGTGCCCAGTTGATAACATCGTCAATGGCTGGTGTAGGAGTTTCTGTGAGTTCGGCAAATGCTTTAATCAACAGGAGTCCGTAGGGGATGTCTTCGGTGAAATAGCGCACGCTGGCATCGACTTTGAAGCCTCCATGGGTTTCGTTCATATGAGCCTGAACAGTCTTGAAGGGCACTATCGACTGCATTTTATTTGTGAGAGCCTTGATGTCGGCACAGCCGTAGTACTCAAGGATAGAAGGTACTTCGTCAAGGTTCATCGGGAGCTTTGCCATTATGTGGCGTAACTCAGAGTCGCAGTCTACCCAACATTGCGATGACTCGTCGTCCCAGTCGGTATTGTACATATACGGAACCTGTGGATATACTTTTTCGGGAGTCCAGTCTTTGAACATAACCCTCATGCGACAGGGGTGAAGCAAGGGATTGCTGTTGCTGAGGGTGGCTTCAAGCCAGTGACCGAGGGTATATACGGGAGTTGAATACCAGTTCTGAAATATATCGGCCAGTCGGCGCGGATCTTCTACATTGCGTGTGGCGATTTTTAGATAGGGTTTATACCCTTTAAGTGTAGCCGAATGGCCGTATTCTTTCGGGCGGCCTGTGAAGGGCACTCGCTGGAATGCAAATCCTTTGGTGTTGCTTCCGAGAATATCAAAGAGCTGCAAGAAGAAGCCGCTTCCGCCAAATGCACACCCTACTATGGTATTATCAGAGACATATGGCTTAATTTTCTCGAGCTCTTCCCGGATTGCATAACCGGGAAGACATATAAAGACGATATCTGCATCGGGAATGACTTCAGCGGGATTGTCCGATATTTTATACAAAGAGGCGTGATACTCTTTTCCGTCGAGATCTACTGTCTTGAAATCGCGGGTCCATAGCGCAGGACGCCGCGTTAGTATGTTTACTTTGGCATTGTTGTGGCTGCCAATAACACCGGCGGAAATGTGGCCTTGTGACCCTCCGCCGCAAATACAAATATTTATTTTCTTTTCCATATCACGCGGCGGATTGCAACGCCATGAATATCAGGTGATTAATCAAGGGGGGGCGATTGATTAGTTTGTTGGCAAAGAGCACATCGTGCAGCCCGAGACCGATGTTGTAGGACAATATTCTTTCTTCATCTGTTTCGCGCCCTATAACGCGTCCGCTTAATACATCTCCGATTTCAGCGAAGTGGCGGAACTGATTGAAGTATTTGAAGCTCTCGACATGAGCACGGTCATCGGCAAAGACCTTGTCGAAAATTGTGTCGCAGTTTTGAAAGCCACGAGTATGGACCGGAACGATGAGGACTCCTGGCTTGAACAGGTTTGTATCCTCAACGAGCAGTCCCTCGGCATCGGTGATACAAGATACCACCACATCGGCACCCGATACGAGCTCCTCCATGCTGTCGGCTATTTCCCAGTCGATATTGTCGAACGACGCGTAGCGGCTCATGGTGCTTTCGGCATGGTCTTTATATCGTTTGAGTCTGATTGTAATCCTCCTGTCGCAATTTGTGGCCAGTAAACAGTCAAGCACAGAATGTCCTATCACTCCAAGCCCGATAAATGAATAGATTCTGGCATTGGAGTTGCTTAGGGTGTTTATAGCGAGTGCCGCCACGGCTCCGGTGCGTGCCGATGTTATCCAATCGGCATTGATAAGGGCTGTCATTCGCCCGGTGGATGTATCGAACAACATCATCTCGCTGTTCAGAGCCGGCGACTGGCCTTTTATACGTGTCACTATCTTGCAGCCGAAGGTGTGGTAAGATGGCGGAAGAATGCATGGCATCGTGTTTATAAAGTCTGTTCCTTGAGGGTGAAGCGATACTTTCGGTGGCAGTTGGCATTCCGATTTCATGAGAAATGCCTCACGCACCCAATCTACACACTCCACCGGACTTATGCCGAGACTCCGTATCTTACTATCGGTAATAATCTGCATAATCAGAGGACTTTAAGGATTTCTATCAGTCTGTCGTTGTCTTGAGCCGACCTCACGGCAAGGCGGATAAGGTTCTTTCCGGCCATGTTCTTCTTACGGCCACAATTGCTGATGAGCACGTCGTGGTCGAGTAGGATGCGCGTGAGTTCGGTAGATGTGAAACGCTCAGTTATCTCACAGAGGAAATAATTTGCCTGCGATGGCATTACATGCAGATAAGGAATTTCCTGGAGGCGGCAGAAGAAGCGATCGCGTTCGGCTGCGAATTTTACACAGGCTTTGTGGTAGTCGGCTTCGTATTTGCCGTAAATCTGCATATAGAATTCTGCAAAGGAATTTATATTCCATATTGCCACATCTTTCTTCATTTGCGCTATTGTGGCCTGGCTGGAGCTTGCGAACACGCCGAGGCGCAGACCGGGGACGCCATAGCTCTTGGAGATAGACTTCATTACCGAAAGGTTAGGGAAGCTTTCGAGAATTTCATTATGCAGAAGAGAGTTGTTTCTGAAACCTTCTGTGAAGTCCACAAAGGACTCGTCGACCAAAATAAAGATGCCTTTGTCTTTGCACCATGCGGCGAGTTTTATCACATTGTCTATTGTAATGAAATTGCCGGAAGGGTTATCTGGATTTACCAGAAGTAGCAGGTCGATGTTCTTGTCGGCATAGAAATCCATCAGATCGTCGGCGTCGTAGCGAAAGTCTTTCTTATCGGATATAAATGGTACTATGTCGGCACCTGTTAGGCGGTTGGGGTATTCATCGAAAGTAGGATATATGACGCCAATTCTGTCAGCGGCATGCGTTTCGGCGAATGATTTGATAAGTTCGGCAGCGCCGTTTCCTACTGCAATATATTCCTGCCTTACGCCAAAGTACTTGGCAGCAAGAAGAGAGTTCACCCACTGGCCTGAAGGATAGTTACGAAGAAGTATTTCGAAATTCGAATGCATCTCGTCGATCATTCTTTTGGGAGGGAAGAAGGGATTGACAAGATAGCAATAGTCAAGCAGCGAAGGGAAGCGCCAGTAACCACCATATCTCTTATGGTATTCGCCATACTTTACGTCATGCTCCGCAAAGAGCGCCGACGCGATGTCAAGATCCTGGATATCGTCGATTTCGTACCATTTTTTATCTTTGATATCCAAAGCCTTCAAACTCGAATTATGCACCATTGTGATTACTCGGAGCACTTGTTCGTAGTACTCGTTGTTTCCCATCACCTTGGAATAGGCGTCGAGGAATGGGACATATTCTGTACGGGCAAATTCTTTGGAGAACTTGTAGATATTCACCGTCTTGTAGTATACGCTTACGTCCTCGTAACGGAAAGCGGCTTTTGGTACGAAATTAACGATGTTTCTTTCCTGGTCGATGCGAACCATCGTACCGTCCATCCATGTTTCATATTTGGCCACGAGAGCCAGATTGGGGTCGGGATGGTTGATAAGTTCCTCAAGGATAGAATCGTCGAATATCAAATCTGACTCCAACAATATTGTGTCGTCCTGACAAAGCATCTCTTTGGCAAGTGCCAGAGAGTAGATATTGTTGGTTTTGTCGTAAATAGGATTTTCTACATATTCTATTTTGAGGATATCATCGTATCTGTTACCGATATATTCTTTAAGTTCCTTTCCTTTGTAGCCGACAACAATTATCAGCCGGTTGAGTTTGAGTTTAGACAACTGAAGTATGGCGCGATCGATTAATGTCGTGCCATTAACTTCCACCATACATTTTGTATGGCCTTTGGTCAGGTCGCCAAGGCGCCTCCCCATACCGGCCGCTAAGATTATGGCTTGCATTGTTGTGGGTTGATATATTAGAGATTATCTGTTAGTCACGTTTGAATATGTCGCGGGTATAAACTCTGTTTTGGATATCGTCCAGAACAGAGTCGTAGCGGTTTGCTATTATGGCGTGGGAGAGGCGTTTGAATTCGTCGAGGTCGTTCACCACGCGGCTTCCGAAGAAAGTAGAGCCGTCGGGCAGGGTAGGCTCGTAGACTATCACCGTTGCTCCCTTGGCCTTGATGCGCTTCATCACGCCCTGGATGCTGCTCTGACGGAAGTTGTCGGAGTTTCTTTTCATTGTCAGGCGGTACACACCAATTGTACATTGGTGTTCTGGCGTGTTACCGTAGGTGTTGGCCGAAGAGTAGTCGTACCATCCGGCCATTCTGAGCACCTGGTCGGCGATGAAGTCCTTGCGTGTGCGGTTGCTTTCGACGATGGCGCTCATCATGTTCTGGGGTACGTCGGAGTAGTTGGCCAGGAGTTGCTTGGTGTCCTTTGGCAAGCAGTATCCTCCGTAGCCGAACGACGGATTGTTGTAGTGGTTGCCTATGCGCGGGTCGAGTCCTATGCCTTCGATGATTGCCTGCGAGTCGAGGCCCTTTACCTCGGCGTATGTGTCGAGCTCGTTGAAGTAGCTCACCCTCAGGGCGAGGTAGGTGTTGGCGAAGAGTTTCACGGCTTCGGCCTCCTTGAGCCCCATGTACAGAGTCGGGATGTCGGCCTTTATTGCCCCCTGCTGCAGCAGGGCCGCGAATGTGTGTGCGGCCTGTTCGAGGCGTGCGATGTCGGTAACGGCTGCGATTGCGGCGTTTTCGGCTGCGAATTCGGGTCGGTCGATTGTTTTCGGCACGCCAGCGATTATCCTTGAGGGATAGAGGTTGTCGTAGAGGGCCTTGCTCTCGCGCAGGAACTCGGGGAAGAACAGCAGGTTGAACTGCGAGGCTCCGGCGGCGGCATATTTCGCGTACAGGTTACGGCAGTATCCCACAGGGATGGTGGACTTTATCACCATCACCGCATCGGGGTTCACTTCCAGCACCTTGTCGATTACGGCCTCGACGGCTGAGGTGTCGAAGTAGTTCCTCACGGGGTCGTAGTTTGTAGGCGCGGCTATTACCACGAACTCGGCGTCGCGGTATGCCTCTGCGGCGTCGAGAGTTGCGTTGAGGTCGAGGTTCTTTTCGGCGAGGTACCGCTCGATGTACTCGTCCTGGATTGGCGAGCGACGTGCATTTATGGCGTCGACCTTTTCCGGAACTATGTCTACGGCAGTCACGTGGTTGTGCTGAGCCAGCAGAGTGGCTATCGAGAGACCCACGTAGCCGGTGCCGGCCACGGCGATATTACAGGACATCTTTTTCTGTGAGGTTAAAAGATTGTTATGCAGATGCAATGCGGGATACGGTAGTCTCCGCTTATTCACCGGGTTCTTGAAGGTGCTGGATATGTCGGGTCAGAGTCTTACGAGCCGAGGGTCTACATTGATACGCCATTCGAAACCATTGTCGCCGAGTATTTCGAGGCGGTAGAGAGTGTTGTCGTTTTCGGTATTGCGGAAACGGGCGTCGCAACCTTGGAACAGCCCCCCTACAAGTACCACACGTTCGTCGGGTCGCGGAGTCAGAGTTCCTATCGGAGCCACTTCGCAATCGTTGGTGAACATGCCGATTGTGCGTTGGAATATGTCGAAGTCGACAGCTGGAATGGCGGCGTAGTTACGGATGCCTGTGCCTGGAACGGTGTAGCACCACGCGAGATCGCCTATGTGGCAGAATAGATTGAATACGTTGCTGCGGCGGCAACGGAAGAATACTATATCAGGAATCACAGGCTGCCGATCCGTAATCATGCGCCTGCCAACACGTTTGGCAATTTCGTTGCAGGGATAAAAGATTTCCGGTGCCGCAACTTCGGCATCGAGGGTTTGCAGGCGGGCTTCGACGGTCTCGAATTTCACTCCTCTGCGCAGGCGCATCGCAAACCATTGCGGACGCTCGGGTAGAAATGTCCGGGCTACAGATTCGATAGTCTGCCGGAATGCATCCTTGTCGAGATTCTCTTCCTGGCACATATCGAGCAGGAGAGCGCTTGATGGTGTGTGTCCCAAAACGGAACGTATGGAGGTGCCGGCGATTCCGGCATTAAGGGCTGCAGCGGTCCAATATGCTTCAGTGGTCGCCTCGGAGGTCTGGGCGTAGGGGAGTCCGCGGCTCATCAGTAGCCTTGCCAGCAGTCCATGAAGCCGTTTCTCGAGCTGTCGTGGTGTGAGCTCGCTCTGTCGTAGAGGGAAAATATATTTTCGACGACCATCGACATGCTCGCCGGCGATATCAGCGGCTTCATTAGAAATATCGGCCAGGTTGTCGATACTGTCGGTACGGAGCATTGCGGCATTTGCCGGACTCATGGCTGTGAGAAGGCAAAGACGGAGAATGTCGGCTGCAAGCCGCAGTTCACCACGAAGTAGCGTCGATTGTTCCAGAAGTTGCTTGAGTGCGGAAAGGGATAGGTAGTCTATATCGGCATGCCAGCAACTTTCGCCGGCTGTCTTGCGTTGTGTTTTTATACGTTTGAAGGGCGATTCGGGAAGTGCATGCTTTTTTGCCGCTGAATTGTAAAGGCCGGCAACGACATCGAGATAGTAGCCTGAAGTTTTGAACGACAACCCGCATACGAACATATACACCAACCACTCGGCAGCAACATTATTGCACACGGTTGCATCGCCAATGCCGTGTGCATCGCCGAATTGTTCGAAAGATGCTACGGCCTTGAGGTAGGATCGTGAGGTGACTTCGGGTTTAGTCAATGCCTCGACCCGAAATAAACTTATGAGCTGGCGAAGTGTAATGTTATTGTTGTCAGTGCTTTGGTTGGTTGTCATATTTTTAACCGGCTGCTTTGGTCGGACAATGACAAAAGTCCCGTCATTTGAGCGGCTTGTGCTCGGTCAATGGCGGTGAAACCTTGGCAAACAGTAAGTAAAGCATCAATCCTCACAAAAGAGAGATAAGGCTTGTAAAAAAACGGCGGAGGCTATTCATCCCGTTGCGTTTTGTGGCGCAAAGTTAGCAAATTATTTGCAAACGGAATGTATGTGGTCGTGATAATTATTCATCAGAATGTTGATGTGGCATCGTGGTTGTATAACGGTGTATCACATGCTGTTTTATACCAAGGAGGTTCGACCGATATAAAAAGGCCGGACGCACTGCGGATAGCGCCCGGCCTTTTATGTTAAGGATATGGTATATCAGCCCTGCACGGCAGCTACACCGGGAAGAATCTTGCCTTCGATGGCTTCAAGAAGAGCACCACCGCCGGTGGATACATAGCTTACCTCGTCTGCGAGGCCGAATTTGTTTACGCATGCCACGGAGTCGCCGCCGCCTACCAGAGAGAAGGCTCCGTTTTTGGTGGCTTCAACCACAGCATCGGCGATAGCGCGGCTGCCTGCGGTGAAGTTGTCGAATTCGAACACACCGGCGGGACCGTTCCAGAGGATTGTCTTGGAGCCGCGGATGGTGTCCGAGAAGAGTTTGCGGGTTTCAGGACCGGCATCAAGTCCTTCCCAGCCTTCTGGAATGTCCTTCACAGAGCAGACCTGTGTGTTGGCATCGTTGCTGAAAGCGTCGGCGGCCACGCAGTCGGTGCCGAGCACGAGGTTCACACCTTTTGCTTTTGCTTTGGCCATGATGTCGAGGGCGAGCTGGAGTTTGTCGTTCTCGCAGATGGAGTTGCCGACGTTGCCACCCATAGCTTTGGCGAAGGTGTAAGTCATGCCACCGCATAGAATGAGGTTGTCCACCTTATCCATGAGGTTTTCGATGATGCCTATCTTGGTGCTCACTTTCGAGCCGCCCATAATGGCTGTGAAAGGACGACGGATGTCTTTGAGAATCTGGTCTACTGCCTTCACTTCCTTTTCCATGAGGAAGCCAAGCATTTTGTGGTCGTTGCCGAAATAGTCGGCAACGACAGCAGTGGATGCATGGCGGCGGTGTGCGGTGCCGAATGCATCGTTCACGTATACATCGCCATAGGAAGCCAGAGTCTTGGAAAATTCTTTCTGGCGCTCCTTCATTTCTTTTTTAGCGGCTTCATAGGCGGGATCTTCTTTGTCGATACCCACGGGCTTGCCTTCTTCTTCGGGGTAGAAACGGAGGTTTTCCAGCAGCAGAGCCTGGCCGGGCTTAAGGGCAGCAGCCATGTCGGCAGCGGCCATGCAGTCGGGAGCGAACTCAACATTCGTGTCCAGAGCCTTGCTCACGGCATCTTTAATCTGTCCGAGCGAGAATTTTGCGTTTACTTTGCCTTTGGGTTTGCCCATGTGGCTCATGATGATAGCGGAACCGCCGTCGGAGAGGATTTTCTTGAGAGTGGGGAGGGCACCACGGATACGGGTGTCGTCGGTGATGTTTCCGTTTTCGTCCAGAGGTACGTTGAAGTCAACGCGTACCAGTGCTTTGTGACCGTTGAAATCGAAATTGTCGATAGTCATTGCTGTGTTTATTGTTAGGAAGCCGCGTCGTGTGGCTTTATATAAAGCAGCATCGGCGGCTTCGAGGTTTGTGATATTCAGTTACTTGATTTTGTGGGTGCAAAGATAGCAATTTTTTGCCGATGTCGCACTCATGGCCGGCAATAGGGGTTGTATTTTTTCTCGTGGCCTATGGTGGTCGGCTGTTCGTGCCCGCTGAGCACACGGGTTTTGTCGGGGAGCGTGTATAGTTTGCTTCGGATACTGTTCATCAGCGTTTGAAAATCGCCACCAGGCAAGTCGGTCCGTCCCACAGCTTCATGGAAGAGGGCATCGCCTACAATCACGGTGCCGCCTTGCCGGTCGTATAGCGCTATGCTGCCGGGACTGTGACCGGGGACAGCGAGAACTTCCAGCCGACAGTTGCCAACCTCTACAACATCGCCGTCGGCAAGAGCCACATCTATTTCCACCGGGCGGAATTCATTGCCGATTCCGAACATCCTGGCCTGTTCCGCCGCACGAAGCCCCAGAAAAGCGTCGTCTTTGTGGCCGGCCACGCTGGCGCCGTAGCGATCGCGCACCCAATTGGCACCCCAGCAATGGTCGAGGTGCATGTGTGTGTTTATTATCTGGCGTACTTTCAGGTTGTTGTCGTTGATAAAATGTTCGAATACACGCTGTTCGGCTTCGTTGCTCATCCCTGGATCCACCACGGCGGCATCGCCGGTGGATTCGTCCCAAAGCAGGTAAGTGCTTTCGCCGAAAGGATTGAATGTAAAGCGCTTGATGTTCACGATGCAATAGATTTGATTATTAAATCCCAGATAGTGGTATTACTACGAGAAAGGAACGTAGACAAGCTCTTTGGTTTCAAAGAACTCCTCGCGGAAATAGTCGGAGAGAGCGATTCTTAATGCAGGCCGGCCTGCGGCTGCGATTTCGGCATCGAGTTCACCGCCTTTGAGGCATACAAGTCCGGGAGCCATCGAGCCGCCAGTGTCGGCCCGACGGGCGACATTGCGGGTTGCTATTTTCACAAGCCCGTCGAGAGGCATCACCGCCCGGCTTACCATATATGCGAATTTGCTGTGGCATTCGCCGGCGTCGCCATGTTGGAAGCGGACATTTTTCAGCCCCAGTTCAGAAGCAATTTCCGAGGCTACTTTGAGTTTCTTTGCAATTCGGTCGAGCAGGAGGAAACGGCATTGCGGATATGCAATCGCCAGCGGTATTCCGGGGAATCCACCACCTGTACCGAGGTCGAGAATCTCTATATCCGCGGGCAATGTCCCCAGAAAGCGGGCTATGGACAGCGAGTGAAGCACGTGGCGAGGATAGAGATATTCTATGTCACGCCGCGAAATCACATTGATGCGTTCGTTCCACTCGGGATACAGTTCGCCCAGACGCCGGAATGCTTCGAGCTGTCCGGCATCGAGCGTCGGGAAGTATTTTTCTATAAGGTCGAAACCTTCGTGAGTTGCCATAATCGTTAAACGGAATAACAACTGCCGATGTTGGCAGGTATAATGTGCAAAATTACGATTTTGATTCCGTATCCGGCGAAAATTTCGTTAATTTGCATCTTCAAACGAAAATCAGATGATACAACTCGGCAAATACCAGACCCTCGAAATATCAAGGTTGAGCGACTTCGGTGCCTACATGCGTGCTCCCGGCACGGAAACACCGGAAGTACTTCTTCCCTCACGCTATGTTCCGGAGAATCCTCAGGCGGGAGATACCGTAGAAGTATTCGTATACAAAGACAGTGAGGACCGTCCGGTGGCAACTACTGAGCGTCCGTATGCCATTGTGGGAGAGTTCGCCTATCTGAGTGTGAAGGCCGTGAACGATGTGGGAGCGTTTCTGGACTGGGGGCTGGCAAAAGACCTGCTGGTTCCTTTCCGCGAACAGCGTGTGCGCATGCGCCGCGGTGGTATCTACCTGGTGTACATTTATGTGGACAATGCCACCGGCAGGATCGTGGCGTCCGCCAAAATCGACAAATTCCTCGGTAACGTGCTGCCCGAATACAAAGAAGGGCAGAAAGTGCGGGCTTTGGTTACAGAACATACCGAGATTGGCTATAAATGTATAGTCAACAACCTCCACCGTGGCATGCTGTACTCCAATGAGCTGTTCAGCCCTGTGGAAGTAGAGGATACTATATCCGCTTTTGTGAAACGCGTTCGCCCTGATGGCAAAATCGACCTGACAGTCAGCGACCGTGCCGGCCGTCGCACCGATGCTGTGGCGAATCGGCTTCTGGCATACCTTGCATCAGGCGACGGTATTCCCGTTGGCGACCGCAGCGACCCGGAATTGATATCGCGCCTGTTCGGTTGCAGCAAACGTGATTTCAAACAGGCTGTCGGACATCTTTACAGAAAGAAAAAGATAGTTGTAGCATCCGATGGCATTGTGTCCCTCGCTCCTAAACACATCGGACGCGGACAATAGCCGGGCCTCTTTTCCGTTGGTATAACAATGAGAATAAGCAAAAAGATACCGGCTACTGCATTGTGCCTTGCGCTGGCCTTCACTGGGCTTAAGGCGCAGGACGGCTCTTCGGCATATAATTTCCTGAATATAACGTCCTCGGCGCGTATATACGGCCTGGGCGGAGTGAATATAACGCTTGTCGACGACGATATCTCGACAGTCGACCAGAATCCCGCCCTCATGGGAGCTGAAATGAGTGGCATTGTTGCCATAAATTACATGCGCTATCTCGGAGGCAGCAACTTTGCCGGCCTGCGCTATGGACATAGTGCCGGTAGCCGTGGAGCCTGGACGGCCTCTATGCGCTATTTTGGCTATGGCGCCATGCGCGAAGTGCTGCCCGACGGGACCGATGTGGGATCGTTCTCGCCTAAAGATATAGTTTTCGGCGGCTCCTACAGCCATGACATCACTGACAGGCTGCGTGGCGGCATTGAACTGAAAGGCATATACAGCAGCTATGCCGACTATTCCGCGTTTGCACTGGCTACCGATTTGGGTATCAACTATTACAATCCCGACCGCGACCTTTCGCTGAGTGTTGTAGTTGCCAATCTTGGCGGACAGGTGAAGCGCTTCAATGAACACTACGACCGTTTGCCGGTCGACGTCCGTGTAGGCTGGAGCCAATCGTTCGGCAACTTTCCGGTCCGTTTTTCTGTAACGGCATGGAATTTAACAAAATGGAAGCTCCCATATGCCGAAACAGGCGACGGCACCGACAGCAATGCCGGAGAAATGAAGGAAAACTTCGGGAGCAATCTTTTCCGGCATCTTGTGTTCGGTCTCGATCTTGTGGCCAGCCCGAACTATTATCTCTCGCTGGGTTATAATTACAAGACCCGAACCGACATGGCGACGTATTCACGCAGTTTTATCTCGGGATTCAGCCTTGGCGGAGGTTTCCGGCTCAGGAATCTTGCTATCAATCTTGCGCTGGCCCAGCCACACAAGAGCGGCACTACGCTCATGTTCAATCTATCGTACAATCTCAGCGACATTCTTAACAGATAGAATGGAAAATAAGAAAATCACCGTGGCTATCGATGGCTATTCCTCTTCAGGGAAAAGTACCATGGCCCGCAGACTTGCAGCATCGGTAGGATACCGATATATCGATTCCGGAGCCATGTATCGCGCAGTTGCGCTGTATGCTCTTGAACACGGCATGATAGATGCCGAAGGTAAGCCCGATTCCAACGCAATCGCCTCGGCTCTTCCGGATATTGAAATAGATTTTGCTTTGCAGACCGACGGAAGTCAGCATACGGTGCTCGACGGCAAGGACGTAGAGTCTGAAATCCGACGTCTCAGAGTTTCAGAAGCCGTGTCGTCGGTTGCCGCCATACCGGCTGTGCGCAAGGCTCTTACTGCTATGCAGAAACAGATGGGGCAGGGTGGTGGAATCGTGATGGACGGCCGTGACATAGGAACAGCCGTTTTTCCAGATGCCGAACTTAAGATTTTTGTCAACGCCTCTGCCGAAACGCGTGCCCAGCGTCGGTTCAAAGAAATGGTGGAAAAAGGAATTCCTGCCACATATCAGGAGGTGCTGGCCAACGTGGCGCACCGCGATCATATCGATACCACACGTGCAGAGAGTCCGCTCAGACGAGCCGACAACGCCATTGCGCTTGATAATTCAGCAATGACCCCGGAGCAGCAGGATGCCTGGCTTATGGTCCAGTTCAACAAAGCTGCAGGCCTATGAATGCAGGCAAGCAACCCACAATAGAAATCGACAGCGAAAGCGGATTTTGCTTCGGGGTAGTCACCGCAATACGCAAAGCCGAGCAGGAGCTTAAGGCGGGATGCCCGCTGTACTGTCTTGGCGATATCGTGCACAATTCCGATGAGGTGGAACGGCTGCGCTCCCGCGGGCTAACCACTATTTCCCATTCCGAACTCGAGACACTCAAGGGCGCCAAGGTGCTGCTTCGTGCGCACGGCGAGCCACCGAGTACTTACGCCACAGCCCGCGAACGGGGAATAGAACTTATCGATGCCACCTGCCCGGTTGTTCTCAAACTGCAGCAACGCATAAAGGCACGCTACGATTCCGACCCCGGAGCCCAGATTGTAATCTATGGAAAACGGGGACATGCCGAAGTGAACGGGCTTGTAGGCCAGACCGCCGGCACGGCAATCGTTGTGGAGGATGTCTCAGGGCTTGATGCAGTGGATTTTCAACGCGACATCTACCTGTATTCACAGACCACCAAAAGTCTCGAGGGGTTCAGAAACATCATTGACGAAATAGAACGCCGCCGCGCCTCCGGAGTGGTGTTCGAGTATTCCGATACAATTTGCCGCCAGGTTTCCAACAGGACGGAGCATCTGCGGCGCTTTGCGGCAGGCAAGGATGTGGTACTTTTCGTGGCTGGGACAAAAAGCAGCAACGGCAAGATCCTCTATGGACACTGCCGCGATGTCAATCCCCGCACACACCTTATCGCCAATGGCAGCCAGGTGCAGCCGCAATGGTTTGCCGGGGCCGAAACGATTGGTATATGCGGAGCTACTTCCACTCCACGTTGGCTTATGGAGCAGGTGCGCGACGTCATTATAAACCTTCCAGAATTGGCATGATGGACAGTTTCATAGCCATTGATGTGGAAACCGCCAACGGCAATCGCAGCAGTATCTGTGCGATAGGTGCTGTGAAAGTGCGTGGTGGCATGGTCTCCGACAGTCGCTATGCTCTTGTACGTCCGGAACCGGACTGGTACGCCCGGGCCTGCACCCGTGTGCATGGCCTTTGCGACAACGACACATGGAACGCTCCATCATTCGGAACCGTATGGAAACAATGGCAGCCATGGCTGGAGGGTTTGCCTCTGGTTGCACACAACGCCCCATTTGATGCAGGGTGTATTCGCGAGGCATGCCGTGTCTATGGTATCGAGCCTCCTGAAGAACCGTTTCTGTGCACGCTTCAGGCTGCGCGCCGCAATGTACCCAAGGGGATGTGCGCCTCCAGAAGTCTCGACAGCCTGTGTGAATTCTTCGGCATCCCGCTTGAGAACCATCACAATGCCATGGACGATGCCATGGCATGTGCGAAACTTGCTATCATACTATTGTGAGAAGGCTCATATATCCGGCAATAGTGGTTTTCGTGGCGTCGTGTACAGCCCGTAATGCCGACGGATGTTCCGAAAGCGACATCACCATGGCAAGGGAGGCCGGACGCCGCGATGCTATGACTGCCGTTGAAGCCTCCCCGGGAAGCTATGCCCGCGACAGTTCGATTATTGAAATACGTATTCGCCACGACAGACTCCGCAGACAGGGCTACCCCTCGGCAGCCGAGGCATACAGTCAGAGCGCCGAAAGCGTACTGGTGAATCATCGCATTATATAAGTCCTGGAATATGGCATCGACACTCTATGCTCAGGTTATTGTTCCCCTGCCGATGGAGAACACCTTTACCTATAGGGTTCCAGCAACGCTGGCAGACAGCATAAGCCAGGGTTCGAGGGTTATAATCCAGTTCGGAGCCAAAAGGTTCTATACAGGAATTGTCACCGGAATATCCCCGGTTCCTCCGCCTCCTGATGTCATGGTCAAGGATATTGTGCTGTCGCTCGACACAACTCCAGTTGTACGCCCATGGCAGATAAGGTTCTGGGAGTGGATGTCTTCCTATTATCTATGCACGATAGGTGAGGTTTATAGGGCCGCCGTTCCTGCAGGGCTTAAAATAGAGAGCGAGACACAGCTCAGTGTCGAGCCCGACATGCAGCCTGCAATGCTTGAGGGACTGTCCGACGAGGATTTCCAGATTCTCGAAAACGTCCGGCGTAAGAAGCGTGCTACTGTGCGGGAGCTTGCCGGAGGAGACAAGGACGTGCAGGCACGTCTGGAGCGCTTGATTGATTGTGGGGCGCTTATTGTAAGCGAGAAGCTTGTGGAACGGTATAAGGTAGCAAACAAGCCTTATGTGCGACTTGCTATTGCCAAAGGCGACAGCCAGGCTGTTTCTGCAGCTTTCGCAGCAGTAGCGCGGAGCGCGCGCCAGGAGCAGACACTCGTGGCGCTGATGGCTCTGTCCGATTACAACAGGCGCGATGCTCCGGAAGTCGAAGTACCGCTCGAAGTGCTCTTGTCTCGTGCCGCCACCGACCGCGCTACAGTGAAAGCGCTCGAAAAAAAAGGCCTATGCAAAATATACAACAAGGCGATATCGCGTTTCAGCTATTCGGGTCCGGGTGGCGGTTCACTTCCGGTTCTTTCGCAGGCACAGCAAAATGCTCTGGGCGAAATACATACATCCTTCCGTACGCATGATGTAGTGCTGTTGCATGGAGTGACCTCGTCGGGAAAAACCGAAGTGTACATCCATCTTATCGATTATGTGCTGCACCAGGGGCGACAGGTACTCATGCTTGTTCCGGAAATAGCGCTTACAACCCAGCTGACCACGCGCCTGCAGCGCGTATTCGGTGCGAAAGTACTCATATACCATTCCAAATTCACCGACTCTGAACGGGTGGAGCTATGGAGAACCATCCTTTCCACAAAAGAGCCACTTGTAGTTTTAGGTGCCCGCTCGGCGGTTTTTCTTCCATTTTCGAGTCTTGGGCTGGTGATTGTCGACGAAGAGCACGAACCCAGCTACAAACAATACGACCCCGCACCGCGCTACAACGGCCGCGATGCCGCAACGGTACTGGCTGCCATGCATGGTGCCAAAACCCTTTTCGGAAGCGCGACACCGGCTGTGGAAACATACTACAAGGCACAATCCGGAAAATTCGGGCTTGTCACTCTTTCGGAACGTTATGCCGGAGCTCAGCTGCCGCCTATGGAGATAGTGGATATGCGCCCGCTTTCTCGTGGCCTTAAAGAGCCGCCTGCCTTTTCCACTCGTCTCCTTGAAGCGACAGAAAAGGCCATTTCCGCAGGCCGGCAGGCTATTTTCTTTCTGAATCGACGCGGCTATGCCCCGGTGGCACGCTGTTCGGTGTGCGGTTTCACCTCAAAGTGCGACCATTGCGATGTGTCACTTACATATCACAAACGGAAACATCTGCTCCAATGCCACTACTGCGGATGCGAGTATCCCGTTCCACAGCTGTGCCCGCAATGTGGCGAGCCTGCGATGGAGATATCGGGCTACGGAACCGAACGCCTTGAAGATGAAATTTCTGTAGCATTCAAGGAACGACGCATTCTCAGAATGGATCTCGACACCACGCGTAATAAAGAAGGCTACAGCCGCATCATCGACGAATTCTCGGCCGGAAATGCCGATATTCTCGTAGGCACGCAGATGGTCGCCAAAGGTCTTGACTTCGGTGGTGTGGAAGTGGTAGGGGTGCTTAATGCCGATGCGCTTCTCAACATTCCTGATTTCCGGTCTGCCGAGCGTGCCTTCAACATGATAGAGCAGGTATCAGGCCGCGCCGGCCGACGCGCCGGCGGACTGGTTGTGATACAGACATTCAATCCCCGTCAGCCCGTGTTGGCCTTTGCCGCAGCCCACGACTATACGGGATTCTACAATTATGAACTCGAGCAGCGGCGTCAGTTCGGATACCCTCCTTTCTGCAGGGTAGTCAACATATTTCTTAAACACCGCGATGCCAAGGTGGTGGCCGAATGCGCTACAGCATATGCCGCACGTCTGCGGGCAGTATTGGGCGACAGAGTCCACGGGCCGCAGGAACCACCGGTGGCAAGGGTTCAGGCAATGTACATCCGCCGCATCATGCTCAAAGTTGAAAATAAAGTATCAATGGCCAGGGTAAAGGAAATTTTGCGGCAGGAATATATATCGCAGCAGGCATCTCCGCTTATGAGAGGGCTCTCCCTGCATTACGATGTCGACCCGGTGTAGGGCAGCTACCCTTTCCGTCGTATTATGAAATCGGTAAGCTGTGCCTCTGTGGGATTGTGAGCCACGATAATCCCTTGTGGATCTATCAGCAGTGTCCCGTAACCATTTTTCAGACCATAGTTATCGGCCAGGGCACGCGCGGTGTCGCCGCCGACATAGAACTGGTTTGATTCAAGCAGGCTGTCGCGTCGCACAATTTCGCTGAACAACGTTCGGTTACTGTCGAAATTCACCGACACCAGACTGACCGGAGCATCCGGGTTGCGGCGTATCCATGCGGTATATTCATTTGTGCTCTTTCGTGAGAGCCCATCTGTACTCGACCAGAAATTCAATATCACATACCTGCCGGCCAAATCTTCAAGTGATACCCGGTTGCCGGGACGCTCCAGTACCAGCGCCGGAGCACGATGTCCGATTTGAGTCTTGTGCCGTGAATCACTGTAGCCTACCGCACAAAGTAAAATGCCTGCTAAAATGGTCAGAATTATAAAAGTTTTTTTCATGTCAAAAGTTCCTTTAATCATTAAAACGCTGAACTGAGGGTGTTTGTTGCGATTGGGCATGTCGAGGTTCCAAAGCTCCTTCCATGTTGGTCACAGGCAAATGTATATATCATATGGCATGCGGAAATACTGTCGGCGAATTATTTTGCCAGTTATGCAATTCTTGTTATTTTTGCGGTGTAGTAGTTTCGGGCATGCCATGTCCGGAGCTGCTGGCCCTTGAATTAATACCGCAAACACAGACACACATATTATAAACTATGGCAGAAAATAAAGAAAGACTGTTCGACCAGTTCCCTCAGACGAGCTACCAGGAGTGGCGCGCCAAGGTGGAAGCCGACCTTAAAGGTGCCGACTTCAATAAGAAACTGGTGTGGCGTACTAACGAAGGCTTCGATGTGCAGCCCGTATACCGCGCCGAAGACATAGCTTCGCTGGAAACCACAAAAAGCCTCCCCGGCCAGTTCCCCTACGTTCGTGGCACCCGCGACAATAACGACTGGCTCACCCGCCAGAACATAATCGCCGACAGTGCCGCAGCCGCCAACGAGATTGCCCGAGATGTGCTGACCAAAGGTGTTACATCTCTTGGCTTCAAGGTTGCCGACGCCGCCGACGTGGCAGTTCTCCTGAAGGATATCGACATCACTAAAGTAGAAATCAACCTCCAGTGCTGCCCGCGCAATTCCGTTGCCGTCGCCAAAGCACTGGTACAGTATATTGTTGCAGCCGGCGCCGCCGACAGCTTCCGTGGCTCTGTAGAGTACAATCCTCTGCGCCGTCAGTTCCGCCACGGTGTGGAAGGCATCGACAATGCTGCCATCGTAGCAGAAGCTTCCGAACTTCTTAACGTTGTAAAGCCCGTGGCCGGACTGCGTTGTCTCAGTGTCGACAGTGCTATGCTCGGCAACAGCGGTGCATATATATACCAGGAAATGGGATATGCACTGGCATGGGGTGCCGCATGGATGACAGCTCTCACCGACGCCGGCTTCTGTGCATGTGAAGTGGCAACACGCATAAAGTTCGACATGTGCGTGAGCAGCAATTTCTTCATGGAAATTGCCAAGTTCCGTGCCGCACGTATGCTCTGGGCCCGGATTGTGGAACAGTACAAGCCCAAATGCGCTGATGCTGCCAAGATGAACGTCTGCGCATCGACCTCGCGTTTCAACCAGACCATCTACGATGCCCATGTGAACCTTCTGCGCAGCCAGACCGAAACATTCTCGGCTGCTGTGGCCGGAGTCGACTCCATTGTCACCACTCCTTTCGATCTTCCCTATAAAACTCCCGACACGTTCTCCGAACGCATTGCCCGCAACCAGCAGTTCCTCCTCAAGGAAGAAAGCCACATGGACAAGGTTGTGGATCCCGCCGGTGGTTCATACTATGTGGAAACCCTTACCGTGAGCATCGCCAATGAGGCTTGGAAACTCTTCCTCGCCGTAGAGGCCGACGGTGGATTCTTCGCACAGGCCGGTGATGGCAAAGTGCAGCAGGCTGTGAACGAAAGCTGCAAGAAACGCCATAACGACGTGGCGCGCCGCAAAGAAATTCTTCTGGGAACAAACCAGTATCCTAACATCAACGAGACCGCTGCCGGCAAAATCGAAAAGGCCGACGGTTGCACATGCGGCTGCGCCACAGAGAAAGGTGCCAACGCACTGTGTGGAAAACGTGCCGCGACAGATTTCGAGGAACTGCGTCTTGCAACCGAGGCTGCCGCACGCCGTCCCAAGGTCTTCATGCTCACTATCGGCAACCTGGCAATGCGCCTTGCGCGTGCCCAGTTCTCGGCGAACTTCTTCGGCTGCGCAGGATACGAAATCATCGATAATCTCGGTTTTGATACCGTGGAAGCAGGCGTGGATGCAGCCATCGAAGCGAAAGCAGACATCGTGGTTCTCTGCTCCAGCGACGATGAATATGCAACTCTCGCTCCGGAAGCATATAAATACCTCAACGGTAGAGCACAGTTTGTGGTTGCCGGCGCCCCTGCCTGCACCGACGAACTCAAGGCCGTAGGAATCAACGATTTCGTGCACGTCCGCTGCAACGTTCTGGACACTCTGCGCGACTTCAACAACCGTATTCTCAACAAATAAGCCGCCGGAAACGGCATAATTCGCAACTATGAAACCCGATTTCAGCAATATAGATATCACTTCCGGGAACTGCGGAGCCGCTCCGGCTGCCGCAGGTGATGCCGCCGACTGGATCACCCCCGAACTGATTCCGGTGAAGAGCGTCTACACCGCCGCCGACCTCGAAGGACTCGAACACCTCAACTACATGAGCGGTATTCCTCCCTTCCTGCGTGGTCCGTACAGTGCCATGTACCCCCTTCGCCCCTGGACCATCCGCCAGTATGCAGGCTTCTCCACAGCTTCGGAGTCCAACGCCTTCTACCGTCGCAATCTCGCCTCCGGCCAGAAAGGTCTCTCTGTAGCCTTCGACCTCGCCACACACCGAGGATACGATGCCGACCACGAACGCGTTGTCGGCGACGTGGGTAAAGCCGGTGTGAGCATCTGTTCTCTCGACGACATGAAAGTGCTCTTCGACGGAATTCCCCTGAACAAGATGTCGGTATCCATGACCATGAACGGCGCCGTACTTCCCGTACTTGCCTTCTACATCAATGCAGGTCTTGAACAGGGTGCGAAGCTCGAGGAAATGGCCGGTACCATCCAGAACGACATTCTCAAGGAATTCATGGTGCGCAACACCTACATCTACCCGCCTGAATTCTCAATGCGTATCATCGCCGACATCTTCGAATACACTTCGCAGAACATGCCCAAGTTCAACTCGATTTCCATCTCCGGTTATCACATGCAGGAAGCCGGCGCCACATGCGACATCGAGCTGGCATATACACTGGCCGACGGTCTGGAATATCTGCGCGCAGGTGTTAACGCAGGCATGGATATCGACACATTCGCTCCCCGACTGTCGTTCTTCTGGGCTATCGGCATGAACTACTTCATGGAAGTGGCAAAAATGCGTGCCGCACGCATGCTCTGGGCAAAGATTGTGAAGAGCTTCGGCGCCAAAAATCCCAAGAGCCTTGCTCTGCGCACACACTCGCAGACTTCCGGCTGGTCGCTCACCGAGCAGGATCCGTTCAACAATGTTGGCCGTACCTGCATCGAGGCCATGGGCGCAGCCCTGGGCCACACCCAGAGCCTCCATACCAACGCTCTCGACGAGGCCATCGCACTTCCCACCGACTTCTCTGCCCGAATCGCCCGTAACACGCAGATATACATTCAGGAAGAAACCCAGGTTACACGTGCTATCGACCCCTGGGGAGGTTCCTACTATGTGGAGGCCCTCACCAACGAGATCGCACACCGCGCATGGGAGCACATCCAGGAAATCGAAAAGCTCGGCGGCATGGCCAAAGCCATCGAAACCGGTCTGCCCAAACTGCGAATCGAAGAAGCTTCGGCACGCACTCAGGCACGTATCGACTCTGGTCGTCAGACAATCGTTGGTATCAATAAATACCGTCTTGACCACGAAGATCCCATCGATATCCTCGAAATCGACAACACTGAAGTTCGCCGCGAACAGATTGAACGCCTCAACGAAGTGAAATCACACCGCGACGAAGCTCAGGTCAAGGCCGATCTCGCCGCTATCACCGAATGTGTACGCACAGGCGAAGGCAACCTCCTCGACCTTGCTGTGAAAGCCGCCGGACACCGCGCCACTCTGGGCGAGATTTCCGATGCATGCGAAGAGGTTGTGGGACGCTATAAAGCAGTAATCAGAACCATATCAGGAGTGTACTCGTCAGAAACAGCCAAAGACCCCGAATTCAAGCGCGCACAGGAAATGTGCGAGGAATTCGCCCGTCGCGAAGGTCGTCAGCCTCGCATCATGATTGCAAAAATGGGCCAGGATGGTCACGACCGTGGTGCCAAGGTGGTAGCCACCGGATATGCCGACTGCGGCTTTGACGTCGACATGGGTCCTCTGTTCCAGACTCCCGCCGAGGCTGCCCGCCAGGCAGTGGAGAACGACGTCCACATTCTGGGAGTATCCTCACTGGCAGCCGGACACAAGACACTGGTTCCCCAGGTAATAGAAGAACTCCGCAAGCTGGGCCGCGACGACATCATGGTAACCGCCGGCGGTGTGATTCCCGCGCAGGACTACGACTACCTCTATAAGGCAGGCGTGGCCGCAATCTTCGGTCCCGGCACCAGAATTCCCGTGTCGGCCATAAAGATGCTTGAACTTCTCAACGAAGCCGAAGCTTAAGGAATCTATCAGTTTCTAATTCATCCCTCCGATTCTCCTGCCGACCTCCATGGCGGAGAATCAATATACCCCCAGGACGGTGTGTGTCGCGACGACATGCACCGTCTTTCTTCGTTGTGCCGTTTCCCAGTATTTTGTGTATATTCTGACTTCGTCTTCAATACTATAGCCTGGCAAAGTCCAAATTTTTGGCTTTGCTCTCGACTTATTCGTATCTTTGCAGGAAAATACAACATTGCCAATGGAAACAAAAGAACAGCTTATCGACAGACTTCTCGACCTTGCGTTTGCCGAAGATATCGGCGACGGAGACCATACTACACTGAGCACTATTCCTGCAACAGCCACCGGTCGACAGCACCTGCTGGTGAAAGAGGACGGTATCATCGCCGGAGTGGAAATTGCCGGAAAAGTTTTCAACCGTCTTGACCCGGCTCTGAAAATGGAGGTGCTGATTGCCGACGGCACACCTGTGCGCAAAGGCGATGTAGCCTTTGTTGTGGAAGGGCCCGTACGATCTTTGCTGATTGCAGAGCGAACCATGCTCAATATCATGCAGCGCATGAGCGGTATAGCCACAACCACGGCACGATACCAGGCAGAACTCGACGGTCTCGATTGCAAAGTGCTCGATACCCGCAAGACAACACCGGGCATGAGAATGCTCGAGAAAGAAGCGGTTCGCATAGGCGGAGGCTTTAACCATCGCATAGGCCTCTTCGACATGATTCTGATCAAGGACAACCATGTCGATTTTGCCGGTGGTATTCCCCAGGCTGTGGCTCGTGCGAAAGAATACTGCCACGAAAACGGCAAAGACCTGCGCATAGAGGTAGAGGTGCGCAATACCGAAGAAATAGAGCAGGCCCTTGAGGCAGAGGTGGACCGTATAATGCTCGACAACTTCACTCCTGAACGTACTGCGGAAGCTGTGAAGCTGATTCGCGGCAAGAATCCTGCGGTGGAGATTGAATCGTCGGGAGGTATCACTATCGACAACCTTCGCGCATATGGAATGGCAGGAGTCGATTTTATAAGCGTAGGCGCTTTGACTCACTCGGTCAAGGGCCTCGACATGAGTTTCAAGGCTTGCTGAATCCTGGCAGATGTTCGGGGAGCAGGCCTGCGAAACTGTCAATCACCATGTCGGCCAGACTGGCCAGCGCATAGGCAGGGTTCGATGTGGCTACAGCTACAACACGACATCCGGCCGCACGTCCGGCCCGTATGCCGTTGAAGGAATCCTCGAACACATAGCAATGCTCCGGCGCCACTCCAAGCGAAGAGGCTGCCAGCAGGTAGCCCTCGGGGTCGGGCTTTGAACGCTTCACGCGTGTATCGGTAATAACGTCATCGAAATAAGCGGCGAAGTCGGGGTGTGCGTCCATGAGGCGTCGCATCTTGGCATCGCCGCTGCTGGTGACTATGGCCATCGGCACACCGGCTTGCCGCAGGTGCTCCAGAAAAGTCAATATACCGTCGAAAATCGGGTAGCTCATGTCTGCTTCGCTGCTTGCGAGGAGCTTTTTCACCGGCTCGTGCAGGGCTTCCGGGTAGTACTGCGAAAGAATCGACGGCAGGGTAGTGCCTTTGATTTTCAAGGCGAAATTCTCCACTCCCGTGGGATATTGACGGTCGATATCTTCCCAGATTGCGGTATATACCGGCTCGGTGTCAATCAGAACGCCATCGAGGTCGAATAGGGCTGCATGTGATATCATGTTGCAAAATTAACAATCTTCGGTGAATAATGGATTCGCAGCCCGAATCTGTATGAAAAAATGATTATATTTGCACAATAATAGGAGCAGAAGCCCCACCTAAATTCGGAACGAAAAAAACACGATATGAAATTCAATGTTTCAAGCAAGGCGCTGTATAATGCGGCATCAGCCGTCAGCAAGGTAATCAACTCGAAAAACGCTCTGTCGATTCTCGACAACTTCCTTTTTGTGATTGAAGGCACCAAACTGACAATCACCGGCTCTGATGTCGAGAATGCTCTTACCGCGCGTGTGGAGTTGGCTTCGGCTTCGGGCGATGGCAGCTTCTGCATTGGTGCGCGCCGTCTGGTGGAACTTCTGAAGGAACTTCCCGACCAGGGTGTGGAGATTGCCGTTAACGACGAGACTCTCGAGATACAGCTCAGCTATTCCGCAGGTAACTATTCATTCGTGGGAATTCCCTCGGCGCAGTATCCCAGCTTCGAAGCCGACAAGGACAGTGAGCCTATAAGCTTCAGCCTTGCCACTCAGCAGCTCATCGAAGGACTCGACAACACTCTGTTTGCTGTAAGCGACGATGAATATCGTCGCATCATGCAGGGTGTGCTCCTGAAAGTATCGGAAGATCACATATGTATGGTCGCCACCGACACTCGCAAGCTGGTGCGTTTCATCGACCGCCGAACAGCGCCTGGAGTATCCGGATCGTGCGTGATACCTGCAAAGCCGTCGGCTATCCTCAAAAACGTGTTCGCGAAGGAGGAGACACTCAACATAACCATGACTTCGCGCAGCGCCATAATCGAAAGCGAGAACTACACATTCCAGTGCACATTCCTCAATGGCAACTACCCAGACTTCGAACGTGTGATTCCCCGCAACAACACCAATGTGCTCACCGTCGATCGTGTGGCTCTTCTCAATGCCGTACGCCGTGTCGGGCTGTTCGTGGAAGTGGAAGGCGGCCTTGCCAAATTCCGTCTTGCCCCGGAATGCATACTCATCAAGAGCAACGACCCCAGCATGTGCACAAGCGCACGCGAGCAGGTTCCATGTTCATATTCAGGAACCGAACTGACCATAGGCTTTGCCGCGACATGTGTGCTTGAAATACTCTCCACACTCAAAGGATCCGATGTTATTGTCAATCTCGGCGATGCATCGCGTCCAGGAGTGTTCAGGCCTGCGCAGGAACCCGATAACACCGAACTGCTGATGCTGCTGGCACCGATGACTGTGAGCGAATTCTAAGGCAAACAAGTATAATTGCTGATGAAACTCAAGCTCACACGACCGTTGGTGTTCTTCGATCTGGAGACTACAGGAACCAACATAACCCACGACAGAATCGTGGAGATATCCATCGTGAAGCTTATGCCCGATGGAACAGTGGTGGAACGTAGCCGCAGACTGAATCCGGAAATGCCAATCCCCGCAGAGGCAACCGCCGTACATCACATCACCGATGACGATGTGGCAGGAGAGCCTACTTTCAGGCAGGTGGCAGCCTCTTTGTCGAAGCTGCTGCAAGGCTGTGACATCGCCGGATTCAACTCCAACCGTTTCGACATTCCTCTGCTGGACCAGGAATTCCATCGTGCGGGGGTCGACTTCG
This sequence comes from Porphyromonadaceae bacterium UBA7207, assembly GCA_002490635.1. Classification (GTDB taxonomy): domain Bacteria; phylum Bacteroidota; class Bacteroidia; order Bacteroidales; family Muribaculaceae; genus CAG-873. The sequence goes on from DKUJ01000026.1 coordinate 29,683, forward strand.
ATCTGAACGGAGTGCGGTTCGTAGATGTTCAGACCATATACCACAAAAAAGAGCCGCGGACTTTGGTGGCCGCATATCGCTACTATTGTGGAAAGGAACTCGAAGAGGCTCATAGCGCACTTGCCGATACACGTGCGACGATGGAAGTGCTCATGGCGCAACTTGATGTCTACGACGATTTGCCTGTGGAACTTGACGGGCTGTCGGAGTTCGCCAATCCCAACCGGAATGTCGATCTGCTCGGACGCCTGATATACGATGACAATAAGCGCGAAGTAATCAATTTCGGCAAATACAAAGGTCGTTTGGCCGAGGAGGTGCTCGCTTCCGATCCGGGATATTACAACTGGATTATGCAGGGCGATTTCGCGCAGAATACAAAAAATGCTTTCACACGCATTAAAATGCGTCTTAAGAAATAACATGAACTCTCCGCTGAAAGGCAAAAACATAGTACTGGGAATAACAGGAGGTATTGCCGCCTACAAGAGCGTGGTGTTGCTGCGGCTATTGGTAAAAGCAGGGGCTGATGTCCAGGTGATTGCCACACCGGCAGCGCTTGAGTTCGTACGCCCGGTAACGCTGTCGGCGCTGTCGCACCGTCCGGTAGTCAGTGAATTCTTCACCGCGAATACCGGCGAGTGGCATTCACATGTCGATCTCGGCCTTTGGGCCGATGCCATGGTGATTGCCCCGGCTACGGCCTGCACCCTGGCCAAGATGGCCACAGGCGTTGCCGACAATATGCTTGTAACCAGCTATCTGTCGACACGCGCTAAGGTTTTCGCCGCGCCTGCGATGGATTTCGACATGATGATTCATCCTACAACGCAGCGGAATCTGGCAACTCTGGCCTCCGATGGTGTAACGTTGATCGATGCCGAAAGCGGAGAGCTTGCAAGCGGACTGACCGGAAAGGGGCGGATGGCGGAACCGGAAGAGATAGTTGCCGCACTCGAGAACTGGTTCCTGCAGGAATCAGGAAAAGGATTGCTCGCCGGAAAGTGTGTTCTGATAACAGCAGGACCCACCCGCGAGCGCATAGACCCTGTACGGTATATCGGCAACTTCTCTACAGGCAAGATGGGATATGCAATTGCCCGTGAAGCCGCACGCCAGGGGGCGCATGTCGTGCTTGTCAGCGGTCCCACTGCTCTGAAAATCGACAATCCCGACGTAGAGGTCATACATGTGGAAAGTGCCCGTGAAATGCTTGGAGCTGTTGAAAATCATATTTCAGGATGCGATGTGGCCATTTTCTCCGCCGCAGTGGCCGACTATGCTCCACGACAGTGTGCCGAACACAAGATAAAACGCGAAAAAGACACTTTCAGCAGTATCGAGCTTGAAAGAAATCCCGACATCGCAGCCACTGCCGGCAAGTCCAGGAAACCGGGTCAGTTCATGGTCGGTTTTGCACTCGAGACCGACAACGGCCTGGAAAATGCGAAGGCGAAGCTCAAATCCAAAAATATGGATATGATTGTGCTCAACAGCCTTGCCGACAAGGGCGCCGGCTTTGGGACTGACACCAACAAGGTTACACTTGTGGGCCCTTCAAGCACAACGGAACTGCCTCTCAAAAGCAAAAACGAGGTGGCGACAGATATCATTGCCGCCATCGCCAGAGAAATCGATACTGAAAGTACCATGTGACCATGCGAGCCTCTCTCTCTCTCTTGTCAGCATTTGCCTTAGGGGCATGTATGTCGGCTTCCGCCCAGGAGCTGAACTGTTCGGTAACAGTCAACGCCGACCAGATTTCCGGTACAAACAAACAGGTGTTTGAAACACTCCAGGAGGCCGTGAACGAGTATATGAACACCACCGTGTTCACCAACGCGCAGTTCTCGGCCAACGAGAAAATAGAATGCCGTCTGTTTTTCACAATCAAGGAATATGCCGACGACGCCATGAAAGGCGACCTTCAGGTGCAGTCGCTGCGTCCGGTATACAACAGTTCCTACACCACCACGCTGCTGAACTTCAAGGACACCAAGATAGACTTCACCTATCGCGAGAACGAACCCTTGGTATTCTCGGTCAACAATATGGAAAGCCAGCTCACGGCAATTCTCAACTTCTATGCCTATCTGATTCTGGCCATCGATTTCGACAGCTTCGCGCCCGAAGGCGGCCAGACCTACTTCGAACGGCTCAAACATATTGTGCAGATGGCGCAGAGCAGCGGCGAGACCGGCTGGAAAGCTTTTGAAGACAACAAGAACCGGGCTGCATTACTCTCGGCATTCACAGATGGCCCCACGGCAGGAATACGCGACCTCACTTACCGCTATCACCGCCAGGGACTCGACAACATGTCCACAGCCGTCGACCGCGGGCGCGCCACAGTAACGGAAACCCTCGAGAATATTAAAGAGATATATTCAAAAGCGCCGATGTCGGTCGCGCTGTCACTGTTCAGGGATGCCAAACTCGACGAACTGGTGAATATATATTCCAAGGCACCGGCAGAGGAGCGAACGAAAGTATACAATCTACTTGAGCCGATTTATCCTACCGACCACGACAGACTCGAAAAAATAAAACAAGGCCAGGAGAACCGATGATACGCAACATCCATATTTCCAATTATGCTCTCATTGAGAGTCTTGAGGTGGATTTCGCTTCTGGATTCAACATTATAACCGGAGAGACGGGCGCCGGAAAAAGTATAATTCTCGGCGCGTTGTCATTGCTAATGGGCGGACGCGCCGATTTACGTGCAGTCCGCGACAACAGCCGGAAGAGCGTGATAGAAGCCCAGTTTGAGCTGGCCGACGCTCCTGCGGCTACTGCAATTCTTGCCGAAAACGGATTCGACAGTGGTGACGGCATGTGCATCCTTCGCCGCGAACTGTTGCCGGGAGGACGGTCGCGAGCTTTTGTAAACGACACTCCAGCAAATCTTCAGCAATTGCGGCAGGTTGCAATTGCTCTTGTCGACATTCATTCGCAGCACCAGAACCTGCAGCTGGCCTCCGGAGAGTATCAGCTGGAAATTATCGACAGCATAGCTGGCAATGCAGGTCTGCTGGAACAGTACCACGGACTTTATGCGGCATATCGTCGTGCTTTGGGAGAGTTTACGCGCACCCGGGAGATGATACGCCGCAATGGCGCTCAGGCTGAATATATAGAATATCAGTACCGGCAACTTGCGGAACTCGAATTGAAACCCGGTGAGAGCGCAACCCTCGAACGTGAGCGCACTCTTCTGGCCGATATAGGCGACATCAAGACACGTATCCGGAAAGTACTCGACCCGTTGTCGGAAAATCCTTCCAACGCTCTTGCCAGTATTCGCCAGGCTTTGGCTGCCATGGAGTCTCTTGCCGCGCATACAGCCGAAGCGGCGGAGGAAACCACAATGGATATCGCGAATCTGGCGGAGCGCCTGCAGAGCGCAAGAGCCGAGGTGGCGGATATCGCTGAATCTCTTGCTGCCTTCGATGCCGGTGTCGATGCCGACCCCGAGCGGCTTGAGGAAATCGATGCACGCCTGGCCGATATATATTCCATGGAGTCCAAGCACCATGTAAGGAGTACCGATGAACTTATAGCCCTGGCGGAGGGTATGCGCCAGCAACTCGAAACGCTTGCCGACAGTGATGCAACAATCTCTGCGCTTGAGACAGCCGCCCGTCGGGCAAAGAAAGCCGCTGTGATAGTTGCAAACGAACTTTCCGAACGCAGGGCAAAGGCCGCCGAAGCGCTCGCCGCGGAACTGCGCGCAACTGCAATGCCTCTCGGACTGCCCAATCTGCGCTGCGAATTCACTTTCAGCAGGGGAAAACTCGGCTCTGAAGGCTACGACCAGGTGTTGTTTCTTGCGGCTTTCAACAAAAACCAGGCACTTATGCCAGTAGGCACCACCGCTTCCGGCGGTGAAATATCACGTCTGATGCTTGCTCTGAAAAGCATAGTCGCAAGCAGGATGCAGTTACCGAGTCTGATTTTCGACGAGGTGGACACCGGTGTTTCCGGCGACATCGCTGTGCGCATGGCGCAAATGATGGCCGCAATGGCTTCCGGTATGCAGGTGATAACAATAACCCACCTCCCCGGAGTGGCAGCAATGGGGCGACGACATTTTAAAGTATTTAAACAAGACAACGAGAACAGCACCACCACCCGGGTGCGCCAGCTCGCCCCCAAAGAGCGTGAAGCGGAAATAGCTCTTATGCTTAGCGGCGACAGTACCGACGAAGCATCGTTGGGTGCGGCGCGTGCCCTGCTTGCGCAGGCTGAAGGTGCATCAAATAAATAACAGATATGGACAGCAGTCAATTCATATTCGGAATACATCCGGTAATAGAAGCCATCGAGAGCGGGCGCTCCATCGATAAGTTGATGATACGCAAGGATCTCACAGGAGAGCAGGCGCATCGTCTGGTTGAAATTGCACGTCTCCATGGCATTCCCATGCAGCGAGTGCCGGCGGAACGGCTTGGCCGTTATACCCGTGGCAACCATCAAGGAGTGGTGGCAATCATGGCTGCCGCCGATTACCACAGACTTGGCGATGTGGTTCCCGCTCTATTCGAACAGGGCGTGTTGCCGTTCATTATTGTTCTCGACGGCATAACCGATGTCCGCAACTTCGGAGCCATAGCACGCACAGCCGAATGCTGCGGCGTGAACGCCATCGTAATCCCAGAGCGTGGCAGCGTGGGAGTCGGCGCCGATGCCGTCAAGACCTCGGCAGGAGCGTTGCTCAACATACCTGTGTGCCGCGAACGTTCGCTTGCCGCCGGTGTGCAGTATCTTAAGAAAAGCGGATTCAAGATTGTGTGCGCTACTGAAAAATCGGCCGAGAATTATACCACAGCCGACTACACCGTGCCTGTGGCAATTGTCATGGGTGCAGAAGACATAGGAATCAGCAACCAGATTCTTGACATAGCCGATGTAAGAGCCGCTATTCCCATGTTCGGCCGCACAGGCAGCCTCAACGTAAGCGTGGCCGCAGGCGTGATGATGTATGAAGTCGTGCGCCAGCGGCTCCTTGCCGACCTCGAAGTAGAATAGCGACAGATTAAAATTGTACCTGCCGGCGAAAAATTTCCGGTAATGGTGTATATTTATAGAAGCCGGTTCCCGGTGCAGAAACAGAATAAACCAGATTTATCACATGCTACATATCATTGCCGACAGTGGATTGCAGTTCCACACTATTGAAGTCGAGTTCGATCCGGCCCAGCAGCTCACTCTGCCGGCGGGTAGGCCTCTGAAATACAGCTTCTGCAATATCAAGAATCCCGATACCGGCGAGCGGATATTCGACCTGTTGAGCTACAACAGTGCGGTGGGCCGTTTCATTCCGGTGAATGAAATCGTTACCAACCGTGCCATGGAACTGCTCGCCGACGGACGTCCGCGTCTCGACGATTGTGGTGTGGAGATAATGCGCCAGGATGTGTCGCCCACATTCTATAACCAGATCGAACCGGGCGACAGCGAAAAGCTGTTCACCTTCAATTCCCCGGCTTCGTACAAAACTCCCAATCCGGCCAATGTGCATGAACGTGTGCCCGCATTCGAACTCATATTGGGTAAATGGTTGCCTATGCCCATGTTCGAAATGCATACGGGAGTGAGTGCCGACGTGCCATATGCCTGGTGCCGTGTGAAAATCGACCGTGTTGCCGAAGGCTCGCAGGCCGGCAGCGACATTTATCGTTTCACATGGGCATTCGACACCCAGATAAGCACCGACGACCTGGCAATCTTCCGGCCTACATTTCCTGTTGAGGGCATCGACAAACTCGAGTTCGGACTGTGCAATCAGGTGTCCAACCTGCTGAGTTTCATGTCGCCAAAGGGTGACTTCACCGTATTCAGTCACTATATAGCCGAAATACTCGGCCTCGACCCGGCTTCCAACAGCTACAAATATGTGGGCTGGTATATCTATCTGATAAACTTCATCAGAATGATTGGGGCGTCTCCCGAAGTGACCTTACACAGATGTCCGGCCAATCGCGAGATTCCGGTGGATCTCGTGCTGGATATCGGTAATTCCCGCACATGTGGCCTGCTGTTCGAGAACGGCGATTTCACAAAGGCCACCATGCTGAGCCTCCGCGACATCAGCGACCCTTCCAAGGTTGACGATCAGCCTTTCGATATGCGTCTTGTATTCCGCCAGGCCGATTTCGCCAACGACATCGTAATAGAGGATGAGGACATGTTCCGTTATCCGTCGATGGTACGCGTGGGAAGCGAGGCAAAGAAACTGGTATACCGGTCCATCGAGTCCGAAGGGCTGTGGGCGAGTACAACGAATTATTCCAGCCCCAAACGCTATCTGTGGGATACCCGCATGTTCAAGCACAAATGGGAATTCCTCACCACCGACAGTGACCCCCTCTATATCAGAGAAGCGGAAAACATATATGTGCCCGGGCTATCCGACCAGTTCGATGCATCCGGTGAGTTCATCCGCGATTTCGACAATATGGTTGAGCCTACCGACGGCCACACGCACTATTCGCGGGCTTCGCTGATGACATTTGTGCTGGTGGAGGTGCTGCAGCAGGCTCTCATGCAGATCAACAGCGAGGATTTCCGCAAACATGGCGACATCAACTGCAAGCGTATCCTGCGGAATCTGATTCTAACATGTCCGACAGCTATGCCGAAAACAGAGCAGATAAAGCTCCGGCAGTGCGCTCTGGATGCCTTCGAAGCTCTCAAAGGAGTGTATCCGGAAGGCAAACTGCCGGAAATCGAGGTGTATCCTTCGGTCGAAAAACTCAATACAAGTGCCGAAGACGAGGTTTTCGGACAGGACAACGCGACGTGGACCTACGACGAGGCCACCTGTTGCCAGCTTGTTTATCTATATGCGGAAATAGCACAGCGCTACAAAGGGCGAGCCCGTGAATTCTTCGATCTCAAAGGCCATGTCCGTCCCGAACTGGCGGCGGAAGGATACACCGACAAGGCCATAACCGTGGCCTCGGTGGATATCGGAGCAGGCACGACCGATGTTATGGTGTGCACATACATGTGCTCCGGCAACGATGAGGGCACGCTTACCCCGCGTCCTATCTTCTGGGACAGTTTCTATGTGGCCGGCGATGACATCCTGCGCAACATAATCCAGAATATCATTATTGAGGACAGTGGCTCCGGCGACTCCTCCATGGGTAGCATATATTCGGCTCTCAACGCGCGTCTGAACGAAATGAGCGTTAACGAGATAGCGGAGATTCCGATAATGAGCCGCCACAGTTTCTATCGTGGAGTCATCGGCGATTTGCGGTCGGCCGAACACAATCCTGCCGAACTGGCCGTGCTGAAGCAGCGTCTGGCCACCGGCCTGTTGCGCAACTTCTTCGGAGTGGACAGCACCATGATGGACGATCGCGACAGGCGTTGTCGTGTCGACTTCAACACCCAGGTGTCGCACCCCATGGCTCAGTTCATGATGGAAATGCTGCGGCTCAAACGTCCCTCGAGGGTCTATACCTTCGACGAGATTTTCAACAGCATCAAACCATCCGAATATCTGCTGGATTATTTCGCGGATCATTTCGGCTTCCGCTTCGAGAATCTCAAATGGCGCTTCGATCCCGAACGTGTGGCGGATATCGTTAAAAGTACAATGGAGAAGCTACTGCAGCAGATATCCGTGATGCTGTATGCCCATCACTGCGACATCGTGGTACTGTCGGGTCGTCCTACCTCCATAGATGCTATTACCGAACTGTTTGTGAAGTATCTGCCGGTGACACCCGACCGGCTGGTACGCCTCAACGAATACAGAGTGGGGCAGTGGTACCCGCTTGCCGACCCCGAAGGCTATTTCCGCGACCAGAAAGCTGTGGTTGCCGTTGGTGCCATGGTTGGCTATCTTGCATCGACCAAGGGATTTAACGGCATGGTGATTCGTTTCGACGATATGGTGAAGCATTTCCGAAGCACCGACAACTATGTGTGTCTCTATCAAGGCGACCGCATGAGCACAACACTCCTCACCCCGACGCACAACAGCGAGAGCCTCAATCTTACTGTGTTCCCGGCTTTTTTCGGCACCAAACAGTTCGATCAGCCACAATACGACGGCCGGCCCATCTACGCCCTGTATAACAACTCCGGTCGCCGTTCGCTGCGCATAACCATATCCCGAGATTTCCAGAGCGAGCCTGAAAAACTCGTTCTGGAGGATATCTCAGACGCAAATGGCGACCAGGTGCCGTTCGACCAGGTTGAGTTCATCGGCCAGTCCATGATTAACGACGGAAAGCACTGGCTCGACAAAGGAGAATTCGAACTAAGCGTACAGTCGCGATAACACCGCCATAACCAATACCATTATCCGAAGACAATGACTATCAACGACGACATAAGAATCATAAACCAGGGTCTCGAGTGGTTGAAAGCCCACAAGCCCCAGCAGTACGATCAGTCCTTCTTCCAGATGGTCGACGGACGCAGGCGGCTGTTGCGCCAACTCAACGCGCTGACTGAAAATCCTGCCATTGGCGCTTTCGGCGAGAGCCAGACAGGCAAGAGCTACCAGATTAACACGCTGCTGAACCGCACCGACAAGCCGTTCATGATAAAGAGCACCTCGCATCCCGAAGGCGTGGGATTTGTAGATGCCATAAATCCTATCGGCGACGATCGCGAGGCCACCGGTGTGGTTACACGTCTCACAAGTTTCAAGCGCACACCGCAGCGCTACAATCCTGATTATCCTGTTATCGTTAAGCTTCTGCGTCCGGGACAGATTGTATCGATTCTTTCATCCGGATATTACGCCAATATCCGCGACTATACCAACTACTCCGACGACGAACTGCGCGATATTTCAGCATCAATCTACAGCAACTACTCCAGACGGCCGATTTCCGACAACTGTTTCCTCACCGAGGATGATGTTCTCGATGTAAAGAACTATTTGCAGAACTATGCAAAGGCTGCTACTCAGAACATAACGCGCAGTGCCTACTTCGAGACTGTGGCACGTGTGATACGTCAGGTTCCTGTTGGAGAATGGGTGTCGGTTCTTCAATATCTCTGGCATGGCAACGAAGCCATTTCCCGCCTCTTCGAGCGTCTTATAGCCGATTTGCAGCTGCTACATTTTGCCGGCGAGGTGTACGTGCCACTGGAAACGGTGATGCATGGTGGTGAGAACCGTCGCACCATAATGTCAGTGGCATGCCTTAACGGACTCGACGAAAACGGCTGGGACATTAAAACTCCGGTATTCATCCGTGAAGAAGGTGCATTAAAGAGAATCGACTCATTCGACACCTGCGATCTATGTGCTGTTTCCGCCGAGGTGATATTCAAGATTGACGAGGAATACCTCAACGAAACTCTCGATTACGATTTCGACAGCGCCAAAGACGGCCTTCCCGGTTATCTCCCGGCTGCATCGCGTCGCAAACTGGCCGAGCATGTCGACAAATCGCTTCTCTCCGACACCGACCTCCTGGACTTCCCCGGGGCACGCAGCCCCGAGCAGCAGGACGAGGCAAACTGCCGCCAGGGCGAACGCGACAAGAGCGGACAGTCTGTTCTTGTAAAGCTTTTCCTCCGCGGCAAAATCGCCTACTTGTTCAACCATTACAGCGAGAGCCACATGATGAAGGTGCTCATGTTCTGCCACCACAACAAGCAGAGCGAGGTAAAGAACCTTCATATCCTCCTGGACCAGTGGGTGCGCCGCAATGTGGGAGCCACAAGCGACGAACGTTTCGCCACCCTGCAGCGCACTGGCGGTATCTCGCCGCTGATGCTGGTGGCCACCAAAATCAATATCGACATGACCTATAAGGACATCGCGAGCTTCAACAGCGAGACTGCCGTGAACAACCGCTGGGAAGACCGCTTCCGCACTGTCCTTCTTGATGCAGTCCTTAACTGGACCAATGCCGACTGGTTCAAGAACTGGAGCGGCAAGGGGCAGTCGTTCAAGGATACATACCTTTTGCGCAGTTTCGCATACTGCGCATGCACCGGACAGGGCAACGGCATGTTCGAGGGATATAATGTGGAGACATCCTCACCTGAGCGCGAACTGGCCATGAATCCCGACTATTACCGTCTGCTCCGCCGGACTTTCGTGGCCAACCGCAGCGTGCGCGAGCTTTTCTTCGACCCGGAACTGGCATGGGATGTGGCCTCGACTCTCAACAACGACGGTGCGCTGTACATCATCGAGCGGATGACCAAAGTTGCACGGGCGGCATCGCAGATCCGCGACGAACAGATGAAACGCGAACGCGACCAGATTATGGGTAATGTGCGCCGCATACTCGAAGCCGAGTACGATTCCGACAACGACGCCGAAAAGTTACTCAAGAATCTGGAGACCGTGGCAAATCTGCGCTGGGAACTCGATGCGTCGTGCACTGAAGACAATTACTATTTCGGACATCTAATCCAGGCGCTTCAGGTCACCGAGGTGGAATGCACCAGGGTGGTTCACAAGCTCGTGAACGGTACCGACCTGAACAACACCATAAACAACTTCAGAGAATACCAGCTCATCCGCAAGCGCTGTCGCGAATTCGAAGGTTGTCCCGACTTGGACTCCCGCTGGAAGCGCCTTATGGGAGCATACGCATGGCGCACACGCGAACAGGCGTCGGCAAATCTTGAGAAAAGAGGCATTGATGTGGATTTGCTGTTTGCCGATGCACTACGCCCGAAGACAAACCAGGTGTTCATTGCCGACAGCATAATGGAACTGTGGCGTGAGAAAGTGCTTTCCGAGGAACTGATGAATACCTTTACCGGCGAGGATGGCTTCAATCCCGTGCTTATGCGCGATCTTATCAAGACGCTTCTGGACAGCGCCGAACGCATAGGACTGGCCGACTATCTCGCCGAAAAGATTCGAACCGAGGTGTGCATTCCCAACCTCGCCCAGGTGAAAGAAGGCCTTGTGGCCGACATGATGGCGTCGATAATAAACAGTTTCGTGAACGACTTCGGGTATTCCATGCTCACCGGGCAGCAGAAAGAGAAGGCCCGCCAGTTGGCCGCCGACAACGAACTTGATCTGTTCCATTATATAGATAGCGAACGCCGCGGCACATATACACATGAAGAACTGTCGCAGATGTTCGCCACAATGCTTGAGGATGCCGGCAGCATAACCGACTCCTTCGACCACAACTACAACCGCTGGATTGAATATATGACAGTGGCCTACATCGTGCACCTTAAACGCTCCGAACTCCGCCCGGAAGTGAACAGACAGCTGGGCGATCTCATCGAACAAATCAATCTATAATCTTAGCTCTATGAAGCGCATACATTTCGATTCAAAAGGGCCTGTGAAGTGGCATTATTTCTTCTGGCAGCCTTGGGGTTGCGCAGGATGCCTGCTTCGCTTTCTGGGCTTCATGCTGCTGCTGGCGCTGTTCCTGTTCCTGCTGAGCCAGTTCCGGTCGTGCAGCGACGGCAATGCCGCCGATGCTTCCGGTCAGCCGGTGGCATCGCAGCCTGTCGGCGGCGTTGTTCCTCCTATCAATGAGGACGACGTCGTCGACGATGGCGGTCGCCGGCTCGTGGGCAATCGCCTTAATGTGCTTTTCGGAGCCGAGACTGGTCAGGCCGAATACGAAGCCTGGGTGGAGCGCTTTAAAGAACTTTATCCTTCCGATGAGTATCAGGTGTTGTTCTACGATTCCAATACGAAACTCATGTCGATTCAGGTGGAGGAAAGCCGGCGCACGGAACTCATAACCCTTTTACCCGAACAGATTCCCGATATTCCATTCATGGTGTTTGAGGAGGAAGTGATGGAGATGGGTATTCGCCCCAACGATCCGGTGTTCAGCCACAGCGACCATGCATACTACTTCGACCAGATAAAGGCATTCGATGCCTGGGATTATACGACAGGGAAAAACCAGATAACAATCGCTGTTGTCGACAGCTATTTCGATCTTGACAATGTTGAATTCCAGAATACAGCAATCGTGCATCCGTACAGTGTCGTTACTGGCGACACCATTGTGGGGTTGCCGGGGGACTACGACCCGCGTCGTCCCAATCCGGTGTATATGCACGGCAGTATGGTTGCAGGAATGGCATTGGGCGCGTCGGGCAACGGCCGTGCCAGCGCTGGAATGGCGCCACGCTGTTCCTTTATGCCTGTAAGCCTTGGAGACCGGTTCGGTTGTCTTGCCATGTTGCAGGGCATACTGTATGCAATCAATCATGAGGCAACTGTAATCAACATATCCGCCGGATTGTCGTTCACCGAAGAAGTGAGTTCATGGCCTGTAGAGGCGCAGATTGAGACTGCAAGGACCGAGCTGCTGGCCCAGGAGGCTGTCTGGAAATATGTTTTCGATATGGCAAACCGCAACTATGTCACCATTGTATGGGCTGCCGGAAACGAGAATGTATTCACGGCGCTCGATGCTTCCAAGAGGGGAGATGTCACCATCAAGGTCTCGGCGGTCGATGCCAGTATGAGCAAAGCGATGTTCAGCAATTTCGGTAACTTTCCGGAAGAAAACATTTACGAGAGCACAGTCTCGGCACCCGGAGTCCAGGTGCCTGGCATCGTACCAGGTACAACCGGCTATACGTTGACCGATGGAACCAGCTTCTCGGCACCCATCGTAAGCGGATGCGTGGGCCTTATCAAAAGTCTGGATCCCACATTGTCAACAGTACAGATTATAGAGCTGCTGAAAAGCACTGGTAAACCCGTGGCCGGAGGCGAAACGAGCATAGGTCCCATCGTGCAGATAGGGCCGGCCATAGAACGCCTGTATACCGAATTTGTAGAATACGATGCTTTACTACAGGCCGTGTCCTCAGGCACATCGCAGAGGGCATTTCCGTGGGCCGACCTGCGCCGGCTTGTAGTTGAAGACTCCACCGCACTTGCGCCGTTGCTTACCATTGACATGTTACCCACCGGACCAAACCGGGGAAAATTGCGGTTCTACAGCAACCGTGAGGAGGGGATAGCCGCAGAGGCCGAATATACAGCGCGATGCAGCGCCGACAGTATCGTAATCACCCAGCAGGTGGCAAACTCTCCGGCTGGAGAAGCTGTGTTCGGCACTGCTACATATACCGTTAAATCCAACAGTAGAGCCAAAGCGGAGGTCGCCGGTGTGCTGGGTCAGTGGTGGCTTAATTTCGAGCCGTTCCTAATTAAAAATCCAGTGTGAATACACATATCATTATGGATAGCAATAAAATATCAATATCTCTCGGACTGATTATCTCGATTCTTGGTGCACTGGTTCTTGCGGCATGTACCTGGATAGGCTTTTCTCTAAGACTTGTATCGCCTCTGATGTCTTCCATCGCCGGAATCCTGGTAGCTATTGCAGGCATTGTAGTGATGCTTCTGGCAGTAAGGGCAAAGACAGCAACCAAGGATTTCGGCAAATGGCGCATAGTGGAGATTTGCTGTATCGCCGGCATGATGGCGGTAATAACTTTTGCTTTTACACCTACAGTTCTGTCGTTCAACTTTATCAAAGGAGCGGGTGGACTGCGCCAGGCCGCCAATACAGATATCGGCGGTATAGAATCCCTTATGGAGGACTTTAAAAATCAGGAAGAGCGTCGCCTGCGTACAAGCTATGCCGGAATGTACAACTTTGTGCGTCTCGGAAATGCCAACTGCGCTCCAGGTCTGCGCCAGTTCCTGAACGACTACTATCATACCTCCCCGGAAAATCTGAGTTATCAGTTGCTGCGGGCACACCGTGGCGAGGACAGCGTGAAGATAGCCGACCTGCGCATCGGCAACGACAGCTATGCAGGTTCTTTCCGCCGCTCCATGGAAGTCATGCGGGGGACAATACGTGGTGCGAACCCTATCCCTTATGCCTCTCTTGCCTATCGGCTGAGTAATACTGCCGAGCAGGCTGGTCAGGTGATGTCCACCGTGTCACGCCAGCTCATGCTTCCGAATGTACGCGCTGGAGCATCGCAGCAATACGGCTGCACAATGACAGAGGCAACTGTGTATTCATACACCCCCACAGCATATAGAGCACATATTGATGGAATGAAGAAATTCACGATTGGCGGTATCGTTTTCGCCATGTGTGTTTCACTATTGTATCTGTTCTACTACCTGATAACATACCGTTCACTCAAGAAAGCAATCGACAAGGGCAACAAACCGTCCGATGCCCTGGGGCTTCCTCTTTGATACACCGCTATGGCAACACCACTACCTACAGCCTATAAGATGAAATTGCGCCAATGTTCTGCGGCGCAGCTTGCAGGCTATATTATACAGAAACGTTTTCTCCCCGAGCAGCTTGATGAGCTGGCCAAGGATAATCCGGACTTCGCTGTGCGCCTTGCAGAAGCGAGGCGCGAGGCCTTGAGCCGCCCCAATCCCGAGGAGATGAAGCAGCATGAGGCAGTTGTAGCGGCTGCCGGAATCTCGCTTGATGAGGATGCTACAGAAAATGCTGTTGACAGTTATCTGCAGGAATGGGGAAATACAGAAAGTGCCCGTAACAATGTGGAAGCGGTCAGAAAAATCAAACATCATATCGAGGAACGCAAAATATTCAGAAGCCTTAAGATAAGAGTTGAGGAGGCTCTTGCAGCCCATAACGAGACCGGACAGATGCCATCGCCGGAAATAGGCAGGGCTGTGAACGATTTCATTCGCCAATGGAGCGCCATGCCTGAGGCTTCGGAGGATATACAGACAGCCTCTGTATGGAAACAGAGTCTCGATATGGTGTTCGCCCAGCTCGTAGCGCAACAATGGCAGAGATTGCTCGATGATAGCGGGAACCTCCGCGATATCGAAGATCTTGCCGTTTTCATGCGACGGTATCCGATGTCCGACACCATGCGTCGCCAGGCCGACGACCTTTCATGGCTCTGGGTGCAGAGACAGAGCGATCTCACTGCCGCATCGGTGCGATACGACCAATTATGGAACCATGTCGGAATCCATTCCGGCGAGGCTGCCCGCGTGCGCGAAAGCGCGACGGAATGGGCACGCTATTCATCGGCTGATATATTCCAGATAATAGAATTCCTCAATGCCAATCCCGGCCATCCGTTCGAAAGTTCCGCAAGAAGAAGAATACAGGAACTCAAGGCAGAGACTCTCGAGGAAATCCGTATGGCTCCGCAGCTTACCCGTTTCGACGATTTCATGGAGTTGCGCAGCAGCGGAGCATTCTCGGAAGAGGAACTGATGGAAGCGGCCGGTGTGGACGAAAAATTCTACCGTAATGTTCTCTCGCAGGACAAAACGAAGGTTGCACTGCCCAATATCGAAGACATCAGTCTTGTAGGAGGGTGTGAAGGACAGAGCGGTGTTACAGATGTCGTGTTCTTCGGTATCACCTCTTCGGGTAAGACATGTCTGCTGAGTGGATTGTTGCGTAACGGCAATCTGACCTTCGACGGCAAGAGCTACAGTGGGGAGTATGGCGATTTCGTGCGTACATATTCCGAAGCCGGGGTGGCGCTGAGCGGTACGCCGCGCGATTTTGTCGCTACCATCAAGGCTCGTGCGAAGATACCCGGAAGCCGCTGCCATTATGATTTCAATCTTTTCGAGATGGCCGGCGAGGATTTCCGCGACAGAATTGCCAATGCCCGTGGCCATGATGGTGGTGTTGTGGCATCGTTCGCCGATATGGGCAGCGGCGCACCAGAGATTCTCGCAAGCGGTAACGACAAACTGTTTTTCATTCTCATAGATCCGACTGTGGACTATATACAGCTCCAGGAGCAGAAGCAAGCCATGAGAGCCATGAAGGATCTCATGTTCCCGCAACGTTCCGACAATCCCAATGGAGCGATAATGAGCCGCGTAAAAGGCCTGCATTTCATAGTGACAAAGAGCGATATGCTGCCCGGCCCGGACCGCCGTAAGGCTGCACTCGAAGTTGTGCGCAGTGTTATCAACCACTCCGACGCCGACTATATGGTGGAACAATGCCGAAGCTATGGAATCAATGCCAACAAAGATCCGCAGCTCGACGGCCGTCCTCGGGTGTTCTGCTACAGTCTGGGGCATTTCACCATAGGAAACATTTTTGAATACAATCCGGAAGGAAGCGACAATATTATCAAGGTGATATGCGACTATTGTTCCCCGACCCGCAAAGCCGGTTTCTGGCATGGATTCCGCAACTTCTTCACCAAGCCCATTTTCTGAACCATGGATAATACAAATATAGGAGTAGCGGTAGCCGGCCGCCATCCCGGCTATCAGGTCTTCGGCAGTGTGAACTGGCAAGGTCCGGCACCTGTCGATGCCGACCAGCGAAGCCGATGCCTTACCGACAGATATTATTCGGTTGCATTCGACGGCTTCTGGGCAAATTATGAGTTGGCGATATGCAACTTCGTGAGTTCGTCGGCCAGAGACGAGGCATTCCGTATATGTCTTCGAATACCCTTCGGAAACATGATAGTGAACCACGACGGCAACCAGGTGAGCGCCAAGAGAGTACTCGATCTCATAAGCGAGAAAGTGGAAGCGGTCATGCTCGAACGCAGAGGAAGTACATTCCGCATTCCCAAGGATATCATCCGTCCGGTAATTCCGGAATCGGAAATAGCAGGAATAATATCGAACTACTCATTGGTTCCGCGCTGGGGCGGCTCCATGTGCATGAATGGTTCGGCAAACCCTGTACTGGTAAACACCGATGAAAAAGATATCGGCCTGCTCATCTCCAAACTGCCAATGTGCGAACGCCTTTCGTCGGCTTCGGAGGTATGCTTCGGAAAATTCCGCGGTGATTCATCGTTCGCATTCACACAAAGCGAACGCAATGCAGAGCCTCCTGTTTATGTGGGTGTGCGCTGTTTCGACGGAAGCATAAAGAAAGTGCCTCTCGAAAATTCGCAAACATTCAAATCCGGTGATTACGGTTTTGATGCAGCGTGCTTCAATCCTGCGGAAATAACAATCCAGGCCAAAGAGGTTCTCGAATGCTGGACGCGTAAACTCGCGTTGCCTGAGTCAGCCGGAGTCTCCACCAGGTTTAATGCCAAGGAAGCCACGGTGGAACTGTCGTTCGAACCCGAGGAAAAAGAAATGATAGTTCGGCTGAAGATTGTAGGGCTCACCGATAGTGACGAAGCCTCGTTCCTGAGCAGTGCACGCACATCGCTGATGTCGGGCTCCTTCGAGCCGTTTCCGACTTCGGGCATTGTTCTTCGCGGCATGAAAATAACCGAATTTCTGCATCGATATGCAGATCCGGCAGTACTGAAATCGACCTTTAGCATAGACTCCAAGTGCAATTGCCAGATTACGGGTGTGAGTCTTGTGAACGGCACCATCCATGTGAATGCCCGCAGAAAACCCGAACCACCCAACCCCAAGAATATACCCGTGGTTGATGCCGTTGGGTTATCTGGTGGCAGCGTGCTGAAAATGGAATTGCCGTCGGCGATTCCACCGATGGGCAGTTGCTATGTGCATATTGCACCGAAGCCCGGATGTGAGGCTCAAGGATACAGCATAATCCGCAAAATGGAGTTTAAGCCCGACGCACATGGAATTCAAAGCGCTGAGATTGCTGTTCCCGACGATTTTCAGCGGACAATCCAACAGGTCATGCTGGGCACTCCTGCGCAGTACTTCTGCGACAGTGTGGTAAAGGACGGCAACTGTTTTTTCGCCCGGGAATTCCGTAAAAAAAGGTTCATTGGCCGCATTGCTGAGATTTTCAGCTACAAGCTTAATTACACACTTTCCAACTCGGACTATCTGGTGCGTATCACCGGTCTGCTTCTGGCCGGACTGCTGTTGCTTTTTGCAGGCTATCTGCTTGGCATGTATACCGGCAACGCCATACGGGATGCAATAGCTTCCACCGCTGAGCGAATCGAGACTACTGTAAATAACACAAGCAGTGATGTGGAAACGCTGGATGCAGCCGGCGAACACAATGAGGAGGTCGACAAAGTGGAACCTGCCGAATCGCCAGTCGCTGTTCCGGTACAGTCCGATTCCATACACCAACAGGACGCTGAACAATCCGGCGATATCGATTTAGGCCGTACGCATGGAAGCAACCCCGATGTCGAAGATCATGCCGACACCGAAGAGCATACCTCCCAGTCTAAGGAACCAATAACGCAACAGTAAGGTGAATATATCCAAGATAATAACACTGTGCGCCGTTCTCTGTCTTTTTCTGGCTGGGGTATACTGGATTTCTTTCGGCGGCGAGATTTTCAGTTCCGACATAGAACCGGAGAATCTCAGCAGCGACATGCATGTGCAGCTCGTTGGCCAGGTGGAGAACGATGTGTCGCGTTTTGATTGTGGCTGGAATCCGGTTGCGTTCAACAACAGTCTGTCGTACATCCGTAGCCATAGCGACGATGCCGACACCACAGTGCTGATCGACAAGCTTGTCTCCGGAACGATTCTGAAACTCGACAGCGTGGCATCCATTGCTTTCCGGAGTATTGAACGCCGCCAGAGAATATCCAGTCATGACGTGCTCGGACCTGTATACCAAGGGTTCGACTATCTGTGCAATCAATATAATGTGGTAGGCGATTCTCCTGCGGCCGACCGCCTCAGGAATAACAGGGAAATCTATAATTTCATGTACAGCTACAATTCCGGAGGGGCCGGCCCCGACCCGGTGTTCAATCTCAGAGTTGTTGCCGGCGGTAATCTCGATTGGAACGAACACCTGGCCGATATGGATGCATATAAAAGCCGCAGAAAGCGTATTCTTGATGAAAAGCGACGTCTGGTGGCATCAAGTCCCGACCTGTGCGATATAATATGGATTCAGAGTGCGCTATCCAACGATACTTTCGATGAAAATATCCGTCAGGCACATATGCTTTATATCGAAAAGGAGCGCAGGGCGCTTTTAAATACCTTGTCGGAGTTGAATACCAACGGTTATTACAGCGATAACGAACAGGCAAGAAACAATGCCGCCAGTCAGCTCCATGCACTGTCGGCAAATCTGCCGCAGCCATTGCAGACACCCGAAATAATCGGCGCCATTAATAATGTCCGTCGTTCTTTTATCCAAAATTAGACAGCACTATGCCGAAAATAAAAGAAGTACCGAGTACTGAAGTCCATTGGCAAGTTGCCATATGGAACATTCGCGATGCCGCCAATGCCCGCATCAAGAAGATAATGGGCGAAGATGCCGAAATATTTGCACCAGTATATGTTACACACAGCAGCTACTACTGGAGCGATAGCGATGCGGAAGGGTGGCGTCCGCTGTCGTCGGCTTCGCAGGACGACCAGACCGAGGCGAAAACACGCATTGCCGAACTTAAAGGAAAATCGTTGCATAAATTTCCGGGTATGGCAAGTGTGCTGGAGCAGGTGTTCACATTTCCCAACGATGATTTTATCTTCGTCCGGCGTCGAAGTGGCGATCATCTGGAAGTCAAGCTCACCGGCTGGGGTTTTGCAAATTTCAACCGTGCACACGGTTCGGTTATCACAGAGACAATCGAAGAGGACAAACTCAACGAAATAACTGTCAGCTTTTCAATAGATGGTGAGGCTGTTCCGAACCGCCGTTTTGCGTTCGCACAGGGCATGGAGTGGGTAGAGGAACGTACCGACGGCCGTGGCATTTTCAGCTTCGGCCGCCATACACCTGGTTCCACAGTGTCTGTGCGTGACATCGCAACCGGTGTGGAACGTATTACTGTAATCGACAAGGACACCACAAACATCAATGTCGATGTAACCGAATATCTTTCGGTGCGGGTTATGGCACGCCATGACGATGTGCCGGTGAATGGTGCCGAGGTAGTTATAGACTATGGCAGGCGCCATGCCGTGCTCACTCTCACCGAGGGAATGGCAGGATGTTCGCTTCCCTGGTTCGACGGTGAAGAGGCCAGGGTATCACTTGGTTCCGAAATGCAGCGGCGCGAATTGCGTAAGGATGTGATAAACGAATTTGTGTTCGACACCAGGACACCACATCAGCCGAGGACTCGCGTGGAAGTGGCTGTTTCCGGAGACGGGGCACCCATCGCTGGTGAGAGAGTGGCAATCGACACCCCTGCAGGAAAGATAGATGCCATAACAGATGCTTCCGGCCTGGCGGTATATGAATTCGACACAAAGGAAGGGCAGGTGAGTGCAAGTGTGCGCGACCGGAGCGAAAACCGCAGTGCCATCGACGGCACCATGCGTTTCGAGTTCACATTCGATACTCCGGCACCCGTGGAATTCGATGCGTATCTGAGGGTTGTAAATCTGTCCGACGAGCCGCTGGCATTCTATCCTGTCGATGTCAATCTTGGCGATGGAAGCGCTACAGTAAGCTGTCTTACCGACCAGAACGGTATGGTAGGGCCCATGCGTGTGCTTTCGGGCGATATTCTTACTGCGTACGACGGCAATCGCCCCACAACCTACGAAACCTACGAACTGGATTCCGCTCAGCAGGAATACATATTCCGGCTGCCCTATGACAGCGTGCCCGGCAAAAACGACATGTTGTTGAGAGTGGTTCACCGCGACGGTTCGCCTGCTGCTGGTGCGACATGTATTCTCAGCCAGGACAGCAAACGTATTACCGGTGCCATGGACAGTAACGGCGTGATAAGCTTCGGAAGCGATGACTTCGCCTACGAACGCCCGGTTACAGTGAGTCTGTACAGCCAGTACCGCACATATCCACAGATTCCTCTGACACTGGAAAAGGACGAGTTCCATTATGAACTTGTCGAGGTCGACGGGCCTCAGCCTTGGTGGAAAATCGCCGGTGAAATCGCTCTTGCCGCTGTCGGGCTGCTCGGAATCGTTGGTGCCTACTTCGTTCTTGAAGGACTATATTCCCGTATTCCCAACCTATTCGCATAACTACTATTATGAATATGCTGTTCTACCACTGGGTGATGCCGGTGATCTACATAATGTGCGTGCTGGCATTCCTGCTGTTCGCCTACGACAAACACTGTGCCGTGTATTCCAAGTTCCGTATTCCTGAATGGGTGCTGGTGCTTGTCACGGTGGCTATGGGAGCCTTCGGTTCTCTATGTGGCATGGTATTGTTCAACCATAAGACATCCAAAGCTCTGTTCTACATTCTTGTGCCACTGGCTCTGCTTCTACAGATAATCGGCACCGTGGCTGTGCTGTGGTTTCTGTAACTAATAATTCTCCTCAGCGAAATGAACAACTATCTGAAAGCTTATCTTGCAGGAGCCTTCATCCTGCTGATAGCACTGCTTTTGCTTAGCACGTGCCGCCATAACCGTGGGGAAGCGCCCGTACGCCCCGAAGATGTCGGCGGCGACGGCGACATAAAGATAACCTTGCTATGGGATTTCCCGGGAGATCTGGATTTGCATGTAATGCAGCCCAATGGCGAAGAAATATGGTATCGCAATCTTCGCGACGACTCACGTGGAGGCGGGCACCTCGACGTTGATGAAATAAGCGGAGGTTCGGGGTCTGCGGAAAATGCATATTGGCGTAATCCTCGTAACGGACAGTACAAAGTAAATGTGGTATTCTATCGTGTCGATGACGAAGCTCCCAATGGCGGCCCTGCGAAAGTAGTTGTCAAAGTCGACGGCGTCTCGCGGCAATACAATCTGCAGATGCGTACCTCAGGGCAGGACAGCCATGTAGTAACTTTCAACTATCCGCCTGCTGCGGAATCGCAGACGCCGGCAGCTCCAGACAGCTCCCGACAGCAATAACAAATTTCTGAAAGTCTTTCTGGCCGGAACATTCTAATCATCTATCTACCATCATGAACAATCATCTCAAAGGAATACTTGCAGGGGCATTCATCCTGCTGGTTACGCTGCTACTTCTTAGCAAGTGTACCAGTTGCCGCCAGCAGCCAGAACCGATTGCAGCAGCAGACCCGGAGCCAATCGAAATCATCGACGAACCGGTTGATAATCCGGAGCCTCAGCCCGAGCCGGAACCAGAACCCGCACCAGAGCCAGAACCCGTGGAAGTGCGCACCGATGAAGGTCAGGACGGAGAAATCCGTGTTACTATAGAGTGGCCCTTCCCCGGCGATGTCGATCTTCATGTTACAGAACCATCGGGAAATGAAATCGACTACCGCAATATGCGCAACAGCCGTACCGGTGGATATCTTGATGTCGACAACCGTACCGGAGGCACGCCATCGTCGACTGCTGTAGAAAATGTTTTCTGGTCCAACCCTGATGCCGGTAGATACCGTGTGGAACTTGTTTACTATAGCACAAGCGAACAAGCTCCAAATGGTGGATATGTGAACGTACGCGTTAAAAACGGTGCCCAGGTCGATACATATCGGGTACGCCTTACATACAGGGGACAGCGCGTGCTAATAACCGAATTTGTTCACCCTAATTGACAGTTCCCAATTTAAAAGCGAACTAAAAAAATCTCCCCGGTTGCAATAACATGATATTTGTAGCCGGGGAATATGTTTTTGGTTGCCCACATCTCATTTCAAAGATTACGCTGAAAATGCGCACATTTGCAGGTATAAAAAACTAAACCCGATAGCTTGACAAGTCAGGGGCTACCGGGAATCAACACTGCAAAATTAGTGTTTTTCTGATTAAAAAGCAGATTAAATAAGCGTCTTTTCGCAGACACCATAGAGTGCATAACTTCGCTGTCTCGCCTTGGCAAAGAAAAATCAGCAAGTTATGGACTTTCTCAATTTTAACTCCGTCGAGACGCTGCCGGGCTATGAAGCCCGCGCCGGTGTTCCGAAACGAAAAGAAAGCCTCCGGCTACTTCTTTGCATAGCAAAGCGACAAGTCGATTACTTTTAGCCGGGTGAACAGGGGTATTTAACGACACGTCCACACCTCCTCAGGCAATCATTGTTTTTTTGTGTGTTTCTATTATTTCTCAAATAATTTGTACACTTGTATAATTTTCCTTTTGTTCCTGTCACCTTTTATCATCGAGATGTGTCTTACATACGAGACGCCTCAAAAGAATAACGTTACACGAACAATAAAACTCAAAAGATATGACAGCAACATTAGTTCCCATCTTCGTCTGCGTAGTGCTCCCGGTAGCAGTCGTGGCAATAATCGCAGCAACAAAAATGAACAACGACAACAAGCGTTCAAAAGTGCTTATCAAAGCAATCGAATCCAACTGTGGAATCGATGCAGACAAACTGGCAGAGGCTCTTCAAAAGCCCAAGAAAACGGCTCGCGAGATTCTCAACAATCGACTGCTCCTGGGCTGCATCTTCTCTTTCGTCGGTCTTGCGCTCTGCATCGTGGGCATTGTGTCACTCTGCATGGGCACCGAGTTCTCTGCAGACCCCGTTACAGTTCCTTTGGTATTCGGCGGTGCATCACTCGCAGTAGGTCTGAGCTATCTTGTTGTTTACCTCGTAACTCGTAAACAAATCAAAGACTAACCGCCCAAGGATATGACTCGCGAGCAATTCATATCTCATGTAGAAGCCACACAGAAAGCGTTTCGCCGCTTTCTTGTGGCTCTATGCTGCGGAGATACCTCGCTCGCGGATGATATTGCACAGGAATCCTACATCAAGGCTTATCTTTCATGCGATACATTTTCAAACCTTGACAAATTCAACGCCTGGATTTTCAAAATCGGCTACAACACGTTCATCAATAATAAGCGTGGAGAACGGCTTACAGTCGGCATAGATGATGCAAAAGATATTACCGCACATGACAGCGCGGATTCCTCTTTTGCTTATCAAGACCTCTACGAAGCTTTGAACAGAATTCCTGCAAAGGAACGCACATCGGTATTGCTATTCTATATGCAGGGCTACTCAATCAAGGAGATAGCTGAGATACAGGAAACCTCACAAAATGCAGTGAAGCAACATCTTTCGCGAGGCCGCACACATCTGCGCGGTTTGTTATCAATCAATTAACCATACAAAATCTTATGGAAGATGATAAATTTAAATCATTATTCTCAAACTTCGAGCCGGAACTTTCGTCCGACTTTCGGTTTATGAATAAGCTCCAACGAAATCTAAATTCCGTGGAGTTAGTCAAACAGCACATAGCCGAAGTCAGGTCGCGGAGTAAAAAAGCCGTCTTAATAGCCGTCATTGTCGGCTTTATTGTCGGCTTCCTATTCTCATTGTCTTTGCCATATTTGATTGATGCCGTTTCAAATTGGCAATTGACCTTACCGAGCGAGTCCATACTGAACACTTTTGCTAAAAACTTCACCATAATTGCTTGGCTCGTTATTGGTGGTACATCGGTTTTTGCCGCAATCAACACTTATGAAATATCGTTTTCGCTGCTAAAACCCAAAGAAACGAGTGCATATTGACACAATTAACGTTGTCTTTTCCGCATAGAGTGCTTTACCGTACTTTCGCAGTACGATAAAGCACTTTTTCTATGCAGACAATCTCAATTAACTTTATTGTGCCGCAGGGCTGGCACGAATTATCCGATAAACAGTTACGCTATGTTTTTCAACTCATCGCCTCCGAGTATGCGACCGATGAAATTGCGGACTGTTCCTCGAAAAGGTCAGGTTGGAGTAGTGCTGCATCTACCTTGACCCCCGAATATCGTTCAACGAGATTGACCGATATTTTTTCAGCGGCACCGCCGGAGCATACTTCATGATAGCGAAGGAATACTTCGCCTCGGTGATGAATATACGCGATTTCTTTGCCGACAATTTCGGCAAGCAGATGGCCGAGACCATCAGCAAAGCGCTCACACGCGACCTCTCGCGCCAATTTACCCAATTATCATTTTATAAATCATTGATGCTTAGAGGTATAACTTGTGCGATGAAATAATAACAAAAAAATTATCGAAAAATTTGGTTTATAATATAAATCGGTTTAACTTTGCATCATAGAAATGGAGTGACATCGCGCGAGTTTACTCCTTTCTTTTAAAGATACGGTATATAACACAAACCGATTTATTAAACTCAAAAAATCATCAACAAATGGAAGACAAAAAAATCACCCCCCAAGAGAGCATGGCTCTCATCGCGCAGATGATAGAATCATCGAAACAGCGTGTGGCAATGCCAGATCTACGTATCTCGATAATGTGGGCTGTACTCACAATCCTTACCGCAGCAACGGTACTTACCGGTATGCTCCTCTTCCACTCACCGTGGATTAACCTGGTATGGTTTGCCATACCTGCTATCGGTGTGCCGGTAAATATCATAATGGTAAAGAAGTCAGAAGTGGTGAAAGGCGCGAAGACACTGATTGATACAGTCAGCGATGGGATATGGAAGACCGTAGGCTTCATTGCTATCGCTCTTTCATTAATGTGCCTGGTGTTCAATCTTCTCGGACACCCGGAGGCATGGCTCGTAATGTTCTATTATGCGTTCATCATGGTGGGTTTCGGTGCGGCAATGACCGGCATATTGCTGAAAGAAAATTCATACATTTTCGGCGGTGTATTCTCTATCATTGTGGGATTTGTGGTTATAGCTCTCCAAATCTGCATGATACAGTTGCTTATAGTGTGGGTGCTACCGCTCTATATGCTCTGCTTCCTGCTGATGTTCATAGTCCCGGCTTTTGTAATCCGTAAAAAACTAAATGCCTCGAAGCAATGAAAGAATTGAATCCATTACTGCACTCTCAGTTGAGGCTTGCCGTAATATCGATTCTGATGAATGTCGAAGAAGCCGATTTTGTCTATCTTCGTGAGAAAACGGATTCGACTTCTGGCAACCTAAGCGTACAACTTGACAAACTTTCATCTGCCGGGTATATTGCCGTGGAGAAAGGGTTTGTCGGGAAGAAGACACGCACTGTATGCAAAATCACCGAACAAGGCCGCAAAGCGTTTGAAGAGTATGTCGATGCGTTAAAACAGTACATCAATCTGAAATAGAAACAGCTTTCTATAATAGAATAGCATCTGCAAGAGATTGTGGATGCTTTTCTCAATTACATCCGGCGCTGTGCCGAAGCCTTCAACTCTAAGATCAAGATCTTCCGCTCTCAAATGCGCAGGGTCCGAGACCGCGTTTTTTCATCTTCCGACTCGTCATACTATACGCCTGAACATTTAAATTTATCCACCACCCATTTTAACATATGCACCGGGGTCTCGGCTTGACCCCTTAGTATCAGGATGCATAAACACGCAAAAAGCGCTGAAAATCCAGTAAATCACTGGATTTTCAGCGCTTTTAAGCGGAGCGACCGAGATTCGAACTC
>DKUJ01000011.1 GCA_002490635.1 Porphyromonadaceae bacterium UBA7207
TGTGCGCAATATCTCCGAAGCCATAGTTGCCGCTACAAATAACAAGCTACTCTAAATTCTTGCACAAATAAAATCGTGGAAAATGTTTCACTTCGCGCCCGACAGCGATGTTGGCTGCTATCCGTGCGCATATATATGCTGCGGTTTTAAGTGACGCACCGCTCGTCACGCCATTTTTAATGTCTGGCAGCGAATCTCGCAGCCACTCGCATCCTTCGACATTCCAAAATGCACAATAACCTGCCATATATGTTGCCGCCCATTGCCGGAGGTCAGGTTTGCATATTATATCCCTTTCATCATCGGGCATAACTACAATCACACCGGCTCCATTTACAAAATCGAATGGCAGTATTAAAGGAATGTCTGTTTCCTGTGACATACAAGAACTGCCTTCGTTGACATTCTCGGCAATAACATCGAAATTGCTTATCGCAGGCTGCTTATTAGAGGAAGATATTATTTGAATGGACTCAAAGCCCAACTGTTGAAGTTCGGCCTTGATGCTGTCAATAAACTCACACGCTCCAACGACTGCAATTCGGCAGCCTGCTATCCGGCGTCTTTCTTCGCTTGTCATTGGTGCGTATTTAATGACGACTCATTAGATCGATGTATTCTTGTAATGTACACATTCCCATTGAGGCTCTACGCGTATTAACATTTTCAGGTTCAAATATTGGAGCAGGTACAAATACTCCATTTTCATCAATATTTCCTTGAGATCCATATAACTGCAACTTGCCGGACCAACAGGCAATCCTATCCTGCATTACTGCTATAAGTTCGCCACGGATTTTCCCTTTATGTGCCGCCGCTATAAATTTAGGCAGATATTTTTGTTGCAGTTCAAGAGAACTATGCTGTATTACAGCCCAAAGGACTTCATTCTCCTCTCCAAAATCCAAATTGTAGTTCTCCAATATGTCTAATACCCGTATAAGATTTATGCTGTCATTATGCCATATTTCTCGGCCTATCTGCTGATGCAAAATGGTGTCTTGAGGATGTTCCTGCCAAGCAGTAACAATTCTGTTGCGGGGTTCCTGATCCAATTTGAGTATTTCTTTCAATTCAGCCCGTATATCATTTGTTTTCCTGCGATATTCAATTTGCAATCCAGCTCTGTAATTGTCAAAGACAATATCCCTTCTACTGTCAATCCAGTTAGCGAGAATATCATCATAAGTATGGTCAAGGAGATTGCCTTTGCTCGTCCAATGCCACGGTTGAAAACCCATTGAAGTTGTTTTAGGAGTCGTGGATTGGAAAATATGAAGGCAAGCCATGGGTATTGAGCCATAATGCAATTTATCCACAACGATTAGAGTACCATTCCTTTTATCTTTATAAGTATTGGAATAGATTTCATATGGTCTTCTATCCCCTTCGTGTATATCATCATCCCATACCCATGAGGTTCCCGGAATGGAATCATTAAGATTAAAGGAAACAGCAGCAGGCTTGACATCACGATAATTTTTTGGCAACTCCACCCACATTGTATTTTCCAGTGGGGCATAGAAATATACAGTGCTATTTTCAAGACCGCAGACTTTCAGAATACGGGTAATATATTTTCTTGCATCCTTGTGAATTGATAAAGAATCAGCACAACCGATGAGAGTCATTGTGGGATTAAGGGCATGGGGCCCAAAGCTGAACCTTAGAGTAGAATCGGAGTTTATAATATCGCCTACGACTCCGGAGAATGACCATTTTTCATTAGAGAATGTAATGGGTTTCGGGCTCGAACACGATGTTATCCATAGAATTGACAACATCAAAAGTATCTTCACTATATTGTTCATAATATTTTGGTTTAATCTGCTGCAAAATTAGAACTATAACACCATGCGTACCATACCCAAAAGTGTATGTTTTCACTCTGAGCTTCATTTGTCTACTTTTGGGTATGGCACGGAATTCTTCCATATACTCTTTTGCGAGTCGAGTCATAAATTCATCGGTCAGACAAGGTGCATCGGCGTTGTCAAAACTGATGGAAATATGCCCTGCCGGATTCTCCTTGCCAGGGTGAGCGAGAGAAATGTTTACTTAAATATCCTCCGGCTACAAACCTGCGCTCTCCTTCCTCACCATGCAGTCGCGCAAATTTATTTTGAAAATCGGCTGAGTCTTGCTACAAATTAGCTAACTTTGTTTAGACATATGGCTCAATTCAATATATATGATAGCATGATCAATCTCTCGGTGATAAAGGATTATTGTCGGGAGAACGGGAGGCTCTGCCATTATGCCAAAGAGGCTATTTTCGTTGAGCAGGGCTCGGTTGGCAATCTTATCGGAGTTGTTGAGTCCGGCTACTTCAAATACACAGCCATTACTTCATCGGGCAATGAAGCTGTTGTAGGGTTTGCATTCGAAGACACGATTGTCGCTGACTACTATAATTCTTATAATAGACTCCCCTCGGAAGTGACTATTAAAGCCGGCGCCGACTCTACTGTATTCAAATTAGAATGATTGAGGCAAGGAATGCCATTGACCGTTTTTTCAACAATAACCATCCGGCTATCAACGGTATCCTTTTTAGCGAGATTTATTCGCGCTATCTTGAACTTTACCGCAAGACACCGACTGAACGGTATCTTAATCTTCTCAGCCAGTGTCCACAGATTTTTGACATCGTTTCATTGAAGGATATTGCCTCCTATCTGCTCATTACCCCTGTCTATCTGAGCCGAATCCGAAAAAAACTCGCACAGAAAGCTAACGAATAAAACAAGTTTTATTGCGAAGCCATTTTTATTGCATAACTTTGCCAATAAAAAATGGGCAAGTGGAAAATCGTATCATCAAATCAATCTTATCTCTGATAGTTGCAGTGCCGTTTATGGCATTCGCACATACAACCATCACAAGTCCTTATGGCACGGACGAAATTGTTCTAATTCCTAAATTGATTGAAGAACACTGGTCAATTAATAGTTCCTCCTTTCAAGAATTTGAGTTGTGCAGTAAACAGAAAGCATCCGGCAGAAACCAGGAAGACAATCAATATGCGCATGCGGTTTTGGCGGAAAGCGGCACTCTGGCGGCTGTCCTGGGTGAAAGAATATTCGAAATAGATTCCATCTCGGTAGAAGGCCCGATGAATGATGATGATTTCAGTACACTATGGGAATCATCGTTCAATGGACGCCTCAAAATTATCAATCTCGAGAATGCAACGGTAGAAAACGGCATTATCCCTGAAGAAGCTCTGTTCCACAAGGATGAACAAGTCAACTGGGGAACTATGGTGATAACTACTACATGGCTTGAAAAGTTACTTCTTCCGGAAGATGTAACTGAAATAGGCGACTTTGCAGTTGCATATGCCACCTCACTTCGTGAAATCAAATTGCCCAGCGCATTGCAGACCATCGGTAAAGCGGCTTTCACAGACTGCATAAGTTTAACCGCCGAACAATTGGTTTTCCCGGAAAGCCTGAGAGTGATTGGTGAACAGGCGTTTTACAATTGCCGCGGACTGACAGGTAAAATAACACTTCCAGAATCGCTGCACGCTATTATCTGCGGAGCATTCTACTCTTGTAAAATATCCGAAATCTATATACCTCAATCACTGGAATATCTCGGCTGCATGGCTTTCGCCAATGCTGCATTTGAAAAGGCGATTTTGCCGGATAACTGTTCTCTTTGTTCGCAAGGCGGTCAGTTCTACAATAACTGGAAACTTGCCGAAGCACATTTGCCGGACAATTCGACACTTGTTCCGGCCGATGTTTTTTCAGGTTGTTTCTCTTTGAAAAAAGTGAACATTCCCTCCAAGGCTATCACCATAGGCGAGTTTGCATTCGACCAAGTTAAAATGTCAAATATAGATTTTCCGGAAACATTGGAATCAATCGGCCAAAATGCGTTTCAGACTTGCAACAGGCTCACATCTGTAGTTTTTCCGGCTTCGCTAAAAAGTCTCGGTGACCGTGCATTTGCCTTATGCGGCAGTCTGACAAGCATTTGGTGCAAGGCAACTGTTCCTCCCGAATATATACAGGCATCTGGATATGAATCCGACGGAACGCCTTTTACACGCGTAAACCCTTTAACTCCCGTATATATCCCTGTCGGTACGAAGCAGCAATACATGGCGGCTCCAGGTTGGGATTATATGACCAATTTTATCGAAACCGACAATTTTCCATCGGCCGGTATGGGCTGTATTGAAATCGACGCAAAAGGACAAAACGACAATACTTACGATCTATTCGGAAGAACGGTCGAAATGCCTATGCCGGGAAATATCTATATTAAACACGGCAAGAAATTCATTCAGAAATGATTTAAACAACGGTTATCGCCCTCTCCTACCGGTGAGATAACCGTTGCTGTTTCTTGTCTACAATGACTCGCACTGTTTAAGCCACAGTGCTGCGGATGCATCGGAAGGCATGCGCCAGTCACCTCTCGGCGACAGGCATACACTACCCACCTTAGGGCCGTCGGGCATACAGGAGCGTTTGAACTGCTGGTTGAAGAAGCGTCGGAAGAACGTTCTAAGCCATTTCCTGATTGTCGTGCCATCGTATCTGTCGCCGAACGCCTCTTTGGCAAGGAAGAAGATTTTGCGCGGTCCGAAGCCATAACGCAGCACGTAGTAAAGGAAGAAATCGTGGAGTTCGTATGGGCCGACAAGATCTTCGGTTTTTTGAGCTATTGTACCGTCGGCAGCTGCCGGAGTCAGTTCCGGGCTGATGGGAGTATCGGCTATATCGGCAAGCAACTCACCCACTCTTCCGGGATTGACAGATGCAAAATACCTTACCAGGTACTGGACAAGTGTTTTGGGCACGCCGGCATTCACGGCGTACATGCTCATGTGGTCGCCGTTATATGTTGCCCATCCCAGTGCCAGCTCCGAGAGGTCGCCGGTACCCAACACCATTCCGCCAAGGCGGTTGGCAAGATCCATCAGAATCTGTGTTCGCTCGCGTGCCTGACTGTTTTCGTAGGTTACATCGGCAACCTCCGGGTCCTGGCCGATATCGGCGAAATGTTGGCTTACCGCTTTCACTATAGAGATTTCCCGTGAATCGACGCCAAGGGCTTCCATAAGGCCAATGGCGTTGCCGTGTGTTCTGGATGTGGTTCCGAATCCTGGCATGGTGACTCCCACTATGCCTTTGCGTGCCAAGCCAAGGCTGTCGAATGCCCTGACGGCCACCAACAGCGCGAGCGTGGAGTCAAGGCCTCCCGAAATACCTATTACCAGAGTCCTGGTATGTGTCGCCTGAAGGCGCTTGGCCAGTGCAGAAGTCTGTATGGCTATTATTTCTTCGCACCGTTCCCTCAACGATTCGGAAGCGGAAGGCACGAACGGATGCGGCTCCACGGCTCTCAATAAACCGGATGAAGGCATGGCGGCATCTCCAAGGTCGATAATCCGTACCGGCTCTGATTTGTCGCGGGCACAGTCGGAAAAACTACCGGTGTGCATGCGGTCGCGGCGCAATGCTTCGACATCGACATCGGCAATCTGCATCTGATTTCCCCTGATCCACCTGTCGTTATGGCTGAGGATACGTCCATTTTCCGCGATAAACAATTTGGCATCGAACACAAGATCTGTCGACGATTCTCCGAATCCGGCCGATGCATAGGCATATGCGCAGATAGAACGTGCCGACTGTGTCGCAATCATATTCCGAAGGTATGAATATTTACCTATCACATCGTCGCTGGCGCTAAGATTCACCATAACTTCCGCCCCGGACAGCGACAACGTTGATGAAGGCGGTGCAGGCGTCCAGAGGTCCTCACAGATTTCCGTACCGAAGGTTACTCCGCCTATTCTGAAAAGCAGATTGCCACCGAGTGGAACTTCACCGATACAGGATTCTATGCCAGCACCGGATGAGAACCACCGTTTTTCATAGAATTCATTGTATTCCGGGATGTAAGTTTTAGGAACATATCCGGCCACCTTTCCTCCGCTCACGACTGCCGCACAATTCAGCAGCCGGGAACCGCATCTCACAGGCACACCCACAACAAAAGCCGTGCCCGGAAGTTCTCCAGAAATTTCAGCGATTCTATCAAGTCCTTTCTGTGCGGCTTCAAGCAACAATGACGAATGAAACAGATCACCGCAGGTGTAGGCTGTCACACACAGTTCGGGGAACACTGTCAGTGCCGCCCCTTTCTGCCACGCCTGACGCATGAGGGCGCAGATGTTTTCTACGTTCGACTCGACATCGGCCACTGCCACCGCCGGCGAGGCGACTGCTATTCTGAAAAAACCGTGATTCATTTCCATAATTATCCAAGTATTACATCAAGCACCATCATCAGCACGAAACCGGCAGCAAAGCCTATGGTGCCGAGATTGGAGTGGCGCCCCTGCGCAGTCATTGGCAGAAGCTCCTCAACGACAACAAACATCATAGCTCCGGCTCCGAAAGCGAGAAGATAAGGAAACCAAGGCAATATAAGCGAAGCACCTGCCATGGTAAGCAACGCTGCAACCGGTTCCACAGCTCCGCTGAAAACTCCCATGCCGAAAGCCTTGTTACGTGAATGGCCCATTCCATGCAGCGGCATCGACACTATGGCACCTTCTGGAAAGTTCTGCACAGCCAGGCCCACCGCAAGGGCGAAGGCGGCGCTATAGCCAAGCACGCCATCGCCCACCAATGCACCCGTAAGCGCTATACCCATGGCTATGCCCTCGGGAATGTTGTGGATGGTAACAGCCATTGCAAGCCTCGAGCTACGCGAAAGCGCGCTGGAAGGTCCTTCGGACTCGCTGCTGTGCAGATGCTGGTGGGGCGTCCATTTATCTAGCATCAACAGAAAGACGACGCCCAACATGAAACCTACTGCCGCGGGCACAACTGCCATGGCACCGTCGCCGGAAAGCTCGATTGAAGGTATCAGCAACGACCATACCGATGCCGCAGTCATAACTCCGGCAGCAAAGCCGACCAAAGCCTTCTCCAGATACAACGGCATCTGTCGCCGCATGAAGTAGACACATGCAGCTCCAATACATGTACCCGCAAAAGGTATTGCCAATGCCGTTATGATTTCACCGGTAGGATTCATTGATATCTGTGTTTTATGAATAACACAAAATTAGGCATTTTTTCCGTTGCAGAACCTAAAAAGTGAAATGAAGCGCAACCTGAAGCCCCGAACGATCCAGACGGTAAGGTTCGTGACGATAGCTCAGGCGCCACACATACTCCACCCGGAGTATGCGGAACACATTGTCGAGGCCGGCCGAAATTTCCATATATGGCCCGCGGTCCATTATCCGGGCAGGAGCCCCGACCGGGAAAAGCGGCAACGCCGGATTGCTTTCCCCCGGTGTTGCGGCGGCACTGCGCTTGCCGTATAGACCGCGAAAACCTACTATCTCCCGTAGTCCAAGACGCCTGACCCATGGGATATGGTTGAATATCAACCCGTCCATATGGTAACAAAGCTCCCAGGACACATAACTCGTGTTGATGAATTCCAATGGGGTCATCAATGCGAAACTCTGCGGCTGGATGGTGTATGTGACGTTTGCATTGGGCATCAGGAGTTCGGGAAACGGAGAGGCTGTCCAAACATGTCCCGCTCCGGCCATCACATCAAGCTGTCCGGCAACCGAAAGCCAGAACCGCTTGCTGAAATTGAACTCTGTTTTATTCAGCGCATAGCGCGAACCCAGAAAGCCCTTTGGCGAAAACTTGTGCGACAGCACGAATACCGGAGCATCGCGATTGACAGGCACGCGCCCGGTGCGCATCTGGTAGAAACGTTCACCGGGGGCATATCTCAGTTCCACCGCTACGACAGCCTGCGAATAATGACCGGCAAGCGTGCCTTCGGTATTATGAAGGTTCACAAAACGGCTGCTCTCCTGCCGTAAATATTCAAGGGAAGCCTTAAGCGAGAAGTTATTGGCAAACTCGAGGGTGTAGTCCATGGATGTCGACCGGCGGTAGGTATCCAGTCTTGCGGGCATGCGTGTGAGCGAAAGCACAAAATTGTCGGCATTGGTGAAAAGGTAATGCGATCCTATGCGGTCCACATCGTATGTATGCCTTAACTTCAGTGAATGAATCGGGAATTCCTGCGGATGATAACGCCGCTCACGGAATGAGTGCTCTATCTCGGCGGAGTATTTCAGTTTGTGGTCCGCAAAGCCATAGGCCACATATCCACGTGCGAACCACCTGGGGCTGAGATTCGCCGTTGTCATGCCTCCGACACGCACTCGCACTCCTTCGAGCGCATTATAGGACGCGAGAGTGTTCAGCGGGCCGAAATCGAATTTGCTTTTTTTCGCGGTAGGCCAGTAACCGGTTACGAGACGTTTCAGAATCAGTTCACCCCAGTAGTACAAGGGTATTTCCCGGAGCCTGTCCATGAGTGTGCTTACCCTGCTCTCCGCTTCCGGTTCCGGCATAGGCATCACGGAGCTCCAGAACAGGCTGTCGCGCACCGCGGCGCTATCGCTTACCACGACTTCACCCACGGTATCGAAAATAGCGCTGTCGGCGGGTGCTTCGAAACTATGGCCGGAATATGCGATATTCCGTGTCACATATATTTCGGGTGCTCCGGGAAGCACACTCAACTCCATGGCAAGGCAATCCGATGTCTTGAGCCTCGAGCCGTCGGCCGCTCTGTCGTAGGTCTGCTCTATATTCAGACTGCGCACGAAATTCAGGTTGGAATTCCTCGGGCTTTTAAGTTCAACTCTGCGGATTGTCATGGCAGTATCGCCGGCGGCTGTATATATGTGCCCGCTGAAAGCATTTCCTATGGCAGAACGTGGATAGAATGCAAGAACCACACATTTCTCGTTGTCGACAACAGCACTGTCGACAAGATAATACTTGTAATAATCCGGACCGATAGGCGACAGCGGACTCACGAAACTGTTGCGCAGCAGCATTATGTCGGAATTGTACAGGTCGATTTCGCGCAGAGCGTCTGACAGGATTGTCTGCATGTTGTCATTGTCCACAATCTCATCCACCCCTCTCTGCCTTATGCCCGTTACCATCTCCTTCCGCGCTCCCGGACTATTGCGGAAATAGACCGACGATGCCTTTTCGTTGACCGAAAGATTCAGCACCGACTTGCCGGAGATAGCCGAAGTATCGACATGCTGAATCAGAAAAGGATATTTCCTCAACAGCCCGGAACTCCGGACTGTATCGAAATCGTTTATGCCCATCGCAATCCGTTCGTACCGGTTATACGAGTACCATGGATTGGCTCGCGGATCGCCGATATCGGCACTGCGACGCAGACGGTTCACAAAGTCCACGGCAGGATTGTTGCGTTTGGAGTAGCGTGCCTTGCCAACGACAATCTCGCGCAGCTGTGTCGCCTCAGGGCGCAGGCGCACATCATATATATTGAGCGAGTTTGTCCACAATGCGATCTCAGCCGGCGTGTAGCCTTGCGATGCCACTTTCAGCGACCGTGCTTCCTCCGGCACAACAAGCTCGAAAACGCCATCGGCATCGGCAACAGCACCCGACTCTGTACCTGAAATTATTATGGATGCATACGGGATGCCTTCAAAAGAGACACTATCGCGCACAATGCCCCTCACTGACACAGTGGAAGCCACAGCTCCCGTTGCGTGAAGCAACAGAATTATTGCGATGGCATATTTGGCCAATGTGCCTGTTGTGAGTATTTTTGTGCCTGTCTTCAAGAAAAACTTATGGCAAAGGAAATCGAACGTAAATTCTTAGTGTTGGACGATAGCTATAAAACGGCGGCCATAGCGAAAACACACATCCGTCAAGGCTATTTATGCACACGTCCGGAAGGGACGGTAAGGGTCAGGCTCGCCGGCAACGAAGCCTTTATGACTATAAAAGGCATCAACCAAGGATGTACCCGCGATGAATGGGAGTATTCTATCCCTGAAGCAGACGCCGCCGACATACTCGAACGTTGCTGCACAGGCTGCATCGACAAAACCCGATGGATAGTTCCTGCCGGCGACGGTCTGAACTGGGAAATCGACGAATTCCACGGCCGGCACAGCAGCCTTGTGATTGCGGAACTGGAACTCCCCCACCCCGACTGCACCTTCGAACTTCCGGGATTTGTGGGAAAGGAGGTCACCGGAGACCCTCAGTACTACAACTCGGTGCTTTCGCAGCAAGGCTGACGCAGTGCAAGCCGAACCACGTTCTCCACATGTGCCGTATGGGGGAACATATCCACCGGCTGTACGGCCTCCACACGATACAGACTGTCGAGCAGGGCTATATCGCGGGCCTGGGTTGCGGGATTGCAGCTAACATACACTATCACCCCGGGGCGCGCCCGCAATATAGTGTCCACAACATCATTGTGCATGCCGGCGCGCGGAGGATCGACAATCATTACATCGGGACGTCCGTGTTCGGCAATGAATCCGTCGTTGAGCACATCCTTCATGTCGCCTGCGAAGAATTCGGTATTATCTATCCCGTTGATTTGCGAATTCACCCGTGCATCGGCAATCGCATCCTCAACATACTCGATACCTATCACGTGGCGGGCATCCTTGGCGACGAAGTTGGCTATTGTTCCCGTGCCGGTGTATAAATCGTAGACAAGTTCGCTGCCGCTGAGCCTGGCCATCGACGCGGCTGTGCGGTAGAGAACCAGCGCCTGGCGCGAATTGGTCTGGTAGAACGATTTAGGTCCCACGCGGAAACGCAGGCCGTCCATTTCCTCCTCGATGAAAGGAGTGCCCTTGAAAAGAAGAATGTCTTGGTCGGCGATGGTATCGTTTGCCTTCGTGTTTATGACATACATCAGCGATGTAAGTTCCGGGAATTCCAGCGCAATGGCTTCCAGAAGCCCTTTTATCAGCGCCGGTTCATTCTGCCCGAACTGCATCACGGCCATAGACTGCCCGGTGGAGGCAATGCGTATCATAAGATTCCTCAGCAGACCTTTTTGCGCCTTGAGGTCGTAGAATTCCAGATTGTTCTTTTTGCCGTAGTTCTTCACGAACAGGCGCAGACGGTCTCCCAACGGCTCCTGCAGATGGCATTTTTCGATATCCAGAACTTTGTCGAAAGCACCAGGAATATGAAAACCGGCGGCATCGCGATCGGTGAATTCCTCGCCGCTGTCGAGCTGTTCGCGGGTGAGCCACATGCGGTTCGAGAAAGTATACTCCATTTTGTTGCGGTACTCCCAGATTTTTTCACTTCCGAGAGTCGGAGCAATCTCGGGCAACTCCACCTTGGCTATGCGTGTGAGGGCATCATACACCTGCCGGTGCTTGCACTCGAGCTGGAAACTGTAAGGCAGGTGCTGCCAGCGGCAACCACCGCATATGCCGAAGTGGGAGCATGCCGGAACACAACGCATACCGGCAGGCTTCACTATCCTTTCGATTTCACCTACGGCATAGCTGCTGCGCTTCTTTTTAATCTGCACATCCACGATATCGCCTGGCGCCGCGAAAGGTACGAACACCACCATTTCGCCATGGCGTCCTATGGCATTTCCTTCGGCGGCTACGCCGGTGATTTCCAATTCGGGAATCAGAGGAAGCGGTTTGCGTTTACGAGCCATCACGAAAGAGCCTTCAGACTTGCGGCAAGCGATTCAATTTTGGCAGTGGCATCGGCTTGCTTGCGACGCTCGGCATCGACCACTGCAGCAGGGGCATTGGATACGAAACGTTCGTTGGACAGTTTTTTCTCCACACTCGCCAGGAATCCTTTAAGATAGTCGATTTCCTTGGTGATACGTTCGATTTCGGCATCCTTGTCGGCGTTCTGCGACATTGGTACGGCAAATTCAGAAGTTCCCACCATGAAAGCCGTGGCTGCGGGATCTTTTTCGGCGTTTTCTTCAATAGTATCCACACCTCCGAGCTTAACCAGCACGGGTTTTACAACGGGATTGAGCATGGAGCCTACAACTTTAAGCTGCAAAGCCTCACGTGCCGGTATGTTTTTGCGGGCACGCACACCGCGAATACCATTAACGATGTCGAACGCTTCCTCCATTGCCTTGAGGAGATCACCATCGACAGCGGCAGCTTCGGGCATAGGTGCGTACATTATCGACTCTCCGTCGGCCCTCTCGGCAAGATGCTGCCAGAGTTCCTCGGTTATGAACGGCATCACCGGATGCAGCACCCTGAGCAGTCGGTCCAGGAAATCGTTGGCCTGGCGGTAGGTGTGTCCGTCGATAGCCTGGCCGTAAGCCGGTTTTATGAGTTCGAGATAGTTGGACGAGAAATCATCGCGGAAGAAACGGTAGGTGGCCATAACGGCATCGTTGATGCGGAACTTGGCGAAAGAGTCGTCGACTTCGGCCAGCAGGCGCGCCAGCGCCGACTCGAGCCACTGCGCCGCAAGGCGGCACACTTCCGGCTGTGCGATTTCGTTGTCGACAGTCCATCCCTGCAGCAGACGGAAACTGTTCCATATCTTGTTGCAGAAATTGCGACCGCTCTCCACAAGCTTGTCGTCGTAGATTATATCGTTGCCGGCCTGCGCCGACATCATCAGTCCCAGACGCACACCGTCGGCTCCGTACTGGGATATCAGGTCGAGAGGGTCGGGCGAATTGCCGAGACTCTTGCTCATTTTCCTGCCGAGTGAGTCGCGCACGATACCGGTGAAATACACGCTGTCGAAAGGCTTGTCGCCTGCGTACTCATATCCGGCCATAATCATGCGGGCCACCCAGAAGAATATGATGTCCGGGCCGGTGACAAGCGTCGCCGTCGGGTAATAGTACCGCATCTCCTCGTTGCCCGGATTGTTGATGCCGTCGAACAAGGTAATCGGCCATAGCCACGATGAGAACCATGTGTCCAGGGCCCCCGGGTCCTGACGCAGATCGGACAGCTGAAGCTGATGATTGCCACTCTGCTCGCGGGCAAGTTCGAGAGCCTGCCCGGCATCCATGGCCACCACAAACTTCTCTTCCTCACCGGGTGCGTTGTAGAACCAGGCGGGTATTCTGTGTCCCCACCACAGCTGGCGGCTTATGCACCAGTCCTTGATGTTCTCCAGCCAGATACGGTAGGTGTTTTTGTATTTTTCAGGAACAAACCGTATTACATCGTCCATCACCGGGGCGAGACTCTCTTTTGCGAAATGCTCCATCTTCACAAACCACTGCAGCGACAGTCTCGGCTCAATGGGCACCTTGGTGCGTTCGGAAAGTCCGACGTTGTTCACGTAGTCCTCTTCCTTTTCCATAAGCCCGGCGGCGGCAAGATCGGCGGAAATGGCCTTCCGCACATCGAAACGGTCCATGCCCACATACATGCCGGCACATTCCGCTACCGTTCCGTTGTCGTTGAAGATGTCGATGGTTTCAAGATTGTGGGTCTGGCCGAGCATGTAGTCGTTTTTGTCGTGCGCGGGAGTTACCTTGAGGCAGCCTGTGCCGAACTCGATGTCGACATAGCGGTCCTCTATCACCGGTATCTCGCGTCCCACCAGAGGCACAACCACACGCCGTCCCTTGAGCCATACGTTCTTTGGGTCCTTGGGATTGATACACATCGCCGTATCGCCCATTATGGTTTCCGGACGTGTCGTGGCCACAAGGGCGTAGTGACGGCCATCGCCATCGGTATGCACGACGCATCCCTCTGGTGCGGTCCACCCTTCTCCGGGTTCGGTATCGGCGGTGAGATAATATTTCAGATAGTACAATTTGGACTGCTCCTGCTCGAAGAACACCTCATCGTCGCTTATGGCTGTCTGGTTCTGCGGATCCCAGTTCACCATGCGCAGTCCGCGGTATATCAACCCCTTGTTATAGAGATCGACGAATACCTTCACCACGCTCTCGCTCCTCTGCTCATCCATAGTGAACGCAGTGCGATCCCAGTCACAGGATGCGCCCAATTTACGCAGCTGTTTCAGAATTATGCCTCCATGCTTCTCGGTCCACTCCCAGGCGTGGGTCAGAAACTGTTCTCTGGTAAGATCGGTTTTTCTGATGCCTTCGGCCGCGAGTTTGGCAATCACCTTTGTTTCGGTGCTTATCGAGGCATGGTCGGTTCCCGGAACCCACAGTGCGTTATATCCTTTCATGCGCGCACGCCGCACAAGAATATCCTGTATGGTATTGTTGAGCATATGCCCCATGTGAAGAACCCCGGTAACGTTCGGCGGCGGTATCACGATAGTGTATGCCGGACGGGCATCGGGTTCGGAATGGAAAAGACGGTGTTCGGTCCAGTAGCCGTACCATTTGTCCTCCACTTCGGAGGGGTTGTATTTCTGAGGCAGTTCGTTCATCTTGCTTATTCTTTTTGCAGTGCAAAGGTAGTAAATAATGGCGAAACCGGATTCAGAGGGTATTCAATAATTCACACTCCTCCACAAGCGAAGCCGCCAGGACATCGGTGAGTGACGACGGAATAGCCCTGACAGTCGTCGCCACAGCGGCAGCCCGGTCCGTGTGCTTTGCGTAAAGATTGAACATCAGTCGCAACGCGGTATATCTCGCGATTGCCTTATCGGAACCGGCAAGCTCTTCGGCGAGCTCTACGGCATAGGGCCTATGGCGCAGCAATCGGTGGCAAAACACATCTATGGCCTCGCATGAACCTATAGGAAATACAATGTCGAGCCAACGGCGCGCATCTTCTATGCCGAACGTTTCAAGCGTCCGCACCATAGGTGCCAGAAGCATGCTCTCGCGAGTGCTGGTATTGTTCCACAAGGCTTCCGCAAGGGAATCGTCGAAGCCGTTCATGCTGGCGGTTTCCACAATCTGAGGCAGATTGAGGCCGAAAATTATACGGTGCGGAGAGCCTGCCCGGCGCAGTGTATCGGCCACGATTCCATTGCGCATGGCAAAGAAATGGCGCTTCACGGCCTGGAGTGGCCCATATGGTTTTATTGTATCTTTCATCTGCTTTTTTGGGTTTCCTCCGACAAAGTTACTGCATAACGCAGATATAGCCCGACTGCGCAAGCGAAAAATTTTGTCACACTAAAAAAATGTAGTAACTTTGAACAAAGAAACCAACCCGCCGGCAATTGGCAATCGGCGAGAACAAAGATATAATTTAATGATAGATAAAGATTTCAGAAATTTCGCAGTGCATCATCTGGGCATGAACGGCCTGGCCGTCGACCAGTACGCGGCAGTAACATCGCGTGCGGCCACGCCCATGGCATCGTATATAAGCCCTACCATTATTGAGGAACGCACTCTGAACGTCGCTCAGATGGATGTGTTCTCGCGCCTGATGATGGACCGTATAATCTTTCTGGGAACAGAAGTCAACGACTATACAGCCAACGTAATCCAGGCACAGTTGCTGTATCTCGATTCCGCCGACCCCGGCAAAGACGTCAGCATATACATCAATTCACCCGGCGGCTCGGTTTACGCAGGTCTGGGAATATACGACACCATGCAGTATATCTCCAGCGATGTGACAACCATCTGTACAGGCATTGCCGCCTCCATGGCCGCCGTGCTTCTGGTTGCCGGAGAAAAAGGCAAACGCTTCGCTCTTCGTCATTCCAGGGTGATGATACACCAGCCCATGGGCGGTGCCCAGGGCCAGGCAAGCGACATGGAAATAACTGTTCGCGAAATCAAGAAACTCAAGGAAGAACTGTACCGGATAATCTCTGAACATTCAGGCCAGCCAATGGAAAAAGTAGAGCGCGACTCCGACCGCGACTACTGGATGACATCGGCTGAAGCTCTCGAATACGGCATGATTGACCGGGTCCTTGAAAAGGCCAAAAACAAATAACGTAGATGGCAAAAAAGAAGATTGACCATTGCAGTTTCTGTGGCCGCAGTGAATCCCAGGGCGCACAGCTCATCACTTCGCCGCTGACTGACGCCTTCATCTGCGTTGACTGTATCGAAACAGCTGCGGAGATGCTCGGCATTGCCGCCGATAACGAACAGGAAGCTACCGCACGCCGTGCACGGGCACGCAATTCCCACGCAGGCTCTGCTGCCAAGCCACAGACCAGCGAAAAAAAGACACCCAAACCGGCGGAAATCAAGGAATTTCTCGACCAGTATATAATCGGACAGGATCAGGCCAAAAAGTATTTGTCGGTAGCTGTGTACAATCATTATAAACGGTTGGAGCAGAAGGCGGATACAAACGACACCGAAATAGAGAAAAGCAACATCGTGATGGTAGGGCCTACCGGCACAGGCAAAACCTTGATTGCCCGCACCATTGCCAAGATTCTCGATGTTCCGTTCACCATTGTCGATGCAACGGTGCTCACCCAGGCCGGTTACGTAGGCGAGGATATCGAAAGTCTGCTCACAAGGCTGCTGCAAGTAGCCGACTACGATGTGGAACAGGCACAGCGGGGCATTGTATTCATCGATGAAATCGACAAGATTGCCCGCAAAGGCGACAATCCCAGCATAACCCGCGATGTCGGGGGCGAAGGTGTACAGCAGGGTCTGCTCAAACTCCTCGAAGGTTCGGTTGTGAACGTGCCGCCCCAAGGCGGACGCAAGCATCCCGAGCAGCCGATGATAGCAGTGGATACCAAAAACATCCTGTTTATCTGCGGCGGTGCCTTCGACGGCATCGAACAGGCTATCGCACACCGACTGAACAAGAGTTTTGTGGGATTCTCCACCGATGCAAAGACCAGACGCATCGAACGCGACAGCTTCATGAGCCATGTATCTCCCCAGGACCTGAAGACATTCGGCCTCATCCCCGAGATTATAGGCCGCCTGCCGATTCTCACCCATCTGCTGCCGCTGGACCGCAACGCCCTGCGGCGCATCCTGACAGAGCC
This sequence comes from Porphyromonadaceae bacterium UBA7207, assembly GCA_002490635.1. Taxonomy (GTDB): domain Bacteria; phylum Bacteroidota; class Bacteroidia; order Bacteroidales; family Muribaculaceae; genus CAG-873. Next base: position 16,767 of record DKUJ01000011.1, read on the forward strand.
TAAGAATGCCATCGTGCGCCAGTACACAAAACTGCTGGAAATGGACGGTGTCGCTCTCACTTTCGAGGACTCTGCTCTCGATTTCATTGTCGACAAAGCCATCGAATTCAAGCTTGGAGCACGTGGCCTGCGCTCGATAGTGGAGACCATCATGATGAACGCCATGTTCGACATACCTTCTTCAAAAATCAAAGAGTTCAACGTTACAGCGGATTTCTGCAGCAAACAGCTTGAAGAAGCTCATTTCGATGCCGCATCCGTATAATAACTATTAACCCCCGACATCCCTCTCACCCCCACTCATGGCCACGACCCCAGATCTCAGCGAGGCGCTGAAAAGACACTTCGGTTTTGACAGCTTCAAAGGCAACCAGGAGGCAATTATCCGTAATCTGCTGGACTGTGGCGACACCTTTGTGATCATGCCCACAGGAGGCGGAAAAAGCATGTGCTACCAGTTGCCTGCACTGATGATGGAGGGAACGGCAATCATAATCTCCCCTCTGATTGCCCTGATGAAGAATCAGGTGGATGCCATGAGGCATTTCAGCGAGAACGACAGCATTGCACATTTCCTGAACTCCTCGCTCACAAAGGCCGCGGCGGAAGCCGTGCGCCACGATGTGGCGGCGGGAATAACAAAAATGCTCTATGTCGCACCGGAGTCGTTGACAAAGGAAGAGAACATAGAGTTTCTGAAGACTGTCACCATTTCGTTCTATGCCGTGGACGAAGCCCACTGCATTTCGGAATGGGGACATGATTTCCGACCCGAATACCGGCGCATACGCCCGATAATCAACGAAATCGGGTCGCGCCCGGTTATCGCGCTCACGGCCACGGCCACGCCAAAAGTGCAGCACGACATCCAGAAAAATCTCGGCATGGCCGACTCGGCGGTATTCAAAAGCTCCTTCAACCGGCCCAATCTCTATTATGAGGTACGGCAGAAATCGCCGTCAACCGAACGTGAGATAATACGCTTCATAAAGCAGCGCCCCGGACGCAGCGGCATCATCTACTGCCTGAGCCGGAAGCGCGTGGAGGAACTCGCCGCACTGCTGAAAGTGAACGAGATAAAGGCGCTACCCTACCATGCCGGGATGGATCCTGCAGCACGCTCCGACAACCAGGACGCTTTCCTGCTGGAAAAAGTGGATGTGATTGTCGCCACAATAGCCTTCGGAATGGGCATCGACAAACCGGACGTAAGGTTCGTTATCCATTACGATATACCCAAAAGTCTCGAAGGATATTATCAGGAGACCGGACGTGCCGGAAGAGATGGCGGCGAAGGCCATTGCCTGGCATTCTATTCCCGCAAAGACCTCCAGAAAATGGAGAAATTCATGCAAGGAAAGCCCGTGACCGAACAGGAAATCGGGCGCCAGCTACTTGCCGAAACTGCCGCATACGCCGAATCGGCGGTATGCCGCCGACGCTCGCTACTGCACTATTTCGGCGAAGACTTCGGCAAAGAGGAATGTGGTAATTGCGACAACTGCAACATTACGAAAATCAAAGTGGAAGCCAAAGAAGACCTGGAGGCGGCACTCGAAGCCATTGCCTCGCTTAAGGAAAAATTCAAAGCCGAACATATTATAGATGTTCTGATTGGACGCGCGTCGAACGATGTAAGAGCCTACGGACATCAGGAACTTGAAATATTCGGATGCCTCCAGGGCACCGACCCCAAACATCTTGCAACCGTGTTGCGACAGGCATTGCTCGACGGGTATCTCGAACGTGGCATAGAAAGCTACGGCGTGCTGCGCATCACGGCAAAGGGCAAGAAATTCCTGCAAAAGCCCGTTTCTTTCAAAATCGTGGAAGACGCCGAATACAGCGACGATATTCCCGACGAAGATGCCGTTATGAAGAGCGGAGCCTCATGCGCCGCCGACCCGGAACTGTTCGCAATCCTCAACAGCCTGCGCAAACGCGTGGCCCAGCAGCTGAACCTGCCGCCATACATCATATTCCAGGATCCATCGCTGGAAGCTATGGCCACGACATATCCTGTTACCATCGATGAACTCGCGGGGATACCCGGTGTAGGAAGCGGAAAGGCCAAACGCTACGGCGATGAATTCGTCAAACTGATTCGCACATACGTCGACGAGAACGAAATAGAACGTCCCGAAGACCTGCGTGTGCGCACTGTGGCCAACAAGAGCAAACTAAAGATTTCCATAATCCAGTCCATCGACCGCAAAATCGATCTTAACCAGATCGCGTTCTCCAACGGATTGGAATTCGACCAGCTGCTCGACGAAATCGAAGCCATCGTGAACTCGGGAACACGCATAAACCTATCCTACTACATAGATTCTCTGATTGATGAAGAGGACCAGGACGATATATTCGATTATTTCCGCCACAGCAAATCCGACAGCCTGAACGATGCGTTCAACGAACTGTGCTCCGACTACACCGAGCAGGAAGTACGGCTCGTCCGCATAAAATTTCTCAGCGACTTAGGAAACTGACAGAATGGATAACCAACAACTCATCACACTTTTCACCGAACACACCGGAAAGCAGCCTTGCTCGGTGGACGAATTGCCGTCGTCGGGTTCCAACCGCCGCTATTTCCGTCTTCGCGCCGAGGGTGCACCCAGCATCATAGGAGTGCTCGGAACCTCTGTCGACGAAAACAGGGCGTTCATTTACATGGCACGCCACTTCGCCACCAGAGGCCTGCCGGTACCGACAATCCTCGCCGTTAGCGACGACGACATGTGCTACCTCCAGACCGACCTCGGCGACCGGATGCTGTTCAAGGAAATCGAAAAAGGACGGGCAACACGTCTTTTCTCGGCCCAGGAGCGCGAACTTCTCGACAAGACAGTGCGCCTTCTGCCCAAAATCCAGTTCGCAGGCGCTCAAGGCATGGATTTCGGAATGTGCTTTCCTGCCGTGGCTTTCGACCAGCGTTCCATAATGTGGGACCTGAACTATTTCAAGTATTGCTTCCTCAAGGCCACCGGTCTTGAATTCGATGAAGACAAACTCGAGGACGACTTCCGCGCACTCACATCGGTACTCATGCAGACCGATACCGATACGTTCATGTACCGCGATTTCCAGAGCCGCAACGTTATGATTCGCGACGGACAGCCCTGGCTAATCGACTTTCAGGGAGGACGCCGCGGACCGTTCTACTACGACGTGGCGTCGTTTCTGTGGCAGGCAAAGGCGAACATCCCTGACAGTCTGCGGCAGGAGCTGCTGGACAGCTATCTCGAAGCACTCCAGGAGTACTACCCTATAGAAAAGGATGAATTCAGTTCACGATTGCGCCATTTCGTGCTGTTCCGCACGCTCCAGGTTCTCGGAGCCTACGGTTTCCGGGGCTACTTCGAGAAGAAACCCCACTTCATGCAGAGTGTGCCTTTCGCCATAGCCAATCTCCGCGAGCTCCTCAACCACAGCTACTCTGAGTATCCCTATCTCGACAGCATGCTGCGCCGCCTGGTCGATATGCATCAGTTCACAGACGAGATAGCACGCAAGAGCCTCACAGTAAAAGTTCTCAGCTTCGCATATAAAAAAGGGATACCCAACGACCCCAGCGGAAATGGTGGCGGCTTCGTATTCGATTGCCGTGCCGTAAACAACCCGGGAAAATACGAACGCTACAAACCGTTCACCGGACTTGACCAGTGCGTTGTGGATTTTCTTGAAAAAGACGGCGAAGTGCTCTCGTTCCTCGACAACTGCTATTCGCTGATCGACGCCTCCGTGGCCCGCTACATCGAACGTGGCTTCACCAACCTTATGGTGGCATACGGCTGCACCGGCGGACAGCACCGGTCGGTGTACTGTGCCCAGCACACCGCCGAACACATCGCCAAAAAATTCCCGGTAAAGGTCGAACTCGTGCACCGCGAGCAGGACCTCGCCCAGGTGTTCAAAATCAAGGAATGAAAGGCATTGTGTTCGCGGCCGGCATCGGCTCCAGACTCAAACCGTTCACCGACAGCCATCCGAAAGCGCTGGCCATGATTGGCGAACGCTCACTGCTGGAAATTGTCATAGACCGCATGGTAAGTGCCGGAGTGGATTCCATAGTCGTGAACGCTCACCATTTTGCAGAGCAGATATTCAGTTTTGTGCGCAATCGTTCGTTCGGCGTGCCGGTAGAAATCAGCGACGAATCCGCCTTGCTTCTGGATACCGCAGGCGCCATCGCAAAAATCGAACGCGACACATCGCTCCTAAAGAATGTTCCGGACAACGAGCCTGTTCTCATCCACAACTCCGACATCCTTACCGATTTCCCCATATCCGAAATGCTCGGACAGCATGTCGCAAGCCAGGCAGACGCTACCTTGCTTGTCGACCCGCAACGAACATCGACGCGCGGATTCCTTTTCGACAGCAGCGGCAGGCTATGCGCATGGCACAACAGCACAACCGGCGACACCATTCCCGAAGGCACCGACATCTCCACACTGAATCAGGCTGCATTCGGGGGGGTACACATCCTGCGGGCAAAGACTGTCCGTCTTATCTCACATTCCCTGCCTGCGCGACTCGAGCCGGCTGGAATCACTCCCTTCTATGCCGGCAACGCAGCACAACTCGACATCCGGGGATTCGCTCCCGCTCTACCATATAAGTGGTTCGATATCGGAACTCCCCAGAAACTTGAAAATGCCCGCCGGGGCTTCTACCAATAAGCCAGATGACATTACCTACCGACCCATATATCCTGCTAAGCTACATAAACACAAAACTCCGCGATGAATATCCCTCGCTGGAGGCTTTGTGCGACAATCTCGATATCGATGCCGAAGAAATCTCGCAACGGCTGTCCGATGCAGGATTCAGCTATAATCCGGAAATAAACCAGTTCCGATGAAATGACCAACGGGAACGATTACCTCGAGAAGCTGAACACCGCCCAGAGGGCTGCCGTCGAATACCTCGGCGGCCCCCAGCTGGTGATTGCCGGCGCCGGATCCGGCAAAACCAGAGTACTAACATACAAGATAGTGCACCTGCTTGCTCAAGGATGCGATGCCGGAAGAATTCTCGCGCTCACTTTCACCAACAAGGCCGCAAATGAAATGCGGCAACGTGTATGCTCTGTCGCCGGCGAGAGTGTAGCTGCACGGCTATGGATGGGAACATTCCACAGCATCTTCTCCCGTATGCTCCGGCGGCATGCCGACCGCCTCGGATTCCGCAGCGACTTCACAATCTACGACACATCGGATTCCAAAAGCCTCGTGAAATCCATAATCAAGGAACTGAAGCTCGATGACAAGGCATACCGTCCAGGCCACGTGCTCTCCGATATCTCCTGGGCTAAAAACGCACTGTACTCGCCGGCGGACTATGCCTCCGACCGTGAACTCATGCGTGCAGCAGCGGATGCGGGAAGGCCCCGGACTGCCGAAATATACCGGATATATTCCGAACGCTGCCGGATAGCGTCGGCCATGGACTTCGACGACCTGCTGTTCTTCACCAATGTGCTGCTGCGCGACAACCCAGACATTCTGGAGCACTACCGCAACTATTTCGCATACGTTCTTGTCGACGAGTATCAGGACACCAATTTCGCCCAGCACATGATTGTGCGGCAGCTGTGCGCAACACATGGCAGGCTATGTGTCGTGGGCGACGACGCCCAGAGCATCTATTCGTTCCGTGGCGCCAACATACGCAATATCCTCGATCTCAAGAAGAGCTTTCCCACTCTCGAGACATTCAAACTCGAGCAGAACTACCGCAGCACCGGCAATATTGTCGATGCCGCCAACTCGCTGATCGCATGCAACCGCGAACAGATTCCGAAAGAGGTTTTCTCGAAAAACGGCTCCGGGGAAAAAATAGATGTAATCCAGTGCTACAACGAAAACGAAGAGGGCTTCACCGTCGCGAACAATATCCTGCGCATGCGCATGAAGACAGGCGACAGATGGTCCGACTTCGCCATACTATACCGCACAAACGCACAGAGCCGCGTCCTTGAGGAACATCTCAGAAACCGCAATATCCCGTATCGCGTTTTCGGCGGACTCGCCTACTATCAAAGAAAGGAAATAAAGGATGCCGTAAGTTATTTTCGGCTTGCTGTGAACCCGTCGGACGACGAGGCCTTGAAACGAATCATCAACACCCCGCGCCGCGGAATCGGCGACACCACTCTGGGCAAACTCAGCCAGGGAGCAATGGCAATGGGTGTGAGCATTTTCGAAGTACTCGACGGGAAACTCGAAGGACTCGGTTTCAACAAAGGGACTATCGCCAAACTGAACGCTTTCCGCAACCTGATTGCTGAATTCGTGGCAGCCAACAGCCAGGGCATCTCCGCGCCGGAGATTGCAAGGCTTATAATCGAGCGCACGGGGTTGCTGAAAGAATATATCGTTTCCGGCGATACTCCGGAAAACATATCGAAACGGGATAACCTGCTGGAACTTATAAAAGCCGTCGACGAAGCATCCGAGGCATATGCCGAACAGAACGGCGACACCGTGTTCACCATGGGTGAGTTCCTTGCCACGGTTTCGCTGCTCACCGACGCCGACACACAGGCCGTCGGCGACGATGCTGTGACACTAATGACAATACATTCGGCCAAAGGACTCGAATTCGACTGCGTATATCTGGTTGGTGCCGAAGAGGAACTGCTGCCATCGTCGATGAGCATCCACAGCCGCGACGCCGCCCGACAGATAGAGGAGGAACGCAGGCTGATGTATGTCGCCATCACCCGTGCCAAACGGCACTGCACCATCACATTCGCATCGCACCGTGCTATCAACGGCAAAACGGGCATACAGCGGCCGTCGCGCTTTTTAGGAGAAATAGACATCGAATATCTCAACCCCGCTTCCGGAGCACGCCTGCCGCAGCAACGCCGCCAGGAACATTCGCCGGCCGCTTCCAACATACGGGTACAGGCTCCGGCCGCTCCGACAGTCCGGCAAGCGGTCTCCGACGGCAACCATACTCTGCACCATAGCAGCGAACTGGAAGAAGGTGTGAGAATCCACCACCCGCGTTTCGGCCAAGGCTCCATTCAAGGTGTGGATACCACCGGCTCCGACCATACTGTCCTTGTACTTTTCGATGGCGAGCCTTCGCCGCGGAAACTGCTCCTGAAATTCGCCAAATTCTCCATTCTGCAATGAAATCCACGGAACTTACCACCCCATTTTTCATAGTCTACGAAGAGCGCCTGCGCCGGAATCTGGCGCTTATTTCCGATATCGCCCGACGCAGTGGCGCCAGAATTATCATGGCATTCAAAGCCAATGCCTTGTGGCGAACATTCCCGATTGTGAAGGAGTACTGCCGCGACTGCACCGCCAGTTCCGTGAACGAACTGATTCTTGGTGCGGAGGAACTCGGAGGAGAAATACACAGCTACACCCCGGCATACACCTTGACCAATATCTCCGAGTTTGTCGCCAGAAGTTCGCACATAACCTTCAACTCCCTGTCGCAATGGAACCGCTTCGGCAAATACGCTCTCGAAGGCGGTGTAAGCTGCGGACTGAGAGTAAACCCCAAGTGCTCGGTAATAGAAACCGATATATATAATCCCGCACTTCCCGGCAGCCGTTTCGGAGTGGATGCCCACGAACTCGCCGATGGCGTTCCCGATGGAATAGAAGGCCTGCATTTCCATGCATTATGTGAATCCTCTGCGGAAGATCTCGTTTCTGTACTCGATGCGTTCGAAAAAAAATTCGGGCATCTTATTCCCCGTCTGAAATGGGTAAATATGGGCGGCGGACATCTCTTGACACGCCAGGGATACAACGTGGACCTGCTTGTCAGCACGCTCAGGGACTTCCAGACCAAATATCCGGGCATCCAGGTGATTCTCGAGCCTGGTAGCGCCTTCACATGGCAGACCGGCGACCTTGTGGCATCGGTGGTCGATACCGTCGAACACGATGGCATCAACACTGCGATTCTGGATGTCTCTTTCGCCTGCCATATGCCAGACACTCTGGAAATGCCATACACACCGAAGATAGCCGAGGCCGTCGATGCAGGAGGCATAGCCTACCGTCTGGGGGGTAACTCATGCCTGAGCGGCGATTTCAAGGAAGGATACCGGTTTGCGGAAAAACTTAAAATCGGCGATAGAATCACCCTCTGCGATATGAACCACTATACCACCGTGAAGACAACGATGTTCAACGGGGTCCACCATCCCGACATAGTTCTGGCCGATGCCGACGGCCAGTGCCACTATCTGCGACGTTTCTCCTACGATGACTATAAATCGCGCATGAGCTGATGGCAGAATCTCCGCAATTTTCCGTAATAGTGCCGGTATATAACCGGATCGGCGAAGTCCGGGATCTCGTCGACAGCCTGCTGGCGCAAACATCGAAAGACTTTGAACTTATTGTAGTGGAAGACGGCTCCACAACGCCATGCCGCGAGATTGTGGAAGACGCGGCAAGTCGTGGACTCAACGCCTCATATTATTATAAGGAAAACGAAGGCCGCTCCATTGCCCGCAATGCAGGCATGGAAAAAGCACGCGGAAGATGGTTCGTGTTTTTCGATTCCGACTGCGTGATTCCTCCCGACTATTTCGCCACCCTTGCCGAAGAGCTGCGCAAAACGCCCTGCGACTGCTTCGGAGGGCCGGATGCCGCCCACAGCAGTTTCTCCGACACCCAGAAGGCAATCAACTATGCCATGACCTCTTTTCTCACAACCGGCGGCATACGTGGCGGCAAAGTGAGACTTGAGAAATTCACACCGCGCACATTCAACATGGGATTCACCAGAGATGTCTACAATTGTGTAGGCGGATTCCGCGAAATGTTCTCCGAAGACATCGACATGAGCAAGCGAATCGCCCGTGCAGGCTTCAGGACCATCCTTATACGTCCGGCATACGTGTGGCACAAAAGAAGAATCGATTTCCGGAAGTTTCTGCGTCAGGTATATGTATTCGGTATGTCTCGGATTACACTCCATCTGCTCTATCCAGGCTCACTGAAGCCAGTGCATGCCCTTCCGGCAATTTTCGTAGCGGGAACAGCGCTGCTGATCGCATTGGCGATTGCAGTGTCGCCATGGTTCCTGCTGCCACTGGCAGTCTATTTCTCCGCGATATTCATTTTCGCCCTTGCAGGCACACGCTCTCCGAAAATCGCAGCCCTTGCGGTGCCGGCGGCGGCAGTGCAGCTCGGCGGCTACGGTTGCGGCTTCCTGAAAGCATGGTGGACAAAAATCGTACTGCGCAAGGGGCGCGACATCAACGAGGAAATTCTTCTCCGCAAAGGTAAATAACACCATGATTCCCAAAAACCAGCTGCCACGGGAAAAGGCAATCGAACAAGGAATAAAGGCTCTTTCCGACGCCGAACTCATGGCAATCATTTTCGGGACAGGAATACAGGGGAAGAACGTTGTACAGCTCTGCGGCGAAATACTCGACGACAACGATAACCACATATCCTACATAGCCCGCATGGACTGCCGCCAGTTCATGGAACGCTATAAAGGCATAGGTCCGGCAAAAGCACTTACCCTGCTGGCTGGAATAGAACTTGGTGTAAGGGCAAGCGCCGACGCAATGAGTATCAATAACCCGGTGATTTCTTCCAGCCGTGCGGCCTACGACCACATGCTGCCCCATTTCTACGGTCTCGATCACGAACAGTTCTGGGGGCTTCTGCTCAACAACAGCAACAAACCTATACGCAAGTTCCGCATCAGCCAGGGAGGACTCAGTTCCACTCCGGTCGACATTCGCCTGTTGCTACGCGAAGCCTTGATTGGCAAGGCCACAGGTATGATTGTATTCCACAACCATCCTACCGGGAACCTGACACCGAGTACGTCCGACCGCACCCTTACCGACAAAATTCTTGCGGCAGCAAAAATATGCGACATCAGGCTGATGGATCATGTGATTGTAACCGACAACGGCTACTATTCATTCAACGACAACGGTCTGCTGCACTGAATCGCCACTGCTTCTCATCCCTCCTCCTCTCCATCTCTCCTCCACATGGTTATAACCACGAATTGATACGTTCGCGAACAGCCACCGACTCGCACAGCATCTTAATGAATTCGAGCATCGAGTGTTTGCGGTACGAGTCCTCGAGTGTATGTACACATCCTACCATTTCGTTGTCCGGAATATCGATAGGAACGGCCTTGACACCTCTTTCATTGTGAATAGATGCTTCGGCGAGCACAGTCACGAGATTGCTTTGCCGCACGAGATTCAGCAATATGTCGGGGTCGTTCAGTTCTATGCGGGCTTTAAGGTTGAATTTGTAGCGTTCCAGAACCTTGTCGAGCATATTGCGGGCCTGAAGCCCCTTGGACGGTAACGCGATACCATGCTGTGCGATCTGTTCGAGGCTCACTTTCTTCTCAGAGGCCAGCGAATGAGTGGAACTGACTATAGCGGCAAGGTAATTCTGGAATAAAATGTGCGATTCTATGCCTTCCATCGGAGCCGAAGGCTTGAAAGCGAGCACAAAATCCACTTTGCGGTCGCGCAACATATCCATAAGCTCCGACATGGGCTTATAGAAAATATTCAGCTTCACCTTCGGATATTTCTTTATAAAAGAGAATATTGTTTCGGTGAGTATGGGGCTGAAGGAATATGTCACACCGATATTCATGGTACCCGTGAGAATATCCTTCAGGTCGCGGATACGCTCGATGCATGCGTCGGCATCCTTGATTGTCGTTCGTGCATATGGCAGCAGTTCCATTCCGGCCTCCGTGAGAGACACAGTGCGGCTGTTCCGCAAAAACAGTTCAGAACCCAGCTCTTGCTCAAGCTGTTTAATCTGTTGTGACAATGTACTTTGTGATATGCACGATTCTTTTGCCGCTTCCGAAAAGTTAAGGCATTCGGCGACACGGATAAAATATTTCAGCTGTCGTAATTCCATCAGTGTATTTATATAATCGAACGCAAAGCCAAATTATTTGTGCTTGGCCGAGCGGGATTTTCCAAGATGTCAGTCAAAGGTAGATAATTCTTTTTCTATCTGGTGGCCTGGAATGAAATTTTTTTGAAAATGAACATGGGAACAGTAGCTCCGGCAACCATCCCAAGCAATATGGCGACACACGTGAAGCCGTTGGACGCGAAGAGATAGAAGTAATGGTTGAATTCCGCCTCACGCTCACCGAGAATGCACATAACCATAGCCCCGAACGAACGATAGGCATACATCCCCGGAATCATGGGAAGCAATGCCGGAAAGAGGCACGTTTCGGCAGGTGTCCTTGCCGTATGGGATAATAAAACGGCGATTGTTCCGGCCGCGAAAGAGGAAATGGCCGTTGCTACAACTATGTTGACATCGCCGGACATGAGTATGAACCGCAGCGAATGGGCAGCTGCCGCTATTACGGCACAATAGAAGTATGCCCTTCGTGGCGGTCTGCTTATGGCTGCGAAGCCCACGGAGGCTATAGCCGCGAACAGGGCATCCTGAAGTACCTGCACTATCATAGTCAGAACATACCTATTTTCATAAGTAACATGCCCCCGCATAGTCCGGCCGACAGGCATCCGGTAAGTATCACAGCATCGGCAAAGCGGCTGAACGCACATATATAGTGGCGGTGGAGCAAGTCGCTGAAAGAATTCAGAAACGGTATGCCGGGCACAAGGTACAGCACACTTGTGGCAACGGCTATGTATGGCGTGGAGCCATAGGGGAAAAGGATTCCGGTGGCTCCGAGTATCGAGGAAACGAGGGCGCAGATTATGAATACGGCTCTGATGTCGATGCCGCGTTCAATCATTACAGTTTTAAGAAAATATCCGCACAGTGTCGCTATGCCAACTATTGCCATAGCGGCGGCATCTCCGCCGAAGAGGCGGCAGAACGATGCATTTGCCAGCGCTACCATCAAAAGCACAGCGGTCTTGTTCTGACGGTCGGAACATACAATCTGGTCGAATCGTTGTTTGGCTGTGGCGAAATCGATACGTCCGTCCGCAATGGCCCAGCTCAGCTCGCTGAGCCGGGTGATTATGTTAAAGCTGGTCGGAGTCTGACAGACGGCCGACAAACACGTGGCAACGCTATCTCTCCCACACCGGCATACGGCAATCTGCAGATGGCGAGGCAATAGGGTTATTTCCACGTCCATGCCGAAAGCTTGTGCCATGCGGTTTATGTTTTTTTCGACCCGTATGCATGTGGAGCCGCTGCCGAGAAGCCATGCCCCATACTGCGAAAGGAAGCACCCAAGCTCTTCCGGCGAAGGTGCCGATGCTTCAGAAATCATCGTTGTAGTCGATTGTGTCATATTTTTGCAGAGAATCGCCGGGGACAAAGAATTCTTCGCGCTCGGTTCCTATTTCGAAAATGCGTATGCGGTGCTTACGGTTGCTGATGTGATGCGGCATAAGGCGTAGAATAAGGAGAATGAGAATGAGTCCGACAGTACAACACCACACAATCAAAGGAGTTTCCATAATTCACTTGTTTTTTTATGCAAAAGAACAAACTTCCGGTTGCGTGCAAGACCAGTATTTAGTGAAAGTTTCGATAGCAGCTATTGCTTGTCCCGAATGCCGGCGCCATTAAATACTCCAAATATTTGGCTTTGCTATCGACTTATTGCTATCTTTGCATAAAGTTAACCGCACTACAATCTAACCCTCTTTATATACCATGGAACTACCCTTTGCCGAATCGTGGCGTATCAAAATGGTGGAGCCTATCCGCATGAGCACGCAGCAAGAGCGTGAGCAATGGATTCGCGAGGCTCACTACAACGTATTCCAGCTGAAAGCGGAACAAGTCTATATCGATCTCCTCACCGACTCCGGAACAGGCGCCATGAGCGACCGCCAGTGGGCGGCCATGATGATGGGCGACGAAAGCTACGCAGGCGCGCGCTCGTACTACAACATGCGCGACACCATCGAGCGAATCACCGGATTCCCCATCGTTATACCAACCCATCAAGGCCGTGCCGCCGAAAATGTGCTCTTCAGCGCATTGGTACATGAAGGCGATGTCGTTCCCGGCAACTCACACTTCGACACCACAAAAGGCCACATCGAAAGCCGCAAAGCCGCCGCCGTGGACTGCACCATAGCCGAAGCCCGCGACACACAGCTGGAACATCCTTTCAAAGGCAATGTGGACGTGGCTCGTCTGGAAGAAGTAATCCAAGCCAACGCCGGTCGCATTCCATTCATCATAGTCACCATCACAAACAACACCGCCGGCGGACAGCCCGTATCGATGGAGAACCTTCGCCAGGTACGCGAGGTTGCCGACCGTTACGGCCTGCGTGTGCTTTTCGACTCGGCACGCTTTGCTGAGAACGCATATTTCATCAAAACCCGCGAAGAGGGCTACGCCGACCGCACCATAAAGGAAATCGTCCGCGAAATGTTCAGCCTTGCCGACGGCATGACAATGTCGGCCAAGAAAGATGCCATCGTGAACATGGGCGGTTTCATCGCCACCCGCCACGAAGACTGGGCTGAGGGAGCACGACGCTATTCTGTACCTTTCGAAGGATACCTCACCTACGGAGGCATGAACGGCCGCGACATGGAAGCCCTGGCCGTCGGCCTGGATGAGAACACCGAATTCGACAATCTCAACACACGCATCCACCAGGTGCAGTATCTGGCCTCCAAGCTCGACGAATACGGCATCCCCTACCAGCGCCCCGCCGGCGGCCATGCCATATTCGTGGATGCCTCACTGATTCTGTCGAAAGTACCCAAAGAAGAATTCCCGGCGCAGACACTGACTGTTGAACTCTATCGCGAAGCAGGCATCCGCGGTTGCGAAATAGGCTATATCCTTGCCGACCGCGACCCCGTGACCCGCGAAAACCGCTTCAACGGCCTCGACCTGCTGCGCCTTGCGATTCCCCGCCGCACCTACACCGACAACCATATGGACGTAATAGCCGCGGCTCTGAAAAACATCTACGACCGTCGCGAAAGCATAACCCACGGCTTCCGCATTACCTGGGAGGCACCGCTGATGCGACACTTCACAGTAAAGCTCGAACCGGCTGACTGACAGCCCGGCACCTACAGATAGGAAAATGACAAGCGGCGCGCATAACCACCGCCCTATGCGCGCCGCTTCCATCTTTCACGGCAATACGAACAACGCGGAAAGCGCGCGGAAACTGCGCGCGAAAAAAATTCCTATTTGCACAGACAATAAAAAAGGCTTATCTTTGCACCCACAAAACGCCGCAATAGCTCAGTTGGTAGATCATTTCATTCGTAACGAAAAGGTCGTGGGTTCGAGTCCCA
>DKUJ01000036.1 GCA_002490635.1 Porphyromonadaceae bacterium UBA7207
ACCAACTGAGCTATTTTCGCAAGCGCCCTTTTCGGTTTTGCGATGCAAAGTTAGGCACTTTTTGTGAATCGACCAAACGTTATCGCGATTTTTTTGAAAATATTTTTCAACACGAACAACAAACCGCTGATATTCAGCAACTATACGATGGCATAAAATCCCGGCAATGCAGAACTCAGCCTTGGGTCAAGCCATGCGCCGCGTATATTTATGTTATAGTCCGTCGATTTCTTTCTGTAGCAGGTCAAGAAATTTTGCTGCATGGGCGCCGTCCATCTGGGTGTGGTGGAACTGGAATGATACCACCAGGGTTGTCTTGAACCAGCCTTTCCTATATCGGCCCCATATCATGAACGGATTATTGAAGATGCCGCTGTACATCCCTACAGCACCGTCGATATCGAACTGTGCCAATGCCGATGTGCCTATCACCATACTGTCGACGATGTCGTGATTCTCACATGTCGCGGCGACTTGCGATGTAAGCCTAAGATAGTCGGCATTGAATGTGGACAGATTATCCGAAAACGGGATATCACACGAACTCACCTCGCCTCTGCTGTTGGCAACTATGGTATTGACAGCTACTGAATCGTAGCGAATCAGCCTGTCTCCGACAGGGAGCATATGGAACTCTTTAATCCGACTTGCCGCCCTGCCTATGCACCAACACATCAGCATATTGAATTTTAGACCTTCCCGTTTGCCGATCCTCACAAGACGCGACACATCCAATGTCTTGAAAAACGTTACCATAGGCATCGGCGCTTTCATCCACATCTCAAAAGCGTATGCACGGGTGGTCTCAACCGGATTTATTTCCTCCATAATTTTATTACTTGAAATTTAAGTAGGCTTCGGGAATTAGTTTATATAATATTCGCAGCCATAGGCCGATAAGCTCCAGTCTGACTTTGATGGAGCGTAGCTGTGGTTACGCGACAGAGAAGGAAGGGTGGAGATTGCGGCATAAGGCAAGAAGATGGTATAAACTAATTTTCAAAGACTACTTACCATGTATCAAAGGGCTGATTCCAGTTTTAGCCTATAAGCCTTCGCTTGTATCCCATCAAGCACGTAATCACCTGTAAATTCAAAACCGCATTTTTCTGCCACCCTTCGGGATGCCATATTGCGACTATCGGTGGTAATCAGCAGCGATTCAAGCCTCAGCTCTGTACGGCAATAAGAGATGAATCCTTTCAGTGCCTCGGTGGTGAGCCCTTTTCCCCAGCAGGGATAAGCAATCCAATATCCCACCTCCCGCTCGGCGTGTGCGGTAACATAATGCTCATCGCCCTCAGGTACAAGACCGATGCAACCGATAGGATTGTCGCTATCCTTGGGAACGATAGCGAACACATGAGGATTCGGCAAAAAGAACCTCATTATCACCTCGCGGCTCATCTCCACAGATGTATGGCGTGGCCACAGAGCCAGCCTGCTGACTCTGCCATCGGATGCGCACCCATACAATGCCTCGGCATCGTCCTCTTTCCAACGACGCAGGACAAGCCGCTCCGTCTCAATCATATCAATTGTCATTGAACAGATTGCAGAACCCCTGCTTATTGAACTGATAATACATTTCGATGCGTTCGGGTGTGTCGTTGCCGAGCAGCGACAGCATCTCTCTGGCAAATTCGAGGGTTGCGGAACCGTTTGCTGTCACTATGTTACGGTCGCCGACAGCCTGGGCATGAACGTAACCTTCCGGGTTGGTATAGCTGTCGCCGCCCCAAAGCCGCAATTGTTCCGGGCCGTTGCCGGTATGCTTTACCGTGTTGAGAAATCCATGCTTTGCCAGGAATGAGGCTCCATTGCAGATTGCGCCTACAATCCTGCCCTTTTCAATGGCATCGCGGACAATCGGCACGACAAGTTCCGCCACGGGCGTACTCCATCCGAAACCGCCCACCAGCACAAGCGCGGCATAATCGCCGGGCATTGTATCGAACGAATAGTCCGGCACGGTACGGAATCCGCCGATGGATTTCACCGGCTCCAAAGTGGGAGCGACAACCTTGTTGACATACTTGGGAGCCTCTTTCAAGGCGAACTCATCGGAGGCAATAGCCTGCGAAAGATACACCGCCTCATGCGCCGCATAATCCGGCAGAAGAATATATAGGACTTCGTTATTCATAGATGGTTCAACTTCAGAATCCAATTACAAAATTAACCAATTCTACGGATATTCTTTCCGTTATGATTGTGAATGTGAAAAGGCGGTCTTTCTCCGCCTTTCCACATTCCATAATCAAGAGGCTGCACATAAGTACGACCTCTAACAGATGCTTTTCCTGATTATCATCTGCGTACTTTTATCAGATGTTTAATCCAGATATAATAGCCCGTAAGCGGCAGGCTTGCTCCGAACAAGGCAATGAGAAGCCACAGAATGCGTGCCGGGACACCTCCGAAACCTCCGGTATGTACAGAATATATCCAGCCGCGCAGTCTGTCTGCCGGCGCGGCAGCGGAATATTCCATCACAGGGGCGATATCGCCAGTATCACGGTTAAAACCGTAGCGGTCGGAAGCCCGGACGTTTCCGAGTTTGCCAGAGACCACACTCGCAGTCCCATCCCCCACTGTTATCTCAACGGCATCGGGATTCTGCGCTTTCAACTCATCATGAATCCGCTGCCAGCAACCGAATCCGGAAGGCTTTCGGTCGTTTCCACGGTTTCCTTCGATGGTCCGTATATGGCCTGCGCCACCCGCCTCGCCTCGACGACTTTCTACATTTTTCTGTGCGCTGGAATTTCTCGGAGTATATTCCACTCCACAAACGGCATAGAAAGCATTGCGATACCAATCGAACGACCAGGTGAGTCCGGTAAGCGACATCGCCAGCAGCACCACCAGTGCATACATGCCTCCGGCCACATGAAGTCCTCTCCAGAAACTTTTCCATCCGTCTTTAAATGAAATGGACAGGCTGTTTACTAAATTTTTCTTCGCCCGCGGCCACCATATAATCACCCCGGTAACAAGGGCGATTACAAATATAAGCGTGGATATGCCTACCACCAGTTTTCCTACTTTCATTCCATCGCCATGCGGGCTGGCGCTGTCCAGAAGCCAGCGGTGAAGGCGGAACATTATGGAAAAAAATGCCATACGTTCGTATCTGCCTGTGATTTCGCCCGAATACTGGTCGACAAAAAGGGCAGCCCTGCGTGGCTTGGAGAGGTTTACCTGATATGTCCGTTCCCTGTCGTTGAAGACGGTGACACCTGTTATGGATACCGAATCCGGCAAAGTCGCCTTCACTGACTCCATGAGTTCTCCCAGGTCGACCGGGCGGCTCTCCACGGATGCCACGTAATAGACATCCCTTCTGAGGCTTCTCGTTATCTCCGGCTCGAATACCAACATCGCACCGGAAAAGCAAATAACAGTTATTATTATGCCGAAAGGCACCGACAGCCACAGATGTATCCTGTGAAAGAATCTCATCTGCTCATCATTTTGCCGGCTCCATATAGCCGAAGCCGGTGATATCGGTAGCGTTGTCGACTGTCAGCCCCTTGACAGCCTGTGCTGTTGTCGTATCTATTCTGTAAATCGCCGGAGCTCCATCGGCAACGTTTACAGAAATATATACGGCGCCGTTGTGTGCGTATGCTGTTTTGCCTATCGACGATATTCCCGAAGGAAGACCGCTCACAAAGGTAAGGCGCTTAGCCTCTGCATCGAATATAGCGAGATCGGTGGCTACGAATCCTTTCTCGGTGAGAGGACGGTCGTACATGAGCATAAGAAAACGGCTGCCGCCCGCATGCCAGCAACGCATGAACGACCGACCGTCCGCCAGTGCCTCGATGTTGCAGTAGTAAGAATCGAAAGAGGTGGCACCGGCAGGAATACGGCACACGCCGGCAGGCAGAGTTGTCTGTTGCCGCACATCTGTCATCGTTTTGGCGTAGGATGGCGAAAACACATATATGTCTCCGTTGTCGGCGCTCCAGATAGTCTGGTAGTATTGGGATTTGAAACGTCCGCAGGGATAACTTATCCTGTCAGTTTTTGCAAATACCGGGTTGGTAAGGGTTTCATCCTTGAAGATAGCGACCCAGCACTCATCGGGATACTGCGTCCATTGCAGTTCTCCTTTCTTGTAGCTGCTGGAGTTGCTGCCTCCGTCGGCCGTCTTTACAAGATCCTGATACCCCGGCCGAATCCATTTTCCGTTTTCTACGGCCGCGCCGTATTGGCTGAGTCCCATAGGTATGGCTCCGGACAGAATCTGACTTCCTCGCCGCTCTATTCCAGCCAGAGTCACATATTCGCCGTTGCCGAGATAGTTCTCCACTGAATATGTGCCCGAGGAAGTGTCGTTCTGCCTTGAAGTCTCCGCATCTATGGGCGGTAAAACGAAACGT
>DKUJ01000035.1:0-513 GCA_002490635.1 Porphyromonadaceae bacterium UBA7207
ACTCTCCATACCCACGATGAAATACCTGCCCAGCATACTCGCCGCACTGTCGTTGCTCATGGCCACATCCGCCTGCATCGAGGACGGATTCACCACCGCGCCGGCCGACCAGCCCGTGTTCTCCACCGACACCATCGACCTCGGCATCGTGTTCACCGGTGAGCCTACGGCAACAGCATCGGCGGTCGTCCGCAACCCGCATGGCAAGTCGCTGAACGTAAGCAATATCCGCATCAGCGGCGAAAACGCATCTATGTTCCGTGTCAACGTCGACGGCATCAGTGCGGAGTCCTTCACCGACATGGAGATACGAAGCCGCGATTCCATCTTCGTATTCGTGGCGGCAACACTCCCGCCCAACAGTTCCACCCTTCCGGTGGTCATGGAGGCAAGCCTCGATTTCACCACCAACGGAGTCACCGGCAGCATGATTCTTAAGGCCAGCGGCCAGAACGTGCGCCGCATGAAAGCACGCACGCTCACCGCCGACACCACCATAACCGCCGAACTGCC
>DKUJ01000035.1:801-1008 GCA_002490635.1 Porphyromonadaceae bacterium UBA7207
GTGCAGATTTTCGACTCGCTCGTGGTCGCTCCCGGCGCCACTCTCACCCTCGAACCGGGCACAACGCTCTGTTTCCACGACAAGGCATCGCTCATAGTGCGTGGAACACTGGTTTCCGAAGGAACGCCGCAGCAGAGGGTCACACTCGCCGGCGACCGCACCGGCAACGTAGTCGGCGACATATCGTTCGACATCATGTCGCGCCAG
>DKUJ01000035.1:1297-26680 GCA_002490635.1 Porphyromonadaceae bacterium UBA7207
TCGTTCGACATCATGTCGCGCCAGTGGAAAGGCGTGTTCTTTACACCCGGCTCGCATGGCAACAGCCTTAGCCACACCGACATAAAGAACACAGTGCAGGGAGTGGCCATTGTCGGCGACGGCGACGGCCTCACCGACCTTAAGCTGCACAACTCATGCCTGCGCAACTCCGCATACACCGTTCTTGAGTCCGTGCACGCCCGCGTCGAGGCCACAGGCTGCGAGTTCGCCGAGGGCGGAGGCGGCCTGGTGTCGCTCCGGGGAGGCGAAGCCGTGTTCAACCACTGCACATTCGCCAACTACTACCTCTTCTCCGTCCTCGACGGCCCCGCACTGGCATTCTCACACCTCAGCAGCGACGGGAAGACCGGTCTCGACGACGGTTCCGGCCTCCCATATCTGCATGCCGACATTTCAAACAGCATCGTCTACGGCAATGGCGCCGGATTCTCCCACGGCGACCTCACCGGCACCGGAATATTCATCCGCAACACCCTCATAAAAGGCGCCGGCACCGACGACGACAACTTCCTGGCATGCCTCTGGGACGTCGACCCGCTGTACTACACCATCCGCGAGGAATATATCTTCGACTACCGCCTGCGCCCCGAATCACCGGCCATCGGCGCCGCCGATCCCGCACTCACACTGCCGCAGGCCGCCTGCGATTCCTACGGCCTCCCGCGCGGCTCCGCTCCCGACCTCGGAGCCTACGTCTATTCCCCACCCGTGTAGTGATCCGGACAATACCATAGAGGTCGTACATTAAACAGGCTCTTGACCCTACAAATGCGCGACCTCTTGTCCTGTCGGCATCGCACGAAGCCTTGCCCTTGATTTCGCTGCTGAGATAGCATGCAGTTCCACAGGTATTTATCTTTATTGAAAATTTGTTGGAAATTGGGTTTTGTTGGTGAATGTTTTTAGCTGAATCCCATGTTTTGTATAAATATGTTTTAAAACATATTTGAAATTAAGAAAAAGTAGTACATTTGCGGCGTCGTTGACTTTCTTTATCCCTAATTTATAAATTGAAAATAAAAACACCGCGGATTGCCGTTGAATGCCGGCAGTCGCGTATGTAAATAAACCAATAAAACCCTTCTTGTATGAAGAAGCATCTGATTGCCGCTATTCTGTGTGCCGCAGCATTGCCAGCGTTGGCACAGACGGTCGACAACCCCATCCCTCTGGTAAACGGGGAGAACGAGTTCACATTTCAAATCGATCCGGAACAGGCTGTTTATTACAGCTATACACCTGCGTCCGATGAGATTGTGACCATAACATCCGACATACGTTCCTTCTATGTCACGGTAAAGGAAAAGGACGGAGCCTTTCTCAAATCGGTGTACAACTGGTTCTACGAAACCTCCACCAACAATATGTTCATGGTAGAGAAAGATGTGGAGTACAATGTTCTCATCGAAGCCGACCACGATGCAGGCTACGGCCCGGGCGACAAGATGAAGTTCAATATGTCCACCGCTCCCGGCGACCATACTCTGGCCACCTTCGAGAATCCTCTGCCGCTCGGAAGCGAATGGAAGCTGTTGCCTCTGTACGGGCTGAACAATGATGCTATGGTCTATTCCTATGCGCAATATACACCCGAAAAAGACTGCACGCTCGATATATTCACCGATTGGTTTCCGTGAACTATCGAGTATGCGTTGCCGGGCGAAAATCCGCAATGGACCAATATTCCCGTACTGACACATGCTTCGTCGCTCGGTTCATACATCTGGCCGGTAGATGTCAGCGGTGGCCAGAGTTACATATTCCGCATAGCCGGATCGTCCAGCACAAAGATATGGGTCACCGAGACAAATTACGAGCAGGGCAGCAGCTGCGAGAGACCTTTTGCCGCGCGTGTGGGAGCGAACCGGCTGCCCGCGAAATCGGGGTAATACTACTATATTATCGAAGCTCCGACCATCGACAAGGATGCGCCCGACAATAATATAGAAATAAAATCATCGGCAAGCCTCAGCGGCGGCGGATATATATCCCTTTCCCGTGCGTGCAATGACCCTAACTACGACTTCACTGTTTATGAGAATTTCGCTCTCCGTACCAAAGTCATTTCCAAACAGACTTGTCTGATACAGATTTTCAAGCCACAGGACACCGCTGCCGATGAATTGTTCGAAATCAAGTTCATGTCTCCGCAGCCGTATGATGATTTCTACACTGCCTATGCGGTGATTCCCGGCTACCAAATGACTACTCCCGAATATCCCGGTACCTACTATTATATGATTGAGCCGGTAGGAGAAGAGGGTATGGTTCTGACCGTAGAATCGGACTATCAGCCCAAGAACGAGGTTTCGGTCACTCTTTCCGAACGCTCCAAAGGATACGGATACGTTGCCAAAGGCGAGACTTCTCTGCGATACACTGAACTGGCGCCCGACAACTATTATGTGCTCACCTGGACATCTCACGACGAAGACTGTTCCATACCTTTCACTGTGAATGTGAAAAAGGGCGCACAGGGCGAAACTGCATATTGGCCTTTTGAAGCGAAAATCGGAGAAAACGAGATGCAGGCAGGCCAGTTGCTGTACTACCGGTTTAAAGGCAGCGACGAAGGATGGGTGAATATCTATCCCGAAAAAGGCTGCCCCGAACCTTCGGTCAATATGGCCCGCGACGACGAATACAGCAAGCGCTGCGTCGTGTTGCCCATAGACGGCGGTTACCGCGTTCAGAATGCCAAGGATAGAGAGTTCACATTCAAATTCCGCACAGTACCCGAAGGTGCCGGCTTCAGACTGTCCGAAACACCGCTCGGCGAAGGCGAGTGCATGGAGAAAGCGATTCCCACCGACGGATGTGTCGAGCTGACTGGTGGCCCCGGAGTGTACTGGTACAAATATGAGCCGGAGCAGGATCTGAAGCTCACAATCACTACCGATCTGAAACAGGAGTTCGGGCAGGATGGTCTGCAGGGACTCATCAGCGGCTACACATTGTATCATAATTCGGCCAACGACTATGTCGTGCCCGAGAAGGACTGGGTTAACGGTGATATATTCCCGCTGACATTCTCCGCTGTCGCCGGCGATACCTATTATCTCGAAGTCGTTCTTGTGAAGATGGAAAATAATGCGACCATATCGTTTGAAGGCCGTCCGGCCGACCCCGGCGAACTGCCAACCAACCCCATCGTGATAGAGAATGCCGGATCACCCACCGAATATGATTTCCCACGTACCGAGTGGGCAAGCAACAGCGCTGTATGGTACTCGCTGCATCTCTATCCAGGTGTCCTTGACCTTGAGACCAACGGTTCCATAAAGGTTGAGCTGTACTCGCCGGATAATCTTGAGAACAGCGGTATAATCGCCGCCAGCGGATACCTGTCGTTTGATGCGGACACCGGTGCGTTGCGCTATGGATTCGGACATGGCAACGAATACTATCCTGCCGCGCAAATCGAAAATGAAGGCGACTATCTGCTCAAGCTGCGTTGGTGCGATCCTGTCCACGCTATATTCACCGGTTCGGCACTGGGCGAACAGAGCGGCGTCAGTGATATAGCTGCCGGTGGCGACAATGTAAATGTCGTGGTTTCAGGACGCCGGATCATCCTCTCGGGCGACACCGATGCCGAGGTATACCGCATAGACGGTGTGCTTGTTGACCGTGTACGTGTCCACGGCACAGCCTCTGTCGAAATGCAGCCCGGAGCGTATATCGTCCGTATCGGCTCGCGTGCAGTAAAAGTAGCGATCCGCTGATCGGTATCCATAATGTAAAAAAGCCGTTTCCTCTTTCGGGGAAACGGTTTTTTTGTGCCTGCCATGAACTCTTCAGCGCTATTTTCCACATAGAAAGTGGAGCCAGGCCGGAGCTTATCGGCATATGGCTGCGAATATTGATTAAACTAACTGCCAAAGCCTACTTAAATCACATTTCTTCGAGTTCAGAGCTGTACAAAGAATATGGCTATTTCTTCATAGATGTGATAGATGGTAATCCCTACGACGCAGGGCCTTTGGGAGAGCGTGGCGCGCACTTCTATCGCGAAGTGAAGGCCGAAGGTGAAACTGTGCGTCTCGACTTCGATGTACCCGCCTCAGTCTACAATGTGGGGGTGTGTCGCCTCAGGACAGAGCTTCCCGAAACCCTCAGACATCCACCGGTTTCTCCCCCGACTGATTTCATATGCGATTTAGGCTGGAGAAAGTGTTTGGATGACCATCTGCAAGAAACAATTTTTAATAAGGACCTTCTTTTGATGTCGTGGCCGAAAGCTACATATAATTCCGGTAGTGTCAAGGGTATTTGGGTATTCATTCCGTTTACTGAAACCCGCGAGAACCTCGAGGTGAGGTGTCAGGAACCCTTCGCTTCCGAACTTGTGTTCAGTGAGAATACCAGCCAGTACGACCGCCTGTTTTTTATCACTGTAGGATGGCATCTGGAATATAACTGGAGAAGCTACCCGAACGACAATGAACGCCATTTCAGCAACTTCCTTCTGATTCGGCAGCCGGGTACAGGCACTGCTCCGGAAGAGTGGGTAGAACCGATAGAGGATGCCGTAAGTACCCTTTGGGGCAAATTCTATGTCGGGCATTTAGGTCGTTGGTAGCTTTCCGAAATCAGTCTTTGCGGAACACGGCAACAAGCATACCGTTTAATTCACTTCTTTTGTTTATCTTTGTGGCAGCAGCCCCCCGGTGGCCCGAACCATACCATAAAGAACACAATCATGATTCACCGACTGGATCAAATCGTCGAGGAAGCCCGCCGCCGCGGGCCCCGGCGTCTGGCCGTTGCCTATGGCCAGGATGAGCACACCCTCGAAGCTGTGGCCGCCGCCTGGCGGGAAGGAATCGCACGGCCGACAATCTATGGCGAAAAGTCGAAGATTGTAGAGAAGTGCCGCAATCTCGGCGTCGAAACCGCCGAGTTCACCATCGTCGACGAACCCTCCGATGTGGCCTGTGTGCGTATGGCCGTGGCCGACGTCGCTTCAGGCCGTGCCGATGTGCTTATGAAAGGACTCGTGAGCACCGACAAGTACATGCGCGGAATCCTCGACAAGGAAGCAGGCCTGGTGCCCCCCAAGGGCGTCCTCAGCCATGTTTCGGTGGTGCAGCTTCCCGACTATCCCCGTCTGCTGTGCATCGCCGACGTGGCCGTTATCCCCGCGCCCGACTTCAAGCAGAAGACTGTGCTCCTGAAATATCTGGCTCGCACTGCCGCCAGCCTTGGCATCGAGAAGCCGCTGATAGCATGCATCGCCCCCTCCGAGCAGGTTTTGCCCACGGTGACGTCTTCCACCGAAGCTGCCATTCTCGCCAAGATGGCCGACCGCGGACAGCTCGGCAAAGTGGTTGTCGACGGCCCGCTGTCGCTCGATGTGGCGCTGTATCCCGAAGTCGCCCTCCAGAAAAAAGTGCAGGGCTCGCCGGTGGCGGGAAAAGCCGACTGCCTGCTGTTCCCCAACATCGAGAGCGGAAACGTGTTCTTCAAGTCGGCCACACATTTCGGCGGCGCCGAAATCGCCGCAATGGTGGTGGGCGCCAAGGTGCCTTGCGTGCTCACATCGCGAGGCGACACCTCTGCCACAAAACTCTATTCGATAGCCCTGGCCTGCATTAACTGACAACGCAATGAGTCATCGCATTTTAGCAATAAATCCCGGTTCCACTTCAACGAAAGTGGCCGTCTACGACGAAGGCGAACCCGTCTTCAACATATCCCTGGCGCACACCCCGTCCGATCTGGAGCGTTTCCCCTCGGTGATGGACCAGTTCGCATGGCGTAAAGGCCTTGTGGAGTCCGCGCTCTCCGAAGCCGGCATCAGCCTAAAGACCATCGACGCCGTAATCGGCCGTGGCGGCATCATCGGACCCGTCGAAAGCGGCGTGTACGAAGTAAACCCCGACATGGTCTACGACCTCCATCATGCCAAGATGCAGCATGCCTCGAACCTCGGGGCACTCATCGCCCGCGAAATCGCCGACGAAATCGGCGTCCGCGCATTCATCGCCGACCCTGTGGTGGTCGATGAAATGATGCCCTACGCACGCATATCGGGTGTCCCCGAGCTGCCCCGCGAGTCTATTTTCCACGCTCTCAACCAGAAAGCCGTGGCCAGGCTCTTCGCCCGCGAAAGCAACACCAAATACGAGGACCTCAACCTCATAGTCTGCCATATGGGCGGCGGCATCACCGTGAGCGCCCACCGCCACGGCAAAGTTATCGACACCACCAACGCCCTCGACGGCTGCGGACCATTCTCGCCCGAGCGCTCCGGCTCCCTGCCTCCAGGCCCGCTGGTGCATCTGTGCTTTTCGGGAAAATACACCGAGGCCGAGCTAATGCGCATGGTCCACGGCAACGGAGGCCTCAAAGCGCACCTCAACACCACCAGCGTCCCCGAAGTCCTCGACAGAATCGACCACGGCGACCTCCATGCCATGCTGGTGCTGCGCGCCATGTGCTACACCGTGGCCAAGGAAATCGGCGAAATGGCGGTGTCGCTCAAAGGAAAAGTCGATGCCATCCTAATCACCGGCGGCATGGCGCACAGCAAACGCATCACCGACTTTGTGGCGGAGCATGTGAGTTTCATTGCCAACATATACGTATATCCCGGAGAGAACGAGCTCAAGTCGCTGGCCGAAAACGCACTGGCGGCAATCAAGGGAGAGCGTGAAATAAAAGTCTACCACCACGTCGACTACGACGACCCCTCGCAGATCAACGACACCCGACGCCCCTCCAAACTCCGCGAATGGCTCCGCGCGGCCCTGCCCGTGGCAGGTTCGCCGACACCGCTCACGGCCATACGCCAGTATATCCGCCGCTGGAGCAGCCAGAAATAGGTCGCGGCAAACACCTGCATATCCGTAAATCAGCCCCCGCAGCGGCCCATCGAGGACTCCCTGCGGGGGTTGAGGCTTTTTTTCGATGTGCCAGGTTGCACGTCGGAATACAATTATTTGAGTAACTTTGTGCGTTCTAAAAACTATAATGACATATGGCAAACTGGTTTGAATGCAAAGTAAAATACGATAAACTACAGGAAAACGGCTCTGCGAAAAAAGTTTCCGAGCCATATCTGGTCGACGCGCTGTCCTTCACCGAGGCCGAGGCCAGAATCACCGAAGAACAGCGCCCGTTCATCTCCGGCGAGTTCTCCGTCGACGCCGTAAAGCGCACACGCATCGCCGAAATCTTCTTCTTCGAAGGCGGCGACAGGTGGTATATGGCGAAAGTGGCATTCATAACAATCGACGAAAAGACCGCCTCCGAAAAACGCTCCGTCCAGCAGACACTGGTGCAGGCTTCCAACTTCAAGGAAGCATACGAAAACCTCCTCAAAGGAATGGCCGACACACTGGCCGACTACGAAATCGTGCAGATTTCCGAAACTCCTCTGATGGACGTATATAAAATGAAAGTAGTCGACTGATGCAATCCGTAGCCAGCCGCCTCGAGGCCGTAGCCGGCTCACTGCCGCAGCACGTGAGCCTGGTGGCGGTGTCGAAGTTCCACCCCGCGGAAGCAATCCGCCAGGCATACGACGCCGGCCAGAGGATATTCGCCGAAAGCCGTGTGCAGGAAATCGTTGCCAAGATTCCGCAGCTGCCCGCCGACATCCGCTGGCACTTCATCGGCCACCTGCAGACCAACAAAGTGCGAGCGCTTGTGGGAACACGGCGTATCGACCTCATCGAGAGCGTCGATTCGGCAAGGCTCCTCGACCTCATCGACCGCGCCGCCGCCGATGAGGGAATCGTGCAGAAGGTCCTCATCCAGCTGCATGTGGCCAAAGAGGAGACAAAGTTCGGCCTCACACCCGACGAGGCTCTTGAATTCTTCACATCCGGCCGCTGGCACACACTCCGCGCCACCCACATCTGCGGACTCATGGGAATGGCCTCCAACACCGACGACCGGGCCCGCGTGGCAGCCGACTTCGAATCCATAGCCGAAACAGGCCGGCGCATCGCCGCCGCGTGCCCCGACATCAGAGGCTTCGACATCCTGTCCATGGGCATGAGCCACGACTACATGGCGGCAATCGAAGCCGGAAGCACTCATGTGAGAATCGGAACTGCGATTTTCGGCTCCCGCTAAGCTCAATAATGAGATTTTTTATTATTTTTGGCGCATAAAGTCCCAAAAAGACTTCCAACACCCTAAAAGTACCTCTTATCATGGACATGCACGAACCCAATCCGGCACAGTTGAACGCAAACGACTCCGACCGGAATCCTGCCGAAGCTACGGACACCGCTTCCGAAGCTGGAATCAAAACCCAAGCGGGCGACTTCGCCGCCGATCCGGAAGGCCAGGCCGAAATCCTACAGACACAGGCGCTCGAAGAGCAGCAACAGAACAACGACCAGCGGCAGCAGCATGCCGAACATACGATTGTCACCGAAGAGTCGCTGCTGCAGTCTGTCCTCGAGCTGCTTGAGAAAGAACCTTCGGAGTTCTCCTCGGACGACATAAACCGCCTGCGCCAGAAATTCAGCATGCTCCATAGCGAAAACGCAGCCGTCGCCAGACCTGCCGGCGACGACACCACCCCTGCCGACGAACAGCCTGAAATCGAGCCCGACGACAACGGCCAGCCCACACTTCGCCAGCAGTTCGACGCAGCCATTGCCGAACTCCGCGCGCGCAAGGCGGCATGGGCTGCGAAACTGCAGGAAGAACGTGCCGCCAACCTGGCACGGAAGAACGACATAATCGCCCGGATTTCCGCACTGGCCGAAGACACCGACAACGTCAACCGCACCTTCCCCCGCTACCGCGAGCTGCAGGACGAGTTCAACGCAATCGGCGAAGTCGACCCCACAGAGGAAACAGCACTCTGGAAACGCTTCCAGGAAGCCCGCGAGCAGTATTCCGACAACCTCAAGATAAACAAGGAACTCCGCGACTACGACTTCAAGAAAAATCTCGCCGAGAAAGAGGCGCTGCTGGCCGAGGCACGCACACTGGCGATGGACGACGACGTAATCGCCGCATACCGCCGCCTCCAGGACCTTCACAACAAATGGCGCCAGATAGGCCCCGTGGCTAAAGAACTGCGCGACGACATCTGGAACCGCTTCCGCGAAGCTTCCGCCGAAATCAACAAGCGCTACCAGGCATTCTTCGAAGAGCGCAAAGCCCGCGAGGCAGAAAACGAGACCGCCAAGACAACACTCTGCGAACGCCTCGAGGCCATCGACTTTGCCACGATGCAGACCTTCAACGCCTGGGAGCAGGCAACAAAGCAGGTGATGGAACTCCAGGCCGAGTGGCGCACTCTGGGATTCGCATCCAAAAAAGCCAACCGCCAGCTGTTCGCGCGCTTCCGCAGCCGTTGCGACGCATTTTTCGCCGCCAAGGCCGATTTCTTCCGCAACACCCGCGAGGAACTCTCGGCAAACCTCGCCCGCAAGCAGCAGCTCGCCGCCGAAGCCGAGGAACTCGCCCAGAGCACCGACTGGAAGAAAACCACCGACAGGCTCGTGGAAATGCAGAAGGAATGGCGCACCATAGGAGCCGTGCCAAAAAAATACAGCGACGCCCTCTGGAAACGCTTCACAACCGCATGCGACGCCTTCTTCGAGAATAAGAAGAAAGCAGGAAACTCCACACGCCAGACAGAGACAGCCAACCTCAAGGCAAAGCGCGAAATCATAGGAAAACTCTCGGCGCTCACCACCGACGGCTCGGAGAAAGCGCAGGCTCTCGATGCAATGCGTGAGCTGCAGAACCAGTGGAACCAGACAGGCCACGTGCCTTTCCGCGAGAAAGACAAACTTTTCGAGGCATACCGCGACGCCCTCGATGCTGTCCGCCGCCACTTCGACCTCGCCGAGCGCGGCGCGCGGCGCGAGAAGTTCAGCCGCGACATCGAAGCCCTCGAAGGCGACGGCGACAAGCTCTTCCGCGAACGCGACCGCATGATGAGAATCGTCGAAGCGCGACGCGCCGAACTGCGCACCTACCAGAACAACCTCGGATTCCTCACCTCCAAGTCCAAGAGCGGCGACTCCCTGGTGAGAGACATGGAACGACGCATCGAACGACTTCAGGCCGACATCGACGAACTGCTTGAAAAAGTGAAAGTCCTCGACGCCAGAATACCCCGCTAAACCATCTGCCGCACCCCGCCGCCTTTGCCGGCCGGGTGCGGCAAATGCCAACGTCTATGACCTCAAACGAACGAAACTCCGGACGTGGACGTTTCATTCCCACCTTGTTCAACATCGGCGGCATCGTCCTGGTGAACGTCGTGTTCCTTATCGTACTGTGCATATTTCCCGAAATCAACATAGCCTCCCCCGAACTGCGGGAAACCTGGCTGTGTGTCAACGTGGCATACCTGCCGGCGATATGGCTCGCCAAGATCAGAACGCACGAAGGCCGTGCAATAGCCATGGAGAGGGTAATGCGCAACGTACTTCTCGACGTGCTCATCCACGCCGCGGCTCTTCTCTCGCTGATGGCCGTGATGCATGTCGACCTCGCCGCCAGAGTCTACGCCGTGTATTATGCCATGCTCACCCCGTCGATGCTCGTGGTCATGCTGCTGGGGCATTACATCCTCAAGCGCTACCGACGCAGCGGCTACAACTTCACCCGTGTGGTGATTGTCGGAACCGGGCCTACGGCAATGCGCCTCGTGCAGGCCATGAAGCAGGACCCCGGATTCGGGTACTGCATCCTCGGATGCTTCGACGACAACCTCGACCCCGGATTCGAAGGATCCTACCGCGGCGGAATCGACGACATGAAAAACTTCATGGCCACACACGACGTGAGGCAGATTTTCTTCACCCTCTCAGGCCAGAGCGACGCTCTTTCCAAAGTGCTCAAGATCGCCGACGACAATGTGGCCGAGTTCTACTATGTGCCGCAGATACCCCGCACACTCTCACGAAAGTTCCAGCTCCACAACATAGGGCAGATGCCCGTGCTCTCCATCCGGCACAACCCCATGAAAAGCCGCTTCAACCGCATTGTCAAGCGCGGATTCGACCTTGCTGTCAGCGGCACATTCCTCCTGTTCTATCCCCTGGTGTATATCCCCGTGGCCATAGCCATAAAGAAGAGCTCGCCGGGGCCTGTCTACTTCCGCCAGGAACGCACCGGCTATCGCGGACGCACTTTCAGATGCCTCAAGTTCCGCACTATGAAGGTGAACAGCACAAGCGACTCCGCGCAGGCAACCGCCGACGACCCCCGCAAGACAAAAATCGGCGATTTCCTCCGCAGAACCTCCATCGACGAGCTGCCGCAGTTCCTGAACGTATGGAAAGGCGACATGAGCGTCGTCGGCCCGAGGCCGCACATGCTCAAGCACACCGAGGAATATACACGCCTGGTCGACAGCTATATGGTCCGCCACGCCGTTAAGCCCGGAATAACAGGATGGGCTCAGGTGAACGGATACAGGGGAATCACCGACGAACTCTGGAAAATGGAACGCCGTGTGGAATGCGACGTGTGGTATATCGAGAACTGGACCCTCCTGCTGGATATAAAGATTATGATCCGCACTGTCCTCAACGCGGTCCACGGCGAGAAAAACGCATTCTGACAAGCGGCCAATGCTAACGATATATAAAGCGTCTGCCGGTTCCGGCAAAACATACACACTGGCCCTTGAGTACATAAAGACACTCCTGGGCATAAAGCTTGCCGACGGTTCCTACCGCCTCAACGGCGCCGTGCCGCCGCGGCTGGCGAACCGGCACCGAAATATATTGGCCATCACATTCACCAACGCGGCCACGACGGAAATGAAATCGCGTATCATACGCGAAATCAGCCGGCTGGCAGCCCATCCCGGAGGCGATACGCCCGAGAGCGCGTATGCCGGTCCGCTCACAGCAGCATTCGGCTGTTCCCGCGAAAGCCTGCGCAAAGCCGCCGAAGCTGCACTCTCCGAACTGCTCAACGACTACTCGGGATTCAACGTGAGCACCATCGACTCATTCTTCCAGACCGTCCTGCGCACTTTCGCCCGCGAAATCGACCACCAGGGCGATTACGAGCTGGCTCTCGACCGCCTCGACATTATCCGGCAGAGCATATCGCTCATGCTCGACCGCCTCAACTACGAGCCCGACCGGAGCCACCGCCGCCTTTTCGCATGGGTGCGGAGCTTCATGCTCGAGAACCTCGGGCAGGGAAAGAGCTACAATATCTTCGACCGTGGAGGAAACATCCTCTCCGACCTCGCCTCGGCGATGGACGGAGCCATGGACGAGAAATTCCAGAACATGTCGCAGCAGATGGCACGGTATCTCGCCGACAGCACGCTGGCCGATGCCTTCTGCCGGAAGATCGACGAAGCCGTCGGCGCTCAGCGGAAGATGGCAGCAGCAGCCGCGGCACGTTTCATGGAAGCGGCGGCAGCGGCAGGTGTGGACTCCACCCTCAACAGCTCCGTGGCCGCCAGAGCACGCGATATAGCCTCCAGTCCGGAAACGATAAACGCCAGAACCTTCACCCTGAAAGCCGTGAAGACCCTTGTCGACGACGGAGAGCCGCTTGCGCCAGCCGATGTGCTCAAGGCCGACATACGCAGAAAACTCGAGAAATCCGACCCCGCCACAGCCGTGGCCATAGCCGAGGCGGCGACAGACATGTTCCGTAGCGCATGGAACGCTTTCGGCCGGTGCCGGATTCTCACCAGAATGGCGCAGGGAACGGTGAATCTCCAGTTCATAGGCATGGTGCAGGGCATCCTCGGGGAATTCCTCCGGGAAAACAACACAATGCTCATTTCCGACACCGGCGAACTCCTCGCAAGGATAATCAGCGACGCCGAGATGCCATTCATCTACGAACGCCTCGGCATGAAGCTCACCAACCTGCTCATCGACGAGTTCCAGGACACCTCCCACATGCAATGGCATAACCTGAGGCCGCTGGTGGCCAACGCACTTGCCGAGGACTCCGACAACCTTATCATCGGCGACGTCAAGCAGGCCATCTACCGTTTCCGCAATTCCGACCCCGAGCTGCTGGGCAGCGTGGTGGAGCGCCGGGATTTCCCCGCCAGCCATACACTGCGAGGCCAGCTCCCAGAGGACAACACCAACCACCGCAGCTCCGGAGCCCTGGTGAGGTTCAACAACACCCTGTTCGCCAACATGGCCGCGAACCTCGGCCTCAGCGGATATGAGGCCGTGGCGCAGACGCCCGCCGCCCGCCTGGCCGACGCGCCTGCTATGGTGAAGATCGTAATCGACCACACACCTCCGCCTGTCGAGGAGGTATATGAGGGCCTTGCCGCCGACATCCTCCGCCAGCACAGCGCCGGATACCGCTGGAGCGACATAATGGTGCTTGTGCGCGAGCGCAGGAATGGTGTGGCCATTATCACGTACTTCATGGAGCACCATCCCGAAATACGTCTGCTGAGCAACGAGGCTCTGCTGCTCGGCAATTCGCCGGCGGTACGCACCATAATGGGCATGCTCGCCATGGTGGACCGGTCGTATGCCGAACGCAAGCCGGAACAGAGCGAAAGCCCGGAAGCACCCGGCGCAAAACCGCGCTATGCCACCGCCGACGACATCACCGCCTTCAATTCGCGCTTCAACTACCTCTGCGGTCAGGGTGCCGCTGCCGCCGAAGCAATAATCACCGCACTCGACAGCGACCGTGGCGGAAAAAGCCTCCGCGGGCAAATCGAGCAGATAAGAGCCGAAAATCCGGCCAACGTGGTGGCACTCATCGAAGCCATCGTTCACTACCGTCTCAGCGACACCCAGAAAAGCACCGAGCAGGCGTATATCGCCGCCCTGCAGGATCTGGCCATCGACCACTGCAACAGCGCCGACCCGTCGGTGGGCGCTTTTGTGGATGCCTACAACAGGAACGCGCACCGCTGGGCCATACAGGCATCCGCCGACACCGATGCAGTGGAGGTGATGACAATACATTCCTCCAAAGGCCTCGAGCGCCCTTGCGTGCACATTCCATTCGCCGACTGGACCACCATCCGCGACTCCGAGATATGGCTGCCCACAGCCGGACTGGAGGATATGGGCGATTTCGACCCCGCGACGGTGCCCCCGGCCGTGCGCGTCACCCTTTCACGCAACGACGTGCTCTGCCGCAACGGCATCTCTCCCTTCGCCGATTTCTGCAACGCTTGCCACAAGGCCGATATCCAGGACAATGTCAACCTTGCATATGTGGCCTTCACCCGTGCGGGGCGAGAACTCTGTGTGCGCTCCGGCGCCACCGACATGGGTGCTTTCATCGCCGCTGCCCTGGCCACCGAAGCACCGCAGGGACCGCTCTACATGCCGTTGGAGACAACAGCTGTAACCGATGGCGACAGCACTCGTACCGAGCTCACCATCGGCGCGCCCACCGTGCCTGAGGCTGCCGGCATCCCCGTGCCCGTGGTTCCGCCGCCGAGCTATGATGTGGTCTACCGCGACGATGCCCGCGAGATAATAAGCATCGACGACGAACTTTCCGAAACCATCGACACCGGCGGCGAATACATTCCCGAAATCACCGACGCCCCCGACGGCACACAGGCCATGCTCCTGGCGGCGCGCCGCGGAAACCACCTCCACGCCATTCTCGCAGGCATGGAGCGTGCCGCCGACCTCGACGCCTCCGTGGCAAGGCTGCGACGGGCCAACATCATATCCGACAGCGAGGCCTCAGAATACGCCGCTCTTCTGCGCGAGGCAATCGCCGGAGGCGGCTCCGAGGCCGACAGCTGGTTCGACCCCTTCGCCGAGGTATTCGCCGAACGCTCTATCTACAACCCCGCCACCGGCGAGACTTTCCGCCCCGACCGCGTGGTGCGCACCACTGCGGGATCGCTGGCCGTAATCGACTATAAGTTCACCTCCGAGCCGCGTGCAGGCCACCGGCGCCAGGTCGCCGAATACTCCCGCCTGCTGCGCAGCATCGAAAACGCTCCGGTAGAGGCTTTTCTGTGGTATCCTGTCCTTAAAAGAATAATAAAAGTACAGTAATCGCCGTTTTAATAATTATGATGACAATGAAACGACTTCTTTTAGCTCTCCTCGGTATCGGCGCATATGCCGCTGCCGACGCATGCACAAGCCTCATCGCGGCCAAAGGCGCCACTGCCGACGGGTCCACTCTGGTGACATACGCCGCCGACAGCCATACCCTCTATGGCGAACTGTACCGCCAGCCCGCTGCCGACCATGCCCCGGGGGCGAAAAGGAAAGTCGTGGAGTGGGACACCGGCAAGCCTCTGGGCGAGATTGACCAGGTGCCGCACACTTTCTCTACAATCGGAAACATGAACGAGCACGGCCTCACCATCGCCGAGAGCACATGGGGCGGACGCCCCGAACTCGAGGGCTCGGGAACCATCGACTACGGCTCGCTCATATACATAACCCTGCAGCGGGCCCGCACAGCGCGTGCCGCCGTCGACACCATGACAGCGCTGGTCGACCGCTATGGATATGCCTCCTCGGGCGAATCGTTCACAATAGCCGATGCCGACGAGGTGTGGGTGATGGAACTCATCGGCAAGGGTGCCGACAATCCCGGTGCGGTATGGGTGGCAAGGCGTGTGCCCGACGGATACATCAGCGGACATGCCAACCACAGCCGCATACACCGCTTCCCCCTCGACGACCCTAACACCATCTATTCCCCCGATGTTATCGACTTCGCCCGTGCGAAAGGCTACTACAGCGGTCCCGACAGCGATTTCAGCTTCTCCCGCGCCTATGCCGTAACCGATGCCGGTGCGCTGCGAGGCTGCGACGCCCGCGTGTGGGCATACTTCCGCAAGTTCGCTCCCCGGGGAACCATGGACACCTATGAGAACTGGATTCTCCGCGGACAGGGCGAGCCGCTGCCTCTGTGGGTGAAACCCGAAAGGAAACTCACAGCCAACGACCTCAAATGGATGATGCGCGACCACTTCGAAGGAACTGTCCTCGACATGACCAACGACATCGGCGCCGGGCCCTTCGACAGCCCCTACCGCTGGCGCCCCATGGGATACACCGTCGACGGTGTGGAATACACCCACGAACGTGCCATAGCCACACAGCAGACCGGCTTCTCCTTCGTGGCCGACATGAACGCCGCACGCCACGACGCCATGAGGGGAATCCTGTGGTTCGGTGTCGACGACGCCAACACATGCGTCTACGTGCCCGTGTTCAACTCCACCGACATTGTGCCGCCGTCGCTCGACGGTGCCACCGCCGACCTCTACAATCTCTCCTGGGAGTCGATGTTCTGGGTCAACAACTATGTGGCCAACCAGGCATACAACCGCTACAGCCAGATGATTCCCGATATCCGCAACGTCCAGGGTCGCCTCGAGGGCAAGGCCGAGGCCGATGTGGAGTCGGCGGCCGAAGCCTTGGCGGGCGCCGACTATGCTGCCGCACAGAACGCTCTCCGCGAACTCACTCTGGCCACCGCCGCCACAGTAACCTCCGATTACAAGAACCTTGGCGACTATCTTCTTGTTAAGTATCTCGACGGAAACATCAAAAAGGAAGCCGACGGAAAATTCGAACGCAACCCACACGGCATGCCCGTGCAGCCCGAGTTCGGAGGATACAACCAGCGATATTTCAAATCCATTGTCGACGATGCCGGCGAACGCCTCCGTGTTGTCGAACCTAACCAGCAATAAATTATGAGCGAGCAGAATCTTAAGATAGAACCCGGCAAATACTTCGAAATAGTCTACAGCCTCTTCCGCGTGAACTCCGACGGCTCGGAGACTCTCGTCCATGAAGTCGATGCCGACGAACCCGACTGCGCCATTCTCGGAATCACCCCGGGATTCGTACCCGCTCTCGAGACACGCATCACAGGACTGAAGAAAGGCGACACTTTCGATTTCTACGCCGAGCCACAGGACGCTTTCGGCCCATACGACCCCGAAGAGATAATGACTCTTCCACGCGACCGCTTCCTCATCGACGGAAAATTCGACGAGGAGATGTTCGCTCCCGGTTCCCTCATTCCGCTGATGACATCCGACGGTTACCGCATCGACGGTGTGGTGGTGGAACTCACGCCCACCGATGTGCGCCTGGACTTCAACCACCCCCTGGCAAAAGACCGCGTACACTATAAGGGCAGTGTGGAGCTGGTGCGCGAACCCACCGAGGAGGAACTGCACCCCGCGCACGGCTGCGGATGCGGTTGCCACCACGAAGGCGAAGGTTGCGGTGAAGGATGCGGCTGCCACCACGACAACGGCGGCGACGCCTGCGGTTGCGGCTGCGACGGCAAGTGCTGATGCTGCAGGCCAGGAACATACACAAACGCTTCGGCGACCTCGAGGTACTGAAAGGTATCGACATCTGCATCCCGCAGGGAAAGGTGACGGCAATCGTTGGGCCGAGCGGGGCGGGGAAGACAACCCTGCTCCAGATTCTCGGCACCCTTAGCGCCCCCGAGGCCGGTGGTTCGGTAACCTACGACAGCGTAGAGGTCACAGCCATGAACGACCGCAGGCTCTCACGCTTCAGAAACCGGAACATAGGATTCGTTTTCCAGTTCCACCAGCTGTTGCCGGAGTTCACTCTGCTGGAAAACGTGGCCCTGCCGGCTATGATTGCCGGCACCGCCAGGAAGGAGGCCGAAAACAAGGCCGCCGACCTTCTGGAACGCCTCGGGCTGGCCGACCGTTCCGGCCACCGTCCCGACCAGCTTTCGGGAGGCGAATGCCAGAGAGCGGCTGTGGCAAGGGCGCTGGTGAACAATCCCCGGATAATACTCGCCGACGAGCCTACGGGAAGCCTCGACTCCACAAACCGCCAGGCCTTGCACAGCCTCTTCTATGAACTCCGCGACAGACTCGGTGCCACATTCGCCATAGTGACACACGACGAGCAGCTTGCCGCCGATGCCGACCTCATTGTGAGGATGGCCGACGGCAAAATCGTCGGAACAACGGCAAAGGCGTGAAACAACCGGCCCGGAACGGAAACCATAAGCAATACCATTAATAATAAACATAGTCATTTGATGAAACAGAAAATCATGCGCATGCTGGCCATGGCCACAGTGGTTCTCGGACTGGCCTCATGCAACAATAGCGAACCTGGCAGCTCAACGGTCTACTTCCTCGACATCGTGAGCTATGATGCCGAAAGTGCCAGCGGCTCCACATTCACCGTGCGCAAGAACGGCGACTCCGAGCTGGTAACATACACCACTCCCCAGAAACTGTCAACCGTCGATTTCAAGGTGGGAACACGTGTGCTCATCAGCTACACCAACGAAAGCCAGACACAGTATGTCAGCGGCCCCATCACTCTCGCGGCGGCTGCCAACGTGGAAGGCAAGGGCGATCCCGTGCAGAAGAAAACAGCCGAGGAAACTGCCGACTGGGCTTCCGACAAGGTGTCGGTGGCTTCGCTATTCCGTTCCGGCGAGTTCATCAATATCCAGTTCAGCGGCGCGCTCGGCTCGCAGAAAGCCATAGTCGAAATGTACCTCGACAGCAAGACCGCCGACAGCGAATATCCCGAACTACACCTTATCTTCGGCCCCTATACCGGATATGTCGACACCCCTTACATGTTCTACGGCTCCTGGAGCATCGCCGATATATGGAACCGCCCGGATTGCAAAGGAATCAAGGTGTTCTACAACTCCACTTCCAGCCAGTCCATGGCTCTGTTCGAGAAAGCATCCGGCACTCCCACTCCCTCGCCCCTGACAGGCTCTCTTTAAAACCAAACAACTGATATCATACCAAAATGGAAAAGAATCCTCAGAAAGAACTCAAGATAGAGCTCACACCCGATGTGGCCGCCGGCCACTATTCCAACCTTGCCGTGATTTCCCACTCCGGCAATGAATTCTTCCTCGACTTCATCTGCGTGGCTCCCAACATGCCTCAGGCGAAAGTGCAGAGCCGCGTGGTAATGACCCCCGAGAACTGCAAGAACCTGCTGTTCGCACTCCGCGACAACATCGCCAACTACGAAAAGACTTTCGGCGAAATATCACGCAAGCAGCCTAAGGGCAATCCCACCCCCGGTGGCATTCCCAACCCCTTCGAAGCCTGATACCGCCGCCATGCTCACCATTTACAATTCCATGAGCCGCCAGAAGGAGATGTTCAAGCCCCTCCATGAGTCTATGGTGGGCATGTATGTCTGCGGCCCCACAGTCTACGGCGACGCCCATCTGGGACATGCGCGCCCGGCCATTACCTTCGACATCCTTTTCCGCTACCTCCGCCATCTGGGCTACAGAGTGCGCTATGTCCGCAACATCACCGATGTGGGACACCTCGAGCACGATGCCGACGACGGAGAGGACAAGGTGGCGAAGAAGGCGCGGCTCGAGCAGCTCGAGCCCATGGAAGTGGTACAGTACTATCTCGACCGCTACCACAGGGCCATGGACGCTCTCGGCGTACTCCCCCCGAGCATAGAACCGCACGCTTCAGGCCACATAATCGAACAGATCGAATATGTGAAGAGAATCCTCGAGGCAGGATACGCCTACGAGAGCGACGGAAACGTCTACTTCGATGTGCCTAAATTCAACCGTGAGAAAGGCTACGGACGCCTTTCCGGCCGCAATATCGACGAGCTGCTGGCGACAACACGCTCTCTCGACGGCCAGGAAGCAAAGCGCAACCCCGCCGACTTCGCCCTATGGAAAAAAGCCGCGCCGGAGCACATAATGCACTGGCCGTCGCCATGGAGCGAAGGATTCCCCGGCTGGCACCTCGAATGCTCGGCGATGAGCGAGAAATACCTCGGTGAGGTGTTCGACATCCACGGAGGGGGAATGGACCTCAAATTCCCGCACCACGAGTGCGAGATAGCTCAGTCAACAGCCTGCAACGGCCACCCTGCGGTGCGCTACTGGATGCACAACAACATGATAACCATCAACGGAAAGAAGATGGGAAAAAGCCTCGGCAACTTCATCACCCTCGATGAGTTCTTCACCGGCAGCCACGAGCTGCTGGACCAGGCATATTCGCCCATGACAATCCGGTTCTTCATCCTGCAGGCACACTACCGCGGCACTGTCGACTTCAGCAACGAAGCCCTGCAGGCCGCCGAAAAAGCCCTCGACCGCATGCTCGACGGCTACCGGCGTCTGTCCACGCTCAAAGCCTCCGCCAATCCCGGAGGAATCGGCGTGGCCGACCTCGAGGCGCGCGCTGCCGAAGCCATGGACGACGACCTCAACACACCCGTCCTCATCGGCGTGCTTTTCGATGCCGTACGCATAATCAACCAGATCAACGACGGCACTGCCGCCGCCGACGAAGCAGAAATCGCCGCAGTGCGCAGATTCATGGATACATGGCTAATCGACATCCTGGGCATACGTCCTGTCGATACAGCCGACGCCTCGGCCGACAGCGACGCCCCGTACCGGGCTGCCGTGGAGCTGCTTCTGGAAATGCGTGCCAAAGCCAAAGCCGACCGCGACTGGGCCACTTCCGACCTCATCCGCGACCGCATGGCCCAGGCCGGATTCGACGTCAAGGACACCAAAGACGGCGTCGAGTGGAAAATCCGCCGCTGAACGTAAGCAAAAAAGCAATCAAGCCGGAGACCTCCAGGTCCCCGGCTTGATTGCTTTTTATTGCCTTGTGTGGTCAGTCGCGGAAGCGGCGGGTGAGGTCGCCGTAGGCGTCGATGCGGCGGTCGCGCAGGAAAGGCCACCAGCGGCGCACCTGCTCGGAGCGTGCCATGTCGATATCCACCACTGCCGAGCATTCGCCCTGCGATGGCGCCTGGAACAGGAACTCTCCCTGAGGGCCGGCAACGAAGCTGCTGCCCCAGAAGGTGATGCCGCCGGTGGCGCCGGACGGGTCGGCCTCGTGGCCGCAGCGGTTCACACTCACCACGGGAAGCCCGTTGGCGATGGCATGGCCGCGCTGTACCGTTATCCATGCCTGCTGCTGGCGTTCCTGCTCCTCGGGGCTGTCGCTGCTCTCAGTGCCGATGGCTGTGGGATAAATCAGTATCTGCGCTCCGGCCAGAGCCATCAGGCGTGCGGCCTCGGGGTACCACTGGTCCCAGCACACGAGTACACCCAGCCTGCCGACCGAAGTATCAATCGGCTCGAATCCCATGTCGCCGGGAGTGAAATAGAACTTCTCGTAGTAGGCGGGGTCGTCGGGAATGTGCATCTTGCGGTAGCGGCCGGCGATGCTGCCGTCGGCATCGAACACCACCGCGGTGTTGTGATACAGCCCGGCGGCGCGGCGCTCGAACAGCGAGCACACCAGCACAGTGCCAGTCTCGGCGGCGAGCGCCGAATAGAAAGCTGTTCCTTCGCCGGGGATAGGTTCGGCGAGCGAACACAGATCCACGTTCTCTGTCTGGCAGAAGTAGAGGCTGTCGTGGAGTTCCTGGTTCACAATCAGCCGCGCACCCTCGGCGGCAAGGCGGCGCACTTCGGCGGCAAGGCGCTGGCGGTTCTGCTCCTTGTCGGCGCTTTTGTGCTGCTGTATTATTCCTGTTTTAAGTATTTCGGTCATATTGCAAGAGTGTTGGCAGGCAGTTGCATGGTAGAGCAGTGCAGAGAGCCGTGCTGGCGGATGAGCACGCTGCAGTCCACCGGAACGACAACGTGTTCCGGGCATGCCGCGGAAAGAATATCGGCAGCCATACGGTCCTTGAGCGGCTGCCCGTACACCGGAAGGATTATGGCGTTGTTCACAATCAGGAAGTTGGCATATGTCGCCGGCAGGCGGTGGCCGTCGTCAGGGTCGTAGACGGCATCCGGCAGAGGCAGCTCCAGCAGGTGATAGGGATTGCCCGACGGCGTGCGCATGGCGCGGAGCTCGTCGGCCATGGCCTTGAGGGAGGCATAGTGCTCGTCGGAAGGGTCGGCACAGCCTGTGTAGGCAATCACATCGCCGGGCGGCAGCAGGCGCGCCAGAGTGTCGATGTGGCCGTCGGTATCGTCGCCGGCGAGTTCGCCGTTGGCGAGCGACACCACACGTTCCGCACCCAGATAGTTTTTTACAGCCTCCAGAATCTCTTCCCTGCCCATGCCGCCGTTGCGGTTCGGCGACATCAGGCAGCTGTCGGTGGTGAGCACCAGCCCCTGTCCGTCGCTCTCTACGGAGCCGCCCTCGAGCACGAAGCCAAGGCAGTTGGCCGGGCTGTGGCGGAAAAGCCCAAGCGAGTCGATATGCCGGGTGGCGAGGTTGTCGCGGTCGGCGGCGAATTTCAGCCCCCAGCCGTTGAAGCGGAAATCAAGGGGTAGCATACCGTCGGCAGTCTCCACGGTAATTGGTCCGTAGTCGCGGGTCCAGGTGTCGTTGCCAAGATAGGGAACGGTGACAAGGCGTCCTGCCGGAATGTCGGCCAGCAGCCGCCCGATACGTTCGATGTCAGGCCCGAGCACTATCACACGGGCATATGGCGCTATGGCGCGGGCTATGGCACCGAAGCAGGCTTCGGCATCCTCGAGAATCGCCTCCCAGTCGCTCTGCGGGTGTGGCCATGCCATGAGCACGGCCACTGTGGCTTCCCATTCGGCGGGAAGACGTCGCCGGGAGATTTCGTTCATTCCTGATTGTCGTAGTCGTTCAACGAATTCCATACATTGTCCTGCTCCTGCATGTATTCCTCGCAGAAGTCCAGGAAACCGTGCTTTTCCGAACTGCCTGTCTCGCGGCAGTATTCGCGGTAGCTTTTGCGCAGTTCAGCATCGTCGACAAGCATGCGGCGGAATTCCGACTCTGCCATATCGATCGAAGGTGTCTGCCCTATGATGTGGATGAAAAGGTCTGTGATGTGCTCCATGGTAAATCTAAGTGTGAAGCCAATTCCAAATATGTGAGTCAAATATAGTGATTCTGCCACAATCCGGGCCGGTTTCTTAGCATTTTTTATAGCATGTTTAGGATTTGCCGAACTTCGACCGCCTGCGCCGTGTTGTAAATTCATCCCTGACACGACGTTTCACCGATTACCATTCTGTCTGATATGAAAAAAATGCTCTCTCTCGCCGCTCTGGTTATGGCGCTGGTTATGGCAGGCTGCAGCCCGTTCGCATTGGTGAACAGCGAGACTTACAACAATGCCGACCTTGCCGACTACCACACCTTCCGCATCGTGACTCCCGACGAAGGCCGCCTGCCTCCCGGCATGGCCATGGTGACATACTACAACATCGCCGCAGCCATCCGTGAGCAGATGCTCGAGCGCGGCTTCACCGAAGACCCATCGTCGCCCATGCTCATCAACATAGGCATCACCATACACCGCGAGATACAGACCGAACCGGCACTCCCTCCGGGCTACGCACCCTACGCTGGGCCCTACTACAACGGATACTATCCATTCTTCATCTACCCAAGAAACGTGTATTGGAGCAGCTACTACGCCAATGCGCGCGTTATCACCGGAATATACAAGGAAGGAGTGCTCACCATGGACATCGTGAACATCGACCGCAAGCTGCCGCTCTATTCGGCATCGGTGGCCACGA
Source organism: Porphyromonadaceae bacterium UBA7207 (assembly GCA_002490635.1). Classification (GTDB taxonomy): domain Bacteria; phylum Bacteroidota; class Bacteroidia; order Bacteroidales; family Muribaculaceae; genus CAG-873. The sequence continues at coordinate 24,752 of DKUJ01000035.1, forward strand.
TAATCAACAACGGCCAGGCGCAGTTCCGCAACCTCAAAGGCATCGCCGAAGCCGTGCAGACCCTCTTCTCGGAATTCCCCGTGAAGCCGCTGGTGCCCCGCCGGCTCACTTGATGCCGAGTTTCTCCATCCGGCGGTAGAGCGACTGCCTGGTAATCCCCAGCATCTCCGCCGCATGGCTCAGGTTGCCGTCGGCCATGCGGAGCGCTTTCCTGATACTCTCTTTTTCGGCATCGGCGAGCGTGGGCACATGTTGCCTGCGCTCGTCGGCTTCGCGGGCATCGGAGAGCGCTTTGCGTATCTTGGCCATGAAGTCGCGGTTGGCCCACGGCTTTGTCACGAAATCCACGGCGCCGTAGCCCATGGCTTCCACCGCAAGAGGAACCGTGCCCCATGCCGAAAGCATGATCACGGGCACCGCCGGAGCCAGAATGCGGACTTTGCGCAGCAGGTCGATGCCCTGGCGCCCGGTGGTGGTGCAGGTGAGGTTGAGATCAAGAATCACCAGTTCCATATCGGGGCGGCGCACAGCATCCAAGGCTTCCGGCTCGGTTGCCACCGCAACCGACTCCATGCCGCCTTGTCGCAGCATAAGCCCTATGGACAGGCGTATGGCCTTGTCGTCGTCGACTATGAGAATCATGGTGCAAATATAGCGTTTTCCTGCCTGTCACATCCTCAACAGACGGTCGAAGTCGGCGTTGATGTCGCTGCCCGTCGAAAAGTCGTGGAGAGTGAGCGAGCGCAACTGGTACCAGTACTGCCAGAACTTGTACAGCTGGCTCACATAGTCGCGCCGGGCGTTGTCCTTGGTCAGGCGCGAGTCGTTCAGCTCAAGCGTCGACAGAGCCCCCACCATATATGTCTCCACGTTGGTGAGATACCGCCGCTGGGCGATCTCGTCGGAGCGGTCGGCCAGCCGCAGCTGCTCCTGCTGGTTTGCCAGGCGTTCCACCAGAATGAACAGTTCCTGGTTGAAGTTCATGGTCTGGCGGCGGTTTTCCGATTCGGTAACGCGGCGGTTGCTCTCGGCCACCTTCACCTTGCCGCGGCGTTTGCCCCAGTCGACAAGCGGAATCGAGAACCCCACCGAAGCCACCTCGTTGGAGCGCAGACGGCTGTAGGCGGCATCGAACTCGCTGCCCGTGCCCGTGTAGCCGAGCTGCACGAAAAGGTTTATCTCGCGCAGGTCGCCCTTTGCGCGCGCCACCTCGTAGTCGGCCTCGAGCTGCCGCCGGAGTATGCTGCGGGCGAATTTGTTGTTTGTCAGAGCCTTGTCGAGAGCGTCGGCGAAGCGCACCTCGGCATGAGGCACCGCCGACGGCACCACGGGCACAATCACCGTGTTCTCGTCAAGGTCCAGAAAAGCCCGCAGGCGGAACATGTCGCTCTTGTAGGTGCTGCGGCTGTCGGTAAGCGCCGCCTGAGCTTCAAGCAGGTTCAGCTCCATCTGCAGCAGGTCGTTTTTGCTTATCTGACCCATGCGTCGCTTCTCCTGGGCCACGGCATATAACTGACCGGCGTTCTCCAGGTTCTGCGCGGCGATTTCCACATTCGCCTGGCTCATCAGCAGGGTGAAGTAGTAGTCCACCGTAGTGCGTGCCACATCCTCGGTGGCGCTCAGGAAAGCCGCCTTGGCCTCGGTGTAGCGCACCGGCTCTATGCGGCGCTCCCACTTCATGTCGTTGGTGCCGAACAGAGGCTGCTCCAGGGTTATGGCCACTGGAATGCTCATGAAGCGGTTGCGGGCAGGGCTGTCGAACTGCCGCAGGAAGTCCAGCGACGACACCAGCGACACCCGTCCGCCAGTGAGCGGAATGTTCTGGCTCACCGAAAGCTCGGCGGTGGCCTGCAGGGTGTTGGTGCGCACGAAGCTGTAGTCGCCGTTCTCGTTCATGTAGGAACTGTACTGCTTGGCATAGGCCGGCGC
>DKUJ01000004.1 GCA_002490635.1 Porphyromonadaceae bacterium UBA7207
TTCGAGCTGGTGCTCGACCTGCTCGAGAACGCCTGCGCCAACCTCCACACCGCCCTCCAGCCAAAATAACGCCGGAACTACCCAATACACAGATATAACTTTCTTCATTATAGATTTGTTTCTTTTAGAGGCTTTCATTATTTTTGTAATATAATATGGCTATCAAGAATCCATATCCATTAGAGGAACATCGCACTTTCAAAAGAACGTTTCTCCAGCAGACTGAGGTGACATTAAGATTTACCCCAGTGATAAACGATGTGGATTTCCGTAATCGAATGCTTCCATATTTAAAGACGGTTTTCAATCTGGATCTGACAGGTAAAGTTGATGCGGAAGCTAATCATGCGGAAATCAATTCTGATAATGAGCAGAAAAAGTTTGTATTTGACTTGAATCAGGCAAAGTTTATAATTGGTCCCAGTAGTTATAATACTTTTAAAGAAACCGCCATCCCCATGGTCGGTATGCTGGTTCGGTTCATTGCTGATGTCGCTGAAGTTGAGGCCATCGATGAGTTAAGCGTTGTAAAAATCAACATCTGGCCAATAAAGTCAGAAGATGCTTTTTCAAGTTTTACAAACATGATCAGATATACATTTAAAGAAAGTTGTGTATCTGATATGTTATCCTATAAATTCGATGACAATCCTAAACCGGTAAGGCTTTCAAAAACTTCTGATACCACAATTGCGGAGAGTGTCGGTTTGGATGCTGTTCTGTCTGCTGAAGTTGTTTCTAAAGAAAAAGTGAATCTGGGATTGGCTCTGAATGCTTCGGCAAGGAATATTGGCATCAATGACATTCTTTCAGATGCGATAACTCTAAATGACATCATATATCGGGGGTTTATCGAATCTGTTTCGGAGAACATCATAGATTTTATGAGTAGAGAGAAGTTATCATGAATAATTCTTTTGAAATATTAGAGCCGCAGGCCGTGATATGCCAAAAGCCTAAGTCTGATAATACAAGTTTCTATGCTTCTACCGTAAAACGTGTCCCGTTTGTTGCCGCCTCGCTCTCTGTTGTGATGTCGATGGTCTCGTTTGATTGCTATTCCTTGGACGATAAATATAGGCCTGTTTTTGTTGGCGTTGAACCTGCTCAGGATGAGTTGATTGTTGCTTTAGGGGATGATTATGAGGCGCAATCCAAAATGCTGCGACGGCTTGATGTCCTGAAAGACTCATTGGGTGATAACTGGAATGGAGAAGGCGATATTCCTATTGAGGAGAAAGCATACAATAATGCAAAAACAGCCATTCTTGCCACACCAGGTGCTATGCTGAAGCATTGGAGGCTTTTCCCAAATCCGAATGGGACACTGTTGTTGTCTCCGAAAAACAAATCAATCGCAGGTATCAGCATTGGAAATGAGGATTTCTCATATGCCGCATTAGCATCTGATGATAAGCAGATAAGTGGGAAAGAACCATTTAGTGAGCAGGCGTTTAAATCGGCGTTGAACCAGATTCATAGAATTTTGGGATATGTCTGACGTGCAATCTCTTCCCATAGATATAAATGATGAAGAGAATATTGCGCGTGTGGTCTTTTCTCCATTGATGGTAGAGGATGGAGATGTGTCACCGTCCGCATTCTTTCTTCGGGATTTGAAGCCGCCGGAAGATTACGTTTCGGTTTTTCGCCATAATTATATGGAGCCTACAATTGAGAATGTATCGATGATACATCCACCTAAAGGTAATTCTATTTATGGATATGCGCTACTTAATGTTGGTGTTTGCCGTGGCATTTCCTATAAGGAAATCATTATAGACGTCCTTTCGCATCCAAGTAGAAGCAATCCATTTCATGCCGGTATTCATTACTCAAAATCAGGAACTGTTATAAAAGGAAAGTGTACAGACCCCGATTTTATTATTGTAGCTGGTATGTTGGCTAATAGCAGCGAAATTAGGCCGTTTTGAGAATCATATCAGGAGAGACGATAACAGTTAATGGGATTATGAATCCCTTGCAGTATATTGTCTTTGCACGCAATGATAACAGATGATTTTTTAACTGAGGCCGGGTATTTCAATCTGCTTCGCTAAATCTGTACTTGCTTGTTTGTTCTACAAAAGTGCAATAAAAACAAATATTTTTGTTGTTCAATAGAAAATTGATAACTTTGCAGAGTTTTTCCAAACTACAAAGCCATGGGTAAATTTTCAGCCTTCATGCAGCCGCTCAAAAGCTTGCCGGTGGGTACACACACCTTCCGATACAAGCTTGGCAGGCAGTTTTTCGTCGACATGGAGAGCAGCGATGTCCGCGACGCCGACCTCGACGTGATTCTTACGGTGAAGTACGACGGCGATGTCTATGCCCTGGATTTCGCAATCACAGGCGAGGTCACTCTGGTGTGCGACCGTTGTCTCGACGAGATGCAGTTTCCCATCGACGCGAACTACAGGCTCACCGTGAAGTATGGCGACGACTACAACGACGACTCCGACGAAGTTCTCGAAATCCCCTCGGGAGATGCCGGAATCAACGTTGCATACATGCTCTACGACACCGTGACACTGGCGATACCCATCAAGCATGTGCACCCTATGGGCAAATGCAACCGCGCCATGAGCGCCATCCTCAAGAAGCACCGCGCACGCCCCACGGGCGACGATGCCGACCTGGAAGAGGAACTCATGGAGGGCATCGACGACGAGGAGTCGGAAAGCACCGCCACCGACCCGCGCTGGGATGCCCTGCGAAAGCTTTCGACCGAGGAAAACAGCAACAACGAATAATAAAACCGACAAAATAGCAATCAACAATGGCACATCCCAAACGCAAACAATCCAAGACCCGTACTGCAAAACGTCGCACCCACGACAAAGCCGTTGCTCCCACCCTGGCACTGTGCCCCAACTGCGGAGCATGGCATGTTTACCACACCGTCTGCGGCGAATGCGGCTACTACCGCGGAAAGCAGGCTATCGTGAAAGAAACCGCACTCTAAATCCGCGGTATCGGCCAGCCGGAGGCATAGTCTCCGGCCTCTACACGACTTTATGCGGCGCGTCTCTGCAACCATCCCCTTCCGGCAGGCATCGTTTCGGCGATGGATGCGCAGGGGATGACAGGCCGAGGCGACGGCGCGTATATGCATGGCACTGCTCCAATATCACCCTTTATACACAAGCCTCTCTCCAGAATGTCTAACAGAGAAACCAATACCCTCATGCCCAACGCCCGCATCTCCGGCATAGCCTCATATGTCCCCGATGACATCCTCGACAACGAAGCCCTCTCCAAAATGGTGGATACCAACGACGAGTGGATTACCACACGCGTAGGAATCAAGGAACGCCGGATTCTGCACAAAGAAGGCGCAGGCTCTTCCTACCTCGGAATCAAGGCCGTGCAGAAACTGCTGGCCGAAACCGGCACCGACCCCAAGGAAATCGAGCTGGTAATCTGCGCAACCTCGAATCCCGACTACCGTTTTCCTGCGACAGCCTCCGTCATCGCCTACCAGTGCGGCATAACCAACGCCTACGCCTACGATATCCAGGCAGCATGCGCCGGTTTCATCGTCGGAATGCAGGATGCCAACGGATACATCCGTTCGGGACTCTACCGCAAGGTCGTGGTTGTAGCATCGGAGAAAATGTCATCGATGATCAACTACGAGGATCGCGCCACCTGCCCGCTCTTCGGCGACGGCGCGGCTGCCGTGCTCGTCGAACCCACCGACGAAGCCGGTGTGGGTGTAATCGATGCCGTGCTCCGTACCGACGGCATCGGCCTGGAGCACCTGCTCATGCCTGCCGGAGGCTCCGTGCTGCCAACAAGCCAGGAAACCCTCGACAACCGCCAGCACTACCTCTTCCAGGACGGACGAGCTGTCTACAAGCACGCTGTCACCAACATGTTCAACTCCACACTCGAGGTGATGAAGCGCAACAACCTCACAATCGACAGCGTGGACTACCTCATCCCCCATCAGGCCAATCTGCGCATCATAGAGGCCGTGGCCGGACGCGCCAACTTCCCCGCCGAAAAGGTGCTGGTGAACATCGAACACTACGGCAACACTTCCGCCGCCTCCATTCCGCTGTGCCTCGACGAATACAAGGAACGTCTCCACAAAGGCGACAAGCTCATCCTCACTGCATTCGGCGCAGGCTTCACCTGGGGCGCGATGTATCTGGTGTGGGACCTCTGAGAAATAAGGCCAGGGATTAGACCCTCCGACAACTCTTGCTGCCGGGCCGCGCACACCCGCGGCCCGGTCAACTTTCCTGCCCGGGCAGGCGTTATATCCCCAAAGCTTAACTGACATAAAATGGAAGAAAACACTATCACCGCCGCCGACGAGCCGAATCTCCCCGCCGCAGTTCCCCATAAATCAGGTTTCGTGAACATCGTTGGAAACCCCAACGTAGGCAAGTCCACGCTCATGAACAATCTGGTGGGTGAGCGCATAAGCATCATCACCTCCAAGGCGCAGACAACGCGCCACCGCATAATGGGTATCGTCAACACTCCCGAATACCAGATAGTGTTCTCCGACACCCCCGGTGTGCTCGCGCCGCGATACAAGATGCAGGAAAGCATGCTCGCATTCAGCGAGGGAGCCCTCACCGATGCCGACGTGCTCGTCTACGTTACCGACGTGGTGGAAGACCCCACCAAGAACGCCGACTTTCTGGCAAAGGTGGCCCTCGAGAAAGTGCCCGTGCTGCTGGTGATAAACAAAATCGACCTGCTAAAGGGAAACGCCGACCTCGAGGCAATCATCGACCGCTGGCAGAAAATCCTTCCTGCCGCCGAGATTTTCCCCGTGTCGGCTCTCGAGCGCTTCAACGTGCAGTCGCTGATGGCGCGCATTGTGGCGCTCTTGCCCCAGGGAGAACCATATTTCGGCAAAGACGCGCTCACCGACAAGCCCGCCCGCTTCTTCGTCACCGAAATCATCCGCGAGAAAATCCTCAACACCTACGACAAGGAGGTGCCATATTCCACCGAAGTGATTGTGGAGAAATTCGACGAAAAGGAAAAATCGATACACATCATGACCGTGATCTACGTCGAGCGCGACAGCCAGAAAGGCATCCTCATAGGCCGTGGAGGCTCACGCCTGAAACATGTGGGCACCGAGGCACGCAAGGACATCGAGACTTTCTTCGGCAAGAACGTATATCTCGAGATGTTCGTAAAAGTAGAACCCAACTGGCGGAACCGCGAAAGCAAGCTGCGCCAGTTCGGATACATTGAATAACAATACCCAACAACCATACCCGCCAATGAGCCAGCTCGTAGCTATCGTCGGACGCCCTAATGTGGGCAAATCGACCCTTTTCAACCGCCTGACCCAGTCCAGGACCGCAATCGTGGATCCGACCGCCGGCACAACACGCGACCGCCAGTACGGTAAAGTCGACTGGAACGGACGTGAGTTCTCCATCGTCGACACCGGCGGATGGGTGGTGAATTCCGACGATATCTTCGAAGCCGAAATCAACAAGCAGGTAGAGCTGGCCATCGAGCAGGCCGACGAGATTCTTTTTGTTGTCGACGCAATGAACGGTGTCACCGACCTCGACGACCACGTGGCCGAAATCCTGCGCAAGAGCCGCAAGCCCGTGGTGCTGGTGGCCAACAAGGTCGACTCCAACGAATGGGTCTACAACATCGCCGAATTCTACTCCCTCGGCCTGGGCGACCCGTACCCCGTGTCGGCAGTGAACGGATACGGAACCGGCGACCTCCTGGACGAGGTGGTGAAGAAACTCCCCGAGAGCAACGACGACGAAGAAGCCCTCGAGGAAATACCCCGCTTTGCCATCGTAGGGCGGCCCAATGCCGGAAAATCATCGCTCATCAACGCCTTCATCGGTGCCGAGCGCCACATCGTTACCGATATCGCCGGCACAACACGCGACTCCATCTACACCCGCTACAGCAAGTTCGGCTTCGACTTCTACCTTGTCGACACCGCCGGAATACGCAAGAAGAACAAGGTCAACGAAGACATCGAGTACTACTCGGTAATCCGCTCCATACGTGCCATCGAAGCCTCCGACGTGTGCATCCTCATGATCGACGCCACACGAGGCATCGAGTCTCAGGACGTAAACATTTTCTCGCTCATCCAGCGCAACCGCAAGGGACTGGTGGTGGTGGTGAACAAGTGGGACCTCGTGGAAGACAAGTCCGAGAAAGCCATAAAGTGCTTCAAGGAAGCCGTCAGGGAACGTTTCGCACCCTTCACCGACTTCCCCATCGTGTTCACTTCGGCGCTCACAAAACAGCGAATCTACAAGGTGCTCGAAACCTCGCTCGAAGTCTACGAGAACCGCCGCCGCACCGTGCCCACATCGCAGCTCAACACCGTAATGCAGGAGGACATCGCCGCATATCCCCCGCCAAGCAACAAGGGCAAGTTTGTGAAAATCAAATATATCACCATGCTCAAAGGCTCGCAGGTGCCGACATTCATCTTCTTCTGCAACCTCCCGCAGTGGGTAAAGGAACCCTACCGCCGCTACCTCGAGAACAAGATACGCGAGCACTGGCAGTTCACCGGCACTCCCATCAACGTGTTCATGCGCGAGAAATAGCCGCATATCGCCCGAAATTTCTATAGTGTACTCAGGCTAAGGACGCATAAAATGAGTCGTAGACTCATAACCTGTAGAAACCCCATCTTTACGAAGCGCAGCGTAGTTAGATGGGGTGTATATGGGGATGATATATAAGGCAATAGGTCGTAGACCTTGCACATTCGCTGCAGTGCAAGGTCTACGACCTAAACATTTGATTGGTAGCCGTTAGCCCCACCTAACTCCGCTTCGCTCCGTAAAGGTGGGGTTTGGTCAGGTGAAGCATCTCCGATGCTTTTTGGGAATGCATAACCGAGCCGGGAGGCTATAAAAAAAGCAACGACTGAAGACCATGAGGTCAACAGTCGTTGTCGAAGTGCCCGGACCCGGGCTCGAACCGGGATGGGTCGCCCCATCGGTGTTTGAGACCGACGCGTCTGCCAATTCCGCCATCCGGGCGAAGGCTCTGCAAAGGTAAGCAGAATTTTTTTATCCGGCAACAGTCGGTGCCGCTTCAGGCTCCGGCAAAATGCGAAAGACAGAAAGTCGCTATCTGCACATAGATGAGCAGGCCGACGATGTCGTTGGAAATCTGTATGAAAGGGCCCGTGGCCAGCGCGGGGTTTATATGAAGTTTCTCGAGGGTGAGCGGCACCACCGTACCCAGAATCGACGCGAACATAACCACCACGAACAGCGAAAGCCCCACGCTGATGGTCACGGCGAAGTCGCCGGGCATAGTAAGCAGGTTGTAGGCCATTACCACGGCTGTGAGCACGGTAGCGTTGAGAAGCCCGATAATAATCTCCTTGCCTAATTGGGCGGCGAAGTGGCGCACGTCCAGTGTGCCGTTGGCGAGACCCTGCACCACGATGGCCGAGGCCTGCACGCCCACGTTGCCGCCGGTGCCGCCTATTATGGGAATAAACAGCGCGAGGGCGGTAACGGCCTGCAGCTGGCTCTCGAATGTGCCGAGAATCATGGATGCGAGCAGTCCCGAGCCTATGCCGACGAGCAGCCAGGGAATGCGCGCTTTGGTCTGGGCGAACACCGAGTCGTCGGCGTCGACGTCCGACGAGATACCCGAGGCAAGCTGATAGTCACGCTCGGAAGCCTCGCGCACCTGGTCCATCACGTCGTCCACGGTGATGCGCCCCAGCAGGCGCCCTATGGAGTCCACTACAGGCATGGCCACAAGGTCGTATTTCTCGAAGTCGAGGGCGACCTCGTCGATGGGTGTGTCGGCTTTCACACACACCGGGTCGGACTCCATCACATGCTTGATTTTGCTCACCGAAGGGTGGGTGAGCATTTTCTTGAGCGGGAAAGTGCCCAGCAGGCGGTAGTCGTTGTCCACCACATAGACGTTGTATATCTCGTCCATATCCTCAGCCTGGAGCCTCATCTGCTTTATGCATTCGGGCATCGACCAGTTCTCGTTCACAACAATCATCTCGGTGCCCATCAGGCCGCCGGCGGTGTCCTCGTCGTATTTGAGCAGGTCGATGATGTCGCCGGCCTGCTCAACGTCGTCGATGTGCGAGAGAATCTCGTCGCGCTCGTCTTCGTCGAGCTGCTGGATAAGGTCCACGGCATCGTCGGTGTCGAGGTAGTCGATCTGCTTGGCGATTTCCTCCGCGGGCATGTCGGCGATGAGCTTGAGGCGGTCGTCCTCGTCCAGCTCCATGAGCACGTCGGCGGCCGTTTCCTCGTCGAGCAGGCGGTAGAGATATTCGGCCTCGCCGATCGAAAGGTTCTTGTACAGCTCGGCAATGTCGGCGGGGTGCAGCCCGGCAAGCTCTTTCCGTGCCTCTTCGGCATGGTCGGCCTCGATTATGCGCCGGATGTGCTCCAGATATTCATCGGTGTACTCTTTCATGAGCGTGAGCTTGCTATGATATTGGTAAGTTCCACGAACTGGCCTACGGAGAGCTGCTCGGGGCGCAGCCCTTCCATGGGCACATCAACGGGTTTCGGGCCTAAAAGCGGACGGATGGAGTTGCGGAGGGTCTTGCGGCGTTGGCCGAAGGCCGTTTTCACCACCGTGCGGAACAGCGCGGGGTCGCAGCCTATGTCGTCCACGCCGTTGCGCCGCAGGCGCACCACGCCGCTCTTTACCTTGGGCGGAGGATTGAACACGTTCTCGTCGACGGTGAAGAGATATTCCACATCGTACCAGGCCTGCAGCAGCACGCTCAGTATGCCACGCGTTCGGGAGCCTTCCGGAGCCGCCAGCCGTTGGGCCACCTCGCGCTGCAGCATGCCGCTGCAGCACACCACGCGGTCTTTCCAGTCGAGGACGCGGAAGAAAATCTGCGACGATATGTTGTAGGGGTAGTTGCCGATGATGCAGAACTGTCCGTCGCCGGGCATCAGCTCGGCGGCGTCCATGCGCAGGAAGTCGCCCTCCACGATGCGCGGCTGCGGCTCGGGCAGCTCGCGGCGCAGATAGTCCACGCTCTCGGTGTCGATTTCGGCGAGCGTCACATTCTCCGCCGTGTGGCTCTCCAGCAGGAACTGGGTGAGCACCCCGGTGCCGGGGCCTATTTCCAGCACCGGGAGTCCGCGGTAGTCATCGAGGGTTCCGGCGATGCGCCGGGCAATGTCGAGGTCGCGGAGAAAGTGTTGCCCGAGGGCTTTTTTCGGTCGTACGGGATTGTGCATCAGTCGTCGGAGTGGGTAATCGCGCGGATACGTGCGGGAATGTCGGTGTTGTCGGTAAAGCCGGTGAAGCGTTCGGCGCCGCAGCCTATGGCATACACGGGCACCGGATTGCCCGAGTGGCCTGTTGTGGTGAAGCCTATGCCTATGGCCTTGTTGAATACGCGGAACACTTCCACTGCGAATGCGTTGAAGTTGGCGTAGAGGGTGTGCTGGTCGGCGCTGTCGCGAAGCGCGAATGTGGTGTCGAACTTCGAGCGCAGCGATGCCGTGTCGCTGTCGTCCACGGGCACAGGGCCGAAGAGTCCCAGGTTGTCGCGCAGGTACTGCTTCATGTCGTCCCAGCTGTAAGCGGTGTTGTTGTCGAGCAGCGACTTGCAGTATTCGCTGAACTTTTCCTTGCTCACCTTCTGGTAGTCGATGTAGCGCAGTCCGGTGCCTGAGGAGTAGAGCAGGCTCGAGCCGCCGGTGTCGTGGTCGGCGGTCACTATCACCAGTGTCTCCTCGGGATGGGCGGCATAGAATTCCAGGGCTGTCTCTATGGCTTCGTTGAAATTGATTATTTCCTTTATGGCAGCGCCGCCGTCGTTGCCATGCAGGGCATGGTCGATGTTGCCGCCCTCCACCATCATGAAGAAGCGCTCGGGCGAGGTGCGCTCGAGCTGTGCCAGGCAGGCGCCGGTAAGCTGCGGGAGGGTGAGCACACCGGCAATGGAATCGATGGTGTAGCCGATGTTCCAGTCGGGTTTGCCCTTGGGGTTGAGCAGTAGCACGCGGTCGGAGTCGATGGTGCTTATGCCCTCGGGACCGTAGACAACCTGCACGCCCTCGGCGGCAAGGTGTGCGGCAAGGTCGGTGGAGTCGCCGTCGGCAACGAAGCCTCTTATTCCCGCGCCACCCACAAACTGGTAGCCTGAGGCGGCCATGTCGCGGCAAATCTGGTAGTACATCTTGCGCGAAGGCACATGGGCGTAGAAAGCTCCGGGAGTGGCATCGTCGGCGGCGACGCTGGTCGCCAGGCCCACGCCGTAGCCTTCGGCGAAGAGTTCTTCGGCCACCGAGGCCATGCTCACGCTGTCGGGAGTCATGCCAAGCATGCCGTTGAGGGTCTTCCGGCCGCAGGCGAGAGCCGAGCCGGCGGCTGCCGAGTCGGTCACAGGGCCGGTGGCGGAGTAGGTGGTGAGCCAGCCCACCGAAGTGAATGTGTTCATGGCCAGCGGCCTGTCGCTGTTCCGCACGCGCCGGTTATAAACTTCTGCGGCATTGCTGGGCTGCACGCCCATGCCGTCGCCAATGAAATAGAAGATATATCGCGGGGCGTCGTCGGCTGCTGCGGTGGCTGCCGCCGCGCCCAGTATTGCTGCACTGAATATTTTTTTGAGATTCATGGTTTTGGAGTATGTTGGATTACTTCTGCCGCGGGAGCCTTTCATTGTCGGACGCCCTCGGGTGATTGGTCGTTGGATATTTCGAGCAGGCGGTCGGCGATATGCCGGTCGTTGGCCAGCCGGGGCACCTTGCGCTGTCCGCCAAGCCGGCCGGTTTCGGCAAGCCAGCGGGCGAAGGTGCCGGGTGCCACGGCGGTAATCTGCGGCGGATCCAGAAAGATGCCTCCCTGGCGTTTTGCCTGGTAGTCGGAGTTGGCGGCGCACAGCGCCTTGTCGAGAGCGGCGGCGAAAGCTTCGGCGCCGCCTTGTGGTTCCCGCACCCATTCAAGCAGCCACTGGTGCCGTCCGCGGCTGCCGGAGGTGGCGTAGACCGGAGCCGCCGTGTAGTCGGACACCTCGGCGCCGGTGGCGGCGCATGCCGCCGCCACGGCTTCCTCGGCATTGTACACCATCAGCTCCTCGCCGAATGCGTTTATGAAGCAACGTGTGCGCCCGGCGATGCTCACCCGCAGCGGGGCCACGCTTTCGATTCGCACAGTGTCGCCGATGGCATAGCGCCACAGGCCGTTGCAGCTGCTTATCAGCAGCGAATACACCTCTCCGGGTCTTACGGCCCAGGCGGGGAGCGCCTGCGGATGCGGGTCGGCGGGGTCGGCGTCGGCGGGTGCGAACTCATAGAAAACTCCGTTGTCGGCCAGCAGCAGCATGCCGGAGCCGCCGATGGTGTCGGCAACGGCGAAAAAGCCCTCCGAGGCATTGTATGTCTCCAGATAGCGCATCCTGGATGCGTCGGTGATGGCGCGGTATTGCTCGCGATATGGCCCGAAGGCTATGCCGCCGTGGAAAAATACCTCAAGATTGGGCCACACATCGTGGATGCTGTCTGTGCCGGCAAGTTCCAGCACCTTGCGCAGAACCGTGAGGAACCACGACGGGACCCCGGAGAGGTTGGTTATGTTGTGCCGCATCGACTCCGTGGCGATTGCAGGCAGCTTGCTCTCCCAGTCGGCCATAAGCGCCGTTTTACGTGAAGGTACGCGGAATATCTCCCCGGCAAGCGGGATGGCGTCGATAAGATTCGCCGAAAGGTCGCCTACCTTCACCCCCGGGGCTGGATTGTCAAGGCTGTTGGCGAAGCTGCCGCCGAGAATCAGCGCACGCCCCGAAAAAAGCCGGCTGTCGGGATAGAGCTGCAGATAGCGCGCCACGGTGTCGCGGGTGCCCGCGAAGTGGTTGAGCCTCAGTCCGTCGTCTGTCACGGGAATATATTTGCTCTTGCCCCCCGACGTGCCGCTGCTCTGTGCGAAGCGGCGCACTTTCCCGGGCCACAGCACATCGCCCTGGCCGGCCACCATGCGCATCACGTCGCTGCGGATGCCTTCGTAGCCCGTGGCCGGAACACGCCGCGCGAATTCCTCGTAGGTACCCAGATAGCCGAAGCCGTGGCGCTGACCCGCAACGGTGTGCCGGGCGCGGTGCAGCAGCCACCGGAGCACACGCCGCTGGGTCTGCTCAAGACCCTCCGGCTGTTCCCAGGCTGTGGCACGGGCCAGGCGGCCTCCGAGCAACTTGCGGGCAATCGGGGTAAAATCCATAGGAGTTTTCTAAGTTTATAAACGCAAAATTAGCTAAAAAGTCGCACAGCGCCGCACTGCTTCCGGCAATAAACCGGTCGCTGCCCGCATGTGCCGCGGTGTGGAAATCCATGATAGACGTTTTTTAACATTTCGCCCGCAAAAAAAACACTACCTTTGCAAAAGAAATACAGTATTTTCAAACGTTTATTTACCGAACGGGCACGAAGTCCGCATTCATCAAAAAAAATTATCCATCCCCGTTGCCTGGTTTCAAGGCAATATGCGAGCCGCGAGGCTGAAGTAAAACAACACGAAACAAAAAAAACTATCTACCCAACAAAAACACATGGACTCCAATTCGAGCGAAAAGAAACCCAAACGTCCGCGCATAGGCCAGGCGTTCCGCAGCAGCGACGATGCCGGCGAGAGCCGTCCCCGCTTCAACTCCTCATCCTATAACCACGAAAACAGCAACGGCGAAAACGCCGGTGAAAATCCTTATCGCCAGCAGCGCCCCTACCAGCAGCGCTCCGGCGGCTATCAGCAGCGGCCATATGGAGGCCAGGGAGGCTATCAGCCGCGTCCCTACCAGCCCAGGCCGCAGCGCCCCGACTACGACAGCAACGGCGACATGTCGTCCGAAGGCTCCTCGGAATCGTCGGGCTATCAGCAGCGTCCCTACCGTGAGCGCCCCTACGGCAACCAGGGCGGCGGCCAGCGCCCCGGCGGCTACCAGCAGCGCCCCTACAACAACAGTAACCAGGGTGGCCAGCGCCCCGGCGGGTACCAGCAGCGCCCCTACAACAACCAGGGCGGCCAGCGCCCCGGCGGGTACCAGCAGCGCCCCTACAACAACAACAACCAGGGTGGTCAGCGCCCCGGCGGCTACCAGCAGCGCCCCTACAACAACAATAACCAGGGAGGTCAGCGCCCCGGCGGCTATCAGCAGCGCCCCTATAATAACAATAATCAAGGCGGCCAGCGTCCCTATGGCAACAACCGCAACCAGCGTCCCGGACAGACAGGCTTCCCCGCACGCGGCAAAAGCTTCGTGCCAAGGCCCAAGCCCGTGGAATACGAAATGGAAATCCACGATCCGGACGAACAGATACGCCTCAACAAATACATGAGCAACGCCGGCATATGCTCGCGCCGCGAAGCCGACGAATTCATCCAGCAGGGACTGGTGAAGGTCAACGGAAAGGTCGTAACCGAACTCGGAACCAAAATCACACACTCCGATGTTGTGGAATACGACGAGAAGGTCGTAACCCTCCAGAGCAAATGCTATGTGCTGCTCAACAAGCCAAAAGACTGCGTGACCACCAGCGACGACCCCAATGGCCGCACAACAGTGCTCGACCTCGTGAAAGGTGCATGCAATGAGCGCATCTACCCCGTGGGTCGTCTCGACCGCAACACAACAGGCGTGCTGCTCCTCACCAACGACGGCGATCTCGCTTCCAAGCTCACACATCCCAAGTTCGTGAAAAAGAAGATATACCACGTCTGGTGCGACCGCGACATCACCGAGGACGACATGCAGCGCATTGCCGACGGCATCGAGCTCGACGACGGCCCCATCCATGTCGACGCCATAAGCTACGCCACCGAGACCGACCGCAACCAGGCAGGTATCGAAATCCATTCGGGACGCAACCGCATCGTCCGCCGAATCTTCGAGAGCCTCGGCTACCACGTAACCAAACTCGACCGTGTGTATTTCGCCGGACTCACCAAGAAAAACCTCCCCCGCGGCCGCTGGCGCTACCTCACCCAGGAAGAGGTAAACTACCTCAAAATGGGTTCGTTCGAATA
>DKUJ01000025.1:0-2491 GCA_002490635.1 Porphyromonadaceae bacterium UBA7207
TCTCTTAGCCTCGTTGCCGCTGTAAGTGCCGACAGCTTATTTCAGCTCAATCTCCTTGGGATCTACAATTCCATGAAGGATGGCGAATATTGTGAGCGCCGCCGTGGAATGAATGTTCAGTTTGGAGCTTATGTTTTTGCGGTAAGTCGTTATGGTATGGAACGAAAGTGACAATCTGTCAGCGATTTCCTTGTTGGCAAGTCCATGCGCGACAAGACGGATTATGTCTTTTTCCCTATGGCTTAATTCCTGATTACCGGAAGTTCAACTGTTCTGGCTACGGTTTGTGGCACATACCGCCTTCTCAAGAGCTTCCACAGCCGGCACAAGTATCAGATTCTCGATTTCACAATGAGAGACAAGATCTTCACCGCAGGCCGATATATTGAACAGAGCGCGGTTCAGCATGCGTGTGTTGGGCATCACATAATGCTGCAGGAATATATCCTTCAACTCGTTTAGTTTGGACACAACCGATTCGTGCTTCGAAGCGAAGTCCGATATTCTGAAACCACCGGAGGGCTTGCCACCCAGCAGCTCCTCGATATATGGAAACACTATCCGGTTCTCGTAATCCATGTGGCTGTGTACCTCATCGGCATATTCATCAAAGAACCTTATTATATGGACAGCGACATCGTCGAGCCTCTGCTGATGGACCGCGCTTACCAGAGCTTCGCGGATATCCGGCAGTCGGAAATCCAATATATAGGAATGCGCCTCCCTCAGATATGACAATAAAGTCGGCAACTCAATCTCGTTTATCGAGAACCGTTTTCCACTGATAAGATTTGCAATAGCGAGAAACGTGGGACAATCGATACCTTTTTCCTCGCAGACCTCGCAGACAGTGCGCTCCCCAAAGCCGAAGGGCACACGAAAACGATTCAGCACCAATAACAACTGGTTATTGTCCTCGACCAAATCCCGCACTTTATCGGTTGCCAGATATTTTATAGACGACTTTATCATGTTTCTAACTCCGTTCTCTATGAAATACGCCGCAAAAGTACTCTAAAAACCACAATAAGCCCATACCTAAAAATAGTGAATCCGGGCTGCATTAAGTAGTATTCGGGAGAATGTGAGACAGCGAGTCACGGATGCACCGGTGCACCGGGATTGCCGGATTTCGCTATTTCGGCATTTTTGACTAATTTTGCGCAAAATTCCACACCAGCAGAACAATGGCAGAAAAAATCGTAATAATGGACTTCGGGTCGCAGACCACGCAGCTCATAGGCCGCCGTGTGCGCGAACTCGGCATCTACAGCGAGATAAAACCTTACCACAGCTATCCTTACGGACAAGAGAAAGAGGAGAACATAATCGGTGTTATTCTTTCGGGCAGCCCTCTGAGCGTGTACGACAAGGATGCCTTCCGCATCCAGCTGGACCGTATTCTGGGCCGTGTGCCGGTGCTCGGCATATGCTATGGCGCCCAGCTCATGGCCTTTTGCCTGGGCGGAGCCGTGGAGCCGGCACCCTCGCGTGAATATGGCCGCGCGCGCCTGGCGGAAGTCGACACCACAAATCCGCTTATGGCGGGAATCACTCCCGGTGCACAGGTGTGGATGAGCCATGGCGACACCATCACCGCTCTTCCCGAAGGCTTCCATGCCATTGCATCCACCGGCGATGTCCGCTATGCCGCCTTTGCCGCCGGAGATATGCCGGTGTGGGGCGTGCAGTTCCATCCTGAGGTGTTCCATAGCGAATGCGGCAAGCAGATTCTGGAGAATTTCGCCGTGGGCATATGCGGTGCCGCATGCGACTGGAGCACGGAATCGTTTATCGACAGCACTGTGGCCGAACTGCGCCGCACTCTCGGCGACGACAAAGTGGTTCTTGGCCTCAGCGGCGGTGTCGACAGCACCGTGGCTGCCGTACTGCTTGCCCGCGCCATCGGCGACCGGCTCAACTGCATTTTTGTAGACCATGGCATGCTGCGCCTTGGCGAGTTCGACGAGGTAATGACAGAATACCGCCGTCTAGGCCTTAACGTGAAAGGCGTGGACGCTTCCGAGAAGTTCTTCTCCGACCTTGCCGGAGTGACCGACCCTGAGCGGAAACGCAAAATCATCGGCGCAGATTTCGTGGAAGTGTTCGACCAGGAAGCCTGCCGCATCGAAGGTGTGCGCTGGCTCGCCCAGGGCACCATCTACCCCGACTGCATCGAAAGCCTGTCGATCACCGGCACTGTCATCAAGAGCCACCACAACGTCGGCGGCCTTCCCGAACGCATGAACCTCAAGATCTGCGAGCCTCTGCGCCTCCTTTTCAAGGACGAGGTGCGCGCCGTGGGCCGCGCGCTGGGCATCGACGAGAAACTCATCGGCCGCCATCCGTTCCCGGGTCCCGGCCTGGCAGTGCGCATACTCGGCGATGTCACCCGCGAGAAGGTGTCCGTGCTCCAGCAGGCCGACCACATATTCATCCAGGGCCTGCGCGACAGCGGCCTCTACGATAAAGTGTGGCAGGCCGGCACTAT
>DKUJ01000025.1:2817-33694 GCA_002490635.1 Porphyromonadaceae bacterium UBA7207
CTGCGTGCCGTTACCAGCACCGACGCCATGACCGCCGACTGGGCACATCTTCCCTACGAGTTCCTCGCCAAAGTGAGCAATGAAATCATCAACAAGGTGCGCGGCGTAAACCGCGTTTGCTACGATATCTCTTCCAAGCCGCCGGCCACAATCGAGTGGGAGTGACATCCGCAACACCCTCTAAATACAGTTTGCATAGCCTGATATAAATGCAGATTCTGAAATTCGGAGGCACTTCCGTGGGAAGCGCCGGGCGCATCGCCTCCGTGGCGGCGCTGGCCACGCGTGAGCGTGGCAACATAGTGGTGCTTTCGGCAATGTCGGGCACAACCAATTCGCTTGTGGAGATTTCGGAATATCTCTACAAGGGCAATGTACCCGGAGCGCAGGAAACACTCAACGCACTGGAAACCAAATACCGCGCCGTGGTCGACGAGCTGTTCTGCGGCGACAGCACGGCTTTCGCACGCCTGGAGCCGTCGTTCCGCCTCATCCGGGCGTTCTTCTGCGAACCCTTCGGAGAAAGCGCCGAGAAAGAGATTCTCGCACAGGGCGAGCTGATGAGCACTGCCCTGATGCAGGAATGCATGAGCCGCCGGGGAATCGCCGTGGGCATGCTGCCGGCACTGGACTATATGCGCACCCTCGACAACGGCGAACCCGACATGGCCCACATAGGCACCCGCCTGCGGCGCCTGCTGGCCGACAACCCGGGGTGCGACGTGTATCTGACCCAGGGATACATATGCCGCAACAGCCATGGCGGTATCGACAACCTCAAGCGCGGCGGAAGCGACTACACGGCTTCGCTGATTGGCGCCGTGACGGACGCCGATGAAATTCAGATATGGACCGACATAGACGGCATGCACAACAACGACCCGCGCTTCGTGCCCGACACCGCACCCGTGCACGAACTGCATTTCGAGGAGGCCGCCGAACTTGCCTATTTCGGAGCCAAGATTCTGCATCCTTCGTGCGTGCTGCCGGCCAAACTCCACAATATTCCCGTGAGGCTGCTCAACACCATGGAGCCACAGGCCAAGGGGACACTGATTTTCAACGCGCCTCCCACAGGCCGCATCAAGGCTGTTGCGGCCAAGGACAACATAACGGCCATAAAGATAAAAAGCGGCCGCATGCTGCTGGCCTACGGTTTCCTGCACAAGGTATTCGAGACTTTCGAGAACCACCGCACGGCAATCGACATGATGGCCACTTCCGAAGTCGGTGTGAGCGTGACTGTCGACAACGACGCCCGGCTGGAGGCAATAGTGGACGACCTCAAGGAGTTCGCCACCGTTACCGTCGACCGCGACATGGTGATAATCGCCGTCGTCGGCGACCTCGAATGGCACAACCGCGGCTTCGAGACCGCCGTACTCGGCGCCCTCTCCGATATTCCGGTGCGCATGGTGAGCTATGGCGGCAGCGACTACAATATTTCCGTTCTGGTGCGGAGCTGCGACAAGGTAAAGGCTCTGAAAGCACTGTCACAACATCTGTTTTCAAATCAAGAAGGTGCCTGACATTTACTCAAACACCCTCCAAAGGTACATAAGATAAAGAATGATCACAGTCAGCAATCTGGCAATACAATTCGGCAAAAAGCCTCTCTTCCAGGATGTGAACCTCAAGTTCACTCCCGGCAACTGCTACGGCATAATCGGCGCCAACGGTGCGGGCAAGTCCACACTGATGCGCATACTCAGCGGCCAGCTGGCACCCACCGCCGGCTCGGTGACCCAAGGCCCCGGCGAGCGCATGAGCGTGCTGGAGCAGGACCACTTCAAATTCGACGACTGCACCGTGCTGGACACCGTGCTGCAGGGCCACACCGTGCTGTGGAACATTATGAAAGAAAAAGATGCCCTTTACGCCAAGGAGGACTTCTCCGAAGCCGACGGCATCCGTGCCTCCGAACTGGAGGAGAAATTCGCCGAGCTCGAAGGCTGGAACGCCGAGAGCGACGCCGCTGCCCTTCTCAGCGGTCTCGGCATCAAGGAAGAACGGCATGGCATGCTAATGCGCGATGTGAGCGCCAACGAGAAAGTGCGTGTGCTTCTGGCCAAGGCCCTCTTCGGCAACCCCGACAACCTGCTGCTCGACGAGCCCACCAACGACCTCGACCTCGACACCGTGGCATGGCTCGAGGACTATCTCTCCAAATTCGAGAACACGGTGCTGGTGGTATCGCACGACCGCCACTTCCTGGACTCGGTGAGCACACACACTTTGGACATCGACTACAACAACATACGCCTCTTCCCCGGCAACTACAGTTTCTGGTATCACAGCTCCCAGCTGGCTCTGCGGCAGCAGCAGCAGGCCAACAAGAAAGCCGAGGAAAAACGCGCCGAGCTGCTGGAATTTATCCGCCGCTTCAGTGCCAACGTGGCAAAGAGCAAGCAGACAACCTCGCGCAAAAAGATGCTCGAGAAGCTTAATGTCGAGGAAATCCAGGCTTCGTCGCGACGCTATCCGGGAATCATCTTCACCCCATCGCGCGAACCGGGCAACAAGATTCTGGAAGTGAAGGGCCTCTCGGCCTCCATCGACGGCGAGGTGCTGTTCAACGATGTGAATTTCCAGATCGAGAAGGGCGACAAGGTGGCCTTCCTGAGCCGCGACCCGCGTGCGATGACCGCCTTCTTCGAAATCATCAACGGCCGCCGCAAACCCGATGCCGGAACCTATGAATGGGGGCAGACCATCACCACGGCATATCTGCCGCTGGACAACTCCGAATTCTTCAACACCGACTACAACCTTGTGGACTGGCTGGGACAGTACAGCGACGATTCCAGCGAAATCTATCTCAAGGGCTTCCTCGGAAAAATGCTTTTCTCCGGCGAGGATGTGCTGAAAAAGGCCAGCGTGCTCTCCGGTGGCGAGAAAATCCGCTGTATGATTGCCCGCATGATGCTCCGCGATGCCAATACCATGATTCTGGACTCCCCCACCAACCACCTCGATCTGGAGTCGATTCAGGCATTCAACAACACGCTCCAGACCTTCAAGGGCAACATCCTTATGGCCAGCCACGACCACGAGTTCATCCAGACGGTGTGCAACCGCATAATCGAACTCACTCCCGGCGGCATCATCGACAAACTTGCCGAATACGACGACTATATCACCGACCCCCGCGTGCTTGAGACGCGCGAAAAACTATACGCCAAATGATACACCACATCGTAATGTTCCGCCTTGAGGGTTGCGGCAGCGACCTGAAGGCCGCAGAATTCAAAACACGTATCGAGCAGCTTCCTGCCATAATCGACGAACTGGACTCCGTGGAGGTGCGCCTCAACGACGGCCCCGCAGCCGGCAACTGGACCCTTGTGCTGCACGGCGTATGCGCCGACAACGCAGCCCTGGAGGCCTACAGCGCACACCCCGCGCATCTCGAATGTGTGGCTGTCATCAAGCCCCTGATTGCCGCCCGCGCCTGCGTGGACTACACCGACTGATTATATATACCCTACCTTCTACCATCGAGGCTGCGCTGTGTAAATCAAGTTTTACACAGCGCAGCCTCGATAGTTAATATGCAGCGAATCGGCCGACGGAATTATAATCTTATTACAACAATAGGCCATGCCGGCTATAGCATGACCTCCAGAAAGTTATAAATTATTTGCAGGCTCGGTCCCCTGCGGGGTCACTCGCCTATGGCGTCGGCTGTGATGGCACGCATTTCGTCGTACTCGGCCCAATCGGGGTCGTTTTCGGCGGTGATGTGCAGCGGCAGCAGCGGGAAGGGGGCGAGGGCGCGGTTCAGGAAGCCGTTGAAAACCTCGGTGGAGAATGTATAGAACACCCAGTCGCGCCGTCCGGCGCCGGTGTAGATGCCTGTCAGCAGTGCGGTGTTGCGGCCTTTGAGTTCCTCGTTAAAGGCGTCGGTGATGCGCTCGAGCAGCTCGGCGCTTTCGTCGTCGGGGAAGCCCAGCGGACCTCCGGATGTATAATCCATCGCCACCTCCACACGGATGCTGTTGCGTGGACGCGAACGGTATTTGGCCACTTCGGTGCGTCCGGTCACAATTATGGTGTTTCCGTTCTCATCGGTTGTGGGCACTGTGAGCCAGAGATCTTTGTCGGCCATCCTGTTCAGATTTATAAGGTGCTTGTTATGTAAGAAAAAGAAAAAAGATGTGGTCGGAGTATAAGCCGGGTTATGTGCCGCCGGCGCTATCGGCCATGCCGAGCCTCGCGGCGGCGTCTGTCATTTATCTGCCCTGCCATGCAGGGATTCAGCGGCCTACCCCCCGGCAATGGGCGAGCAACCCTCAAATGCCGGTATACTTGACCTTGCAACCCTAAGATGTGCGGCACGCGATGTCGCCGTCGCGCCCGGTGAGCTCTTACCTCACCTTTTCACCCTTACCCCAACACCCCAAAGGGCGCCGTGGCGGTAATTTTCTGTCACATTACTCTACCGTTGCCGATAGCTTGCCGTTAGCAAGTATGGTGCTCTGTGTTGCCCGGACTTTCCTCTCGCCATTCATACGCTGACGAGCGACAGACCCTCCGGCCACATCTGTATTCGTGGAAAGCCGCGGATATCGGTTTCGATATCCGCGACTGTTGTTTACATATATCCTCTGATCACGCCACGTTTGGAGTTGCGGACGAACTGTATTATCTCGTCGCGCTCGCGGGTGGCGGGCAGTTCGGCCTCTATGCGGTCGAGGGCATCACTGATATTCAGGCTCGAAAGATAGAGGTAGCGGTATATTTCCTGGATTTCGCGGATTACGTCGTTGGAGAAATTCCTGCGGCGCAGACCCACGGAGTTGATGCCTGCATATGAGATGGGCTCGCGGGCAGCCTTGATATAGGGAGGGATGTCCTTGTTCACCAGAGCGCCGCCCTGAATCATCACATGCGGTCCTATGTGGCAGAACTGATGGATGAGGGTGCCGCCGCCGATTACGGCGTAGTTGTCCACAACCACCTCACCTGCAAGCTGGGTGGCGTTGCTCATTATCACATGGTCGCCAACAATGCAGTCGTGGGCCACATGGCAATATGCCATCAGCAGAGAGTTGCTGCCCACCACGGTTCGACCCCTGGCGTCGGTTCCGCGGTTGATTGTCACGCACTCGCGTATTATGGTGTTGTCACCGATTATTGCGAGGGTGTCCTCGCCATGGAATTTGAGATCCTGCGGAATGGCACCTATCACCGCACCGGGGAATATGGTGCAGTTGCGCCCTATGCGGGTACCCTCGAGGATGGTGACATTGCTTCCGATGCGTGTGCCCTCGCCTATCTCGACATTCTGGTCGATGGTGACAAAGGGGTCGATTACCACGCTTGAGGCTATCTTCGCAGCCGGATGCACGTAAGCCAAGGGCTGTTTCATAATCTGTTTTCTACTTGTTTTTAATAATCTGTGCCATGAACTCGCATTCGCACACCACTTTTTCGCCCACGAAGGCACGGCCTTTCATCACGGCCATGCCACGGCGCATGGGGGTCATGAACGATACATGGAAAATCAGGGTGTCGCCGGGAACTACTTTCTGGCGGAACTTCACGTTGTCGATTTTCATGAAGTATGTGGAATAGCGTTCGGCATCCTCCACTGTGCTGAGCACCAGCAGACCGCCGGTCTGTGCCATTGCCTCTACCAGCAGCACGCCCGGCATCACCGGTTCCTGCGGGAAGTGGCCGGTGAAGAATGGCTCGTTGGTGGTCACATTCTTTATGCCGACGATGTAGCTTTCGCTCTTGTCGATTATTTTGTCGACCAGCAGGAAAGGATAGCGGTGAGGCAGCAGCGAACGTATCTGGTTGTTGTCGAGCAGCGGGGCCGCATTGGGGTCGTAGACGGGAGCCTGCACTTCCTGGCGCTTGATGTCGGCGCGCAGGGCCTTGCCGAGCTGTACGTTCACGGTATGTCCGGGGCGTGTGGCTATAATTCGTCCTTTCAGCGGACGGCCGATGAGCGCTATGTCGCCCACGAGATCGAGCAGTTTGTGGCGGGCGGGTTCATTGGGGCTGGAGAGCGGCTTGGCGTTTATGAAACCGAATTCGGCGACATTGCGCGTGGGCACGTTCATCATGTCGGCTATGCGGTCCATCTCGGCCTGCTCCATGGGCGAATCGTAGATTACGATGGCGTTGTCGAGGTCGCCGCCTTTGATAAGTCCTGCGGTAATCAGAGGCTCTACTTCACGCACGAACACGAAGGTGCGTGCAGGAGCGATTTCCGACGGGAAGTCGGCCACGGTGTCCATTGTGGCGTACTGGTTGCTCAGCACAGGCGAATCGAAATCGATTTTAACGTCGACGCTGAACTGGTCGTCGGGCAGAAGCATGAGCTTGGAACCGGTGGCGGGATCCACCACTTCCACTTTGTGTTTCACATAGTAGAAGTCCTTGTCGGCATCCTGCTCAACCGTACCGCATTCGAGAATTTTTTCCACGAACGGAGCCGCGCTGCCGTCGAGAATGGGAATTTCCGGACCATCTACCTTGATGAGGCAGTTGTCGATGCCCGAAGCGTAGAGGGCGGCCATTGCATGTTCGATTGTGCTGACAGTGGCTGCGCCCTTGCCCACTACTGTGCCGCGCACGGTGGATACGACATTCTCGGCCAGAGCGTCGATCACGGGTTCGCCCTCGATGTCGATACGCTGGAACTTATATCCGTGATTTTCCGGAGCCGGGCAGAAAGTGGCTTGCAGGCGTGCTCCGGTGTGCAAGCCTTTGCCCTGCACGCTGAAGCTTTGGTTTAATGTTACTTGCTTCATTATTGCTGAGGTATCTTTTTTAAGGTTTCGATTTCTTTGGCCATCCTGTCGACTTCGGCGAAAAGGTCGGCCAGACGCTTCTGGTAGGCGACTGCGCGGGCGAATGTTCCCGCTGCTACGGCAGGTGTGCCCATCATGCGACGTCCGGCGGCTATGCTGTTGGGCACACCGCTCTGCGCGCCGAGCTGCACGCCATCGCCAATGGTTATGTGTCCGGCAAGTCCTACCTGGCCTCCGAACATGCAGCCTGCACCAACTTTGGTGGAACCCGCCACGCCTGCCTGGGCAGCCATAACGGTGTCCTCGCCGACTTCGACATTGTGCGCTATCTGCACCAGGTTGTCGAGTTTCACGCCACGGGCTATGTGTGTGCGGCCCATTGTGGCACGGTCGACGGTGGTGTTGGCACCGATCTCGACATCGTCATCGATCTCTACGATTCCTATCTGTTCGATCTTGTGGTAATGTCCCTGGCTGTCCGGAGCGAATCCGAAGCCGTCGGCACCCACCACGGCACCCGCATGGATGGTGCAGCGAGCACCTATGCGGCAGCCATGATACACTACGGCGCCGGGATACACGGTAGAGTCGGCACCTATTGTCACTCCGTCGCCGATGTAGGCGTGGGGATATATTTTCACGTTCTCGCCAAGGGATACTCCTTTGGCCACATAGGCGCCTGCGCCGATGTAGCATCCTGCAGGCACTTCAACGCCATCTGCCACAAAAGCACCGGCCTCGATGCCGGTGTAGACCGGCTTGGTGAACTGCGCGGCCAGGCCGAGCAGAGTGCCCAGGCATGTGTAGGGATCGTCGACACGGATGAGAGTCGCCGACACGGGATGTTCGGGCAGGAAGTCGCGCTTCACCAGCACTGCTGTGGCGCCGGTGGTGTAGATATGATGTTCGTATTTCGGATTGGCGATAAAGGACAGTGTTCCCTCGCCGGCCTCTTCTATTTTGGCCAGCGACGACACTGTCGCCAGAGGATTTCCTTCAACGGTTCCTCCGAGATGTTCGGCAATTGTCTGTGCGGTCAGCTGCATAAATATTCTTGAAGCCGCGGAA
This sequence comes from Porphyromonadaceae bacterium UBA7207, assembly GCA_002490635.1. Lineage (GTDB taxonomy): Bacteria > Bacteroidota > Bacteroidia > Bacteroidales > Muribaculaceae > CAG-873. The sequence continues at coordinate 10,650 of DKUJ01000025.1, forward strand.
TTTCCGCGCTCCATTTTCGGTTTTCAGAGTGCAAAGTTGGCAAAAAAAACCGACATGACAGCACTGCCGCGACAAAAAGCGGAACAAAAGCAGGCCAATACCGCCAGCATTCACGCACCATCGTCGACAAACAGCACACATGCCTAAAAAAAAGCCGGAGGCCATTCCTGCTGCGCAGTGTCCTTCGCACGCGGGTGGAAATGGCCTCCGGCAAGAGTTGTCTCCGGTTCTCCGGACTTAGAGGGGGAAGTTTATGCCGAAGGAGAACTGGGCGTTCGAACCCAGTGGTATGTACTCCTTGGAGAGTTTGCCGAGTGTATGGTCCATACCCACAAAAAGGTTGAATCCCTTGGGGGCTATGTTCACTATCCATCCGAATGAGTCGCCGAAGGTGCCCACGCCGTAGTTCACGGCCACCCCTATCCACTTCACCGGCTGATAGTTCGCGCTGAGGCGGAAATCGGTCCAGGCGAAACGGCTGGCGATGCGTGTGGAGTTGAGCAGGCCGAAGCTCACCTGGCGGTAGACCGGCAGCTGGTATTCCACGCTCGCATTCATTGTGGCTTCCAGGGCGCGGCAGCGCGAGCTTGTGCCATCGTGGGCCTGCAGGCGGTAAAGTTCCTCGAGGTCGTCGCGCATCTTATCCCAGGACGAATCGAAGTCGTCGGGGTCCAGCACATGGTTGTTGCTGTTGAAAGTGTGCGTGCCGTTGGTCGACGCGGTGATGGTGTTGCTCCAGCTTATGAAGCCTATATCGGTGAATGCCAGGCCGAAGGTGAAATCGCTGCCGAACCTGTATGTGGCGCCAAGGTCGAATGCCACTCCATATCCGGAGGGAGCGGAGAAATTATCGAGATTGACTCCGTCGACCAGCGTGGCTCCATCGTCGCCCACCTTCGTTTTCCAGCTCGCATTCTTTACACTGAGATATGCCACACCTTCCGTGCTGGCAGTCCACTGGTCGTAGCCGAGGTTGGCTTCGGCGTGGCGAAGGTTTATGTCGGCACCGCCTACTCCGACGAGCAGCTTAACCGCAGCACCCACGGTGAGACCCTCCACAAGCTTATCGAGGCTGTGGGAGTGCTGGAACGCGAGTTCGGCATATGCGTCGGCTCGGGCGTCGACATTGCCGATATCGTACACCCGGTTGGAAACGCCTTCCTTCACGAAAGAGAACAGATCGCGTGGCACACGCGCCTGCACATTTGCCACTGTGTTGAGGCTCACGTGGTTGTAGCCGCCAAGGGCACGGAATCCGACGCTCATTATGCCTTCGCGCGCAGAAGCACCTATGCGGTTGTTGGTCTTGATGTTGTCCATTGCCTCGGCAGCGCTCACATCGGGATGCAGGAAAGTTACGGTCTTGCCGTTTCTGTTGTAGATGAAGTTTTTGAGTCCCACATTGCCGTTCACGCCCACATTCAGGTTGCCCAGCCCGGGGAACGAGAAGTCCGCCTTGCGGTCCACGCTCATGGCAGGGTTGAGCTGGTAGTTGTAGGAATAGTTATCCAGGAAGAAACCCGACCTGCTCTGGGCGCGGGCCTCGCCGGCGGCTATAGTGGCCAAAGCCACACACGCAATGCCTAAGAATTTGATTTTCATATTTGTGTAATGGTTTTGGTTTATTTATCGGAATCGTTATCCTTGATGATGTATTTGCCGGTAACAGTGGCGCGGATGCTCTGCAGGCTCAGCTCCTGGTCGGGGCGCAGAGGGGTGTGGTCGGAGCTGCCCTCGAGGCGCACGGTGTACTGCATGCCTCCCAGATTGCGGATTGTACCTGTGAGATATATCTTCACATCGCCGTTATAGCCAGCAGCGATTACTTCGGGTTCCACGCGCACCTCGGTGCCTTCGATGATATCGCCGTTGCGGTCGAGAGGCTTGGCCGAGAGAGTGATGGCAGTAGGAAGCGAGCTTGCGAGCGCAGCATCTATGTTGAGTGCGGATATCTCGAGTTCGTCGTCCTCGCCCAGATCCCAATCGGACTCTGTGCCGGTGTAGATCACCCGGGAGCCTTCCTGGAAAGCGAGAGGCGCAAGGAAGCGGTAGCTGCCCTCCACAGTGCCGTAATTGTGGTCGAGTTCGAAATCGGTAACATGGTGTTCCTCGAGCACCGGGCTTAGGAAGTACATCTCGAGGCTGCCTGGAAGGCCGTCGCCGTAGACAATATTCTCAAGGCCTGGCATGGTCATTTTTGTGGCTCCGGCATATTCCTCGGGCATTACAGTGAGCGCGTCGGGGTCGGGGCATATCGCGAAAGACTGGGCTCCGGCCGTAGGCAACAGTCTGATGCGGCCGTCCATGGTGGCCGAATAACATTCCTGCCCTGGCCGGCGGACCTGGCTGATTGTGAGACCGGAATTCCCGTAGAAGCCGTAGGCATGCAGCGGATTGTTGAGCCGCACATAGATTTGCGGATTCACAAGGCGGATGCGAGTCTCGGGGTCGGCAAGCTCGGAGGGAATATCGCTCAGGTCCACATGCTGGCGCTCGATGTCGGTGAGATCGTAGCGCACGTTGCCGGTCAAGGTGTTCACCGTAAGCGCACCGAGGTCGAGAGAGATATCGAGCTGTCCCTGGCGAACAGCCTGCGAAGCGCCTCCATCGACTGCTATGGAGCCTCCGGCGACAGCGATTTCATCCTTGAAGTATATATGGCCTGAGGAATAGTCGATATCGACATTTTCACTGTCCATGGCAGTGATATCGATGCCTTTGGCGTTCAACACAAACACACACGTACCCGAAGCGTCGGGGCGTGCGGTGCCGGAAAATACGGCTGTCCTGTTCTGCGGGCCGAAAGTGCTCGCGGTTCCGTCGGGGCATGCGTAGACTCCGCTGAATCCTTTTGGAACGCTTATCGCCAGATTATTCACGCTGTAGTCCCGGACGGCACCATGGCTGTCGTTGAGTTTCAGGCTGATTTCCATGTTGAAATCGACCTTGCCTCCGTCGAGCCGGGTTATGTACTTCTGCATATCGCTCTGGTTCTCATAGCTGAACGGGAACCGGGCGGGTACAATGTCGGCGGCCTGCCCTGCCGCCAGGGGCATCTGCTGCTGATGCAGACTGATTTCGGCAGTCGGCCTGGCGGTGATGTTGTCGATTATGATTTCTTCGGAAAAAGTGCCGTCCTGAATCATTACATAATTGCCGTCGGCATCAACCTTTATACACTCCGCATCGTCGAGTTTCACCATGGACTCGAATTTAACGGGTGCAAGATTGAGCGGCACCGTGAGTTCATTGACAGCGATCTGCATCTCTGTGTCGAGATTTCCCAGATCATAGTCCTGATCGGTGCAGCCGGCGGTGAGGGCAAGAAGTGCTACAGCTCCGGCTGTAGCCGGAACAAACTTCGGAAATTGGAGCAACATTGCTGGTCTGTGTGAGATTATAAGACTGGTTAATTGAATTTTGAGAGTGCAAAATTAACCAAATTATTTCACATCCGGGCTAACCGCCAGAATATTTGTACAATTGCACAATATGGCGCAGGACATCACACACAGACACAATGCACAGGAGGCATGCCACAGGCATGCAACTACATTCGGGAGACATATCGCCGGCTGTTTCGCCACACATCATCCTGCGGAGATGCGCCGCGAAACATTATTACGGCGATTCATGACAACGGTCATTCTCCGGTAATGGGCAGGCCACGCTTGAAATGCTCGCGGAAGGAAATCATGGTTTCGGTCCGGGCGGCACCCATTGGGCGCAGGCGCTTCTGCACCAGCTCGAAGAGATGGTGGTTGTCGTGAGCCTCGACACGTATCATCAGGTCGTAGGGACCGGTCACAAGATGGCATTCGGTCACTTCGGGAATTTCGGACAAGGATTGCATCACCTGGTCGAAATCGGCATCGGCTCTCAGGTTCAGCCCTATATAGGCAAGAGTGTTGTATCCCAGCGCCTCGGAGGATATGTTGCATGAGGTTCCGGTGATTACGCCGTTGCTCACAAGCCTCTGCACCCGCTGGTGCACGGCGGCTCCGCTTACGCCGTATTCACGTGCGATTTCAAGATAGGGAGTTCTTGCATTGGTCGACAAGGCATTGAGGATGGCCTGGTCAAGGGAATCGAAAATCTGTCGTGGCATATCGTGGAATAGATTTGAAGTTCTGAATCCGAAGCGGGATGCTCCCGGGCCCGGATTGTTGTTTTAGGTAATTCAAGCTGCGCTATGCCTGCGCCGCACTTGTCTGACAAAGATAATGCGTTTTATTTAAAAATGCAAGCTCTCAGCCGCAATTCATTAAAATTTTGTAGCATAGCGAAACACTGCGACACAAAAACGCGCCCACATATGCCCCAGGCCGGTTCCAATCGCATTTTCCACAGCAGCGCAGTTTGCAGAAACGCAAGAGGCTGCGCCGTAAAACCTACGACGCAGCCCCGCTACTGTTGTTCCACCCCGGGACTTTTGCCCCGCGTGGTTCATGCATTTATTCCTTACTTGACCAATACCTTGGTTGTGGTGCTGCCCTGGCGACGGATGTATATGCCGTTGGAGGGATTGGCCACGCGCACTCCCTGGAGGGTGAAGTATTCGGCTTCGGCGGTATCGACGGTGATGCCTTCAACACCGGTGGAAATATTTTTCTCGGCGGTGAACTTGGGCGAGAAGCCGCTGAAGTCGGCAGTGAAGTCATAGTTGCCTTCACCGTTTTCTACCTCGAAGGGAGCGATTTCGGCATGGTCGCCGGTGGCGGTGTGTGTAACGCCGTTCTTGTGGTACACATTGCCGTTGATGGCGCTCCAGTCGATTGTCCGGAGAGCGTACGACTGCGGGGCATCACCCTCGGCCTTGGCATCGGAGAACACATACGACAGCGGATTGCCCTCGGCATCGGCGTTGCCGCCTATATATACGTTTGTCGCGGTGAACACCTTGCCGCCCTCTTCGGCAGTCATCTGCACGGGAGCGCTGAAATCGTAATAGCTGCCGGGGAAGTGGCCGTGGATATACATTGCCTCGGGTGCCGCAGCATACTCTCCGTCGGCAAGACGGTAGAGGTAGACGGGCGACATGGTCGCGTTTGTGGCGAGATAGGTCTTGAAGCGGTTGGGATTGTTGCTGCCGTTGAACCGGATGGCCTGTGTGCCGGTGATTATATTGCACTTGTCGCCGTCGAAAGTGATTTCGAACTGGAATCGTGATTCCGTCGCGCTTTCTGCATATGCGAAATCCTGTGCATTTTTTGCAGTGTTGCTTACAGTACCAAGATACTGGTCATCAATCATGATGGAATACATATTCTCCGCAACCGCGTTTATGGTCATTACGGCAAGATCGGAGGCATCCGTAATTGTGATTGCCTGGGGTAACTCGCCACCTTCGGAATAGGATATGGCATTGCGGTAACCTCCATTTTTGCCGCCCATGAGCTTGTATGTCTTGGAAGAAAGGGTCGCACCCAGCAGTATATACTGCGCACCGTCCTTGATGTCGGACACATTGTTGATGAACACATATTTGTCGGCTTCCTTGATGGTGTAGGAAGCATTGGCGCGTTCACTCTCTTTGCCGTCGGCATTCACGCCCCAGGCTGTAAGGGTGCATGCCTCGTTGATTGTCACTTCGGCAGTGTTGCCCTCGGTCGATACGGCTTCGCCGTCGCCGACCATGTAGAAAATCTTGACGGCATTCTCGCAGGCAACAGTCACTTTGCTGCCGGCGAACAATGCGGTGCCGTCGGCGGGGTCGAATGTCACCTCTCCGCAGAGGGGAGCGGCCTTGAAGCTTATCATGACCATAAGCGACATTTCGGCATATTCATTACCGTCGGCACCGATAGGAGTAACAGTTACTATAGCTTCCTCCTCGGGAGTGTACACATATTCTCTTCCCTCGACCACAAGAGGTTCGTGGCCATCGACTTCTATCTTGAGTTTGGCGGCATAACGGGAAGTGAAAGTCACACTTTCTCCCCTTGTGATTTCTATTACATCCTCTACTACTGCAGGGGTGGAAACAACCTGCTCGGGAGTGTTGGAACCAATAGATTCCTGAATCTCGACAGGTGCAATCTGAATCTTGGTGGCAGAACTGGAAACATAAACGGACACAAAGCCGTAAACGTCTACATCAGAGCCGGTTAAGTTTTTTTTGAATTTGTCCTGGACCGGAGCTTCACCGGTGGCGTCGGTGATTGCAGTCGCTGTGAGAGTGGCTTCCTTGACCACTACATAATGGTTGCCGACAGCTTCCGAGAGATCCGCCACGGTGATTACCGCAGGTTCTACGGGTGTGCCGCTCTCGGGAGCGCCGAAGCCGGCCGGTTTCTCAATTTCATAGGTGCCGTTAAAATCCATGAACGAACCCTGTGCACCTGCGGGGATGACATCGCCGTTCACATATGTCTGGTTCACGGCTCCGTAGACAAGAATCTGGTCGGTGCCGTCGGTCACATAGAGGTTCTTGCCATCCTGGTATATTGCGGTGAAAGGACATGTGAATGTTACCAGATGGGCAGGTTTCTCGGCTATGAACTCGGCCAGAGATGCATATTCGGTCTTCAGCCATGTGATGGTTGCCTCCACAACTTGGGAAGCTTTTTCACCGTCGATGGCCATTGCACGCACAACATCGCCTTTTTCTACCGTAAAGGGTGCGGTATAGGGAGTGGATGTGGCGTCGCAGGTCTCGTTGTTGACAGAGTAGTATATCGTAGAACCTTCGGCATTGTTGATGATGGTTACAAGACCTTTGTCGTTGGAGATAGTGGGCGCCTCAATCTCGTTGGGGTCGGTGATAGCCTCGTTGTAATATACGGTAATGGAAGAAATCATCACACGCGCCCAGCCGTAGATCTTCAGCTGGCTCAGCTCTGTACCGTCCAGTTCGAAAGTATACTCGGCAAAGCTTCCGGTAGCTATTGTAGTACCGGCAGTAGCGCTGGCTTCCGCACCCCAGTTAAGATGTGTTGCAGTTTTATCGCCTTTGGCGTTGAAAACCACTTTTGTGGCTTCAACCTTTCCGGCATCTGACAGATTGATTATGAGGTTGCCGGCTCCTTTGGCACTGCCAACACGGATGCCTTCGGCTGTTGTGGGGAAGGAGTTGCTTTGCGATTGCACGGTGGTAACGTATTCCGCACCTTCTGTAAGATTTGATGCGAGGTCGGCACCGGCTTTGAATTGTGTACTTGTGTTCGTGCCTGTTTTAAAAGTTAACGTGTAACTTTTCTCCACGGCACTTGCCGCACCTACTCCCACGGTAAGGGCGAGCAGCAGAGTAAGTAGAAGTTTTTTCATAAAATTTAGAGAGAACAGCGAAAAAAATGAGAATGAAATGTGATATATAGCAGCGGCGTGACAACGCCGAGCCTGGTAGAGATTAAATGTTTTTAGGTGCCTGAGGCACTTTGCATCATCGGTTTAGTTCTGCAAAATTAATAATTAATGCTCACATAGCACCCATAAGCCCAATTAAATTTTCCGCCATTACGCAGCAAAACTGTGTCAAAATTAAAGACCTGGCAAAATGAGTCGGAGACTCATAACTTGTAGAAGCCCCACCTTTACGTAGCGCAGCGGAGTTAGGTGGGGGATAAAATGATGAAATGCATGAATATAGGTCGGAGACCTTACACTTTCGAGGCTGTGCAAGGTCTCCGACCTATTCATTTGACAGGATGCCCGTTAGCCCCACCTAACTACGCTGCGCTACGTAAAGGTGGGGCTTCCACAAGGGAAGCATCTTCGATGCTTTTTTAATAGTATCAGATATCGCCGTGCTGCTCGAGCAGGCGCCGTGCTTTGGCCGCATGTCCGGCCGGCACATGGAGCGGAATCTGCGCCCATGTTGTTCCTGCCATGTATATGGTAGCCATCCTGTCGGGCCCCACGATGGCAGGGACGCCATGGTCCTCAAGCATGCCAGCGGCTATCGACGCCTGCACTGTATCGGGGAATGTGGCAATCAGCTGCCATCCGGAGGTATCGACGGCCATGTCAGTCGGCGATTTTTATGAGGAAGTACTGCTTCTTGCCTTTCTGCACAAGTATATACCTGTCGTTTAGCAGGAAGGACGCATCCACAGTGGCCTGCGGGTCGGTGAACTTATCTTTGTTTATCGAGAAACCGCCCTGCTGTATCAGCTTCCTTGCCTCGCCTTTGGAGGGGAACACGGGAGCCTTGTCGGCCACAAGGTCGAGAATCTTTATTCCCTGCGCAATGTCGGCTCTGGAAACCTCGAACGTGGGCACACCCTCGAACACTTCCAGAAGTGTGGCTTCGTCGAGTCTGCGCAGGCTTTCGGTGGCCTTGTTGCTGAAAAGAATCTGTGAAGCCTCGATTGCCGCGGCGGTGTCGGCTGCGGAATGCACCATAGTGGTTATTTCCTCGGCCAGACGTCGCTGCAGGGGGCGCTTGCCGGGATCGGCCTGCTGCCGGGCTTCCAGCTCGCGGATCTCGTCTTCGGGAAGTTCGGTGAAAATCTTGATGTAACGGGCTGCGTCCTCGTCGGAAACATTGAGCCAGAACTGGTAGAACTTGAAAGGCGAAGTGTAGCGGCGGTCGAGCCACACATTTCCGCTCTCGGTTTTTCCGAACTTGGAGCCGTCGGCCTTGGTAATCAGCGGGCATGTGAGCGCATAAGCCTCTCCGCCTTCGGTGCGGCGTATCAGCTCCGTTCCGGTGGTTATATTGCCCCACTGGTCGGAACCGCCGAGCTGCAGGCGGCAACCGTAGGTGCGGTAGAGATGCAGGTAGTCGTAGCCCTGGAGCAGCTGATAGCTGAACTCGGTGAAGCTCATGCCCTGCTGGTTCTCGCCGCTGAGACGCTTCTTCACCGAATCCTTGGCCATCATATAGTTCACAGTGATGAGTTTTCCCACATCGCGGGTGAAGTCCAGGAAGGAGAAGTTCTTCATCCAGTCGTAGTTGTTCACCAGGATGGCGGCATTGGGCGCATCGGAATCGAAATCGAGGAAATGCGACAACTGCTTCTTGATTGCCTCCTGATTGTGGCGGAGAGTCTCCTCATCGAGCAGTTTGCGCTCCTGACTTTTCATCGAGGGGTCGCCTATCATGCCGGTGGCGCCGCCTACCAGTGCTATGGGGCGGTGGCCCGCATTCTGGAAATGCTTGAGAATCATCACACCGACAAGGTGCCCTATATGAAGACTGTCGGCAGTGGGGTCGATGCCCAGATATGCCGTGGCCATGCCTTTGGCAAGTTCTTCGGCAGTTCCGGGCATTACGGTGTGCACCATTCCACGCCAGCTGAGTTCTTTTATAAAATCTTTCATCGCTATTGCAACATAAAAAAATGGGGACCGGCCGACGCGGTCAGAATTCGGAGAATGCTATCGGCAACAATGAAGCCACCGAGGGCAGTATATACACCTCGGAACTTCCAGCCAGAAGCACCGGCACATTATGGCCGGCACGCTTTTCGTATTCCAGCAGAGCCTGGCGGCATGCGCCGCACGGAGCCGTCGGCGAGGCCGTCGGATTGCCGTCGGGGCCTACCGCCGCCACGGCAATGCGCTCGAAGCGGGCCTCGGGGTAGTTTGCACCGGCATAGTAGCATGCGGAGCGCTCGGCGCATGTTCCCGAAGGATATGCGGCATTTTCCTGATTGGCACCCGTGACAGTGACACCGTTGTCGAGCAATATCGCGGCACCCACCGCGAAGTGGCTGTAGGGGGAGTAGGAACCTGCAGTGGCAGCCTTGGCGGCTTCCACCAGGGCACGGTCGGTGCTGTCGAGTTCTTCGTAGGTCTTGGCTACGACCGGCGTAACTATATCTATTTCTTTCATTGTTCCGGCAGAATTTACGCAAAGATAGAATATTGATTCCGAAACGCCAAATCACAAAGCATCAACATGTCGGCAATGGCAACAAAAAGCCGCAGAAACGGAATCTGCGAACAAAAAAAGCAGTGAATGACTCTAACAACCGGTTACAGCGAATATTTCTATATTTGCAAAATGAAAATCACAGGACTTATAACCAATCGCACCGACCTGTCGGGGAAATATCGCCGTTTCTGGCTGCTGGCTTTTCTGGTTTCCGTTCTCGGGACAGTGGATATTCCCGGCAGCCTCATCCTGCCCGATCTGCTCCGGGGATGGGCTGTATGCCTGTGCATTTCATGCCTGAAAGCGACGGCCATCACCGCTGTGCTGTGGTGGATGAGGCGCCTGCGCAAGAAGGTTCTCACCGCGGCGTTCTACCTGCTTTTCTCGCTCTATGCCCTGCTATGCATATTCAACAGCGTAGCCTACGGACTATATGGCATCGGGATAACGATACGTCTACTAAACGTGCTTTCGCAGACCAACGCCTCCGAGGCAATGGAGTTTATCCCCGGCCTGGCTGCCAATCTGCTCCATGCCGCGGTTTCGGCAAAAGTATTGGCCGGCGCCGCGGCTGTTGCCGCAATGTTCATTGCCGTCAGATACATCCCGGCAAGAGCTTTTGTCTGTGCCGCCGCCCTTGGTTCGCTGCTCGGCTTTGGCGCTCTCGCATGGGCGGCCTTGGGTCTGCCGCAAGGGCGCAACACTTTCAGCACATGCGTGCGGTTTGCCAAGGCCGTTGTTCAGAACCGGCGCGAGATGGCGGAGATAGAACGCTTCAACGCCAGGCTCGTGCCGTTTGCCGATGCCGACAAGGTGGAATCGGCCCACAGGGCGGATATAGTGATGGTTATCGGCGAGTCGGCCTCGAAAAAGCATATGTCGCTTTACGGCTATCCGCTGGCCACCACTCCATTTTCCGACGCCATGCGCGACAGCCTTTTCGTATTCGAGGACGCGCTTGGCAGCAGCATAACAACCGCCGACAACATGGAGAAGATACTGTCGTTTCTGAACGACAGCGACACCGTCCGCAAATGGTACGACGTGCCGCTGCTGATCGACCTTTTCAATGCCGCCGGCTACAGAACATTCTGGATTTCAAACCAGGAACAGTCCGGGCTGTACGGCAACGCCACGACTGCCATGTCGTCGAACGCCGATGTGATAAAATATGTAGGCGCACTCAGTTCAGAGGATTTCATAATGGCGCGGTACGACGAGGCTGTGATGCCTTGGTTCCATAGCGCGCTGTCTGCCGGTGGCGACACTCCGATATTTATGGCGGTGCATCTCATGGGCTCGCATATCCGGTTCAGCAACAGATATCCGGCCGGTTTTGCAAGATTTTCCGGCGCGGACGTCGAAAATGCCGTCGACAAGCCCTGGCTCACCGACGCATCGGCAGATATAGTTGCGGCCTACGACAACTCGATATGCTACACCGACTCCCTTATGCACTGTATGATTCAGGAGCTTGCTGCGAAAAGCCGGCCGGCTGCACTTGTGTATTTCTCCGACCACGGCGAAAATGTCTACGACACCCACAATTTCATGGGACGCGACCGCTCCGTAGCCGAAGTGCCTTTCGTTATTTATCTGAACAGGGCGTTCCGCGATGCCAATCCCGCGCTGACAGCGCGCATGGCCGGAGTGCTTGACCGTCCGTTCTCGACAGCTTCGGTGATACATTCGTTGATGACACTCACCGGTACAAGCTATCCGCTCTACGACTCCTCGCGCGATGTCCTTTCGCCGGAGTTCACCATCCGTGAGCGCTATGTCGAAGGCGAGGTCTGGGAATAAGGCCGTCTCATGTAAGCTATTCAAGCTCGTCCACGTAGTAGAATCTCACCCTTCTGTCGGCGGCAAAAACAGAGTCGGCTCCGGCTCGTGTTGTGGTTCCGGCTCTGTAGACTGCAAAAGTGGTGGGAAGGAAACGCAGATACACCATCCGCCGGCTGCCGTTGCCGTCGACAACGTTCACACCCCCGCAGTCCAGGTTGTTATAGCTGCGCAAAGGCATGTAGATGCCGGATTCAATGCACCGGCGATATTGTTCCGCCGAGAAACATTCGACAAGCATGCGCGGTTTCAGACCCGGCAGGAAGCGGTCGATTGCCGACACGTCGGTCAATTTATCGGTGACAAGATACAGGCGGGGATTGGCGGCGAAGACCGAATCTATCAGCTCGTAGGTCAACGGGGTGTAACGATGCAGGATTCTTGCGTTTCTGAAATCGGCATACGAAGGCGGAGTGCTGTCGGTGGCCGGAATCCCGGTCATGTCCGCAAATCCGCCCCAGTCGTGTACCGCAACGAGAATGTCGTCGGAGGTCATGCGCAAATCCAGCTCTATGAACCTGACACCGCAGGCTATGGCATGTTCCAGGGCCTCCAGGCTGTTTGTGAGCCGGTTGCCGTCGATTGCTCCTGCGGCATGTGCTATTACCGCCTGCGGGAGTTCACCGTATGCTTTCCGCAATGTCACACGGAAGAACACAGTATAAGCCGCCACACCGCAAACCAGAGCGGCTGCGATGGCAGACAATACTTTCGTTCGCGTACGCATATACTTATTAAGAGCGCTTCAAAACGCCGGAATTTGCTTTCACGCCCTGCCTCCGGCAATTCACACTACAGCCGGCCAGGGCTTTCCGAACTCCAGCTCCCGTGGCGCGGCTCCGGTGAAGGTGCCGCGGTCGTAGGCCATCCGCCCTGCCAGCCATACCGATGCCACCTTGTGGGATACGGTGCGTCCGGCAAACGGAGTCCAGCCGCAGGGCGATACCACGTGGCTGTCTGTGATGGTGTACGGTTCGGCTGTCTCCACCAATGTGAAGTCGGCTACGTAGCCCGGAGCTATGCGGCCGCGCCGCCTTATGCCGAAGATTCCGGCCGGATTGCATGCCATAGCGCGACAAATTGTCTGCGGAAACAGGTAGCCGAGCATTACCGGAAGGGCGAACTGCACCGACGGCGCACCCGATGCGGCGGTCAGTGCCCCACCCTCCTTATCGGCGGGCAGATGCGGAGCGTGGTCGGTGGCGATGGTATCAATCAAGCCTGCATCCACCGCGTGGCGCAGGGCTTCGGCATCGTCGCTGCCCTTTATCGCGGGATTGACCTTGAGGCGGCCGGTCGAAAGCGCTGCTTCATCGAACTGCGGGTCGAGGTAGAGGGGTGTGGTTTCGGCAGTAATACGTTTGGCCTCCGGGCTTCCGGCGCGGAGAAAGCGCTCCACTTCCTCCGCGGTGCTCACATGGGCAATGTGCAGGCGGGTGTTGTGCCGTGTGGCGAGCTCTACGGCACGCGATGAGGCGGTCACGCAGGCTTCGCGCGAACGTATTGTCCTGTGCATACCCACCGGCACGTTTTCCCGGCTGCCGAAGCGGCTGATGGCCTTTGCAGCTTCCGCAGCAATGATGGCATCGTCCTCGGCATGCACCATAACAACGATATCCTCCGCCGAGCATATCCTGAAAATCTCTTCGAGAGCAGCCGGAGGCGGAGTGGACACCGCTCCGGTGGTGGCGCCCATAAAGAGTTTCAAAGCCGGCAGCCTGTGGCGCGGAACGAGCCTCAGCTCCGATGCCGTGGTGGCCGTGGCACCGAGAAAGAAACCATAGTTCGCCGCCGAGCGGGCCGCGGCGCGCAGGTATTTGTCGGCCAAAGCGTCGGCGGTCAGCGTCGGCGGCTTGGTGTTAGGCATCTCGAGATAGCTTGTGATACCGCCGGCAAGAGCCGCCCGGCTTTCGGATGCTATGGTAGCCTTCTGCTCCAGCCCCGGCTCACGGAAGTGTACGTGGCTGTCGATGAGTCCTGGGAAAAGCATGGCACCGCCGGCGTCGAAAGTCTCCGTGGCCAGGAATCCGGGAGTTCCGGTTCCCGTGGCCACGACAAGACCGCTGTCGACGGCCACCCACGAGTCGGCGACAAGGCCGCCGGCATCGACCAGAGTGGCATTGCGGATTATCAGGTCGGCTGTCATGCTCATTTCCGGGAATAGTCGGGGTATTCACGGAACAGGCTGTCCCACTTGAGGCGTATCACACCGAACATCGCCTCGCCGAAGATACCTGTATTCATCTTGCTGGTGCCCAGCATGCGGTTTACAAAGATGATTGGTATCTCCACAATGTGGAAACCGTATTTCGCGGCCGTGAATTTCATTTCTATCTGAAACGCATAGCCCTTGAAACGGATGTCGTCGAGAGGCAGAGCCTCGAGCACACGGCGTCTGTAGCCTACGAATCCGGCTGTCGTATCGTGTACGTCGATTCCGGTCACCAGCCGCACATACTTGGAGGCAAAATAGCTCATGAGCACACGCCCCATAGGCCAGTTCACCACGTTCACACCCGTGACATAGCGCGAGCCCACCACAACGTCGGCTCCGTTCTCGAGAGCCTCGGCACGCATCCGCACCAGATCCTGTGGATTGTGGCTGAAATCGGCATCCATCTCGCAGATGAACTCATAATGCTGCGTGAGGGCATGCTTGAAGCCCGCTATGTAGGCCGTACCCAGCCCGAGCTTGCCGGCGCGCGAAATCAGCTGCACGCGTCCGGGGTATTCGTCCATTTTGGACTGCACTATGGCTGCGGTGCCATCAGGGGAGTTGTCATCGATAACCAGTACATCGAAACGCACCGGCAACCCGATTACAGCATCGATTATGGCCGCCGCGTTCTCCCGCTCGTTATACATGGGGATTATCACGAGCGAGTCGCTGCGAATTGGGCTTTGATCCATATTTATATTACAGGAATAGGGGTGCTAAGAATTTTGCCATCAGCCATCCGCCGACCATCAGCCAGACAAAAAGGATAGCTGCCAGAATAAAGGGCTTGGGACCGGCCTTACGGAACTTGTCGATGCTTGTCTCGGCTCCGAGGGCGGCCATAGCCATGGTGAGCAGGAAGGTGTCGATATAATTTATGGTATCCACAGCTACGGCGGGCAGCAGGTCGAAGGAATTGAATCCGATTACCGCGAGGAAGCCCAGCGCGAACCATGGAATAGCTATCTTGGCTTTGCCGGAACCGGCGTTCTCGCTTTTGCTACGCTTGAGCGCCACCCAGTATGCCAGGATGAGGAGCACCGGCACCAGAAGCATCACGCGAATCATCTTAACGATTATGGCCGTCGAGGCAATCTCCTCGCCCATGGCGTTTCCGGCGCCCACGGCATGTGCGACCTCGTGGAGTGTGGAACCTGCGAAGATTCCCATCTCGCCGGGGCTGAGGCCGAGGATGCCGGCGCGGTATGCCACAGGATAGATGAACATGGCGATGGTTCCGAATATCACCACTGTGGCGACTGCCACAGCCGTTTTGAAGGGCTTGGTCTGGATGGTGGATTCGGCTCCGAGAACAGCGGCGGCTCCACAGATACCGCTACCGACGGAAGTAAGCAGCGCCGTCTCGCTGTCCATCTTGAGCAGTTTTCCGATGCCGATACCGCCGAGGATGGTTACCGCCACCACTATGGCGTCGATGAGCATGCCTGCCGCACCCACAGCGATGACATCGGTGAAAGTGAGGCGGAAGCCGTAGAGAATGATGCCCAGGCGCAGTATTTTCTTGGAACAGAACTGTATGCCGGGAACCCAGGTTTCGGGAAGATGGTTGCGGAGGCTGTTAGCATAAATCATACCCAGCACGATACCTATGATCATGGGGCTGATTGACAGCTCGATGAATATATCGGCCGAGCCGATATAGAATGCCGCACAGGCAAATAGCGCAATAAGGAGTACGCCGTGGAGCATGCTGCTGCGTTTGTTTGTCAACATGGTTTATGAGAGAGTTTTATTCGTCGATTGAATAATTCAGAAAATCTATCATCGGTTTGAGGGTCATGGCAATGCCGGCAAGCTCTCCGGGCCATTCGGAATTGTCGAAGAAGCCGCGCGACAGCGAATGGCAACGGCCATATTCCTTAAGGCGCAGGAGGTCGGCATCGGGATGGTTGCGGTCGAAGCCTTTGGGTACGGTCTTGAGTTGTGCTCCGTACCACTCTGGATACAGCTCCGGCAACGGCGGGGTTGCGATAATCTGCCGGAATTCCTCCACATTGTCCACCACAGCCTGGCGCACTTTGCGCAACATCGGACCAGGTGGATTCCACAGGCCGCCGTAGATGCCACATTCATCGGCACCCATGTGGAGATACCAGCACGCACGGTCGGTATGGCGGCCATGAGCCGAAATCAAGGCCGAAAAATAGGTCTTGAACGGCGATTTGTCGTGGCTGAAACGGATATCGCGGTATATGCGGTAGGCGCATGAGGCCGCATCGGTGTGCCGGAGAGCCGGCTCACTTTGCGCCATATGTCCTATCAGAGTCTGCAGGTCGGCAAGCCACTGCTTTCGCAGGCAGTCGTAGAGGTGGCGGTTTTCGGCAAACCACTGGCGGTCGTTATTGACTGCAAGGTTGTCGAGAAAATCAAATAACTGTGAATATCCGGTTGTCAGATGTCTTCCCATTCGATATCCTGTATCTGTTCTTCTTTTTTGAATTTCACTGACTTTGAACCGTTGGCAGAGGTGTCGTCGCCGACAGTGCCGGCCACTTCGGTGAATTCCACATACTCACCCACTCCGCGGGGTATCTTCTTGCGGCGGTTCCGGCGCTGTTTTGTTTTGCGGCTGCCGAAGAAATCGGAAAACGGGTTGGACGACTGGCGCTTCTGCTGCTGTTGCTGCCCGAATGAATCCTGCATGAACTGGCGCATACGCCTATGCAGCCGCCACACTTTGTAGCCGGCCATCGCCAGTGGGTAGACTATGAATGCTAAGAGGATTAAGAGGAGTATTTCAAACATATGGAGGTTTCGTAGAAGCCGCTGCCATGCCAGGTCACAGATGCTTGCGCTTGAGCATTGACAGGAAGAAGTAGAACAGGATTGTCCACATCAGTCCCGAGAGTCCGTTGAAAACCACAAAAAGTATTGCCGCGACAATAAGGGCGTAGCGGCTGAAGTTCTCGCCTATGTCGAAATTCTTGAATTTTAGAGAGAACATCTTGAAACGTCCTACCATGGCAAGCGATACCAGCACTATGAGCACGGCCATAACGCCCCATCCGGGATAACCATAGGTGCGTATCCAGCCATAGACGCCAATCCAGAACACGGCGTTGGCGGGAATAGGGAGTCCGCGGAAGTTTACGGCCTGTTCGGTGTCGGTGTTGAATGTCGCCAGGCGTATCGCGCCGCAAACGGCAATCATAAGAGGTATCCAGGCCACGGTGAGCGGATTTCCGTAGCTGGTCATGATATTGGACACCAGCATTGCGGGGGCTACACCGAAGCTTACAAGATCGGAAAGGGAATCCAGATCCTTGCCAAGAGGCGAGAACTTGTGGAGCAGACGGGCCGTTGCACCGTCGAGGAAGTCGAACACGGCAGCGACACCCATAGCTATCATGGCCCAGGAACCGCCGGTGAGCGGTCCGATTCGGTCGTTGAGGTGGAACGACATGAATATGGCGATACAGCCTGAAATAAGATTCAGGCATGTGACCGAATTCGGGAGCTGGGAGGTTGTGCGTCTAAGCATTTTCGGTTTCGGCTTTTGGGCGCAACATGCCAACTTGAGTGATGCCACCGGTGGTTTTGTCGCCGATTTTGACGTAGATATCGGTACCCAAAGGCAGATAGAGATCCACACGGGAGCCAAATTTGATGAATCCCATGTGGTCTTCGACGCTTGCCTCGTCGCCAGGACGTGCGTAGGTGACTATACGGCGGGCCATGGCGCCGGCAATCTGGCGCATGAGCACCTGCTGGCCTTCGGGAGTGCGGATCACAACGGTGCTGCGCTCGTTCTCTGTGCTGCTTTTGGGAAGATATGCAGCCATGAAACGCCCGGGATGATAGGCGGTGTGTACCACTTCGCCATCGACCGGAAACCAGTTGGCGTGCACGTTCAATACGCTCATGAACACCGACAGCTGAATACAGCGGCAGTGGAGATATTCGTTTTCGTAGGTTTCTTCAAGGGCAACAACGGTGCCGTCGGCAGAGGCCACAACGGCATTGTGGCTGTCGCCTTTGAACATCCGGCGCGGCGAACGGAAGAAATTCACCACCAGCAGGTAGAACACCGCCGAGATGGCCGTAGTCGCAATCGCCCACCCCAACGGGCGCACCCATATCCACAGCGGAGCATTGACTACCAGCAGGATAGCCAGCAGCGCCCAAAGGATATTCGTACCTTCATGGTGGATTTTCACTCTCATTGGAGGCGTGTTGTTTTTCTGTATCAACTGCAAAGGTAGCAAAAATTGCGATAGCGGCATGCCCCGCCGACGATTTTTATGTAAATTTCACCTAATCGGATGGATATGGAAAAGGCGGGGATTCCAGCCGGTGGCAGAAATCCCCGCCCGGGGGAGAGATAGAGAATGAGCTAACGTTCGGAGTATGGCTCCTTGTGGAAAGTTGGTTCCTCTATTTCGCGGGCTGTACGCCCGGCGTAGTCGCCTTCGGTACTGATGAATACCCAGTCGATGTTGTCGAGGCGGCGCAATCCGGACAGGAAGTATGCCTCGGACTCCTGCGCCCCCACCACAATCACACGTTCCACACCGGCCCGGCGCGCGGCGAGAACCGTATCGACGAAGTATTTAAGGGTCAATTCGTTGGTGTATTTGTCTTCGAGGTCGTCGTTATATGTGAGCACAGCCTCTGTATAACCCTGCAGCGAGGCTTCGGTTTTCCCGCGGTCGGCGGGGTTGAAGTGCGTTACAGTGAGACGGCTGTCGGCGAGCATCACCTTTTCGGGGAAGTCCACCATGGCATTCACGCCAAGCCCGCGGGCGAGGAGCGCGCCAAGGACATTACCCATAACATGGCCGTTGGTTCCCAATAATGCGATTTCTTTCATTTCGGAGGTGATATTTATTCTTTATGAAGATAGAACGTTTGCCGGGCGCTTATGTTCACTCGGGAGCACGAAAAGAAGCTGGAGCCTGCTGCGCTCCGGCAGCAGGCTCCAGCTATGGCTTGGTTTATTTTCCGGTTCGGATTGCAGTGGCAAGCACCGCCATCCGGGCTGGCAGAGACCGTATTATTCCGAGCACTTGGCCACGATGAACTCGCGGTTCAGGCGGGCGATGTTGCTCAGAGGAATGTTCTTGGGGCATTCGGCGGCGCATGCACCGGTGTTGGTGCAGTTGCCGAAACCGAGCTCGTCCATTTTGCGCACCATAGCGCGGGCACGGCGGCGACGCTCAACCTGACCCTGGGGCAGGAGTGCGAACTGGCTCACCTTGGCCGACACGAAGAGCATGGCAGAACCGTTCTTGCAGGCAGCCACGCAGGCGCCGCAACCGATGCATGTGGCGGAGTCCATGGCCATATCGGCCACTTCCTTGCTGATGGGCAGGCTATTGGCATCCTGGGCGCCACCGCAGTTGAACGAAACATAACCGCCGGCCTGCTGGATTTTGTCGAAGGCGTTGCGGTCGACTGTGAGGTCGCGGATTACGGGGAACGCAGCCGAGCGCCAGGGCTCGATGGTGATCAGGTCGCCATCGTTGAATTTGCGCATGTGAAGCTGGCAAGTGGTAATGCCCTGCACGGGGCCGTGGGGATGACCGTTGATGTACAGAGAGCACATGCCGCAGATACCTTCACGGCAGTCGTTGTCGAATACTACGGGTTCTTCGCCCTTTTCGACCAGTTGCTGGTTGAGCATGTCGAGCATTTCCAGGAAAGAGCTTCCGGTGGAAACGTTGTCGAGCGAATAGTTGACGAACTGTCCTTTCTCTTTAGGACCACGTTGACGCCAAATTTTCAGTTTTACGCTGATATTCTTTTCCATTTTTGTTAGAGTTCTTTGGTAGGGGCAGACCATGGATGCAAATCCTTGGCCTGCCGCCACGTGGTGTTATTGTCAGGACTTGTAGTTACGGGTCTGCACCTGGATTGCCTCATATTTGAGGGGCTCCTTGATGAGTATGGGCTTCTCGGTGTCGCCGGTGTATTTCCAGCAGCTGACATACATGTATTTGTCGTCGCGACGGGCAGCCTCGCCGTCGGCAGTCTGGTATTCTTCGCGGAAATGAGCGCCACAGCTTTCGTTGCGGTTGAGGGCATCGATAGCCATCATACGGGCGATTACCAGGAAGTCCTCCAGGCGGAGAGCCTTCTCGAGCTCGGTATTGAGATCGTCGGCACGGCCAACGACACGCAGGTCGGAGTAGAATTCCTTGCGAACTTCCTCGATTTCCTCAAGGGCTTTCACCAGACCCTGGAGTGTGCGGCCCATGCCCACGAGGTTCCACATAACGTGTCCGAGGCGCTTGTGGATTTCGTCGGGACTCTTTGTGCCGCCGATCTTCATCAGGCGGTCGATACGCTCGCGCACGCCCTTTTCGGCGGCATCGAACTCGGGATGCTTGATGTCGAAGGTGTCGCGCCCTACCTTGATCTGGTCGCTGAGGTAGTTCTGCATGGTGTACGGGAGCACGAAGTATCCGTCGGCAAGACCCTGCATCAGTGCCGATGCACCCAGGCGGTTGGCGCCGTGGTCGGAGAAGTTGCATTCGCCGATTGCGAAGAGTCCCTTGATAGAGGTCTGCAGTTCATAGTCCACCCAGATGCCGCCCATGGTGTAATGGCTTGCGGGGAAAATCATCATGGGGGTATGGTAGGGATTGTCGTCGGATATCATCTGGTACATGTCGAAGAGGTTGCCGTAGCGGTCGCGGACAACGTCTTCACCCAGGCGCTCGATGGCGTATTTGAAATCGAGGTAGACGGCATTGCCGGTGCCCACACCGTATCCGGCGTCGCAGCGCTCTTTGGCGGCACGGCTGGCGATATCGCGGGGGCAGAGGTTACCGAATGCCGGGTAGCGGCGTTCGAGATAGAAGTCGCGGTCTTCGTCGGGAATGTCGGTGGGTTTCTTCTTGCCGGCGCGGATCGCTTCGGCATCCTCTTTTTTCTTGGGAACCCAGATGCGGCCGTCGTTACGGAGCGATTCACTCATAAGGGTGAGCTTGCTCTGGTCTTCGCCATGCACGGGGATGCAGGAGGGGTGAATCTGGGTGAACGCGAGGTTGGCCAGATATGCGCCTTTCTTGAAGGCCTGCACAGCTGCGGAACCGTTGCAACCCATAGCATTGGTGCTCAGGAAGAACGCACGGCCATAGCCACCGGTGGCGAGAACCACAGCATGCGCGGCATAGCGTTCGAGCTCTCCGGTGACGAGGTTGCGCATAATCACACCGCGTGCGCGACCGTCGACAATAACGATGTCGAGCATCTCGCGGCGGTTGAAGGAACGCACTGTGCCCTTCTGTATCTGGCGGTTGAGCGACGAGTAGGCGCCCAGCAGCAGCTGCTGGCCGGTCTGGCCTTTAGCGTAGAAAGTACGGCTCACCTGTGCGCCACCGAACGAACGGTTGGCGAGCAGGCCACCATATTCGCGGGCGAAAGGAACACCCTGCTGCACGCACTGGTCGATGATGTTGTTGCTCACCTCGGCCAGACGGTAAACGTTGGCTTCGCGGGAGCGGAAGTCGCCGCCTTTCACGGTATCGTAGAACAGACGGTAAACGGAGTCTCCGTCGTTCTGATAGTTCTTGGCTGCGTTTATACCACCCTGGGCGGCAATGGAGTGCGCACGGCGGGGGCTGTCCTGAATGCAGAAGTTGTAGACATTGAAGCCCATTTCGCCAAGTGTGGAGGCTGCCGATGCGCCGGCAAGACCTGTGCCCACGACAATGATGTCGAGGTTGCGCTTGTTGGCGGGATTCACCAGGTGCTGGTGGGCTTTATAGTTGGTCCATTTCTCAGCGATAGGACCTTCGGGAATTTTGGAGTCTATCTGATATTCCGGGAGGTTGGACGATTCGACATCGGCGAAGTCCTGCATGATACCGCTGGAATCGGTCATGCCCTCAAGGTTCAGTTTCTGTGCCATATCTCTGAGTGGGATTAGATGTTGGTTTCGGATTGGGGTTCGGTGACTTCAAGAGCTTCCACCTCGGTCTCTTCCTGCTCGAGAGCGGGCTCCTGAGGCTGGCTGTATTCGTTGATCATGTTGATGATCTGGCCGGCAGTGCCCAACACTTGGTTGGACTGGGCGGCGGCAGTGGCGCTGATGGCAGCGAAGGGTGCGAACTTGGCTTTGTAGTATTCGCCCTTCTCGCTCATGAACTGGCGGATAGGAGCATCGCTGCGCATCATCTGCGAGAGCTGTCCGGCCTGGTTGTAGTCGGCGATGAATTCCTCGATTACAGGAGTTGCGGCTTCGGCGATGGATTCGACGTACTGCTCCTGGAGCGCGGGATCATTGACAAAGAATTTGTTGTGGGCCTGAACAGTGAACAGGATGGCCTGGGCGGCGAACAGCGCGATTACAATCGAAGTCCACCAGCAGGCGATTTTCTTGAGGCGTTCAATCCAGATGTTGCTGTTCCAGCCGATGGTGTGGAACATGCTCCAGAAACCGTGGTTCATGTGCAGCCAAAGGGCACCGAAGCCGATAAGGTACACAACAAGTGTCCACCACTGCGAGAAAGCAATCTGGAGATAGAGAGTGCCGAAGTGGGGAGCGGCAGGCACACCTTCAACCATGGGGAAAGCGGAAAGTTCGTGTGTGGTGAGTTCGGCAAGCTGCATCTTTGCCCAGAACTGGATAAGATGGATGGCGAGAAATGCCAGCACCACGATGCCGAGGACGAGCATGTTCTTGGAAGACCATTCCACCTGGGGAGGACGGCTGCTCACCGCATAGCGGTCGGCGCCACGTGCACGGCGGTTCTGGATAGTGAGCCACAGGGCATAGATTATATGCATGATGAACAGGAACGCCAGACCGGCCGAAGCCACCAGAGCGTACCAGTTGGCACCCAGGAACTGGCAAATGACGTTGTACGCCGCAGGCCAGAGCAAGGCAACCGAATTCATCAGGCAGTGAAACGTAACGAATAGGACGAGGCAGATGCCGGTAATGGCCATCACGAACTTACGCCCTATAGATGAGCTTGTTAACCACATAAGATGATGAAGTTTTATTGATGTATGAATTGTTTGTGATTTCACAGTTTGTCTCCCCTACCGCGGACAGCAAGGGCATTATGCGGCAAAATTAGCTAATATTGGCCGACTTCCAAAGTGTAAACCAAAAAAATGTATAGAAGTACAAACCAAATCCTCTCCCGGTCTGCGCGAACAACGGTATGAACAATCGAGTAGGTTGGGAAACGA
>DKUJ01000027.1:0-46454 GCA_002490635.1 Porphyromonadaceae bacterium UBA7207
TGGCGAGGTCAGCGCGAGGCGTAGTCCTTCACCGCGGGTGATTCCACGTCCACGCCGAATTCCTTTGCGCGCTCGAGGATGGCGCGGGCGAGCCGGGGCTTCAGGTCTTCGGGACAATAGCGGAAATAGGCTTCCGCGGCGCGCACGTGGGCGGCGTCGGGCATGGGGTATTCGCGGCGTTCCGGCAGTCCGAAAACGCTGTCGGGAAGTTCTTTTTTCTCTTTGTAGGATAAGCGGTCGTTCATGTGGCTGTTGTCAGGGGTTATAATTATTCTAACAACAGCCGCGGCTACAGGTTTATTCCAGCAAAGGGTCGTCGCCTTCGGAGCCTACCGGCAGCTGTGGTGCGGGATTGGGCGCCGGTGCCGGCGGTGTGGCCGGAATACTGGGTGTCTGTGTTGTCTGAGGAGCCACAGGTGCCCGGGGCGCAGCCGGAGTCGCCGGTTGGGATGTCGGCTGTGGCTCGGTTGCAGGAACGTCCTGAACTGCCGGAGTTTCGGTTGTTTCCGGCGATGGCTCCGGTATGTCCGGTTCGGCTACATCGCTTTCGGGAAGTTCAAGATTCTCTTCTGTCTCCTCTTCTGTCTCCTCTTCTGTTGCCGATCCGTCGGGTTGTGCTTCCTGCGGTATCTCGCCTTCGGCGGCCTCCGTTTCGGCTTCGGGAAGAGTCTGAATGCTTTCAAGGATATCGGCCTGGGCGTCGATGTAGTTCTGTTCCTCACGGGCGCGGAAATATTCCTCGAATGAGCGTCCCTGTGATAGAAGGGTCTGGAAGTCGGTTTCGCTGATGGCCACCGGAAGCACCTCGGCGGGTAGCCTCAGCTCGTCGGAGGAAGCCATTACGGCACGGTAGTGATTGAGTTCGTTCATGTTGGCGAAGCCGTGGATAACCAGCAGGCCGAGGCGGCCGAAATTCATGGTCTCGAGGTCGAAATCGCGCACGAAGAACGAGCGGAAGTTGTGGCGTGCCACTTCGTAGAGCAGCAGGCGCGTGTCGACACGGTCGGTTGGGTAGGTGAACACCAGCAGCTGGCGGGTGTCGGGGTTAAGCTCGAAACTTGCCTGGCCTTCGGCGGCTACGCTGTCGTTCGATAGCCGCAGGTCCCATACCATGCCTCTCATGTTGCTTTCGGGGGCATGCAGCTGCCTGCCGCGGGCCATGCCCCGCAGCCATGCAGAAGCCACCGGGGTGATGTCGGTGTCGGGATAGCGCTCGAGGAGGTCGCGCAGTACGGCGTTGAATTCCTGCGGCTTGTCCTCTGTCACATATGCCAGGGCGTGGAGGAACATGAACTTGGGCATGATCTTGCTCAGGGGCATCTCTTCGGTCATGCGCTGGAAGGCGGCGTGTACGGCGGCGTTGTTGTTGGCCATATAGGCCTCGTAGGTGGCTGCGTAGAGGTCTTCGGCACGCTGGTCGGCTCCGCGGAGTCGGTCGATATAGTCGGGGTCGCGCATGGCCTGTCCCTGGGGGCTTTCGGGGAACTCGCGCACCAGCATAAGGCGGAATGTCTCGGCCTGGTCGCGCAGTCCCGTCCGCATGAGCATGAGGTAGATGTTCTGGTATGTCTCCAGGCGGTAGATGTTGTCGGGGTAGTCGCGCAGCAGGCGGTCGAACTGTGTGCGCGCTGCGGTGTAGTCTTCGAGTTTGTCCTTGAGGATTACGCCCATGTTGTAGAGTCCTTCCTGGATTACCTCATGCGAGGTTGTCTTGTCGGCTTCGGTGAGCGGAATCTGTGCGAGGTAGTATTCGGGGAAATGGGGGTCGCTGGCGCGTTCGGCCATGGCATCGGCAGTTGGGTCGGTGCCTTCGCTGCCGGTTTCGTCGCCGGTATTTTCGGTCTCTTCGCCGGTGTCGTCTGACTCTTCGCCGGTGTCGTTGAAGTCGTCGACGCTGAATGTGGCCTTGTTCCTGCGCCGCCAGTTGTCCTCGAGCTTGCGGGAGCCCCAGCGCCTCTGGAATTCGGTGCGGCCGGCATTGCGGGTGGCCGTGTTGTAGAAGTACCAGGAGTTATCGGAATTTATAACGAACGATTGTGTGGTGTTGTCCTGGAGCTGGTTGCCCTGGGCGGCCTGGTTGGCGAGGAATTCCTCCCTTTCGGCATCTTCGGCCTGGCGGCGTTCTGTTTCCTTGAGTTCCTCGATAATCCGTTCGATTACAGCCATGCGCTCGCTCTCGGGCATGGCGGCCAGCCGCAGCAGCGAGTCCTGCAGGGTAACGTTGCCGGAGTAGACGGCAAGTTCGTTGAGAACGTCGGAGCGCCGGCGTATCCTTTCCAGGTCGGGATAGCCCGCGGGCAGCAGTGGCACCGCTTCGGAGTAGGAGGGCTGGGCGAGGTCGTAGCGGCCCTGCTCGAAATACAGGCGTCCGAGGGTTTCCTGGTTTATGGCCTTGTCGACGCCGGAACGTGTGGATTTTTCGTTGGCGGTAACGTAGTTGGCTATTGCGTTGGTGGTGTCGCCCCGCGACAGGTAAAGGTTGCCGATTGCGTAGTATATCTGGTCGAGGTATTCGCTGTTGCGGTCGTAGCGGGTCATGCGTCTGAGGGCGCGTACTTCCGGCTCGATGTTGTCGCCGGTGAAAACCTCGCTCTGTTTGATGCGGGCGTTGAATTTTGTGCGGTATGTGGTGGAGGAGCTTGATGCTGCGCGTGCGAAGGCCGCATAGGCATCGTCGTTTCTTCCGAGGCGTGCCAGCACCTGGCCGAGCAGGAAATTGAGGCGTGTTTTCTGTGCGCCGGAGGCATCGCGTGCGGCCTGCTGCAGGTAGGGCAGGGCGGCCTCGTAGTCGTCGGCATGCAGGTGGAAGTCGGCCTGCACGAAATTGTAGAGCCCGCGCAGGTGTTTTGTCGACAGCTCGTTTTCCTTGATTCTGGTGATAATCATCTCGGCTTCGAACTGCCAGCCGAGGGTTATGTAGCTCAGCGCCTGCATCAGCTTGGCTTCGGTGACTGTTTTGGGCAGCCACCAGAAATGTTTGCTGATATAGAAGTAGGTGGACGCCGCGCCGAGGAAGTCGCCGTTGTAGTACTGTCCGTCGGCGAGCATCATCCAGGAATTGTGGAGGAAAGGATTGTATTCCTCGCGTTTTAGCCAGAGCTTGTATTCGGGGTTGGACGAACGTCCCGGGCGCCGCTTCGGTTTTTTCTTTATGGAACGCAGCTGTATGGCTTTCTGGGCTTTCTCGATGGAACGGTCGAAGTTGCCGTTCGGCTGAGGCATACCTTCCTGCCCGCGGGCTTGGGCGGGATGCATGAGCAGGCGGCGCGAGAAGTCGTCCTCATAGGCGTTTTCCATGCTCTGGAGGGTCTCCCGCATGTGGGTGTCGCCGTTGTAGTGAATGTTGTAGCGGGTAATGAACTCCTGGTAGCGGCGTGTGGCGGCATTGTTCTTGTTCGGCGAGCACGAGCACAAGGCAAGAAGCGCCGCCGCCAGCAGTGCCCGGGCAATAAAGGATATTACAGCGCTATGGCTCATCAGAATACTAACGCGGCGGCAGCGGCCTTATTGTGCCTTTCCGCTGTCGGCGTCGTCGGCTGTTGCCGTGGAATCGCTTTCGGAGGCGGCCTTGGGGTAGGCTATGCGCGAGTGGTAGATGGTCATCAGGCGCTTTATGAACGCCTCCTTAATCACTTCCACGTCGCGGAATTCCAGAGTGGAGTCGTTGTGAAGCCCGTCGGCGATCTGCGAATCGATGATTTTGTTCACCAGATTCGTGATATCCTCGCGTGTATGGTTTTTCAGCGAGCGGCTTGCGGCTTCCACCGAGTCGGCCATCATAAGCACCGAGGTTTCGCGGCTCTGGGGGTTGGGACCGGGATAGCTGAACGGTTCCTTGTCCACGGGCACGTCGGGATTCTTGGCGCTGGCGGTGAAATAGAAGTATTTGGCGAGGCCCTTTCCGTGGTGCTCCGTGATGAAGCTCCTGATAACCGCCGGCAGTGCGGCTTTTTCGGCCAGGCGCAGGCCGTCGGCCACATGCGCCACCACTATTGCCGCGGAACGTTCGGGCGGCAGGGCATCGTGGGGGTTCACCCCGTGCTGGTTCTCGGTGAAGAACGCCGGATTGTTGAGCTTGCCGATGTCGTGGTAGAGGGCGCCGGCACGCACAAGCTGCACGTTGGCGTCTATTCTTGCGGCGGCGTCGGAGGCCAGGTTGCTCACGGCTATGGAGTGCTGGAAAGTGCCGGGGCATTCATTGCTCAGGCGCATCAGCAGCGGGTTGTTGATGTCGGCCAGCTCGACGAGTGTCACTGTGGATATGAAACCGAAAGCCCTCTCCACCAGGAACATGAGCACATATGCCATGGAGGTGAGTGCGGCGTTCACCGCCAGGAATATGAACATGATTTTTGTCATGCCTTCGAAGGAGGCGTTCATGAGCAGTTCCAGAGCCGGATATGCCACAAAATATGCGGCGAGAACAAGTAGGGAGGTGCGGAGCAGCTGGCTGCGGCGGCTGAGTTCGCCGAGCGAGTACACCACCGCACAGCCTGCGCAGAACTGCAGGAAGATGAACTCCAGGGCGAAGGCGGTGGCCCCGGCGCAGATCAGCGACAGTGCGCCCAATACGAAAAGAGCCGAACGGCCATCGAAGAACACCAGCATGAGGATGGGCACTATCATCAGCGGTGCCATGTAGATGCCTTGCGACACAAAGTAGTTCAGCCCCACCGATACCAGGAAGAACACCGTTATGAGCAGCAGCACGAAGGCCATGGCATTGTCGCGGCGGAAGATGTCTTTGGCGAAGAAATAGAAATACATCATCAGCATGCACAGAATCAGAGCCACATACACGCCCTGTCCGAGCCAGCGCAGCATTGTGCTCTGTTGCTCCCTGGAGTTGCGCGAGGCCATGAGTTCCTCGTAGGTGCGCAGGTTGGTGTAGTCCTGGCCGGTGATGATGGTGCCTTTGTCGATTATGGTCTGCCCCTGCAGGATTATGCCGCGGTCGGCGGTCATCGTAAGGTATTCGTACTCGTAGTTGCGTCGGCATTCGGCCTCGTTGCGGCTGTAGTTGGGCAGCAGGAGATTCTGCAGCCCTGCATGGGCGAAATACTGGTGCAGGGCGGTGTCGGTAATCGCCGAGTCGAGATACAGATACACCTCGCGCGGCGAGGTGAGGCCTGCGGTGCTGGCCTCCGAGAGTATGTTCTTTTCCAGTATCCTTATCCTGGGCAGCCGGCCTTCGGCCATGAGGTCTTTGGTGCGCACGTCCACCACACCGGAGGCGTACACTTTCCGGAGCTCGTTGGCCAGCCTCCGCCGCAGGTTGCGGTCGTGGCTTTCGGGGAGGCGGCTCACGATGGTGTCGATAAGCAGCTGGTTCACCGAATAGATGGGTACGAAACGCTTCTCGAGAGTGTCGCGGGCAGCCAGTATGGTGGCCGAGTCGGCGTGGATGGGAATGTCGAAAGGCGCTATGAGCTTCGAATAGTTCCACGGGCGCCCTTCCTGGTAGATGAAGCGGTTGGCCTCGGGATGCGGGTAGAAATACACAATCACCAGCAAGGCTGCCAGTGCCATGAGTATCTTGCGCGATAGGCTGCTGCCGTTAAGGGGATGTTTCATAATATCAGTTGACTCTTACTGCCGATTGCACGCCTTGTATGCGGCAGGCATGTGAGCAAAGATCGCGGACAACGTCGGCGTCGCAGACTCTCACCCACAGGTCGCAGTGGAACACGGCGCCCGAGGCCTCGATGTCGACCTTGCGCATGTCGATGCCCAGATGGGTGGATATCATCATTGTAAGCTCCTGAAGAATTCCTCGGCGGTCGATGCCTTCGATTCGTATGTGCGCCAGGAAACGCTCGTCGACGCTCTCCCACTCCGTAGCCACGATTCTGGAGCCGTAGGTAGCCTTCAGAAGCTGGGCGCGGGGGCAGTCGAGGGTGTGGATTTCGAGTTCGCCATCGTCGTTGACAAAGCCCATCACATCGTCGCCCGGAATAGGCGAGCAGCAGTCGGAAAGGCGGAAGTTGGCGCCGTCGGCATCCACACGCAGGGCATAGGTTTTCTTGGGGTTGATGGGTTGTTGCTGGGGCTGGCTTCCGGCCGGCGATTCATCCTTGCGGCGTCCGATTGGCCATATTTTCTGTAGTATGGCCTTTGTGCGGCCCGGTTTGGCGGCAGCCAGGGAGCGCCTCAGGATGGGAGGCAGGTAGTCGCCGAGCATTATCTCTCCGGTTCCGAGCTGGTGGCACAGTTCGTCGCGGTTGGCCACATGGAATATGCCTTGCAGCTTGGTGATGACCAGGTTGTTGTCGGGGAGCATGTTCTCTTCCAGCCATGCGGTGAGGGTGGCGTTGCCTTTGTCGACCAGCGGCTGGCGTTCGGCGCGGAGCGCCTTGCGCAGGCGGGTGCGTCCTTTGGCCGTTACCATTATGTTTTCCCATTCCGGCTTGGGCATCTGGGTCTTGGAGGTGAGCACCTCCACCTGGTCGCCGCTGCGGAGCTCGTGCTGCAGGGGCACCAGCTTGTGGTTCACCTTGGCGGCGATGCAGTGCATGCCTATGTGGCTGTGCAGGGCGAACGCCAGGTCCAGAACGGTGGCGCCCGATGGCAGCGTGTACAGTTCGCCTGCTGGAGTGAACACCACAATCTCCGAGGAAAAGAGATTCAGCTTGAGAGTGTTGAGGAAGTCGATGGCGCTTGGCTCGGGGTTGTCGAGGATGTCCTTTATGGTTTTGAGCCATGCATTGAGCTCGCTTTCCTCTTCGCCTTCGCCGATTTTGTACTTCCAGTGCGCGGCGAAGCCCTTTTCGGCGATTTCGTCCATGCGGCGCGAGCGAATCTGCACCTCTATCCAGTTTCCGTCGGGTCCCATCACAGTGAGATGCAGGGCCTGGTAGCCGTTGGCCTTGGGAGTAACAATCCAGTCGCGGGTGCGCCCCGGATGCAGCTGGTAGAGGTCGGTGATGGCGGAGTATATGCTCCAGCAGATGGCTTTCTCGCGGGAAGGGTCGTCGCAGTCGAACACGATTCTCATGGCATAGAGGTCGTACACTTCCTCGAAAGGCAGGTGCTTGGTTTCCATCTTGCGGTAGATGGAATATATGCTTTTGAGGCGTGCTTTCGCCTCGTAGACTATGCCGAGGGTGTTGAGCTTTTCCTTGATGGGAGCGGCGAAGTCGGTGTACACGGCGGTGCGCCGCTGCTCGCTAAGCGCGATTTTGCGGGCGATGTCGGCGTAGATTTCGGGATGCTCGTGCTTGAAGCTGAGGTCTTCCAGCTCGGTCTTTATTTCGAACAGCCCCAGGCGGTGAGCCAGCGGAGCATAGATATAGAGTGTCTCGCCGGCAATCTTGTAGCGCTTGTTCGGAGCCATCGACCCCAGAGTGCGCATGTTGTGCAGGCGGTCGGCCATCTTTATGAGCACCACGCGGATGTCCTCGCTCATGGTGAGCAGCAGCTTGCGGAAATTCTCGGCCTGCAGCGACGCCTTGTCGCCGAATATGCCGCCGGAAATCTTTGTAAGCCCCTCCACGAGCTGCGCTATCTTTGCTCCGAAATGCTGCTCGATGTCGTCCACGGTGTATTCGGTGTCTTCCACCACATCGTGCAGCAGTGCCGCGCATATGCTTGTGGAGCCGAGACCTATTTCCTGGCTGGCGATTTTCGCCACCGCTATGGGGTGCATGATATACGGCTCGCCGGAGCGCCTGCGGATGCCCTCGTGTGCCTGGCGGGCGAAAGCGAAGGCTCTCTCGATAATCTCCACCTTTTTGCGGTGATTGCTTTTGAGGTAGCCGTCGAGAAGGTCGGCGAAAGCATCGTCGATCATGCGTGCCTCTTCGGCAGGTGTCATATCGGGTCTATATTCCATGGTTGCTATGCTTTGTTGCCGGCCCGGCCAAACATGCTCTCAAAGCCAATTAAGCACAAAAATACAGCATATTGGCCGAATGGCAAAAAAAATCTCAAGGCTTGCCGCTGCTGTCGCGCGGCCTAAACAATATTTTACTTTTTGGGTTTTTAATTTGTGCCGGTGCGGTTTTATTGCTAATTTCGCCCGAAGAACGCCAATAGAAACCGAAACAACATAAGAACACAACACCTCAAATGGACAGCAAAGCAATGACGGCCGTGGCCGACAACATCCGCATCCTCTCTGCCAGCATGGTGGAAAAAGCCAAATCGGGACACCCCGGAGGCGCTATGGGCGGCGCTGATTTCATCAACGTGCTCTATTCGCAATTCCTGGTTTACGACCCCGACGACACAGAGTGGATTCTCCGCGACCGTTTCTTCCTCGACCCCGGGCATATGTCGCCGATGCTGTACTCGGTGCTTGCGCTTTCGGGCTTCTACACAATCGACGAGCTAAAGGAGTTCCGCCAGTGGGGTTCGTCCACACCGGGGCATCCCGAACATAATCTGCGGCGCGGCATCGAGAACACTTCCGGCCCGCTTGGCCAGGGACATGCCATGGCCGTGGGCTGCGCCATCGCCGAGCGCTTCCTTGTGGCACGTTTCGGCAAGACGCTCGAGCACAAGACATACGCCTTCATCTCCGACGGCGGCATCCAGGAGGAGATATCGCAGGGCGCAGGCCGAATCGCAGGCTATCTCAAGCTGTCCAATCTCATAATGTTCTACGACAGCAACGGTGTGCAGCTCTCCACCAAGGTCGATGCCGTCGACCGCGAGGATGTGGCCGCCAAATACCGCGCATGGGGCTGGTATGTGATGGAAATAGAGGGCAACGACCCGGCGGCGATATCTGCCGCACTCAAAGTCGCCGGCCAGATCACCGACAAGCCCACATTAATTATAGGCAATACCGCCATGGGCAAGGGTGCCGTGACAGCCGGTGGCAACAACTACGAGGGTCAGACTTCAACCCACGGTCAGCCTCTGAGCAAATCAGGCGCCGATGTCGACGCCACCATCCGCCATCTCGGAGGCGACCCCAAGGATCCCTGGAAGATTTTCGATGTCACAAAGGAAGTCTACGCCGAACGTGCCGCCGCCTTGCGCCGTCAGGTGGGTGAACGCCGCGCCGCATTCAGGCAGTGGGAAATCGACAACCCCGAGCAGGCCGAACTGCTTAAACAGTATTTCTCGGGAGTGCCCGCTCCGGTAGACTACAATTCAATAGAGCATAAGCCGGGCTGCTCCACACGCCAGGCCTCGGCCGACGTGCTGGCGGTGCTGGCAAAAAAGGAAGGCAACATGATTGTGGCCTCCGCCGACCTCGCCAACAGCGACCGTACCGACGGATTCCTCAACAACAGCCGTGCATTCAGCCCCGGAAACTTCCGCGGAGCTTTCCTGCATGCCGGTGTGAGCGAGCTCTCGATGGCATCGATTATCAACGGCATGGTACTACACGGAGGCATCATCGCAGCCTGCGGCACATTCTTCGTGTTCTCCGACTACATGAAGCCTGCCATCCGCCTGGCGGCGCTGATGGAACTGCCCGTGAAATATATCTGGAGCCACGACGCCTTCCGTGTGGGCGAAGACGGTCCCACCCACCAGCCGGTCGAGCAGGAAGCGCAGATCCGGCTCATGGAGCTCACCCGCAATCTCAGCGGCAGGCCGTCGATGCTGGTACTCCGCCCGGCCGACGGCGCCGAGACGTCCGTTGCCTACAGCATGGCCATGGACAACATGCACACCCCCACCGCCCTGGTGCTGTCGCGACAGGATGTTCCCGATCTGCCAGCCGAACCCGGTACCACCCGCATCGAGGCCGCACAGGGCGCCCGGCGTGGCGGTTATACCGTGACGCACAGCGACAACCCCGACATCGTGATGGTTGCCAACGGCTCCGAAGTTTCACTGTTGTGCCAGTGCGCCGTGCTGCTGGAAGCCGAGGGAATACGGGCCGCAGTGGTGTCGATGCCCTCCATCGGTCTGTTCAACGAGCAGGACGAAGCATACCGCCACAGCGTGCTGCCCGCGGGTGTGCCGCAGTTCGGACTCACTGCCGGCCTGCCCATTACCATCAATATGATAAAGGGATTCCACGGCGAAGTGTTCGGGCTTGATCATTTCGGAGCCTCGGCACCTTATAAGGTACTCGACGAGAAATTCGGATTCACCACCGACAATGTCTGCGCCGTCGTACGCCGTGTCCTTGGCCGCACAGCCGATATGGTGGATATGGAGCGTTAAAGGAAGATTTTTTGCACAATTAAGTTATCAAATCAAAAAAATGTTGTAACTTAGCGCCGCAAAATTGCATAACCACACACAGACAACATATTACCTAACAGATATCTCTATGAAGAAAGCTACTCTCTTGGCGTTTGCCTTCGCAATGTTCGCTGGCGCGCAGAGCATTGTTGCTCAGGAGCCTGCAGAAAATGTGCAGTACGTTTCCGACCCCAGCCAGGGCGTACTCCTCAACCGTATGCAGGACAACTGGTTCATCACTGCAGAAGGTGGTGCAAACATCTACTTCTCGCACAAATCCATCCACCGCGATCTCTCCGACCGCTTCTCTCCCGCTGCAAGCATCTATGCCGGCAAATGGTTCTCGCCCGTATTTGGTGCACGCGCTGGTGTGACCTGGATGCAGCTCAAAGGCCTTGCCGACGGTCCCGATTTCATGGGCACTCTTAAATATGACTACCGTCCCGACGGCTTCTACAAACAGCGCACTCAGGAAATCGGTCCGGTCTTCGACCTTATGGTTAACCTCACCAACTGGTGGTGCGGCTACAAGCCCAACCGCGTGTACAACGCATCTGTATATGTAGGTGCAGGCGCACTGTGGACCATCAGCCACCAGGACGGCAGCTGGAAAAATGCCCACAACATTCTCCTCAACCTCCGTGCAGGTCTTATCAACACCTTCAATGTAAGCAAGCAGGTTGCTCTTAGCCTCGACATCCGCTGGACCGGCATCGACGGCCTCCAGAACGTTTCCGCAAGAAACTGGAACGAGAAATACAGCGACCTCAGCGCTTTCATCGGCGTTACCTACAAATTCAAAAACCGCGAATGGAACGCTCCCGTTGTTCCCGTTTATCCCGAACCCGAGAACTGCGAACCTATCCGCGCACGTCTGGCTGCTGCCAACGAACGCATCGACGAACTCGAACGCGCTCTCCGCGACTGCCTCAACCGTCCTGTTGAGACAACCGTTGTCAACGAAGGCCCCCTGGCTACCGTTTACTACACCATCGGCGTTTCCCGTCTGAGCCGCGAAAACCAGCGCGTTGTCAAGGCTGTTGCCGCACAGATGAACTCCGACAAGTATGCCAACACCAACTTCGTGCTCACCGGCTGGGCCGACAACTACACCGGCACCGAGGCCATCAACGCCCGTCTGCGTGCTAAACGTGCCGAAGGCGTGAAAGACCTCCTCGTTCGCAGCGGTGTGGACGCTTCCCGTCTCTCTGTTGCTGAAAACAGCGGCAACCGCATGGGCGAAGGCGACCAGTTCGTAGCCCTCGACCGCGCAGTAACCATCGAAGAAGCCCGCTGATAACCGGCAAAAACCATAATCAGGCCGGAGATTCCGCAATGGAGTCTCCGGCTTTTTTTCTCCCATGACAAAGTATATCTGGACAGCACTCACCGCTGTTGCGATAGTGGTTGCCGCCGTGGTGGCAATCATCGGGATTTCGCCTGTATGGACCATTGCCGCCGCCGCCGTGGCGTTGCTGTCGCTGGCCATGCTTGTCCGCAGCCTGATGCTGCCGCTGAGAACCATCAGGAACGGTATGGACCTGCTTAGAGGCCAGGATTTCGCGTCCACCCTGCGGAAAGTAGGGCAGAGCGATGCCGACGAAATGGTGGAGCTGTACAATGCCTTGATTGGCAACATGAAGGCCGAGCGGCTTAAAAACATCGAGCAGGCCGATTTCCTTGGAAAACTCATCGATGCCTCGCCGATGGGAATCGCCATATGCGATTTCGATGGCCGAATCATCGAGGCCAACAGCTCGTTCAGGCGCATGGAGACAGCCACCGTGGCAGCCGCTCTGGACAGTCTTGCCCCCGGGCAGAACGTTACCGTGCGGCAAGGCGACCCGCAGGTGCTGCGATGCATATGCGGCTATTTCATGGACCGCGGCTTCCGCCGCACATTCTATATGGTGGAGCGACTCACCGACGAAGTGATAAAGGCCGAAACGGCCGTTTTCAACAAGATTGTGCGCACAATGAGCCATGAGGTGAACAATACCATGGGAGGCGTCGTTTCCGTGTTGGAGACGCTTGCCGACATCCATGCCGCCGAGCCGGATGTCCGGCAGACTCTCGATAGCTGTGTGGAGAGTTGCAAGGCACTGGGAGAATTCATGAGCGGATATTCATCGGTGGTGAAGCTGCCGGATGCCTCTCTGAAACCCGTGATGCCTGCCGATATGGTGGCCGGGGAGCTTCCGTTCCTGCAGAAGCTTTGTCCGGCGAATATCAACATAGTGGTCGAATGTCGTGGCGCTACCGAAACCGTGCTGGCCGACAGCGCTCTTATGCATAGAGTGTTCACCAATGCGGTAAAGAATGCCGTTGAGAGCATCGGTACACGCCCTGGGCGTATTGTACTAAGCGTGGAAGGCCGGAGAGTGGAGATTGCCGACAATGGGCCGGGAATCAGTTCTGCCGATGCGGGAGCGCTCTTCACGCCTTTTTTCTCCACCAAGCATCCCGACCGTGGCCTTGGCCTTATGCTCATTGCCGACATAATGCGCAAGCACAAAGCCGAATTCGGCCTTGCTACCGGCGAGGATGGAATAACCCGTCTGTCGCTCGTTTTTCCTCCGGCATCGGCCGTGGTAAACACAGACTGTCAGGAGGGCAATTGATTATAACCGATAAACAATAGAATACAATGATAGTCAACAACGCCAGATTTGTGGTCAGCAACAGCGACTTCAGCCGCTGCCCAGCCGACATGAGACACGAATATGCATTCATAGGCCGCTCCAATGTGGGTAAAAGTTCGCTCATCAACATGCTCACAGGCCAGAAAAACCTTGCGCTGACATCGGCTACGCCGGGCAAGACAATGTTGATCAACCACTTTCTTGTCAACGACAGCTGGTATATCGTCGACCTTCCAGGCTATGGCTATGCCAGGCGCAGCAAGGACGACAGGCTCAGGCTCGAAGGGATAATCAAGAGCTACATCCTTGGGCGTGCGCAGATGACAAACCTTTTCGTGCTCATCGACAGCCGCCACGCGCCGCAGAAAATCGACATGGAATTCATGGAGTGGCTGGGAGAAAACGGCGTGCCGTTCAGCATCGTGTTCACCAAGATGGACAAGCAGAGCGCGGCTGCCGGCGAACGGCAGACGGCGGAATATCTCAAGCAGATGCTCGACACATGGGAGGAACTGCCTCCGGTGTTCCGCACTTCGAGTGCCGACGGCCGCGGCCGTGATGCCGTCCTGGACTATATAGAGCAGATGAACCGCCTGCCTCTCATGCAGGATTAGGCGGCAGACCCTGCAGGCTGTTATCTCATTCGGAATCTTCTTCGCCGCTCCCGGCCTCGGGGGCGGCTTCTCTGTTTTCTCCGAAGGGGTCGTATAGTGGCGACAGGCCCTGTGTGGCGGCAAGGTCGATGAGGTAGCGGAGGGCACACACGCGGTTGTCGTCGATTTCGCACTCTTTTATGGCCTCTTTAAGGCTCTTGGCGAAGAAACCCACCTGGATGCCCTGCGGCAGTCCGAACAGCTTCATTATCTCTGTGCCGTCGACAGGGTTCTTGCGGTTGCGCTCCAGGTCCTTGGCGTGTGTGGTGCGGAACTTTTCCTCCACCAGGTCGAAGTTGGACAGGTAGCGGGCCTTGCGGGCTTCGTCGCGGCTGGTTATGTCGGCGCGGGCGAGAATCATCAGGTCGGCCAGGTCGTCCTCGGCATAGTGTATCAGCCTGCGCACGGCACTGTCGGTCACTTCATCCTCCACAAGCGCTATAGGCCGCATGTGCAGGTCCACGAGCTTCTGTACATATTTCATTTCCTGCCCTAACGGCAGCCTGAGCCGTCTGAAGATTGTCTTCACCATCTTCGCGCCCACGAAATTGTGCTGGTGGAATGTCCATCCGCGCTGGCTGTCGAAGTGTTTGGTCACCGGTTTGCCTATGTCGTGCAGCAGCGCGGCCCATCGCAGCCAGATATTGTCGGAAGCCTCGGCCACCGAGTCGAGCACAATCATGGTGTGGCGGAAATTGTCTTTGTGGCCGCGGCCTTTCACCACGGCGATGCCTTTCATGGCAGCCAGTTCCGGCAAGATGTGCTGCAGCAGGCCGGTCTGGAGCAGAAGTTTCCAGCCAATCGACGGTTGTGCCGAGGCCATTATTTTCTGCAGCTCGTCCTTTATCCGTTCGGCGGTTATTATCTCGATGCGTCCGGCGTTGCGGGTGATGGCCTCCAGTGTCTCGGGACAGATTGTGAATTGCAGCTGTGTGGCGAAACGGATGGCGCGCATCATCCGCAGGGGGTCGTCGCTGAAGGTGATGTCGGGGTCGAGCGGAGTGCGGATTATTCCCTGGCGCAGGTCGGACATGCCGTCGTAGCGGTCGATGAGCGTGCCGAAACGCGAGGCATTCACGCACACGGCCATGGCGTTGATGGTGAAGTCGCGGCGGGCGAGATCGTCGTCGAGGGTGCCGTCCTCTACAATGGGGTTACGGCTTTCGCGGTGATAGCTCTCGCGGCGCGCTCCCACGAATTCCAGTTCCAGCGGGCCGCGGTGCAGCTGGGCGGTGCCGTAGTTGCGGTACACCGCCAGGCTGGCGCCCGGCAGAGCTGCGGCTACAGCCTGGGCAAGCTCTATGCCGCTGCCCACGGTAACGAAGTCGATATCCTTGGAATGGCGCTGCAGGAAGATGTCGCGCACGTAGCCGCCCACCACATAGCATTCGCGGCTTATGGAGTCGGCGGCGGCGCCTACCATGTCGAATATGTGGCGCGGGTGCAGTAGCGCCGAGGCGTTTGTCGTGGAACCGGTGTCAGTCAAGGGCTACAATGTTTTGTGGTGCTTTTGTTATAAGTTCGCCGGGTGCGGAGCTGCCCACAAGGTATGTGTTCTCCACGCCTACGGCTCCGATGCCGGGCAGAACGAATTTGGGCTCGAGGGCTATGGCGTTTCCGGCAGCAAGGATATCGCGCGAGCGCGGGGCTATTACCGGCAGCTCGTTGATTTCTATGCCCACGCCGTGCCCTACGAAGCCCGCGTGGCTGCGGTGCCCCATGAAGTATTCCTCCATTCCGGCCTCGCGTGCCATTTCAAGGGCGCGGTTGTAGAGGTCGGCGGCGGCGGTTCCGGGAGCCATCATGCCGGCCAGTCCGGCGCATATGTCGGCCGAGAGGCGGTTCGCTTTTTCCACTTCCGGCGACACGGTTCCTGCGGCGAAGCAGCGGGTCATGTCGGTCATATAGCCGGTGTAGTTTCCGTTCACGTCCACCATAACCGGCAGTCCGGGACGGATTACAGTGCCGTCGGCGCCGACCGGCAACGACGAATCCAGTCCGGCGCCGCCCATGGCGAAGTCGTAGGGCGACGGGGCATCGGCGTTATCGCCGGTGAGCACATTGCCCATGAAGATTTCCATCTCGAGCCCTGCGCAGCGGAAAATGCCCAGGCATCCTTCCAGGCGCGAGGCCCGTTCGATTTCAATCTGCAGTTCGATGTCGGTCATCCCCGTTTTGTAGAGGCCTGGAATGCGTGAGTACACTTCGGCGTGTTTTACTCCCGAGCGCCGGAGCATGTCTTTCTCGCGTTCGGTTTTCACGGCGCGGCATGCCCGAAGCAGCGGCGAGATATTTCCTTCTGGCGCTTCCATGCCCAGGGCTTGGGCCAGGCGCATGGCGTCGTGGTACGGCATGGTGTCGAGTTCCAGGGCCACAGGCTCGCCGACGGCCATACCGGCTTTGGCAAGAGTCTCGTTGATTTGCGACGGCTTGGCGATGAGGTGTACGCCGGGGCCGTGGAGTATGGTGGGACGGCGCACCAGATAGAGTGGAGCGTCGTTGTCGACGGTTATATAGAGGTATCCGCGATATATGCGTCCTGTGAGGTAATAGATGCTCACTGGCGACGACACCAGCGCGGCGCGCAGGTCGGCCTGTTCCATGGCCTGTCGCAGGGGGCGCAGACGCTTTATCTGCTCGGCCACGCCCAGAAGGTTGGGATTGTGGAAGTCGTAAGGCTCTTTCATATGCTCGGAAGTTCGTTTATTGAACAGATTGTGTAGTCGGCGCCGGCGACGTTTTTGCCGAAACCATATGCTGCCCACACAAAAGGTATGCCCGCGGCGTGGGTGGCTGTGCAGTCGCCTGCGGTGTCGCCCACGTACACAGGGTTGCTGAGATTATAACGGCTGATGAGTGCCTTGATGTTCGCGGTCTTGTCCTTGCCAGTGGCTCCCATTGAAAGAAGCTCGCTGAAGTACCCCTCGAGGCGGTTGTAGGCCACGAAATTCGGCAGTCCCGTGGCGGTGCAGTTGCTCACCATCATGAGGAGGGCGCCGCTGTCCCGCAGCTCGTCGAGTGTTTCGCGGACTCCCGGATAGAGCCTGCCTCCGAGTTCCGGCATCATGTCGGAATCGTTGGCCAGCAGCAATTCCTCGAATTTACGGCGGTCGGCGCAGTCGCCCACCAGAGAGTCGTATATCGCATCGAGGGGCATGCCCATAAGTTCCACCAGCTTCTGCCGTGTAACCGGTGGCACCTGGACTCCGAGTTGCACTATTGTGGTGTTCCAGATTGCGGCGTAGCTGTCGACGGCGTCCCATAGGGTGCCGTCCATGTCGAAGATATATGCGTCGAATCGTTTGTTCATCGTTGTTCGGCTTGGAATATCAGTCCTGCACGCTCTATGGCCGGCAGGGTGTCGGTGCGCATTATGTGTCTCAGACTTACACGCTGCCCGCGGCGCATGGCGAAGCGCGTGTGCAGGGTGTCGGAGAGCTGCAGGGAACTTCCCATGCCTGAGCCGCGCCAGCGCCCGTAGCGGTCGGCGAGGACTATGTCGAAGGTGTCGCGTGCCATTGTGGCGGAGCTGTCGGTGCCGTCAGGGTAGGAGAGCTCGAGCCAGATGTTGCGCCAAGGGTAAGCTGTGCTGTGGCGCAGGTTCAGAATCAGTGCACCATGGCGGATGCTGTCGGCGGTGCTGTCGGCAGCGAGGGTGAG
Source organism: Porphyromonadaceae bacterium UBA7207 (assembly GCA_002490635.1). Lineage (GTDB taxonomy): Bacteria > Bacteroidota > Bacteroidia > Bacteroidales > Muribaculaceae > CAG-873. The sequence goes on from DKUJ01000027.1 coordinate 17,105, forward strand.
GGTGTCGAAATAGCGCCAGCCGCGGTCGCCGAAAGTGCTGAAGGCACTGCATGAGCCATCGGCTTCGTCGGGGGCGAAGTGTGAGCATGCCGCAAGCATGGCGAGCATGATTGCGGCGATGACTGCGGGCAGGTGTTTCATTCTTTGGGCCGGGTGTCTTTGCCTGGCTGTTGGCCGGGTCCTTTTTTGCGGTGTTTTCTGTTGCCGCCCGGTCGCCCGATGCGTGGCTTGCCTTCGCTGTCGCCCTTGTTCTCGTTTCTGACCTCTTTGCGTGCTTCGGGCTGGTGCTCGGCTTTCGGTGGTCTGTTTTCGGTGTTGTCGGGGTTTCCGGGTTTGTCGGGTCGCGGGTTCTTCCGCTGCTTCGCTTCCTGGGCGCCTTGCGATGAGCGCGCCTGCCGCTGGCGGTCGCCTTCGGCAGGTCTGGAACGTTTCTTTTTCTTGCGGTCGAAGCGTGTGAGATCGTCCTGCCCAAGAATGTCGCCGAATTCGGAGGTTTTCTTCCGATGCTCGCCGCTTTCGGGTAACAGGCTGGCGGGTTTCTCGCCGGCTTTGTTCAGTTCGATTATCTCGAACACCCTTTCGGCGGAGAGAGTCACCAGATTTGCGGCGGTGTTGCGGTCGGTGGAGTAGGTTACGGTGCGGTTGAACACATCGCTCTTGAAGTGGTAGTATGTCGCGTCGGCGCTTTCGAGGCGAACTTCACGCGGAGGCATCTTGCGGGAGGCTTCCACATAGGCGTCGACTTCGAAGTTGAGGCAGCACTTGAGTTTGGCGCACTGGCCTGCCAGCTTCTGGGGATTCATGGATATGTCCTGGTAGCGGGCTGCGCTGGTGGATACCGACACGAAGTTGGTCATCCACTGCGAGCAGCACAGAGGCCTTCCGCAGGGCCCGATGCCGCCTATGCGGCCGGCCTCCTGGCGGGCGCCGATCTGGCGCATCTCGATACGAACCTTGAAGGTGTCGGCGAGAACCTTTATGAGCTGGCGGAAGTCGACGCGTTCGTCGGCTATGTAGTAGAATATGGCTTTGTTTCCGTCGCCCTGGTATTCCACGTCGCCGATTTTCATGTTCAGCTTCAGGCTTTCGGCGATTTTCCGCGAGCGGATCATGGTGTCGTCCTCGCGGGCCTTGGACTCGTTGTATTTCTCTATGTCGGTGTCTTTGGCTTTCCGGAATACCCTTCTGGTCTCGGTGCTTTCCTTGGAGCGTGCGCCGGCTTTCTTCATGCGCAGCTCAACGAGCGCACCGGTGAGCGACACCATGCCGATGTCGTGCCCGGGCTGGGCTTCCACCGCCACCATGTCGCCGATTTCCAGCGGTATGCGCTGGCTGTTGAGGTAGTATCCTTTGCGCGCGTTCTTGAACTGCACCTCAACATAGTTGCTTTCGGCGAAACCTCCCGGAATGTCGGCGAGGTAGTTGAAGCTGTGCAGCTTGGCGCGCTGGCAGTCGCAGACCGAACCTGCTCCCGGGCATTGGCATGCGCTTCTGTCGCAGCCGTTTCCGCAGCCGTTTCCGCAGTTGTTGTCGCAGTCTTTGCAGCTTTCGAGGTCGGTCATGGGCTTATTTTGCGAAGCTTACCGAACGGGTTTCGCGGATAACGGTTATCTTCACCTGTCCGGGGTAGGTCATCTCGTCCTGGATTCGGCGTGCGATTTCCGCCGACAGCTGTTCGGTTTCGTTGTCGTCGATTTTGTCGGCGCCGACAATCACGCGCAGTTCGCGTCCGGCCTGTATGGCATAGGTCTTCACCACGCCTGGGTAGGACATGGCCAGCTGCTCGAGGTCGTTGAGGCGCTTGATATAGGCTTCCACGATTTCGCGGCGTGCGCCGGGGCGTGCGCCGGATATGGCGTCGCACACCTGCACGATAGGCGCCAGCAGAGAGGTCTGCTCGACTTCGTCGTGGTGGGCGCCGATGGCGTTGCATATCTCGGGTTTCTCCTTGTATTTCTCGGCCAGCTTCATGCCCAGGAGTGCGTGGGGCAGTTCGGGCTCTTCGTCGGGTACCTTGCCGATATCGTGCAGGAGGCCGGCGCGGCGTGCCTTTTTGGGGTTAAGGCCGAGTTCCGAAGCCATGACGGCGCAGAGATTGGCGGTTTCGCGGGAGTGTTGCAGAAGATTCTGGCCGTAGCTGGAGCGGTATTTCATTTTTCCGACCAGGCGGATTAGTTCGGGATGCAGGCCGTGGATGCCAAGGTCGATGGCCGTGCGCTGGCCGGTCTCTATGATTTCCTGCTCGATCTGTTTGCGCACTTTCGCCACCACTTCCTCGATGCGTGCCGGGTGTATGCGGCCGTCGGCTACCAGCTGGTGGAGAGCCAGACGGGCTATTTCGCGGCGCACGGGGTCGAAGCCCGAGAGGACAATGGCCTCGGGGGTGTCGTCAACAATGATCTCGATGCCGGTGGCTGCTTCCAGTGCGCGGATGTTGCGGCCTTCGCGTCCGATGATGCGGCCTTTGATTTCGTCGGAGTCGATGTGGAACACTGTCACAGAGTTCTCGATGGCTGTTTCCGTGGCTACGCGCTGGATCGACTGCACCACGATGCGGCGGGCCTCCTTGTTGGCGGTCATCTTGGCGTCGTCCATTATGTCGTTGATGTACGATGCCGCGGCGGTCTTGGCCTCATCCTTGAGGCTTTCGATGAGTTTCTCCCTGGCTTCGCTGGCAGTGAGTCCCGAGATGTGCTCGAGCATGTTCTGTGCGCGTGTGTGCATTTCGTCCACCTGGGTCTGGCGTGTGGCCAGGGCTGTCTGCTGGTTTTCGAGGCTGGCGCGCATGTTGTCGTTCTCCTTCTTGGCGCGCTGGTTCTCGCTCTGCTGCTGGTTGAGCTGCATCTCGCGCTGCTTTATTTTGGCTTCGGCGCTCTGCATGCGGCTCTGGCGCTGCTGAGCCTGCTTTTCGGCTTCGGCGGTGATGCGCAGAGCTTCCTCGCGTCCCTGGAGAACCTTGTTGTTGCGCAGGTTCTCGGCTTCTTTCTCCGCTTCGGAGATTATCAGCCGTGCCCGCGATCCGGCCATGCGCTTCTGCACGAGCAGGGTTGCGAAAGCCCCCGCCGCTGCCGCCACTATGGCCACTGCTATTGCGATGATGTATGTTTCCATTATGTATAAATCAAGTTATGCTGTATTGATGATTTCAGATTGCTGTAAATAAAAAACGCACCCAATGCCGGCAGCCTGGCGGCTGGCGGCGGTTCGGGTGCGGGATTCGGCCGGTGCGTGCGCTGTGGGCGCGATGCGCCGGAGGGGTCCGGTCAGAGGATGTTGGCTTCCATGGCGTTGCCGTGGGGCTTATGTGCTTTCGAGCAGGCTGTCGAGCCGCGCTTCGAACTCGCGAAGCAGCTCGGCCTGGTTGTTCATCAGGTTTGTGCGCCGGTAGAGCATTGTGGCATAATAGAGGGTCACTTTTGCCAGGGCCACGCCGTCGGAATCGGCATTGGCGCCGAAGCGCAGGCGGTCCACATTTTCGTTGATTTTGCCTACCACCATGCGGTAGAACGACTCTTCGCTCTGTGCGACAGGCAACTTGAAAGGCTCTATGTCGGCTATTCGTATTGTTATTCTATGTTCTTTGTCCGCGTTCATCGAAAGTGCATTCAGACTTCTCTGATCAGTTGGTCGACGCAAGCGTCGATTTCCCGCACTAAATTTGAAATGAAGGCTCGTGTCTCGGCCACGGTTTTGCTGTCGGGACTCAGTGCCGAGGATATGCGCAGGTGTTCCAGTTCCATATTGGCTTTCTGGAGCTGCCCCTGTAGGGCTATCACCTGAGCCCGGCAGTCGTCGAGCTGTTGCCTGAGATCGGCGTTCTGCTTCAGCAGCATCTGCTGGCGGGTTACCAGCAGCTCGGCCTTGTGGCCTATGCGTGCGAGCTGTTCTCCGAGATCTTTGGCCATCCGATTTCAAATTTCTACAAAATTAGTCTTTTTCCGCAATGATACAAAATTTTCGGATGTTGCAAAACAAAAGATTCATGCCGCGCGGCACTTTGATAAGGAATTATTCCTTCTTGAACAGCTGCGGAAGGAAACGGACCAGGTAGCTGCGCCAGTTGCGCCACTCGTGGCCGCCGTCGGTTTCCACATAGGTGTAGCTGATTCCGAGCCGGTCGAGGGTTTCGCGGTACGACGCGTTGAGAGCGTAAAGGAAATCGTCCTTTCCGATGGCAATCCAGTAGAGCTGCGGAGCTGTCGCGAACTGGCGGGTGAGAGCCTGGTCGTAAGGGTTGGCGTTCTGTCCGTCCACTCCGCCGCCGTTCCACATCACGGCTGCCGAGAACAGTCCTACGTAGTCGAACATGTCGGGATACTGCATGGAGATGCGCCAGCTGTGTCCGCCGCCCATCGAAAGTCCGGCTATGGCCCTGTTTGCCTTGTCGGCTTTTGTGCGGTAGTGGCTGTCGACGTAAGCCACGATTTCCGGGAAGGAGCTTTCGAACAGCCCCTCGGGCGACAGCGAGCGCTGGCCGTCGGGAGTATAAAGCCCTTCGGCGGTCTCGCCCGGCGCTGCGGCCTCGCCGGCATTGCCGTTAGGCATCACCACAATCATCGGCTCTGCCATGCCTGCGGCAATGGTGTTGTCGAGAATCTGCACGGCGCGGCCCAGTTCACTCCAGGCATTTTCGTCGCCGCCCATGCCGTGAAGCAGGTACAGCACCGGATAGCGGGTGGATTCGTCGGCATCGTATCCGGCGGGAGTGTACACGGTCATCCGCCGGTCTTTGGCCAGCGTCGGCGAGTGGTACCACACCTTGGCCACATTGCCGTGGGGCACCTCGTGCGCGCTGTACAGGTCGGTCTGCCGGTTGCCGGGCATGATGAACATGCTTGCGAGCGACGCTATGTCGCGCACTACATAGGCATTTGCCGGGTCGAGGGTTCTCACTCCGTCGATGTCGAACCAGTAGCTGTAAAGTTCAGGCTTCAGCGAGTCGATTTTCACGCTCCACCAGCCATTGGCATCGCGCGACATCTCGACGGGACTTCCCGGAATCTGTCCTGTCACTGACACTCTGCCGGCATTCGGCGCGTACACTCCGAAAGTGGCGCTGCCGTCGTCGCCGGTAACCGGCGAGTTTCCCATGGTTCTGTATCCGAGGGCCTCCTGTGCCGATGCCGGATTTCCGCATAAGCACATGGACAGGATTGTGGCTGTCGTGGCGACCGCCGAAAGTATGTGATGTTTCATGGCGTTGTGATTGGTAGGTGATTGGTTATGAAGTGAATTATAATAGGCTATGAGATTGCGTGGAGTTCTTGCGCTCCATATCGCTATGTAGTTATCTCGTCGTTCTTGGCGATTTTTGCTGCCGACAATAATCCATTTGCAATGGCTATACTGTGATTATTGATTTGCCGAAAAACGTGGAAAGCATGGCAAGGGTTGAGATAGTGAAATTGTGTTGTCCGCTGAGCCATTTGGTAATTTCACTCGGACGGCGTCCCAAAGCATCGGCAAACTGTTTCTTCGACAATCCTCGTTCCTGCATCAGGTTGTATATGCGGTCGGATATTGCAAAGGTGAGTCTTGCGCTCTCCCTTTCTTCCGCAGGTATCTCTGTGAATAATCGAGGAAGTAAATCCAGGTTCTCTTTCATAGTTCAAAAGTTTTATCCGTGTCGATTATATTCTCACTAATCACTACCGAGCCGTCTTTAACGCCTGATTTGAGAAGTTCCTCAAATTTTTGCAAGGTTACCACGTATCCTTGAAGCTCGTTGTCCTCCTCATATGTCCGAGTCGTTTTTACGCCTCCGTTACCGAGAATAATTATCTTATCCGACAGTCGCAGGGCATATAGCCGCAGTTTTGACCGCAGTGTAGGAAGTGCCACCACCGAATCGCGCATCTTTCCCTCGTTGCGGAAGTAGCGCTCAAGCGCTCCGTGCTCAATTATTTGCTCGACATATCGGATAATAGCGCGATAATCGGCATTTAACTGGGAGTCCTCTCTGAATTTAGCGACAAATTTATTGAACTCATCCAATTCGTCGCCGAGGAATTGGATGGTATATACAGTGCATTTGTCGCTGTTATTAAGGAGTATGAGTTCGACTTCGCTCATCGGTATATTGTGTTTGGTATTCCAATGCAAAGATACGATAAAAAGTTCACTTAAAAGTGAATTATCGCAATTTTTTTCCGTGACCGATCAGTTTTGTGTTCGAAGCTTATAATTCATACTTCAAAGGCTGTTCTGTATGTGCTTTACGCCGACTGACCATGTTTTTCGCAGAAAAGTTCATGAAGAAACTGGAAAAAAGTTCGTAGGGCCTCATATTCTTTTGCAGTATCGGAAATTATTCTTAATTTTGCCGCGCTAAAACGCAAAGAAACTACAACTATCACATATAAATATGATTATCGTTCAAGTAAAAGAAGGCGAGCAGATCGAAAGGGCGCTCAAGAAATTCAAACGTAAATTCGAAAAAACCGGCATCGTGAAAGAACTTCGCAGCCGCCAGGCCTTCCAGAAACCTTCGGTTACCAACCGCAAGAAAATGATGAAGGCAGTATACGTTCAGAAACTGCGTTCGGTAGAAGACTGATACCCTGTCCGTGGCCACATCGGGCCGCGATTATATATATCCCGCCCTTTGAGGCGGGAGCAGCCAAGCTGATGCGGCGACGCATCGGCCTTTTGCTGTTTGTGGCCGCAAGGGCAGCTCCGTGGGCAACTTTGGCTGCCGCCGGATTGTTTATGCTGATGCCGGCATTGCGCCATTGCGCATGCCGGGGCTGGTACGCGGAATTATAGAACGGTTCTTATAATTAATGTGTATCATCGCACGGAGCATAGCTCCGTGAGCGGCGGCATCGCCGGGGCCACATATAAAATAGATTTACAGCGGCGTTGTGTTGAGCAAGTTTTTGTTTAATTTTGCGCCCGAAAACTCCGACCGACTAATGCAACGAGCATGAGCACACCTTCCAATCTTGTGATTGTCGAATCACCGGCAAAGGCAAAAACTATAGAGAAATTTCTGGGCAGCGACTACAAGGTAATGTCCAGCTACGGCCATATCCGTGACCTGAAGAAACGCAACATAAGCATAGATTTCGACAAAGGTTTCGCGCCCGTCTACGAGATTCCCGACGACAAGCAGTCGGTGGTGAGCGAGCTGCGCCGTGCCGCGGCCGGAGCCAAGACTGTATGGCTCGCTTCCGATGAGGACCGCGAGGGAGAGGCTATCGCATGGCACCTCTATGAAGTGCTCGGCCTTAAGCCCGAGAATACAAAACGAATTGTATTCCATGAAATTACCAAGAAAGCTATTCTGAATGCCATAGAGCATCCGCGCGGCATTGACCTTGCCCGCGTCGATGCCCAGCAGGCACGCCGTGTGCTCGACCGCATTGTGGGATTCGAGCTGTCGCCCGTGCTCTGGAAGCGCCTGAAACCCGCGCTTTCGGCCGGTCGCGTGCAGAGTGTGGCGGTGAGGCTGATAGTCGATCGCGAGAACGAAATCCGCAACTTCCGCAGCGAGCCTTATTTCCGAGTGACGGCCATGTTCGATACCGCTGCCGGCGGCACACCCGTGAAAGCGGAGCTGCACGGGCGCCTTGGCAGCGAGAAGCAGGCCCGCGCACTTCTGGAAAGCAGCGCTGGAGCCCGCTTCAAAGTGGGCGATGTGGCTGTGAAGCCGCAGCGGCGCTCGCCGGCGCCTCCCTTCACAACATCGACATTGCAGCAGGAAGCTTCCCGAAAACTCGGTTTCAGCGTGTCGCAGACAATGATGGTGGCGCAGAGGCTCTATGAGAACGGACACATCACCTACATGCGTACCGACTCGCTGAATCTCTCCGAGGATGCCATCGCGGCAATCGCCGGCGAAATCCGCAGCCGGCATGGCGAAAGATATGTGAAGGTGCGGCATTACCATACCAACTCGAAAGGAGCACAGGAGGCACACGAGGCGATACGTCCCACATATGTCGATCGCGAGACAATCGACGACGCCGGCTCGCAGGAAAAACGCCTCTACGCCCTCATCCGCAAAAGGGCGATAGCCTCGCAGATGGCCGATGCGGAGATAGAGAAAACCACCGCCGACATTGTCAACGATGTCAACGACGCTGTGTTTGTGGCCACCGGTGAAGTGGTGACATTCGACGGTTTCCTGGGTGTGTACACCGAAAGCGACGGCGAGCAGGAAAGCAACGATGCATCCCCGCGCCGCCTGCCGCATCTCGACAAAGGCCAGCCGCTCATATGCCAGAACATGACCGCTGCCGAACGTTTCACCCAGCAGCCCCCGCGCTTCACCGAGGCCTCTCTGGTGAAGAAGCTGGAGGAGCTTGGCATAGGTCGGCCGTCCACATACGCGCCTACCATCTCCACTATACAGCAACGTGAATATGTGGTCAAAGGTGAGAATGAGGGCACTCAGCGCAGCTATACCGTGCTCGACATGGATGCCGCCGGCTGCATAACCCGCAGCGAGGCCACCGAAACCGCCGGCAGCGACAAAGGCAAGCTTGTGCCAACCGACATAGGCATGATTGTCAACGATTTCCTTACAAGCTATTTCCCCGACATCCTCGACTATAATTTCACAGCCCGTATCGAAGAGAAATTCGACGAGATTGCCGGCGGAAAGCTCCCCTGGACCGACGAGATAGCAACTTTCTACCGCCTCTTCCAGCCTGCGGTGAAGTCGGCGATGACAATAGAGGAAGGACCCAAGTTCGGCGAGCGAATTATCGGCACCGACCCCGGGTCCGGCGAGACCGTGAGCGCCAAGATAGGCCGTTTCGGTCCTGTGGTGCAGATCGGCAGCCCCGACGGCGACCGCAAGCCCCGTTTCGCCTCTCTGCTGCAGGGACAGTCGCTTTCCTCAATCACTCTTGAGGAGGCGCTGAAGCTCTTCGAATTTCCGCGCAGCCTCGGTGAGTTCGAGGGTGCGGACGTTGAAGTCGCCATCGGCCGTTTCGGTCCATATGTGCGCCACAAAGGTAAATTCGTGTCGATACCGAAAGATATGCAGCCGGCCGAAGTGAGCCTCACCCAGGCCGTGGAACTGATTGAAGCCAAGCGCAAGGCCGACCTCGAGCGCATTGTGCGCACATTCCCCGAAGATTCCGAAATTCAGATTCTGCGCGGGCGCTACGGCATCTACATTGCCAAAGGCAAGGAAAACTACAAGATACCCAAAACTGTCGAGAATCCTGCGGCGCTCACTCTCGAGCAGGTGCGGCAAATCATAGAGCAGGCCGATGCGGCTCCTGCAAAACCCAAACGTACCCGCAAGAAATGAAAGCGAAGAAACGGCTTGCCGCCAAACCAGGCGCGCGCCCCGGAGCCTTCCGGCCCGACAATATTGAAAACTACGAAGTAGCCTCCGACGACACTCTGCTGGCATTTCTTATCAAATCCATGCCACAGAGAACGCGTACAACGGTCAAGGACTATCTCGAACACCGCCAGGTGATGGTGGGTGGGGCGGTGACCTCGCGCTACGATTTCCCTCTGAAGTCCGGCGATACGGTGAAGGTGAACACCACCCGCGAATTCCAGGTATTCAACCATCCGAGGCTGCGCATCGTGCACGAGGACGACGACATAATAGTAATCGACAAGGGCTATGGCCTGCTGTCGATGGGAACCGACCGCATCAAGGACGGAACGGCATATTCCATTCTCCGCGAATACCTCAAGCGCAAGGACCCGCGCAACAAGCTTTTCATAGTCCATCGTCTCGACCGCGACACTACCGGGCTGATGATGTTCGCCAAGAACGAGAAAGCCAAGGAGACCATGCAGCACAACTGGAACAATATGGTGCTGGAGCGCAAGTATGTGGCTGTTGTGGAGGGCACAATCGAACCGCGTGAAGGCCAGATACGCTCCTACCTGGCCGAGAACAGCGCGCATGAAGTGTACTCGGTGAAGGATTCCGCTATGGGGCAGCTCGCCGTTACCAACTATGTAACCATTGCCGCGCGTGGCCCCTACTCCATGGTGGAGCTGTCGCTGGCCACGGGGCGAAAGAACCAGATTCGCGTACACATGAAGGACGCCGGGCATCCCATCTCCGGCGACAGGCGCTACGGCGCATCGCCATCGCCGGCACACCGCTTGTGCCTGCATGCGGCCACACTGCGATTCGTGCACCCGGTCACCCGCCGCGACATGAACTTCAGCAGTCCTGTGCCGGCGTCGTTCCGCCGCCTGGTGCGCTGATTCCGTTGCCTAAGGCCGTTGAGTCTGTGGCGCCGTGTCCCTGTGGAGGTCTCCGGTCCGCGTGCTGTTGTCCGATATTTCCGGTGCGGCATTCCTGCCTGCCAGAGGCGGGTTCCTGAAGCGCCGTGATATTGCACCTGCCCTTGTGGCGGGTGTATTTTTTTTGCCCGTCGCTGGCGGCAAAATATTTGTATATTAGAAAATTAATTGCTAACTTTGCGCCGTTGAACAGCGCCCGTACGCTTCGTGCCACCGCTAACTATCTGATGGGTAGTGTAGTGTGTGGTGTTTTCGGATGTATATCCCGATGGTGGCGAGTGGCGCTGGTCCGACGATTGAAAACGAGTAATATCAGAAAAAGAACATAAAGTAACATCCAAAAAGACTAAGATGCCAACTATTCAGCAATTAGTACGCAAAGGACGCGTGGCACTCGAGGACAAGAGCAAGAGCCCCGCTCTGGACTCCTGCCCCCAGCGACGCGGCGTGTGCGTGCGTGTGTACACCACCACCCCCAAAAAGCCTAACTCGGCAATGCGCAAAGTAGCCCGTGTGCGCCTCACCAACGGCAAGGAAGTGAACTCCTATATCCCCGGTGAAGGCCACAACCTGCAGGAGCACTCCATCGTGCTTGTGCGCGGCGGTCGTGTGAAGGATCTCCCCGGTGTACGCTATCACATCGTTCGCGGCACCCTCGATACCGCAGGTGTGAAAGACCGCACCCAGCGCCGCTCCAAATACGGAGCCAAGCGTCCCAAGGCCGGTGCCGCCAAGAAGTAATCAGCCGGTTGCGGTCGTTGAAGACCATTTCCGGCGGGTGAAGCAATCTTATGGCACCCGAGATTTAAAAAACTGAAAATTTAAACTCGTTTTTGCATTTCTTGCAGCTGTAAATCTTTTGGTTGAGTAAGCCGCTACGCGCCGGAGGGCGCAGGCTGAAGACGAACGAAACAAGCAACCAAGCAATCAAAAACAAAAGCAAAGACCTTACCAATGAGAAAGGCTAAGCCTAAAAAGAGGATTATCCTCCCCGATCCCGTCTTTGGTGACGTGCGTGTGACCAAATTTGTCAACCACCTCATGTACGACGGCAAAAAGAACTCTGCCTTCACCATCTTCTACGATGCTCTGCAGACTGTGAAGTCCAAACTTCCCAATGAGGAACTCGAAGCTCTCGACATCTGGAAAAAAGCCCTCGAGAACGTAACACCTACCGTAGAAGTGAAGAGCCGCCGCATCGGTGGCGCCACATTCCAGGTTCCGACCGAAATCCGGCCCGACCGCAAGGAATCGATATCAATGAAAAATCTAATTCTCTACGCACGTCGCCGTGGCGGTAAGACCATGGCCGACAAGCTCGCCGCAGAAATCGTGGACGCATTCAACCTCCAGGGCGGCGCATTCAAGCGCAAAGAGGATATGCACAAGATGGCCGAAGCCAACCGCGCATTCGCCCACTTCCGTTTCTAAGCGATTTTTCGTTGAATATCTTTTAACACCGACAAAATGGCTAAATCTGACGAACTTCTCAAGTATACCCGCAATATCGGCATCATGGCTCACATCGATGCCGGCAAAACCACCACTTCCGAGCGTATCCTCTTCTACACCGGCCTGACACACAAAATCGGCGAGGTGCACGACGGTGCCGCTACCATGGACTGGATGGAACAGGAGCAGGAGCGCGGTATCACAATCACCTCCGCCGCCACCACCACTTTCTGGAAGTACAACGACGAGAAATTCAAAATCAACCTGATCGACACCCCCGGACACGTCGACTTCACCGTCGAAGTGGAACGCTCCCTGCGTGTGCTCGACGGCGCTGTGGCTACTTTCTGTGCAGTCGGAGGCGTTGAGCCCCAGAGCGAGACTGTGTGGCGCCAGGCCGACAAATACAACGTGCCCCGTATCGGCTACGTGAACAAGATGGACCGCTCCGGTGCGAACTTCTTCGAAGTAGTGCGCCAGCTCCAGGACGTTCTCGGTGCCAATCCCTGCCCCATCCAGATACCCATCGGCGCTGAGGAGACATTCAAGGGCGTTGTGGACCTCATCACCATGAAGGCCATCTTCTGGCACGACGAGACCATGGGCGCCGACTATTCCGTGGAAGAAATCCCCGCCTCCCTGCTCGACGAAGCAGAACAGTGGCGCGACAAGATGCTCGAGAAAATCGCCGAGTACGACGACGATCTGATGACAAAGTACTTCGACGATCCCTCCACCATCACAGTCGACGAAATCAAGCGCGCTCTCCGCAAGGCCACACTGGCTATGGATCTGGTGCCCATGATTTGCGGCTCCTCATTCAAGAACAAAGGCGTTCAGTGCCTGCTCGACGCTGTCTGCGCATACCTCCCAAGCCCCGTTGATGCCGGCGCCATCGAAGGCCACGCAGTCGACAACGCCGACGAGGTAATCTCCCGCGAACCCAGCTCCGACGCACCCATGTGCGCTCTGGCGTTCAAGATTGCAACCGACCCCTATGTAGGCCGCCTGTGCTTCTTCCGCGTGTACTCCGGCGACATCAACGCCGGCTCTTACGTTCTCAACAGCCGTTCGGGCAAGAAGGAACGTATCTCGCGTCTGTTCCAGATGCATTCCAACAAGCAGAATGCCAAGGAAGTGATCGGCTGCGGCGATATCGGCGCAGGCGTAGGTTTCAAGGATATCCGCACCGGCGACACCCTCTGTGCCGAAGATGCGCCCATCGTGCTCGAAGCCATGGACTTCCCCGAACCTGTGATCGGCATCGCCGTTGAGCCCAAAACCCAGAAAGACCTCGACAAGCTCGGCGTAGGCCTTCAGAAACTCGCCGAAGAAGACCCCACCTTCCGCGTTCAGACCAACGAAGAAACCGGCCAGACCGTTATCTCCGGCATGGGTGAACTCCACCTCGACATCATCATCGACCGTCTGCGTCGCGAATTCAAAGTAGAGTGCAACCAGGGTCGTCCCCAGGTAACCTACAAGGAAACCATCACCCGTCCCTGCGAACTTCGCGAAGTGTTCAAGAAACAGACCGGTGGTCGCGGTAAGTTCGCCGACATCATCGTACGCGTCGAACCCGTCGACGAAGGCTTCGAAGGTGGTCTCCAGTTCGTGGACGAAGTCAAGGGCGGCAACATTCCCAAGGAATTCATCCCCGCTATCCAGAAAGGCTTCACCAACGCCATGAAGAACGGTGTGCTCGCCGGCTACCCCGTGGAACAGCTCAAGGTAACCGTTATCGACGGCTCCTTCCACCCGGTTGACTCCGACCAGCTCTCCTTCGAGCTCTGCGCCATCCAGGCATTCAAGAAAGCCTGCGAGAAAGCCGGTCCCGTTCTGCTGGAACCCATCATGAAAATCGAAGTGGTTACCCCCGAGGAATCCATGGGCGACGTTATCTCCGACCTTAACAAGCGCCGCGGACAGGTTGAAGGCATGGAAAGCAGCCGTTCCGGTGCGCGCGTGGTCAAGGCAAAGGCCCCTCTGGCCGAAATGTTCGGCTACGTGACAGCCCTGCGCACCATCACCTCCGGTCGCGCAACCTCCACCATGAGCTTCTCGCACTACTCCGAAGTATCCAACTCCATCGCCAAAGACGTGCTCACCGAGTGCCAGGGACGTGTGGACCTCCTCAAGTAACAAAAACTAATACACCATATGAACCCCATCATCAGAATCAAACTGAAGTCCTACGACCACAGTCTCGTCGACAAAAGCGCCGAGAAGATCGTAAAGACCGTAAAGAGCATCGGTGCGGTTATCAGCGGTCCCATACCCCTGCCCACTCACAAACGCATCTTCACGGTCAACCGCTCCACTTTCGTAAACAAGAAAAGCCGCGAGCAGTTCCAGCTCAGCAGCTACAAGCGCCTGATCGACATCTACAACGCTACCCCCAAAATCGTCGACGCTCTCATGAAGCTCGAACTCCCCAGCGGCGTGGAAGTGGAAATCAAGTGCTGATACCGCAGAAGAATACATTCAATCAATATCAACAACAAGAGAAATGCCAGGATTAATTGGAAAGAAAATCGGAATGACATCCGTTTTCAGTGCCGACGGCCGCAACGTGCCGTGCACTGTTATCGAAGTAGGTCCTTGTGTTGTCACTCAGGTTAAAACCGCCGACAAAGACGGTTACGAAGCACTCCAGCTCGGCTTCGAGGAGCAGAAAGAAAAGCACCTTACACAGCCCGAGCTCGGACACTTCCGCCGTGCCGGTGTGACACCCAAGCGCCACTTGGCCGAGTTCAAAGGATTTGGCGACAAATACGCTCTGGGCGATACCATCGGTGCCGACTTCTTCACCGAGAACGACTTCGTGGACATCGCAGGTATATCCAAAGGTAAAGGATTCCAGGGCGTTGTAAAGCGTCACGGCTTCGGCGGCGTAGGCCAGAGCACTCACGGCCAGCACAACCGCCTGCGTGCCCCCGGTTCGGTGGGCGCTTGCTCCTATCCCGCAAAAGTGTTCAAAGGCATGCGTATGGCCGGCCAGACAGGCAACAAGCGCGTTACCGTGCAGAACCTCCAGGTCATCAAAGTGATTGCCGAACACAACATCATCATGATCAAAGGCTCCATCCCCGGTAGCAAAGGTTCAATCGTCTTAATCGAGAAGTAAGAATGGAACTCGCAGTATACAACCAGCAGGGCCAGGACACCGGCCGTCGCGTAACCCTCAACGACGAGGTTTTCGCAATCGTTCCCAGCGAACACGCACTCTACCTCGACGTTAAGCAGTACCTTGCAAACCAGCGCCAGGGAACACACAAAAGCAAGGAACGCTCCGAAGTGAGCGGTTCCACACGCAAGCTCCACAAGCAGAAAGGCGGCGGCGGAAGCCGTATCGGCGACATCAACTCCCCCGTCCTCGTCGGCGGCGGACGCGTCTTCGGTCCCCGTCCCCGCGACTACCGCTTCAAGCTCAACAAGAAAGTGAAGCAGCTCGCACGTCGCAGCGCTCTCACACTCAAAGCGCAGGAAGGCCAGATCATCGTGGTCGACAAGGTGGAATTCGGAACACCCAAAACAAAAGAATACATAAACTTTGCTAAAAATCTCAAAGTGGATGGCAAAAAAGTACTCCTCGTTTTGGATAAAGCCGACGAAAACGTATATTTGTCGATGCGTAACGTGCCCGATGCCCGCCTTGCAAAGGCATCGGACATCAACACGTACATAGTCCTCAACAACAAGGCCCTGATCCTCACCGAGCAGAGCCTCGAAACCATCAACAAACTCTAACAGCACCCAATAATGGAAATCTCCATCAAGCCAATCATTACAGAGGCAGCGACCAAGCTTTCCGAGAAGCGCAATTGCTACACCTTCAGGGTGTCTCCAGAGGCCAACAAGTATCAGATCAAGAGCCTGATAGAACAAGTCTACGGCGTGAAGGTGCTCAGCGTCAACACCGCCAACATGCGCGGCAAGAACAAGAGCCGCTGGACCAAGAGCGGACTTCTCCGCGGCAAGACTGCCGCCTGGAAGAAAGCATACGTCACTGTAGCAGCCGGCCAGACTATCGAATTCTTCAGCAACATCTAACAAATAATGGCAGTAAGAAAATTCAAGCCCACAACTCCTGGGCAGCGTCACAAGGTAATCGGTGTGTTCAAGGGTACAATCACTGCTACCACACCGGAAAAATCTCTTACAGTCGGAAAACGCGCCTCCGGTGGTCGTAACAACCAGGGACGCCTCACCACCCGGTACCTCGGTGGTGGCCACAAACGCAAATACCGCGTTATAGACTTCAAGAGAAATCGCGACGGAATCCCCGCAGTAGTGAAGAGCATCGAGTACGACCCCAACCGCAGTGCCCGCATCGCCCTTCTCTACTACGTCGACGGTGTTAAAACCTACATCATCGCACCCAACGGACTCCAGGTCGGCGCCACACTCCTCAGCGGCCCCGAAGCCGCTCCCGAAGTCGGCAACACCCTTCCGCTGAGCCGCATCCCCGTAGGTACCGTAATCCACTGTATCGAACTTCGTCCCGGCCAGGGTGCCTTCATGGCACGTTCCGCCGGCACTTTCGCCCAGCTCGTATCCCGCGAGGGAGACTATGCTATTATCAAATTACCTTCCGGTGAAACCCGCAAGATTCTTGCCGCATGCCGTGCCACCATCGGCACCGTAGGCAACAGCGAGCACTCGCTCGAACGCAGCGGTAAAGCCGGACGCAGCCGCTGGCTCGGACGCCGTCCGCGCAACCGCGGCGTGGTGATGAACCCTGTCGACCACCCCATGGGCGGTGGTGAAGGACGCGCTTCCGGCGGCCATCCCCGTTCCCGCAAAGGTCTTTACAGCAAGGGCCTGAAGACACGTGCGCCCAAGAAGCACTCGACAAAGTACATCATCGAGAGAAGAAAAAAGAAGTAATCTGATAATTAAGCATATATGAGCCGTTCACTTAAAAAAGGTCCCTTCATCAGCGTGAAGCTCGAAAAGAAGGTGGCCGACATGGATGCCTCCGGCAAGAAAAACGTCATCAAGACCTGGAGCCGCGCGTCCATGATCGCCCCTGAATTCGTAGGACATACATTCGCGGTGCACAATGGCAATAAATTCATCCCCGTGTACGTGACCGAAAACATGGTAGGCCACAAGCTGGGTGAATTCGCCCCCACCCGCACATTCCGCGGACACGCCGGCAACAAGAAAAAATAACGGCGGGACCACCAACATTCACAGAAAATAAGACGAATACAATACAATGGGTGAAAGAAAAAGACTATCAGCCGACAAACGTAAGGAAGAGCAGAAGAGCATAGCCTTCGCAAAGCTTCTGAACGTGCCCACTTCGCCGCGCAAAATGCGTCTGGTTGCCGACATGGTCCGCGGTAAAGAAGTGTTCCGCGCGCTGGGCATCCTCAAGTTCTCCAACAAGGAAGCCGCTGCCCGCCTGTACAAACTCGTGCAGAGCGCCGTGGCAAACTGGGAAGCCAAGAACGAACGCAAAGCCGAAGACGGCGAACTCTACATCAGCACTATCTACGTGAACTGCGCCCCCATGCTCAAGCGCCTCCGCACAGCACCCCAGGGCCGCGGATACCGCATCCGCAAGCGCGCCAACCACGTGACTGTGATTGTAGACACCAAAGAAAACAACTAAACCGCGAATACAATAATATGGGACAGAAAGTAAATCCTATCAGTAACCGCCTGGGCATCATTCGCGGCTGGGACTCCAACTGGTCCGAAAAGGGTAAATACCCCGACAACCTGCTGGAAGACTACAAACTCCGCGAGTACCTCAACGTACGCCTGGCAAAATGCAGCGTGGCGCGCATCGTTATCGAGCGCACACTAAAGCTCATCACCATCACCGTATGCACCTCCCGTCCCGGCCTGATCATCGGCAAGGGCGGACAGGAAGTCGAGAAACTCAAGGAAGAACTCAAGAACATCACCGACAAGGACGTTCAGATCAATATCTTCGAAGTGAAGCGCCCCGAACTCGACGCACAGATTGTCGCATCGCAGATCGCACGCCAGATCGAAGGTAAAGTGGCCTACCGCCGTGCCGTGAAAATGGCCGTGGCATCCACCATGCGCGCTGGCGCCGAAGGTGTAAAAATCCAGGTAGCAGGCCGTCTCAACGGTGCTGAAATGGCGCGTTCCGAAATGTTCAAGGAAGGACGCACACCCCTGCACACCCTCCGTGCCGACATCGACTATGCTCTGGTGGAAGCCCACACTAAAGTTGGCGTCATCGGCGTGAAAGTATGGATCTGCCGTGGCGAAGTTTACGGCAAGAAAGACCTCGCGCCCCAGTTCGCCAGCGCCCAGAAGGAAGGACGCTCGCAGGCACGCCCCCAAGGACGCCGCGGCGGATTCCGCTCGGCAAAGAACAACCGTTAAACCCGCCCAAGCAACACCACAATGTTACAGCCTAAGAAAACCAAATTCCGCCGCGCCCAGAAAGGCCGCATGAAAGGCATTGCCCAGCGCGGCAACAGCCTCGCCTTCGGCTCCTTCGGCATCAAGACACTGGAGTCCAAATGGATTACAGGCCGTCAGATCGAGGCAGCGCGTATCGCGGTGACACGTTATATGCAGCGTCAGGGACAAATCTGGATCCGCATCTTCCCCGACAAGCCCATCACCAAAAAGCCTGCCGAAGTGCGAATGGGTAAAGGTAAAGGTTCGCCCGAAGGATTCGTGGCTCCCGTAACCCCCGGACGCATCATCATCGAAGTGGAAGGCGTAAGCTACGACATCGCCAAGGAAGCACTTCGACTGGCAGCCCAGAAACTCCCGGTAGTGACAAAATTCGTGGTACGCCGCGACTATGATCCCTCGCAAAACGTGTAATAAGACATGAAGAAAGAAGAAATCCGCGAAATGGCCACGGCCGACCTTCAGGAGCGCCTCCGCGAAATGGAGAAAGCATACCTGCTGCTGCGCATGAACCATGCGGTGACCCCGGTGGACAATACCGCCAAAATCACTGCCGACCGCCGCGACATCGCACGTGTGAAGACCGAACTCCGCCGCCGCGAACTTAACAAGCAATAAGCAAAATGGAAGAAAAACGTAATCTGCGCAAAGAGCGCATCGGCGTGGTGTCCTCCAACAAAGGCGACAAGACAATCACCGTCACCGTCAAATACAAAGAGAAACACCCCATATACGGTAAGTTCGTGAGCAAGACCAAAAAGTACCATGCCCACGACGAGAAAAACGAGTGCTCCGTAGGCGATACCGTACGCCTTATGGAAACACGTCCTCTGAGCAAGACAAAGCGCTGGAGACTGGTAGAAATCGTAGAAAAAGTTAAATAACAATGATACAGACAGAATCCCGCCTCAACGTTGCCGACAACAGCGGTGCCAAAGAAGTGCTCTGCATCCACGTGCTCGGAGGCACCGGTCGCCGCTACGCTTCCGTGGGCGACGTAATCGTGGTAACGGTCAAGAACGCAATCCCCGGTTCCGACGTCAAGAAAGGCACCGTCTCCAAAGCAATGGTAGTGCGCACAAAGAAAGAAGTGCGCCGCCCCGACGGCAGCTACATCCGCTTCGACGACAACGCCTGCGTGCTCCTTAAGAACGACGGCGAACTCCGCGGAACCCGTATCTTCGGCCCGGTAGCACGTGAGCTGCGCGCCAAGAACATGAAAATCGTCTCCCTGGCACCTGAAGTGCTCTGAGCCGGTAACTAACAATAGTGAAAACACCAACCATTATGAGCAAACTGCACATCAAGAAGGGTGACACTGTCTACGTCCTCGCTGGCGAAGACCGCGGCAAAACCGGCCGTGTCCTCTCGGTGGAGCCCGCCAAAGCGCGTGCCATCGTCGAAGGAATCAACATGGTCACCAAAGCCACCAAGCCCTCCGCCCAGCACCCCCAGGGCGGCCTGGTGAAGAAAGAAGCCCCCATCCACATTTCCAACCTCAACCTTGTGGACCCCAAGACCGGCAAGCCCACCCGCATCAGCCTGCGTCGCGAGGAAGGAAAGACCAT
This sequence comes from Porphyromonadaceae bacterium UBA7207, assembly GCA_002490635.1. GTDB lineage: Bacteria > Bacteroidota > Bacteroidia > Bacteroidales > Muribaculaceae > CAG-873. The sequence goes on from DKUJ01000027.1 coordinate 36,766, forward strand.
CCGCATATCCAAAAAATCCAACCAGGAAATTAAATAATGAGCGCAACACTGCAAAAAGAATACAAGGAAAAGATCGTTCCCGCGCTTGAGCGCGAGTTCGGCTACACCACCGTGATGCAGGTGCCCCGCCTGGAGAAGATCGTCATCAACCAGGGCATCGGCGCCGCCACCCAGGACAAGAAACTCATCGAGACCGCCATCAACGAGCTCACCGCCATCACCGGCCAGAAAGCCGTGGCTACTCTTTCGCGCAAGGACATCTCCAACTTCAAGCTGCGTAAGAAAATGCCCGTCGGCGTGCGTGTGACACTCCGACGCGAGCGCATGTACGAGTTCCTCGAACGCCTCATCCGCGTGGCTCTTCCCCGAATCCGCGACTTCAAAGGCATCGAAGGCAAACTCGACGGACGCGGCAACTACACACTGGGCATCAGCGAGCAGATCATCTTCCCCGAGATCAACATCGACAGCATCAACAAGCTCATGGGCATGAACATAACCTTCGTCACCACCGCCAACAGCGACAAAGAAGGTTACGCATTGCTGCGCCAGTTCGGCCTCCCGTTCAAGAACGCCAAAAAACAGTAATCCAGCATATGGCAAAAGAATCAATGAAGGCACGCGAAGTAAAGCGTGCGCGGCTCACTGCCAAGTATGCCGCAAAGCGTGCCGAGCTTAAGAAAATCGTAAACTCCGGCGTCGACCCCGAAAACCGCGAAGCCGCCTACGAAGCCGCCCAGAAACTCCAGACTCTCCCCAAGAACTCCTGCTACATCCGCAAGCACAACCGCTGCACCATCACCGGACGTCCCAAAGGATACATGCGCCAGTTCGGCCTCAGCCGTATCCAGTTCCGCGAGATGGCATCCGCAGGACTCATCCCCGGAGTTAAGAAAGCAAGCTGGTAAGCGCTCGAACCCGCTGCATAGGCTAAGGGCAGCGGCGCAATCCCCACAAGGCGGTAATTGCGCGGCATCCCCAAAGAGAGCATTAAATATTGTTGGGCAGCAGCCCAATCAATTTAAAATCAAAAACAATGACTGATCCCATAGCAGATTATCTCACAAGATTGAGGAACGCTATCAAAGCCAACCACCGAGTGGTGGAAGTGCCCTCCTCGAACTTGAAAAAAGAAATCACCAAGATTCTCTTCGAGCAGGGCTATATACTGAACTACAAGTTCATCGAAGGCGAATCCAACGGACAGGGCACCATCAAAATCGCCCTCAAGTACGACCCCGCCGACCGCGTGAACGCCATCAAGGGCCTCAAGCGCGTGAGCCGTCCGGGTCTGCGCCAGTATACCGGCTACAAGGACATGCCCCGCGTGCTCAACGGACTCGGCATCGCCATCCTGAGCACCTCGCGCGGCGTGATGACCAACAAGAAAGCCTCCGACCTCAAAATCGGCGGCGAAGTTCTCTGCTACGTATATTAATCAACCCTCACATCCAATAGCATATGTCAAGAATTGGTAAAGCTCCCATAGCAATCCCCGCCGGAGTTACTGTGACCGTTGATGCCAACAACGTAGTAACCGTAAAAGGCCCCCACGGAGAACTCAAACAGGCCGTCAATCCCGACCTTACAGTAACCGTAGAAGACAACCACGTACACATCAGCCGCCCCAGCGACGACATCGAGCACCGCAGCCAGCACGGTCTCTACCGCGCTCTGATCCACAACATGGTGGAAGGCGTTCACCAGCGCTACCGCAAGGAAATGGAACTCGTAGGTGTGGGCTACCGCGCCACAGCTTCCAACAACGTGCTCGAACTCGCACTGGGCTTCTCGCACGCCATATATCTGCAGCTTCCCCCCGAAGTGAGTGTGGAAGCCAAGAGCGAGCGCAACAAGAACCCCCTGATCATCCTCGAAAGCCGCGACAAGCAGCTCCTCGGTCAGGTGTGCGCCAAAATCCGCAGCCTGCGCAAGCCCGAGCCCTACAAAGGCAAAGGTATCAAGTTCGTGGGCGAAATTATCCGCCGCAAGTCCGGCAAGAAGGCCGGTGCCAAATAACATAAACCGCAGAGAACAATGATTTCCAAAATCGAAAGACGCAATAAAATCAAGACCCGCATCCGCGGCAGAATCTCAGGCACCGCCCAGCGTCCCCGCATGACCGTGTTCCGCAGCAACAAGCAGATCTACGTTCAGCTCATCGACGACATGGCCGGCACCACACTCGCCTCGGCCTCCTCGCGCGGACTCGAACTCAAAGCTAACAAAACCGAAATCGCCGCCGCCGTGGGCGCAGCCATCGCAGCAAAAGCACTCGAGGCAGGAATCGCCGAAGTAGTGTTCGACCGCAACGGCTACCTCTTCCACGGTCGTGTGAAATCCCTCGCTGACGCCGCCCGCGGCGCAGGCCTCAAATTCTGATCAACTATGGCTAAAAGAAACAACCGAGTAAAATCCGCAGGCGACCTCGAACTCAAAGACCGCCTGGTGGCCATCAACCGTGTCACCAAAGTGACCAAAGGCGGCCGCACATTCACTTTCGCAGCCATCGTCGTTGTCGGTAACGAGGACGGAGTGGTAGGCTGGGGCCTGGGCAAGGCCAACGAAGTTCAGGCAGCCATCGCCAAAGGCGTAGAGTCTGCCAAGAAGAACCTCATCCGCGTGCCTGTGCACAAAGGAACCATTCCCCACGAACAGGAAGCCAAATTCGGCGGCAGCCGCGTTATCCTCAAACCCGCCAGCCATGGTACGGGTGTGAAGGCCGGCGGTGCCATGCGCGCCGTGCTCGAGAGCGTGGGCATCACCGACGTTCTTGCTAAGAGCAAAGGCTCCTCCAACCCCCACAACCTGGTGAAAGCCACCATTGCCGCCCTGGACGAAATGCGTTCGCCGGCCATCGTGGCACAGAACCGCGGCATCTCCGTAGAACAAGTTTTCAAAGGCTGAGCCACCACAAACCGCAAGAAACAATGGCACAGATCAAAATCACACAGATAAAAAGCCGAATCAACTGCCCGGCGGTGCAGAAACGCACCCTCGACGCCCTCGGCCTCAAGAAAATGAACCACACAGTGGTGAAGGAAGACACTCCCTCGGTAATGGGAATGGTAACCAAAGTGCACCACCTGGTAAAAGTGGAAAAAGCCTAAAACACACACAGCAATGGATCTCAGCAATATACAACCCGCCCCCGGTAGTGTGAAACGCAAAACCCGCATCGGACGCGGTCCCGGCTCGGGCAAGGGAGGAACATCCACACGTGGCCACAAGGGCGCCAAGTCGCGTTCGGGCTACAGCCGTAAAATTGGTTTTGAAGGCGGCCAGATGCCCCTTCAGCGCCGTCTCCCCAAATTCGGCTTCAAGAACATCAACCGGGTTGAATACAAAGCAGTCAACCTGGGCATGCTCGCCGAACTGGCCGAAGCCCGCCAGCTGCAGAAAATCGGCATCGAAGAACTCCGCGCAGCCGGAATTCTCCGTCGCGGCGACCTGGTGAAGGTCCTCGCCGGCGGTTCAATCGCAAAAGCGCTTGAAATCGAAGCCAACGCATTCTCCGCAGCAGCCAAGGCAGCTATCGAAGCCGCAGGCGGCTCCGCAAAAACCATCTGATCATGAGATTTGTCGAAACCCTCAAAAACATCTGGACAATCCAGGAACTCCGCCAGCGCCTGCTGGTGACAGTCCTGCTGGTGTTCATCTACCGTCTGGGCTGCTACGTGGTTCTTCCCGGCATCAGCCCCGACGCCATCGACGCACTGCAGAACTTCACCAACCGCAGCGGCCTGATGCAGCTGCTCGACATGTTCTCGGGCAGCGCATTCTCCCAGGCGTCTATTTTCGCCCTGGGTATCATGCCATACATCACCGCTTCGATTGTGATACAGCTCTGCGGAATGATTCTCCCCTCTTTCCAGAAACTCCAGAGAGAGGGCGAGAGCGGACGTCAGAAACTGAACCAGTACACGCGTTACCTCACCGTGGCGATTCTGGTCCTGCAGGCTCCTGCCTACCTGATCAACCTTCAGGTGCAGGCCTCCAGCGCCAACAGCGCCATTCACATGGGATTCTGGACTGTGGCGTATCTCACCATAATCCTCGCCGCCGGCTCCATGTTCATCATGTGGCTCGGTGAGCGCATCACCGACCGCGGAATCGGCAACGGTATCTCGTTCATAATCCTGGTGGGCATCATAGCCCGCCTGCCCGAGGCCCTCTACTTCGAGTTCACCACCCGCCTGCCCAGCGACGGCGCAAGCCAGGGCGGTCTGGTGATGTTCATCGTCGAAGTCGTGCTTCTCTTCGCAGTCACCGTAGGTGCTGTACTGCTGGTGCAGGGCACACGCAAAGTGCCCGTGCAGTATGCCAAGCGCATCGTGGGCAACCGCCAGTACGGCGGCGCCCGCCAGTACATCCCCCTGAAAGTGAATGCCGCCGGCGTAATGCCCATCATCTTCGCCCAGGCAATCATGTTCATCCCCATGACCCTGGCAGGATTCCAGGGCGGCGACTCGGCATTCATGCGTGCCTTCACCGACATCAACAGCTTCTGGTACAACGTGACCTTCTTCATCCTCATCGTGGCCTTCACCTACTTCTACACCGCCATCACCGTGCGCCCCACGCAGATGGCCGAAGACATGAAGCGCAACAACGGATTCATCCCCGGCGTGAAACCCGGCAAGAAGACCGCCGAGTACCTCGACGCCATCATGAGCCGCATCACACTCCCCGGTTCCATATTCCTCGGAATCGTGGCTGTGCTTCCCGCTCTTGCCCGCTTCCTGGGCATCAACCAGAACTTCGCCCAGTTCTTCGGCGGCACATCGCTGCTGATTATGGTGGGTGTGGTACTGGACACCCTGCAGCAGGTAGAGAGCCATCTGATGATGCACCACTACGATGGCCTGATGAAAGAAGGCAAAATCAAAGGCCGCACCACAGGCCAGGCATATTGAGCCGGCCGCAAAAAATCAAGGCAATCCGCAAATGATTTATCTTAAAACGCCCGAGGAAATAGAAACCATGCGAGCCGCCACCGACCTGGTGTCGCGCACACTTGGCGAAGTAGCCCGCTGGATCGAACCCGGAGTTACCACACGCAAGCTCGACACCATTGCCCGTGAATTCATCACGGACAATGGTGGCAAGCCTGCCTGCCTGGGCTACGGAGGTTTCCCCGGCACCCTGTGCATCGAAGTGAACGAAACGGTAGTCCACGGTTTCCCCACCGACTACCAGCTCCGCGACGGCGATATCGTGGGCATCGACACAGTGGTGGAGAAAGACGGCTTCTGCGGCGACAGCTGCTACACTTTCGCCGTGGGCGAAATCAGCCCCGAGAAGCTTGCCCTGTGCCGCACCACACGCGAATCGCTCTACAAAGGCATCGAGGCCGCCCGCCCTGGTGCCCGCATCGGCGACATCGCCAACGCCGTGCAGACATATTGCGAGAAACGCGGCTACAGCCTGGTGCGCGAGATGTGCGGCCACGGCATAGGCCGCAAGATGCATGAATCGCCCGAGGTGCCCAACTACGGACGCCGAGGCATAGGCCCCAGGCTCGCCGAAGGCATGTGCATATGCATCGAACCAATGGTGAACATGGGCAGCCGCAACATCGTGATCGAGCGCGACGGCTGGACATGCCGCACCCGCGACGGAAAGCCCTCGGCACACTACGAGCACACCATCGCCATCACCGGAGGCGAAACACTGGTGATGACAACATTCGATTATATCCACCAAGCAATCAGCGACAGATTCATTTAGCCCCTATGGCAAAACAAGCAGCAATAGAGCAGGACGGAACCGTGGTGGAAGCATTGTCCAACGCAATGTTCCGCGTGGAGCTGGAGAACGGCCACGAAATCCTGGCCCACATCTCCGGAAAAATGCGCCAGCACTACATCAAAATCCTTCCCGGCGACAAGGTGAGGGTGGAGATGAGCCCCTACGATCTCTCAAAGGGGCGGATTGCCTTCCGATACAAATAAGATTAAAGCATAACAGAGATATGAAAGTCAGAGCATCCATCAAAAAACGCACCCCGGACAGCAAAATAGTCCGTCGCAAAGGACGTCTTTACGTCATCAACAAAAAGAACCCCAAGTACAAACAGCGTCAAGGATAAACAAACATGGCAGTACGCATCGTGGGAGTTGACCTCCCCCAGAACAAAAGAGGTGAAATCGCCTTGACTTACATCTACGGCATCGGACGCAGCGCCGCAAAAGACATCCTCAGCAAAGCCGGCGTCGACCTCGACATCAAAGTAAAGGACTGGACCGACGATCAGGCCGCGAAAGTCCGCGAGGTAATCGGCAGCGACTACAAAGTCGAAGGCGACCTGCGCAGCGAAATTCAGCTCAACATCAAGCGCCTGATGGACATCGGCTGCTACCGCGGCATCCGTCACCGCATCGGCCTGCCCGTGCGCGGCCAGAGCACAAAGAACAACGCCCGCACCCGCAAGGGACGCAAGAAAACCGTTGCTAACAAGAAGAAAGCTACCAAATAATAAAGCAATATGGCAAAAAAAACAGTCGCAGCAAAGAAACGCAACGTCAAAGTCGGCGCCGAAGGCCAGCTTCACGTTCATTCTTCGTTCAACAACATCATTGTCTGCCTTGCCAATGCCGAAGGACAGGTTATTTCCTGGTCCAGCGCAGGCAAGATGGGCTTCCGCGGTTCCAAGAAGAACACCCCCTACGCAGCCCAGATGGCAGCGCAGGATTGCGCCAAAGTGGCCTACGACCTGGGCCTGCGCAAAGTGAAAGCCTACCTCAAGGGACCTGGCAACGGCCGCGAAAGCGCCGTGCGCACCATCCACGGTGCCGGTATCGTGGTTACCGAGATTGTCGACGTCACCCCGCTGCCCCACAACGGCTGCCGTCCTCCCAAGAGAAGAAGAGTTTAATCTCCATGCATGGCGGCATGGCAATGCCGCCGCACTCTGCTTTCTATTCCGTATCTCTATAGCAACAAAAACCAGGAGACGCCATCCGGCAGCGGTCCGCCAAGGCCGCGCGGCAACAGCCACCGAGGTCCACAAAGACGGGTTGCCCAAAGGCGAATAGACCATATATTTCATCACCTCTCTATGGTCGCGGCTGCGCCAGACGACAACTACCCGCCTCGAAGCGCCGGAGTCTCCGACCCCCGACACAATAAAGATTAAACTACCACAATGGCAAGATACACCGGTCCTAAGACCAAAATCGCCCGTAAGTTCGGCGAACCCATCTTCGGAGAAGACAAAGTACTCGCCCGCCGCAACTTCCCCCCCGGCCAGCACGGCCAGAACAAGCGTCGCAAAACCAGCGAGTACGGCGTTCAGCTTCGCGAGAAGCAGAAAGCCAAATACACCTACGGAGTGCTCGAACGCCAGTTCCGCAACATGTTCGAGCAGGCTTCCAGCATGAAAGGTATCACCGGCGAAATCCTCCTGCAGCTCCTGGAGAGCCGTCTGGACAACATCGTCTACCGCCTCGGCGTGGCTCCCACCCGTGCAGCCGCCCGCCAGCTGGTGCTCCACCGCCACATCACCGTGGACGGCAAGGTTGTGAACGTTCCCTCCTACCGCGTGCAGCCCGGCCAGCTCGTCGGCGTGCGCGAGCGCTCCAAGAGCCTGGAGGTTATCGCCGATGCCCTCGCCGGATTCAACCACAGCAAATATCCCTGGATCGAGTGGGAAGAAGCCTCCAAAACCGGCAAGTTCCTGCACGTTCCCGCACGTGAGGATATCCCCGAAAACATCCGCGAACAGCTCATCGTCGAGCTCTACTCCAAGTAATAATCCTTAGACACCCAGATCCATGGCTATATTAGCATTCCAGAAACCCGAGGCGGTAGTGATGGTCGAGGCCAACAGCCGCTACGGCAAGTTCGAATTCAAGCCCTTGGAACCAGGCTATGGTAAAACCGTGGGTAACGCTCTTCGTCGCGTGCTGCTTTCCTCCCTCGAAGGCTACGCCATCACATCGATAAAAATCGACGGCGTACGCAGCGAATTCGACTCCGTGCCCGGAGTCAAGGAGGATGTCACCAACATGATTCTCAACATCAAGCAGGTCGACCTCAAGCAGACTGTCGAAGACACCGAGTACGAGAAAGTGACTCTCACCGTCAGCGGACAGGAGGTTTTCACCGCCGGCGACATCTCCAAGAGCCTCAGCGGCTTCGAAGTGATGAACCCCGAACTGGTGATTTGCCATCTCGACCCGTCGGCCTCGTTCACCATCACCCTTACCATCAACAAGGGCCGAAGCTGGGTGCCCGCCGAAGAGAACGTTACTCCCACCGACGACATCGACACCATCGCCATCGACTCCATCCACACTCCCATCAAGAACGTGAAGTACACCATTGAAAACTATCGTGTCGACCAGAAGACCGACTACGACAAGCTCATCCTGGAAATCACGACCAACGGGACAATCCTTCCAAAAGACGCAATAAAGGAAGCGGCCAAGATACTCATCTACCACTTCATGCTTTTCTCCGACGAAAAAATCACACTGGAGACCACAGAACCCGATCCCAGTGAGGAATTCGACGAGGAAGTGCTGCACATGCGCCAGCTCCTCAAGAGCAAGCTCTCCGAAATGCAGCTCACAGTGCGCGCGCTCAATTGCCTTAAGAGCGCCGAAGTGGAGACTCTGGCCGAACTGGTGGTGTTCAACAAGAACGACCTGTTGAAGTTCCGCAACTTCGGCAAGAAGAGTCTTGTCGAACTCGAAGCTCTGCTGGCCAGCCTGAACCTGTCATTCGGCATGGATATCTCTAAGTATAAACTCGATAAAGAATAAGCTCCGATGCGACACAATAAGAAATTCAACCACCTTGGCCGCAAGAAAGCCCATCGCGACGCACTTCTGGCCAACATGACCATATCGCTGATCATGCACAAGCGCATCTTCACAACCCTTGCCAAGGCAAAGGCTCTGCGTATGTATGCCGAACCGCTGATCAACCGCGCCAAGAACGACACCACACCCAACCGTCGTCTGGTGTTCTCCTACCTCCAGAACAAAGAGGCAGTGAAGGAACTCTTCCAGAGCGTTGCCGAGAAAATCGCCAACCGCCCCGGCGGCTACACCCGCATTCTCAAGACCGGCAACCGTCTTGGCGACAACGCCCAGACATGCTTCATCGAGCTGGTGGACTACAACGAAGCCATGCTCAAGGAAGGCAAGGAAGCCAAGGCCAAAACCACACGCCGCTCGCGCCGCAAGGCTGCAGGCGCCGTGGAGGAAGCCAAAGCCGAAGCTCCCGCACAGCCCGAAGCCGACAACTGATTCCGCTCCCGCAAAGAGCATAGCCTGATAGCGCAGGCACCGCACGGACATCCCGGCGGTGCCTGCGTTCATGTTTCACGGCCTGCCAGTCCGCTGCAGCTTCACAACTCCTTCAGCTGCCGGGCGGTGCACCTATCCGGATTACGGCGCATCCAGGCTGTGGAGGCTGTAAAAATATTTGCTTATCAGCCGATTAATTGCTATATTTGCGGCGCAAACGGTGGGCGCTCCCGCAAGGGGCGCGACCGCGCACATTAATCAACCTAATTACTAACACATTAAATGAGCGAATTGAAAAATTCACCGGTCGAGGATTTCGACTGGGATGCCTATGAGAACGGCGAGAGCAACATCGGCCGCAGCCGCGACGAACTCACCCACGCCTACGAGGAATCCCTGAACTCGATCAAAGACAAAGAAGTAATCGAAGGT